>NZ_JQAR01000017.1:0-210 GCF_001437155.1 Liquorilactobacillus mali
GCGCCGATAGTAGTTGGGGGATCGCCCCCTGCGAGGATAGGTCGTTGCCGTGCAAATATGGAGGATTAGCTCAGTTGGGAGAGCGTCTGCCTTACAAGCAGAGGGTCACAGGTTCGAGCCCTGTATCCTCCATCTTGAGTCGTTAGCTCAGTTGGTAGAGCATCTGACTTTTAATCAGAGGGTCGACAGTTCGAGCCTGTCACGACTCAT
>NZ_JQAR01000017.1:442-1081 GCF_001437155.1 Liquorilactobacillus mali
AATGTTAATTTATTGTTGACATTATGATCAAAAAATGGTAACATAATATGGTCGTTGTAATATGAAAGTGTTTATTTTGCCGACTTAGCTCAGTTGGTAGAGCATCTGATTTGTAATCAGAGGGTCGGGCGTTCGAATCGTCTAGTCGGCACCATTTTTATGCGGAAGTAGTTCAGTGGTAGAACATCACCTTGCCAAGGTGGGGGTCGCGGGTTCGAATCCCGTCTTCCGCTTGTCATAGTTCTTGCCGGGGTGGCGGAACTGGCAGACGCACAGGACTTAAAATCCTGCGGTAAGTGATNTTGTTTTTTATATTATATATTTGCGGGTGTGGCGGAATTGGCAGACGCACTAGATTTAGGTTCTAGCGTCGAAAGACGTGGGGGTTCAAATCCCTTCACCCGCACCATATTTGCCGACTTAGCTCAGTTGGTAGAGCATCTGATTTGTAATCAGAGGGTCGGGCGTTCGAATCGTCTAGTCGGCATTTATATATTTACGCGGAAGTAGTTCAGTGGTAGAACATCACCTTGCCAAGGTGGGGGTCGCGGGTTCGAATCCCGTCTTCCGCTTGTTTGTTTTTTGCCGGGGTGGCGGAACTGGCAGACGCACAGGACTTAAAATCCTGCGGTAAGTGAT
>NZ_JQAR01000017.1:1301-1505 GCF_001437155.1 Liquorilactobacillus mali
TACCGTACCGGTTCGATTCCGGTCCTCGGCATTTATTATATTATTATGATGCACCCATAGCGCAATTGGATAGAGTGTCTGACTACGAATCAGAAGGTTGTAGGTTCGACTCCTACTGGGTGCATTAATCGGGAAGTAGCTCAGCTTGGTAGAGCACCTGGTTTGGGACCAGGGGGTCGCAGGTTCGAATCCTGTCTTCCCGAT
>NZ_JQAR01000017.1:1720-47080 GCF_001437155.1 Liquorilactobacillus mali
AAGATAGATAGTTTTGTTTGTCTTAATCGCGGCGTAGCTCAGCTGGCTAGAGCGTCCGGTTCATACCCGGGAGGTCAGGGGTTCGATCCCCTTCACCGCGATATGCAATGTTATAGAACTTGGACCTTTAGCTCAGTTGGTTAGAGCAGACGGCTCATAACCGTCCGGTCGTAGGTTCGAGTCCTACAAGGTCCATTGTGCTAAAAGTTTTTTGTATATTGGATTTTTTAAATTTTATATGGAGGATTACCCAAGTCTGGCTGAAGGGAACGGTCTTGAAAACCGTCAGGTGGGTAAAACCACGCAAGAGTTCGAATCTCTTATCCTCCTTTTTTAATATCGCGGGATGGAGCAGTCTGGTAGCTCGTCGGGCTCATAACCCGAAGGTNTTGAGAGTTGATGGACTTATTTCTTTGGATTTGTTAATCGGGAAGTAGCTCAGTTTGGTAGAGCACTACGTTCGGGACGTAGGGGTCGCAAGTTCAAATCTTGTTTTCCCGACTTGAGGACATAATAGACAATAAAGTTATGGAATTCTGCCATAACTTTTTTTGTGTTCTTTGTTTTTTTTAATATTTAGGTTGATAAAAAATTTTTTTGTGGTTTAATCTGTAACAAAGATAAAATAGTTTGGAAGTATGTCATTAACTTTGCAATTGTGATTTTTTTCCGTATAATAAAAGTCAATATTAGTCAAATTAAAAAGGATGATTGCATGCAAAGTCAAAATATTTCAGATATTATTGAAAAATATCTAAAAAGTATTTTAGCTGATTCGCAACAGATTGAAATCAAGCGTTCCGAAATAGCTGAGCTTTTCAATTGTGTACCATCACAGATCAATTATGTTATCAATACTAGGTTTACAATTCAGAATGGATATGTCGTGAAAAGCAAGCGTGGTGGAGGTGGCTATATCAGAATTGTTAAAGTAAATTTATTAGATGATTCGGATGTTATAGACGATTTGATTAATATGGTAGGGGATGAAATTGACTTTAATAAGGCATTTCAAATCATTCAAAGTTTATATCAAGAAGGAATGCTTACAAGAAGGGAATCTAATTTGATTATTTCTAGTATTGATAAGCGGACTCTTGCCTTTGAGAATAGACAGATTGAAAAGATCGTTAGGGCAAGAATTTTAATCAGCATATTGAATCGCTTAAGATACGACGACTAGAAAGTGAGGGGTTATATATGGATAATTTATTTACACCAAGCGCGAAAAAAGTCTTAGTTTTGGCACAGGAACAAGCTAAATATTTTCGCCATCAAGCAATTGGAACTGAACATTTATTACTTGCTTTGACCCTCGAAGAACATGGTATAGCAGCAAAAGTTTTAAAACAATTTATAATTACTGAAACGGATGTTAGAGAAGAAATTGAACGAATCGCTGGATATGGGACGTTGAAAAAAACTGATAAAATCGGTTATCTTCCATATTCTCCTAGGGCAAAAGAAATACTTGCATTGGCTGGCGATGAGGCTAAGAGAACCAATGCACAAAAAATCGGGACTGAGCATCTTCTACTTGCTCTTTTGAGAAATAACGATATTCTTTCTTCACGTATTTTACAGGCACTTAATGTCGATACAAGGAGAATGTACCAGTCAATAGTCCATAAATTGGGTTTGAGTGAAGCCCAGATGAAAAAGTATGAGAAAAAGTCAACTAAGGCAAATGGAACACCAACACTTAATTCTTTGGCG
Source organism: Liquorilactobacillus mali (assembly GCF_001437155.1). Taxonomy (GTDB): domain Bacteria; phylum Bacillota; class Bacilli; order Lactobacillales; family Lactobacillaceae; genus Liquorilactobacillus; species Liquorilactobacillus mali_A. The sequence goes on from NZ_JQAR01000017.1 coordinate 3,437, forward strand.
CGAGATTTAACTGATTTGGCTCAAAATAAGAAAATAGATCCAGTAATTGGGCGTGAAAAAGAAGTTAAGCGATTGATCCAAGTTTTAAGTCGAAGAACAAAAAATAATCCTGTTCTACTTGGTGAGCCTGGAGTTGGTAAAACTGCGGTAGCAGAAGGACTTGCAGAAGCAATTATCGCTGGAGATGTTCCTGACTCATTGCAGAATAAGCGGGTAATGATGCTTGATATGGGATCGTTAGTAGCTGGGACCAAATATCGTGGTGAATTTGAAGATCGCGTTAAGAAAATAATTGATGAGATTTATGCAGATGGCAATGTTATCTTGTTTATCGATGAATTGCATACCTTGATTGGTGCTGGTGGTGCAGAAGGGGCAATTGATGCTTCAAATATTTTGAAACCTGCATTGGCTAGAGGAGAAGTTCAAGTTGTTGGAGCAACGACACTTGATGAGTTTCAAAAGTATATTGAGTCTGATTCTGCACTTGAACGTCGTTTTGCTAAGGTAATGGTAGAGGAACCTTCAAGTGAGGATACAGTTGCAATTCTTAAAGGCTTGCGTTCTCGTTATGAAGAGCACCACCAAGTTGAGATAACAGATGAGGCAGTTGAGAGTGCTGTGCAATTAAGTGTACGTTATATTTCAGACCGCTTTTTACCGGATAAGGCAATTGATTTAATGGATGAAGCTGCTGCACGTGTACGAATTGAAAATAGCAATGGAATAAATAAAATTGCTGAAAAGAGGAATGCACTAAAGGACCTAGCGGAACAAAAAGTTGCAGCATTGGGTTCAGCAAACTTCGCTGGAGCTGCTGAAATTAGGGAAAAAGAATTAAAAATCAAGAAACAGGTTGAGAGACTATCAGAGTCTAATGAAAAGCATTCTGGATATGCTTTGAGTGTCGAGGCTGAAGATATCGCAAAAATTGTTTCTGAATGGACTGGTGTACCGGTTACACAGATGCAAAAGAAGGAAACGAACCGCTTAATTGATCTTGAAAAGGTCTTGCACAAGCGTGTTATTGGGCAAGATGAAGCTGTTTCGGCTGTTTCTCGTGCTATTAGACGTGCAAGAAGTGGGTTGAAGGATCCAAATCGCCCAATTGGTTCATTTATGTTCCTTGGTCCTACAGGTGTTGGAAAGACGGAACTTGCTAAGAGCCTTGCAGAAGTGATTTTCGGTTCAGAGGATTCCATGATTCGTATAGACATGAGTGAATACATGGAGAAATATGCAACCAGTCGTCTTATCGGTTCACCACCAGGATATGTTGGCTATGAGGAAGGCGGCCAACTAACTGAGAAAGTAAGACAGCATCCGTATTCAGTTATTCTTTTTGATGAAGTTGAGAAAGCTCATCCGGATGTGTTTAATATTCTGTTACAGGTTTTAGATGATGGATATCTATCAGATTCAAAGGGCAGAAAAGTTGATTTCAAGAATACAATCATCATAATGACATCAAACCTTGGTGCAACTGCACTTAGGGATGAAAAGGAAGTTGGTTTTGGCAGTACTGACTCGGCAAATGATTTCACTAAGATGTCGGCTAAGATTAATGAAGTCTTGAAGAAAACATTTAGGCCTGAATTTCTTAATAGAATTGACGAAACAATCATTTTCCATTCACTTAAAAAAGAGGAACTGCATAAAATTGTTAAACTCATGGCAAATGAATTGCTGGATCGCGTAAGGGCGCAGAATGTTTCGATTAAAATCACGCCTGCTGCTGTTGATGTAATCACGAAAAATGGTTTTGATCCTGAATATGGTGCAAGACCAATTAGAAGGGCTTTACAGACCGAAGTTGAAGATAAATTGAGTGAGTTATTGATTACTGGACAAGTTAGGGTAGGAAGCAAGGTAACGATCGGAGCATCTAAGGGTAAAATCAATATCACTGTTACTGAAAATGAAAATAAAAAAGAATTAACAAAACAGTGATGTCGTTCCTAAGGCAGATGATTTAAAATTTGTTTATTATGTAGCCAATTAATTGTAGAGGAGCCATTGCAAAGCAATTGTTTTGTGATGGTTTCTCTATTATTATGCTTTAGTTTATATTGTTATGGGATTAGCTGAAGTAACTTTGACTTCCGTTAGTCTTATTCTTGACATAATAAAATTTTATTGTTAATATAAGTAATTGCAAAACTGTGAAATGGGGAGACTGTGATCTATTGTCCATAGGATCCCCTTATAGAAGCAAAAATAGTGTTAATTCGTTTTACGATGTGACCTGTTTTTGGTTTTTTTTTGCCAAAAAAATGTTTTTTTAGCAATTTGTAACACAAATGTAATATTTGTTGGCTGTCACAGAAAAATTTTGAGAGGTGAACAACTTGGCAGGACATATAGTAAAATACGGTAAACACCGTACACGTAGAAGTTATGCTCGAATCAAGGAAGTACTTGACTTGCCTAACTTGATTGAGATTCAAAGCGACTCCTACAAGTGGTTTTTGGATGAAGGTCTTCGCGAAATGTTTGAAGATATTATGCCAATTGAGGATTTTGCGGGTAACTTATCGCTTGAATTTGTCGACTATCAGTTGCTTGAACCTAAGTACACTGTAGAAGAAGCAAGACAACATGATGCAAATTATTCAGCTCCACTCCATGTAACACTTAACTTGATTAACCATGAAACCGGTGAAATCAAGGCACAAGATGTTTTCTTTGGTGATTTTCCGTTAATGACTGAACAGGGTACGTTTATCATCAATGGTGCTGAACGTGTAATTGTTTCTCAGTTAGTACGTTCACCAGGAGTGTATTATAACTCTGAATTGGACAAAAATGGGCGTGAGAATTACGGTACAACGGTAATCCCTAATCGAGGTGCATGGTTAGAGTATGAAACGGATGCAAAAAATATTGCATACGTTCGTATTGACCGTACACGTAAGATTCCTTTAACTGAATTAGTTCGCGCTCTTGGGTATAGTTCAGACGATGAGATTATCCAAATTCTTGGTAGCTCTGATAGCCTGATGCTGACTCTTGAAAAAGATGTTCACAAAAATGCAGATGATTCACGTGTTGTCGAATCATTGAAAGATATTTATGAAAGACTACGTCCAGGGGAGCCTAAAACTGCTGACAGTTCACGTAGTTTGTTAACTGCACGCTTTTTTGATCCAAAACGTTATGATTTAGCTCCTGTTGGTCGCTACAAGATTAATAAGAAACTTGATTTAAAGACTAGATTGCTTAATTTAACACTTGCTGAAACGTTAGCAGACCCTGAAACAGGGGAAATTATCGTTAACAAGGATACTGTACTGGATAAGCATGTTATGGAGAAATTGACACCATACCTTGAAAAGAATGATTTCAAGACTGTTGTTTTCCATCCATCAGATGAAGGGGTTGTTACTGACCCTATGACACTTCAAATCATTAAGGTTTACTCTCCAAAGGATCCAGAAAAAGTTGTAAACATGATTGGTAATGGAAACATTGATTTGAAGTTTAAACACATTTTACCTGCTGATATTATCGCTTCAATGAACTATTTCTTTAATTTACAAGAAGGAATTGGGTTTGTTGATGATATCGATCATTTGGGTAATCGTCGTATCCGCTCAGTTGGTGAATTATTACAAAATCAATTTAGAATTGGTCTTTCACGTATGGAACGTGTTGTTCGTGAAAGAATGTCGATTCAAGATACATCAACTGTGACACCACAACAATTAATTAACATTCGTCCTGTAGTTGCTTCCATCAAGGAATTCTTCGGTAGTTCACAACTTTCACAATTTATGGACCAGACCAATCCACTTGGTGAATTAACACATAAGCGTCGTTTATCTGCCTTAGGACCTGGTGGTTTGACTCGTGATCGTGCTGGGTATGAAGTTCGAGACGTTCATTATACTCATTATGGCCGGATGTGCCCGATTGAAACACCTGAAGGGCCTAATATTGGTTTGATTAACAGTCTTTCCTCATATGCTCGAGTAAACCGTTATGGCTTTATTGAAACTCCGTACCGTCGTGTTTCATGGACAACACATATGGTTACGGATAAGATCGATTATTTGACTGCTGATGAAGAAGATAATTATGTTATTGCACAAGCCAACTCACCATTAAATGAAGATGGTTCATTTGTTGACAATGTTGTTATGGCTCGTAGCAAGAGTGAAAATATTGAAACAACTGTTGATAAAGTCGATTACATGGATGTTTCACCTAAACAAGTTGTTGCGGTTGCGACGGCATGTATTCCATTCTTGGAAAATGATGATTCTAACCGTGCGTTGATGGGTGCCAACATGCAGCGTCAAGCTGTGCCTTTGCTTGATCCACATGCTCCACTTGTTGGAACAGGTATTGAATATAAGACTGCACATGACTCAGGGGTAGCTTTAATTAGTAAGAGTGAAGGTACCGTTGAATATGTAGATGCACGTGAAATCCGTGTTCGTCGTGCTGATGGTTCGCTTGATAAATACAAATTAATGAAATTCCGTCGTTCTAATGGTGGTAAGAACTATAACCAAAGACCAATTGTTCGCGTGGGAGACCATGTTGACTATGATGAGGTTCTGGCCGATGGTCCATCAATGGAAGGTGGAGAGTTAGCATTAGGACAAAATCCATTGATTGCCTTCATGACCTGGGATGGTTATAACTTCGAAGATGCGATTGCTATTAATGAACGCTTGGTTAAAGAAGATGTATACACATCGATTCATATTGAAGAGCATGAATCAGAAGCTCGTGATACAAAGCTTGGGCCTGAAGAAATGACTCGTGAGATTCCTAACGTTGGTGAAGATACATTACGTGATCTTGATGAATTTGGAATTGTGCGCATTGGTGCCGAGGTTCATGATGGTGATATTTTAGTTGGTAAGGTTACCCCTAAAGGTGTGACAGAATTATCTGCTGAAGAACGTCTGTTGCATGCAATCTTTGGTGAAAAAGCTCGTGAAGTTCGTGATACTTCATTGCGTGTACCTCATGGTGGCGGCGGAATCGTGCAAGATGTAAAAATCTTTACACGTGAAGCTGGTGATGAATTGTCTCCTGGTGTTAATATGATGGTTCGTGTTTATATTGCACAAAAACGTAAGATTCAAGTTGGTGACAAGATGGCTGGACGTCATGGTAATAAAGGAACAGTTTCAATCGTTATTCCTGAAGAGGATATGCCATTTATGCCTGATGGAACTCCAATTGATATTATGCTTAGCCCGATGGGTGTGCCATCTCGTATGAATATTGGACAGGTTCTTGATCTTCACTTGGGTATGGCAGCTCGCAAACTTGGTATACATGTTGCTTCACCAGTTTTTGATGGTGCTCGTGATAGTGATATCTGGGATGCTTTAAAGGAAGCCGGCATGTCAACTGATGGGAAAACAGTTCTTTATGACGGTCGTACAGGTGATGCATTTGATAACCGAATTGCTGTCGGTGTTATGTATTACATGAAACTTGCACATATGGTTGACGATAAGATCCATGCTCGTTCAATTGGACCATACTCACTTGTTACACAACAGCCACTTGGTGGTAAAGCACAGTTTGGTGGACAGCGTTTTGGTGAAATGGAAGTATGGGCACTTGAAGCATATGGTGCCGCATATACTTTACAGGAAATTTTGACGTATAAGTCTGATGATGTTGTTGGACGTGTTAAGACTTATGAGGCAATTGTCAAAGGTGAACCAATTCCAAAACCAGGTGTTCCTGAATCATTCCGTGTACTTGTAAAAGAGTTGCAATCATTAGGACTTGACATGAAAGTCTTGGATGCAGCTAAGAATGAGATTGAATTACGTGATATGGATGACGAAGACGATGAAGTTGTTAATGTCGATGCTTTAAGTAAGGTAGCGAAAGAACAAGCTGAAAAGAAAGAACAAAAAGAAGAAGTCAATGTGGAAAAGACTGAATCTAGAACTGAGAACTAGTTGCTACAAAATCAGCTAGTCAGCTACTCTAATCATCCAAATAAGAAAAGGAGGTCGGTCTCTTGATCGATGTCAATAAATTCGATAGTATGCAGATTGGTTTGGCTTCTTCAGATAAGATCCGTAGTTGGTCTTATGGTGAAGTGAAGAAACCAGAAACAATAAACTATCGTACTCTTAAACCAGAAAAAGACGGTTTGTTTGACGAAAGAATTTTTGGACCAACAAAAGATTGGGAATGTGCATGTGGTAAATACAAACGTATTCGTTATAAGGGAATCGTTTGTGATCGTTGTGGTGTTGAGGTTACACGCTCTAAAGTCCGCCGTGAACGTATGGGACATATTGAACTTGCAGCCCCAGTTACACATATCTGGTATTTTAAAGGAATCCCTAGCCGCATGGGTCTAGTGCTTGACATGAGTCCACGTGCACTTGAGGAAGTTATTTACTTTGCCTCATATGTTGTTACAGAACCAGGGAACACACCACTTGAGAAAAAGCAACTTTTAACAGAACGAGAATTTCGTGAAAAACGTGAACAATATGGGCATGAATTCAAGGCCGGAATGGGTGCGGAAGCAATTCGTACCTTGTTACAAGATGTCGAACTTGAAAAGGAATGTGCAGAGTTAAAAGAAGAATTAAAAGAAGCAACTGGGCAAAAGAGAACACGTGCAGTTCGTCGTCTTGATATTCTTGAAGCATTCCTACAATCAGGAAATGAACCTAGCTGGATGGTAATGGATGCAATTCCTGTTATCCCACCAGATCTTCGCCCGATGGTACAGCTCGAAGGTGGACGTTTTGCAACTTCAGACTTAAATGATCTGTATCGTCGTGTAATTAACCGTAATAATCGTTTGAAACGCTTGCTCGATTTGAATGCACCCGGAATTATCGTTCAAAATGAAAAACGCATGTTACAAGAAGCTGTTGATGCACTGATTGACAATGGTCGCCGAGGACGTCCTGTAACTGGACCTGGTAATCGACCATTGAAGTCATTGTCACATATGCTTAAAGGTAAGCAAGGACGTTTCCGTCAAAACTTACTTGGTAAGCGTGTTGATTATTCTGGACGTTCTGTTATTGATGTTGGGCCTAAGCTCAAAATGAATCAAATGGGAATTCCTCATGAAATGGCACTCGAATTGTTTAAACCTTTCATGATGAAAGAACTTGTTCAGCGTGAGATGGCTTCTAATATCAAGAACGCTAAACGAAAACTTGATCGTCGAGATGAAGACATTTGGGATGTATTGGAAGATGTTATTAAGGAACATCCTGTTCTTTTAAACCGTGCACCTACACTTCACCGTTTGGGTATCCAAGCTTTTGAGCCAACCTTAGTAAATGGGAAGGCTATGCGCTTGCACCCATTAGCTTGTGAGGCGTACAATGCCGATTTTGATGGAGATCAGATGGCTATTCATGTTCCGTTGTCTGCAGAAGCACAAGCTGAGGCACGCTTGCTGATGCTTGCCGCTCATCATATTTTGGCTCCTAAAGATGGTAAACCAATTGTTACTCCATCACAGGATATGGTTATTGGTAACTATTACATGACAGTTGAAGAAGCAGGCCGAGAAGGCGAAGGAATGGTTTTCAAAGATGTCAATGAGGCACGTACGGCATACTTGAATAACTATGTCCATTTACACACACGAATTGGTTTGCAGACTGCTTCCCTTGCTAAATTGGGCAAGCCATTCAGTGATTGGCAAAAAGACCGTGTTATGGTTACAACCGTTGGTAAAGCAATCTTTAATGAGATTCTCCCACCAGAGTTTCCATACTTGAATGAACCAACAGAAGAAAACCTTACAGGGAAAACACCTGATAAGTTCTTCCTCGAACCGGGTGCTGATATTCATCAATATCTTGCTGATCACGAATTGATTTTGCCATTTAAAGCAGGTTTCTTGAGTGATATTGTTGCCGAAGTTTACAAGAAGTTTAAAGTTACTGAAACATCTAAGCTGCTTGATAGAATGAAGGACACTGGATATTATGAGTCTACTAAGTCCGGATTGACCGTTGGTATTTCCGATGTTACTGACTTGAAAGAAAAGCCTGCAATCATTGACAAGGCTCATAAAGAAGTTGCAAATGTTGCAAAACAGTTCCGTCGTGGTTTGATTACCGAAGATGAACGTTACGAAAGAGTAATTGCAATCTGGAATGATGCAAAGGACCAGATTCAAGAAAAACTTATTCAGAACATGAATCCTAAGAACCCAATTCAAATGATGTCGGATTCTGGAGCACGTGGTAATATTTCAAACTTTACGCAGCTTGCTGGGATGCGTGGCTTGATGGCTGCTCCTAACGGTAAGACAATGGAATTACCAATCATTGCAAACTTCCGTGAAGGTTTGTCTGTTATGGAAATGTTTATTTCTACTCACGGTGCCCGTAAAGGTATGACTGATACGGCTCTTAAGACTGCTGATTCTGGTTATCTTACACGTCGTTTGGTTGATGTTGCACAAGATGTAATTATTCGTGAAAAAGATTGTGGAACTGATCGTGGGCTTGATGTAACAGCAATTCGTGAAGGTAATGAATTGGTTGAACCATTATATGATCGTATTTTAGGCCGTTACACAATGAAGGAAGTTAAGGATCCTAAGACGGGTGAAGTTATTGTACCTGCAAATGTTATGATGGACGAAGAGATAGCAACTAAGATCATCAACGCCGGTGTTGAAATGGTTACAATTCGCTCTGCATTTACATGTAATACTCGTCATGGGGTATGTGAACACTGTTATGGTCGTAATATGGCTACTGGCGATGAAGTTGAAGTTGGTGAAGCAGTCGGAACCGTTGCTGCTCAATCAATTGGTGAACCAGGTACTCAGCTTACGATGCGTACTTTCCATACCGGTGGTGTTGCTGGAGATGATATTACGCAAGGACTTCCTCGTGTTCAAGAAATTTTTGAGGCACGTAACCCTAAAGGTCGTGCTGAGATTACTGAAGTTACAGGTGTTGTTGAGGCCATTGAAGAAAATCCTGCTGAGCGTACAAAGGAAGTCACTGTTAAGGGTGAAACTGATACAAGAACTTACAGTCTACCATTCACTTCAGTATTAAAAGTTGCTGAAGGAGATAAGATTCATCGTGGAGATGCGCTAACTGTTGGGTCGATTGATCCTAAACAACTTATTCAGGTGCGCGATGTCTTATCAACTGAAAACTATATTCTAAGAGAAGTCCAAAAGGTTTACCGTATGCAAGGGGTGGAAATCTCCGATAAGCATATTGAAGTTATGTCTCGTCAGATGTTACGTAAAGTTAGAGTGATGGATCCAGGGGATACAGAGCTTTTACCAGGTACATTGATGGATATTTTCGATTTCAAAGACCAAAATTACAAAACTCTTATCCAAGGTGGAATTCCGGCTACTGCAAGACCAGTATTGCTTTGGATTACGAAAGCTTCCCTTGAAACAAATAGTTTCTTGTCGGCTGCTTCGTTCCAGGAAACTACACGTGTCTTAACGGATGCTGCAATTCGTGGTAAGAATGACCCACTCATTGGTTTGAAGGAAAATGTTATCATTGGTAAGATTATTCCTGCTGGTACAGGTATGCCTGACTACCGTGGGATCAAGCCAAAAGAAGTTGGAACTGTTTCTGAAAATGTCTATTCTATTTCTGATTTAGAGAAGAAAATGAAGGAAGAAGAAGCTGCTGCACAAGGCTCCACTTCGAATGACTAATTAAACACAAAAAAACTGCGAATTTTTATCGCAGTTTTTTTTGTGTCTTCGATTACAACGGATGAGCAACAACAATAATAATAATGAGAGAAAGAGCCTGAAATGGTAAAAAGGGAACTTTTTTTAAATGAGTGACTAAGAAAAATAGAATGCAAAGTGTTGAAGCGATAAGCAATAAATACAAAGTATATTGATAACCAATTGTAAAATAGGAGGTAATTATATAGAGTACATCGGCCCAGCCAAACATTTTTTTGATTGAGAAATAAACAAGTACGCTCAACAACAAAGAAAATTGAAAGAAATAGGAGAACGAGAATTCAAAAAATATAATATTTAATGCTGAGAATATCAAAAAGCCTAGATATAAAATATTGCTTGAAGCTGCATATAATTTATAGTCTTGAAGTCCAAGGCAAAGGCTCCACATAATAAAGGAAAATAAAACAAAAAAGTAGGGACGAGAATAATTTGAATAGCAAAACACTGCAAGGCTTCCTCCCAAGAGTTCTATAATTGTGCTCAGCGGTGAAATTCTCGAGGTGCAAAAAAAGCAGCGCCCTTTCTGCAAAAAGAAACCAAGAATGGGAATTAACTGCCAAGCTTTTAGGGGATGGTGGCAATGCTCACAAAAAGAGCGTCGTTGCAATTGAGATATATTATTGACGTATCTCCAGCTGTAGCACACAATGAAAGAACTTAAAACTGAACCTAGTAAGAAAATTAAGACATCATACATTTAGAAGACCACCTTTTGTCTATTTCAATGTAATTACGCACTCAAAATAAAAATGGAAAATATTTAAAAAACATTGACAGGTAACCAAGCAAGATGTTATTATACTCAAGGTGCTTTATGTGGACAGTTTCTCTCGTTGTCGGGACATGCTGACTGTGTTACGTTAGCATACATCGTTTCATTCGGGTTCTTTTTTATTTTTTTGCAAAATAATGAACCACCTGGATGTGTGTACTTAAAAAATGTAAATTTAGGAAGGAGGAAGCTTTAGATGCCAACAATTAATCAATTAATTCGTAAAGGTCGTAAATCTAAAGGTTCAAAATCTGATTCCCCAGCTTTAAACTTTGGGTATAACAGTTATAAGAAAGTTCAAACAAACAATCCTGCTCCTCAAAAACGTGGGGTTGCAACTCGTGTTGGTACAATGACACCTAAGAAGCCTAACTCAGCTTTACGTAAGTATGCTCGTGTTCGTTTGTCCAACTTGATTGAAGTTACAGCGTACATTCCAGGTATCGGTCATAACTTACAAGAACATAGTGTTGTTTTGATTCGTGGAGGTCGTGTAAAGGATCTTCCTGGTGTTCGTTACCATATCGTTCGTGGTGCTTTGGATACAGCCGGTGTTACTGACCGTAAGCAAAGTCGCTCGAAGTATGGTACTAAGAGACCTAAGAAATAATAATAGATCGGTTTAAGGAGGTTATTTAGATGCCAAGAAAAGGTGCTGTTACAAAACGTGAAGTATTCCCAGATCCAATTTACAAATCTAAATTGGTTACTCGTTTGATTAATCGTCTGATGGTTGATGGCAAACGTGGGACAGCTTCAAGAATTTTATACGAAGCTTTTGATTCAATTAAAGAAGAAACAGGCAACGAACCATTGGAAGTGTTTGAAGAAGCAATGAAGAACATCATGCCTGTACTTGAGGTTAAGGCTCGCCGTGTTGGTGGTTCTAACTATCAGGTTCCTATTGAAGTTCGTCCAGATCGTCGTACTACATTAGGTTTGAGATGGTTGGTTAACTATTCTCGCTTACGTGGTGAACATACTATGCCAGAACGCTTGGCAAAAGAAATTATTGATGCTGCCAATAATACTGGTGCATCTGTTAAGAAACGTGAAGATACACATAAAATGGCAGATGCGAACCGTGCATTTGCACATTATCGCTGGTAATTTTGGAAAATGGCTATTATATGATTTCAGTAATCCTATAGTAGTCATTTTTTTGAAATTATTTAAAATGTTCATAATCTTAATTAGATTTGGAAGGAGAAATCTCTCAAATGGCTAACAAACGTGAATTTCCGTTAGAAAAGACACGTAATATCGGGATCGTTGCTCATATCGATGCTGGTAAAACGACAACGACAGAACGCATCTTGTATTATACTGGTAAAATCCATAAAATTGGTGAAACCCATGAAGGGGCATCACAAATGGACTGGATGGAGCAAGAACAAGAGCGTGGTATTACAATTACATCTGCTGCTACAACTGCTCAATGGAAAGATCATCGTATTAATATCATTGATACCCCAGGACACGTTGATTTTACAGTCGAAGTTGAACGTTCATTGCGTGTTCTCGATGGTGCTGTAGTTGTTCTTGATGCACAGTCAGGTGTTGAACCACAAACAGAAAATGTTTGGCGTCAAGCCACAACATATGCTGTTCCCCGAATTGTTTTTGCTAACAAAATGGATAAAATTGGTGCGAACTTTGACTACTCTGTAAGTACAATCAAAGATCGTCTTCAAGCCAATGCCGTAGCTATCCAAATGCCAATAGGTGCTGAGGATGAATTTCAAGGTGTTATTGACTTGCTTGAAATGAAGGCCGATATCTATGATGAAGATGAGCTCGGTTCAAAATGGGATACAGTCGATATTCCTGATGATTATAAAGAAGAAGCACAAAAACGCAGAGATGCAATGATTGAAGCAATTGCAGATGTTGATGAAGGTATTATGGAAAAATATCTTGAAGGTGAAGAAATCTCTGTGGCTGAATTAAAAGCAGCTATCCGTAAGGCAACATTAAACTTAGAGTTATTCCCTGTTTTAGCTGGTTCAGCTTTCAAAAACAAGGGTGTTCAGATGATGCTCGATGCAGTTAATGATTACTTGCCATCACCTTTGGATGTTAAGCCATATAAGGCTACTGATCCAGAAACAGATGAAGAAGTTGAATTAGTTGCTGGTGATGATAAGCCATTCGCCGGTTTAGCATTTAAGATTGCTACAGACCCATTCGTTGGGCGTTTAACTTTCTTCCGTGTATATGCTGGAACACTTGAGGCTGGTTCTTATGTATTGAATGCCACAAAGGACAAACGTGAACGTGTTGGTCGTTTGTTGCAAATGCATTCAAATCATCGTAAGGAAATTGCTGAAGTGTTCTCTGGTGATATTGCTGCTGCAATCGGTTTGAAAGATACAACAACTGGTGATTCCTTAACTGATATCAAGCATCCATTAATTCTCGAATCAATGGAATTCCCTGATCCAGTTATCCAAGTATCAATCGAACCCAATACAAAGGCTGATCAAGATAAGATGGATGTTGCTTTGCAAAAGCTTGCCGAAGAAGATCCAACTTTCAAAGCTGAAACTAACCCTGAGACTGGTGAAACATTAATCGCCGGAATGGGTGAACTTCATTTGGATATTATCGTTGATCGTATGAAACGAGAATTCAAAGTTGAAGCTAAAGTTGGTGCTCCTCAAGTTGCTTACCGTGAAACATTTACTAAACAAGTATCTGCACAAGGTAAATTTGTTCGCCAGTCTGGTGGTAAAGGTCAATACGGTGATGTTTGGGTTGAATTTACACCAAACGAAGAAGGTAAAGGTTTCGAATTTGAAAATGCTATCGTTGGTGGGGTTGTTCCTCGTGAATATATTCCTTCAGTAGAACAAGGCTTGCGTGAATCAATGAAGAATGGTGTCCTTGCAGGATATCCATTGATCGATGTTAAGGCTAAGTTATATGATGGTAGTTATCATGATGTCGATTCTAGTGAAGCTGCATTTAAGGTAGCTGCATCATTGGCATTGCGCAATGCTTCTAAGAGTGCCGGTGCTGTAATTCTTGAACCAATCATGCGTGTTGAAATTGTTGCTCCTGAAGATTACTTAGGTGATGTTATGGGGCATGTTAATGCTCGTCGTGGTCGTGTTGAAGGTATGGAAGCTCGTGGAAATGCACAAGTTGTTAAGGCTTTTGTGCCACTTGCTGAAATGTTTGGTTACGCTACAACATTACGTTCAGCTACACAGGGACGTGGAACATTCACAATGACAATGGATCATTACGAACCAGTTCCAAAGAGTATTCAAGAAGAAATTATCAAGAAAAACGGCGGTAATGCCGAATAATTAAAAAAGAACCAAGACAAAAGCTAATTTTTGCCTTGGTTCTTTTCTTATATAGTAGGTATTCTTTCTAGTGGATTTTAAACAATGAACAGTGCCAATTGGCGGTCATCAAATAATGGTTGCCCCAAGACTGTTTTTAAAGTGATCAAGCGCCCATTCGTGTCCGATCTGATTAAAGCTAGCTACCGCGTTTTGGGGAATTGTAATTTTAAAATTCTTGTTATATGCGTCAATTGCAGTATGGAGAACACAAATGTCGGTACAAACACCGGTGAGATAAAGTTCTTCAATTTGATGTGTACGCAGGAAGTTTTCGAGATTAGTGTTTGCGAATGAAGAGTATCTGTTCTTATCATAGAAGTAAACTTCATCGTTATTTTTGTGTAGATCAAACCATGTACCAACACTGCCAAACAATTCACGTCCCCAAGTATTTGCAAGATTATGCGGGGGAAAAAGTTTTGTTTCAGGATGGTAAGGGTCATTTTTTTTGTGCAGATCCGTCGGGAAAATTATATAGTCATGGTTTACTAAAAAAATATCTGCTAGTTTTGCAATTTCAGTATCAATTGCTTGTCCGGGGGCACCACAGGTTAGTGCACCTTTATCATCAACAAAATCATTTGTGTAGTCGATTATTAAGAGGGCTTTTTTCATTGAGATCGATTCCTTTCAGAAGTGTTTACAAAAAGGATAAGCATATTTTGAAAAAAAAGCAAATTAAATTGAAAAATCTCTTGCTTTGAAGGTGTATCCAAGGTATTATAGAAAGGTACTTGTCCAAGGGATAAGTGCGCGCATTAAAAAGAAGTTTGAGCTATGATGTTGAAGGTTGCGACACACCCGGGAGCTTTGCCATGGGGTGGTTGGGAATTTCGACGGAGCTAGTCTTGTTTTTAAAATAGACGAAGGAGGGAACACAATGGCAAAACAAAAAATTCGTATTCGCTTAAAGGCATACGAACATCGCATTTTAGATCAGTCTGCTGATAAGATCGTCGAAACAGCAAAGAGAACTGGTGCAACAATCGCAGGTCCTATTCCGCTACCAACGGAACGTACACTTTACACGGTTATCCGTTCACCACATAAGTACAAGGATTCACGTGAGCAATTCGAAATGCGCACACATAAGCGTTTGATTGATATTGTTAATCCAACACCTAAAACAGTTGATTCATTGATGAAATTGGATCTACCTAGTGGCGTTGATATTGAAATCAAATTATAATTCAGTAATTACTAAAGCAATAGTAAAATAAATTAATTGGAGGTGTACTCATGACCACTAAAGGAATCTTAGGAAAAAAAGTAGGGATGACACAAGTTTTCACTGATAACGGCGAATTAGTTCCTGTAACTGTTGTTGAAGTTGGTGCTAACGTTGTAATGCAAATCAAGACTGTCGAAAATGATGGTTACGAAGCTGTGCAATTGGGCTTTGATGATTTACGTGAAGTCTTGTCAAACAAACCTGCTAAAGGTCATGCAGCAAAAGCAAAAACTGCTCCTAAGCGCTTCATTCGTGAAATTAGAGATGTTGAGCTTGGAGATTACAAAGTCGGAGATGAAGTTAAGGCAGATCTCTTTGAAACAGGCGACATCGTTAATGTCACAGGTACATCAAAGGGCCATGGCTTCCAAGGTAATATCAAGCGTTGGGGACAATCACGTGGACCAATGGCTCACGGTTCTCGTTACCATCGTCGTCCTGGTTCAATGGGTGTAATTATCAACCGCGTATTCAAAGGTAAACTTCTTCCAGGTCGTATGGGTGGAGATCGTGTTACGATCAAGAACCTTGAAATTGTAAAAGCTGATGTAGAAAATAACGTACTTTTAATCAAAGGTAATGTACCAGGTGCTAACAAATCATTGGTTACTGTCTTTGGTACAGTTAAAGAAAAATAACTAGAGGAAGGGAGGATAATTAAATGCCAAAAGTTACATTATTCAAACAAGATGGTAGCAAAAATGGTGAAGTTGAATTAAACGAAAACATTTTTGGTATCGAACCAAACGATAATGTCGTCTTTGATGCAGTTATTATGCAACGTGCATCATTACGCCAAGGAACACATGCTGTTAAGAACAGAAGTGATGTTTCTGGTGGTGGTAAGAAACCATGGCGTCAAAAAGGAACCGGTCGTGCTCGTCAGGGCTCTATCCGTTCACCACAATGGGTTGGTGGTGGAACAGTCTTTGGACCAACACCACGCTCATATAGCTACAAACTTCCAAAGAAGGTTCGCCGTTTAGCAATCAAGTCAGTACTTTCACAAAAGGTATTGAATGAAAGCTTGCTGATTGTTGACAAATTAAGTTTTGATCAACCAAAAACAAAAGCTTTCGCAGAAGTTTTGAATAGCTTAGATGTTAAGACAAAAGTTTTAGTAGTTCTTGAAGATGGCAATGACTTAGCTGCTCTTTCAGCTCGTAACTTACCAAATGTTACGGTCGTTAGTGCTAAAGGCGTTAATGTATTAGACGTTATTAACAGCGACAAGTTAGTCATGACTCAAGAAGCTCTTTCTCAAGTAGAGGAGGTTCTTGCATAAAATGGAAGCACGTAAAATTATCTTAAAACCAGTTGTTACAGAAGCTTCAACTGAAGGCTTGGATGCAAAGCGTTATACATTTGATGTTGACACACGCGCAACTAAGATTGAAGTTAAGAAAGCTGTTGAAGAAATTTTTGGCGTTAAGGTTGTTAAAGTTAACATCATGAACGTTAAAGGTAAATTAAAGCGTATGGGTCGTTATGCTGGCTACACAAAAAAACGTAGAAAAGCAATCGTTACTTTGAGCGCAGATTCAAAAGAAATCAAATTATTTGAAGAATAAAAATTTGTAATAGGAGGGAATACACGTGGGGATCAAAAAATTTAAACCAACCTCTAACGGGCGTCGTAATATGACTGGTTCAGATTTTTCTGAAATTACAAAGACAACTCCAGAAAAATCATTGCTTGAATCACAAAGCAAGACAGCTGGTCGTAACAGTTATGGCCGTATTACTGTCCGTCACCGTGGTGGTGGTCACAAGCGTCAATATCGTTTAATTGACTTTAAACGCATTAAAGATGATGTACCTGCAACAGTTAAAGCAATCGAATATGATCCAAACCGTTCAGCAAACATTGCATTACTTGTTTATGCTGATGGTGTTAAATCATATATCCTTGCTCCTAAAGGCCTTGAAGTGGGTCAAGTTGTTCAATCAGGAAAGGAAGCAGATATCAAGGTAGGTAACACTTTGACATTAGCAGATACCCCTGTTGGTACAATTATTCATAATATCGAACTTAAGCCTGGAAAAGGTGGTCAATTGGTTCGTTCAGCTGGAGCATCAGCACAGTTACTTGGTAAGGAAGGCAAATATGCTTTAGTTCGTTTGACTTCAGGTGAAGTTCGCATGGTTCTTTCAACTTGCCGTGCTACAATTGGTGCAGTTGGTAATGAACAACATGAACTTATTAAAATCGGTAAAGCTGGTCGTTCACGTTGGGCTGGCAAACGTCCTACAGTTCGTGGTTCTGTAATGAACCCTAACGATCACCCACATGGTGGTGGTGAAGGTAAAGCTCCTATCGGTCGTCCAAGTCCTATGTCACCATGGGGACAGAAAACGATGGGTTACAAGACACGTTCTAAGAAGGCACAATCTGACAAATTTATCGTACGTAAACGTAACAAGTAGCCAAAAGGCTGCTTAAGGATTAGATGATCCGAAAGGAGGATTCACATTGAGTCGTAGTTTGAAAAAAGGACCATTTGCTGATGCTCATTTGATGAAGAAAATCGAAGCTCAAGCAGATCAAGAAAAGAAATCTGTAATTAAGACATGGTCACGTCGTTCAACAATTTTCCCAAGTTTCATTGGTTATACAATCGCTGTGTACGATGGTCGCAAGCATGTCCCAGTTTATATTCAAGAAGATATGGTTGGCCACAAGTTGGGTGAATTTGTACCAACACGTACATTCCGTGGTCATGGTAGTGGCGACAAAAAAACAGTTGTTAAGTAAGGGAGGGTAATAAAATGGCTGAACAAGTTACATCAGCAAAAGCAACTGCCAAAACAGTTCGAATCCCTGCACGTAAAGCACGTCTAGTGATCGATCTCATACGTGGCAAAAGCGTAGCTGAAGCATTAGGGATTTTAAAGTTCACACCAAGAGCTGGCTCTCTAATCATTGAAAAAGTATTAAAATCAGCAATTGCAAATGCAGAAAATAATTTTGACTTAGATGTTGAAGATTTAATAGTAAGTGAAGCTTTTGTTAACGAAGGACCAACCTTAAAACGTTTCCGTCCTCGCGCAAAGGGTTCTGCTTCTCCAATCAACAAACGTACTAGTCATGTTACTGTAGTTGTATCTGTAAAATAAGGAGGGATAATGCGTGGGTCAAAAAGTAAATCCAACGGGATTACGTGTAGGAATCATTCGTGATTGGGATGCAAAATGGTATGCAGAAAAAGATTTTGCTGACAATTTACATGAAGATTTACACATCCGTGAATACATTCAAAAGAAATTAGCCGATGCATCTGTCTCTACCGTTGAAATTGAACGTGCTGCAAAGCGCGTTAATGTTTCAATCCATACTGCAAAACCAGGTATGGTTATCGGTAAAGGTGGAGCAGAAGTTGAAAAGCTTCGTAAGGAATTAAATGAATTAACAGGTAAGAGAGTTCATATCAACATTGTTGAGATTAAGAAACCTGATTTAGATGCTCAATTAGTTGGCGAAAATATTGCAGTACAATTGGAAAATCGTGTTGCATTTCGTCGTGCTATGAAGCAAGGTATTCAGCGTACAATGCGTTCTGGAGCAAAGGGGATTAAGGTACAGGTTGCTGGACGTTTGAACGGGGCAGATATGTCACGTGTAGAACATTTTTCAGAAGGTACAGTTCCATTGCATACACTTCGCGCTGATATCGATTATGCTTGGGTAGAAGCAATCACAACTTATGGTAAATTAGGCGTTAAAGTTTGGATTTACCGTGGGGAAGTTTTACCTGCTAAGAAAGATAATAGTAAAGGAGGGAAATAACCTATGTTAGTACCAAAACGTACAAAGCATCGCCGCGAATTCCGTGGCAAGATGCGTGGCGAAGCAAAGGGTGGCAAGACTGTTGCTTTTGGAGAATACGGCTTACAAGCTGTTGATTCACATTGGATTACAAACCGCCAGATTGAAGCTGCTCGTGTTGCAATGACACGTTACATGAAACGTGGTGGGAAAGTTTGGATTAAGATTTTCCCTCATAAATCATACACTGCTAAAGCTATTGGTGTTCGTATGGGTTCTGGGAAAGGTGCTCCTGAAGGTTGGGTATCTCCAGTAAAACGCGGTAAGATTATTTTTGAAATTGCCGATGTTCCAGAAGAAGTTGCTCGTGAAGCATTGCGTTTAGCTTCCCACAAGCTCCCATTGAAAACTAAGTTTGTAAAACGTGAGGAAGTAGGTGGCGAATCAAATGAAGGCTAAAGAAATTAATGAATTAACCACTGCTGAAATGCTCGATAAAGAAAAGCAATTCAAAGAGGAATTATTTAACTTGCGCTTCCAATTAGCTACCGGTCAATTGGAAAATACTGCTCGCTTAAAAGAAGTTCGCAAGACGATTGCGCGTATAAAAACGGCATTACGTCAACAAGAATTGAACAAATAGAATACGAAGAGGAGGAAACTAAAGTATGACTGAAGATCGTAACCAACGTAAAGTCTATCAGGGACGTGTTGTTTCGGACAAAATGGATAAAACGATTGCTGTTGTTATTGAAACTTACAAGAACCATAAAGTCTATAACAAGCGTGTTAAGTACTCCAAAAAGTATAAGGCACATGATGAAAATAACGAAGCAAAAGTGGGAGACATCGTAAAGATTATGGAAACTCGTCCGTTGTCAGCAACAAAGAGATTCCGTTTAGTTGAGATCGTTGAAAAGGCAGTTATTATCTAGAGTATATTCTGGATTTAAATGTACTTTGATTCGTATTCTGATTCGTTAACGAAAGGAGGTCACATACCGTGATCCAACAAGAAAGTCGTTTAAAAGTTGCTGATAACTCTGGTGCACGTGAAATCCTTGTAATTAAGGTTTTAGGTGGTTCACGCGTCCGTACAGCAAATATTGGTGACACGATTGTTGCTACTGTTAAACAGGCAACACCAGGTGGCGTTGTCAAAAAAGGTGATGTTGTTAAGGCTGTTGTCGTTCGAACAAAGTTCGGAACACACCGTGCAGATGGTTCTTACATCAAATTTGATGAAAATGCAGCAGTTATTATTGGTGATGACAAATCACCAAAAGGTACACGTATCTTTGGGCCAGTTGCACGTGAATTACGTGATGGAAGCTTTATGAAGATCGTTTCCTTAGCACCTGAAGTACTGTAATAAACCGATGTTGGCAAGGAGGTGCGAAATAAAATGTTCGTAAAAAAGAATGATAAAGTTAAGGTAATTGCTGGTAAGGACAAAGGTAAAGAAGGCATTATTGAAAAAGTTTTTCCTAGTAAAGACCGTGTAATCGTTAAGGGTGTAAATATTATTAAAAAGCACCAAAAACCAAGCAACGCAAATCCTAACGGTGGAATTGTTGAGGTTGAAGCACCTATTCATGTTTCCAACGTTATGTTGCTTGATCCATCAAACAATGAGACAACTCGTATAAGTGTAAAAGTTGTTGATGGTAAAAAAGTTCGAGTTTCTAAAAAAACTGGTGAATCCTTAGATAAGTAGAAATAGGAAAGGAGGATTACTTTCTTCATGGTTAATCGTTTAAAAGAAAAATATGATAAAGAAATAGTTCCATCAATAATGGAAAAATTCAATTATACTTCAATCATGCAAGCTCCTAAAGTTGATAAAATCGTTATCAACATGGGTGTTGGTGATGCAGTTAGCAACGCTAAGAACTTGGATGAAGCAGTTGAAGAATTGACTTTGATTGCAGGTCAAAAACCTGTTATTACAAAGGCAAAGAAATCAATCGCTGGTTTCCGTTTACGTGAAGGTATGCCTATCGGAACTAAAGTTACATTACGTGGCGAGCGTATGTATGATTTCTTGGATAAATTAGTATCTGTTTCACTACCTCGTGTTCGTGATTTTCATGGTGTTAGCAAGCGTGCCTTTGATGGCCGTGGTAACTACACACTGGGTATCCGTGAACAACTAATTTTCCCTGAAATTGATTTTGATGATGTTAACAAAGTTCGTGGTATGGATATCGTTATTGTTACAACCGCAAATTCAGATGAAGAATCAAAAGAATTATTGTCGCAACTAGGAATGCCATTCGCTAAATAAAGGGGGTTTCACATTGGCAAAGAAGTCGCAAATTGCAAAGAACAAACGCGAAGCTAAGTTCTCTACGCAAGAATATACACGCTGTGAACGTTGTGGTCGTCCACATTCAGTTTATCGTAAGTTTAAGTTATGCCGTGTTTGCCTGAGAGATCTTGCCCACAAAGGTCAAATTCCTGGGATGAAAAAGGCTAGCTGGTAATCCAATAAAGTAAAGGAGGGCAAATTTAATGGTCATGACTGATCCAATCGCAGACTTCTTGACACGTGTTCGCAATGCAAACATGGCAAAGCACGAATCTCTTGAAGTACCTGCTTCAAAAATTAAGCACGATATTGCAGAAATCCTCAAAAATGAAGGTTTCGTTCGCAATGTTGAATATATTGATGATGACAAACAAGGAATCATCCGTGTATTCTTGAAATTTAGTAAGGATAACGAACGTGTAATTACTGGGATTAAGCGTATTTCAAAACCCGGTTTACGTTCATATGTTAAAGCAGATGCTGTTCCTAAGGTTCTAAACGGCTTGGGAATCGCTATTCTTTCAACCTCAGAAGGGGTTATGACAGATAAAGACGCCCGCGCAAAGAAAATTGGCGGCGAAGTATTAGCATACGTTTGGTAGAAATTTTCGAAAGTAAGGAGGTGTCACTACCGTGAGTCGTATTGGTTATAAAGAAGTTACTGTACCTGCTGGTATTGAGGTCAATCGTGATGGAGACATCGTAACTGTTAAGGGACCTAAAGGTGAATTAACTCGTGAATTCTCTGACAAGATTTCAATGGAAATCGAAGGTAATGTTGTTAAGTTTGATCGTTCAAGCAATGATAGCAAGACAAAAGCATTACACGGGACAACAAGAGCTGTATTTCACAACATGATATTAGGTGTTAGCAAAGGTTTCAAGAAGGAATTGGAACTTCAAGGTGTTGGTTACCGTGCACAAATGAAGGGTAATACGCTCGTATTGAATGTTGGTTATTCTCATCCAGTAGAGTTTGTTGCTGAAAATGGCATTAGCATTGAAGCACCTTCTGCAACTTCAATAATTGTTTCTGGTATTTCAAAAGAAGCAGTTGGAGATTTTGCGGCAAAGATTCGTTTGACACGTGCTCCAGAACCTTATAAGGGCAAGGGAATTCGTTACAAGGGTGAAATTGTTCGTCGTAAGGAAGGTAAGACTGGTAAGTAATCAGTTTAACTGAAAAAAGATACAAATTAAATTAAGAGGTGAAAATTGTGATTTCAAAACCAGATAAGAATAAGACACGTCAAAAGCGTCATCTGCGTGTCCGTGGTAAGATCTCTGGTACAGCTAAGTGCCCACGCTTAAATGTTTATCGTTCAAACAAAAACATCTACGCTCAAGTAATTGATGACGTAGCGGGTGTGACGCTAGTTAGTGCCTCTACGTTAGATAGTGAAGTCAGTGGTGACTCTAAGACAGAACAAGCAACTTCAGTTGGTGAAGTTGTTGCAAAACGTGCTGTTGAAAAAGGTATCAAGGAAGTTGTTTTTGACCGTGGCGGATATTTATATCACGGACGTGTTGAAGCACTTGCAACTGCTGCTCGTGAAAATGGATTAGACTTTTAGGAAAGGGAGGGAAACTAATTTATGACTTTTATCGATCCAGCTCAATTAGATTTAGAAGATCGCGTTGTTGCGATTAACCGTATCACAAAAGTTGTTAAAGGTGGACGTCGCTTACGTTTTGCTGCCTTAGTTATCGTTGGAGACCACAATGGCCATGTTGGCTTTGGTACAGGTAAGGCACAAGAAGTTCCTGATGCTATCCGTAAAGCTGTTGATGATGCTCGTAAGAACCTTATCACAGTCCCAATGGTTAATGATACGCTTCCTCATGAAGTTCTTGGTGAATATAGTGGTAGCCGTATCATGTTGAAACCGGCTATAGCTGGTTCTGGTGTTGCTGCTGGTGGTGCTGTCCGTGCCGTTATGGAATTGTCTGGTGTTGCCGATGTAACAAGTAAGTCACTTGGTTCAAGTACACCAATCAATGTTGTTCGTGCAACAATGGATGGTTTAGCAAAAATGAAGAGTGCTGAAGAAGTTGCCGCACTTCGTGGTGTTTCAGCACAACACTTAGCAGAATAAAGGAGGCTCAATATTATGGCTAATTTAAAAGTTACTTTGGTTCGTAGTGTCATTGGGCGTCCTCAAAAGCAGCGTGATATCGTTAAAGCACTTGGTTTAGGTCGTGTCAACAGTTCAGTTGTTCTTCCTGACAATGCTTCAACACGTGGTGCTGTTGCGAAAATCAATCATTTGGTTGATGTTTCAGTTGCTGAGTAATCGTTTATGACATGTTATAATTAATAATTAAGGAGGTGCCAACCTGATGGAATTGCATGAGTTAAAAGCAAGTGAAGGTTCACGTCACGTACGTAATCGCGTAGGTCGCGGAACTTCATCCGGTAATGGTAAGACAGCTGGACGTGGTCAAAAAGGCCAAAAAGCTCGTGGTAAGGTACGTTTGGGCTTTGAAGGTGGACAAATGCCATTGTTCCGTCGTATGCCAAAACGTGGTTTCCAAAATATCAACCGCAAAGAATTTGCAGTTGTTAATTTAGACGCGCTTAACAAATTCGATGATGGTACAGAAGTTACACCAGTACTCTTAGTTGAGAATGGTGTTGTTAAAAAAGAATTGAATGGAATTAAAATTCTAGGTAATGGTGAGTTGACTAAGAAGTTAACCGTCAAAGCCAATAAGTTTTCTGCTTCAGCTAAGGAAGCTATTGAAGCAGCTGGCGGTCAAGCAGAGGTGATTTAATGCTTAAAACAATGAAGAACGCCTTAGCTGTAAAAGAGATCCGTAACAAAATCTTATTTACATTAGGTGTCTTGATTGTATTTCGTTTAGGCACATATATCACAGTCCCTGGGATCAACGCTAAAGCTCTAAGTAGTGTTGCGTCTTCAGGGTTAGTTAGTATCTTGAACACTTTCAGTGGTGGTGGTTTGGAGAACTATTCCATTTTAGCAATGGGTGTTTCACCATATATTACTGCTCAGATTATTGTTCAGCTACTTCAGATGGATATTGTTCCCCGCTTTGTTGAGTGGAGTAAACAAGGTGAAGTTGGTCGTAGAAAGCTTAATCAGGCTACAAGATATTTAACAATAGTGCTGGCGTTTGTACAGTCAATTGGAATTACAGCTGGGTTTAATGCACTGAGCAGTTTGAATTTGGTCGAAGATCCAGGAATTAAGACATATGTAAGTATCGGAATTATTTTAACGGGTGGTTCATTATTTACTACATGGCTTGGTGACATGATTACTGATAGAGGTTTTGGAAACGGAATTTCAATGATAATCATGGCTGGTATTATCGCAAGAATTCCTACTGGCGTTCACCAGATTTACAATGATCAATTTGTTGATGCGTCATCTAGTGATTTGTGGAAGAGCATTTTGTATGTTGTTGTATTATTGGTAGCTATTTTAGTGATTGTTGCTTTTGTTACATATGTGCAGCAAGCAAGTTATAAAATTCCTATTCAATATACTAGACGACTTGCAGGAGCAACTAATAGTTCATATCTGCCTTTGAAAATCAATGTGGCAGGAGTTATTCCAGTTATCTTTGCGAGTTCCTTTATTGCAACACCGCAGACAATTTTGATGGCATTTACACAAAATTACTCTGAAGCTACATGGTACAAGGTGATGACTAACATCTTCAACATGCAAGCTACAGGCGGAATGATTCTTTATACTGTTTTGATTGTTGTATTTACTTTTTTCTATGCTTTTGTTCAGGTTAACCCTGAAAAGTTATCGGAGAATTTGCAAAAGCAGGGCAGTTACATTCCAAGTGTCTGGCCAGGCAAGGAAACAGAGAAATTTGTTTCACGTCTGTTGATGCGTTTAAGTTCAGTCGGTTCACTCTTCTTAGGACTTGTTGCTTTGATTCCATTGGTTGCCTCAAACATTTGGGGATTGGATGAATCAATAGGATTAGGTGGAACTAGTTTATTGATTGTTGTGGGGGTTGCACTTGAATCAATCAGACAATTAAAGGGTATGATGATGAAGCGCGAGTATGTCGGCTTCATTAGATAAGTTAGTGATAATGAGAGAGAGTTCGGCTTCGCTTTAGTGGGGCCAGCTTTTTCATTTAAAACTAATTACACATTCTATGGAGGTTATTGAACAATGACAGGAATGAACTTAATGTTGATGGGATTGCCTGGGGCAGGGAAAGGAACACAGGCTGAAAGAATTGTCGATGAATTTAATATTCCGCATATTTCAACCGGTGATATTTTCCGAGCTGCTATAAAAAATGAAACACCGATGGGCTTAAAGGCAAAGTCCTTTATTGATAAGGGTGAGCTTGTTCCAGATGAAGTTACAAATGGAATTGTCAAGGAACGTTTGAGCAAATCCGATACAGATAAAGGATTTCTACTTGATGGTTTTCCCAGAAACATGGCTCAAGCAGAGGCTCTGGATGAAATGGGAACTGAGTTATCAAAATCATTGGTCGGTGTTATTAATATTCATGTTGACCCAGCTTCATTATTAGAAAGATTAACTGGAAGATTTATTTGCCGTGATTGTGGAGCAACGTATCATAAGGTCTTTAATCCAACAAAAGTTGCAGGAACTTGTGATCGCTGTGGTGGTCATAACTTCTATCAGCGCGAAGATGATAAACCAGAAACTGTTAAGAATCGCTTGGATGTTAATATAAAGATGAATACACCACTATTAGCATTCTATGAAGAAAAAGGTTTGTTACATGAAGTTGATGGTAATCAAGAAATCGGCAAAGTATTTGATGATATCAAGGATATTTTAGAAAAAATAAAGTAGCAATTGCTGAAATTGCTTGCATATAGTTCTTTGAAATGATATACTGTTCCAGGTTTATCTTTTCAATAGGATTAGTCTGTCCATTTGGATGGATTAGCTTGCGTAGAAGAGTTACTCCTTGGTTTTAAGGAGTTACCGTTTTGCGTGTAAAGTTTTAAAACCATTTAAGGAGGTACTTTTGCGTGGCGAAAGATGATGTGATTGAAATTGAGGGTACAATCAAAGAAACGTTACCCAATGCGATGTTCAAGGTCGAGCTCGAAAATGGACACGAGATATTAGCTCATGTATCAGGAAAAATCAGAATGCATTATATTCGCATTTTACCTGGTGATAAGGTAACTGTCGAAATGTCCCCTTACGATTTGACTAAGGGCCGCATTACCTATCGCTTTAAATAGATTGTACTTCAAATACATTTGGGAGGTATAATTCATGAAGGTAAGACCATCAGTAAAACCAATGTGTGAACACTGTAAAGTAATTAAGCGCAAGGGTCGTGTTATGGTAATTTGCTCAAATCCAAAGCACAAACAACGTCAAGGATAATTAAAAATTAGGAGGTGTAATTGTTATGGCTCGTATTGCAGGTGTCGATTTACCACGTGACAAGCGTATCGTAATCGGCTTAACTTACATTTATGGAATCGGTAATACTACAGCACAAAAAATCTTAGCAGAGGCAGATGTGTCTGAAGATGTTCGCGTACGCGACTTGACTTCTGATCAAGAAGATAAGATTCGTGCTGTTGCTGATAAGTATAAGGTCGAAGGTGATCTTCGTCGTGAGGTCAGCTTAGATATCAAGCGTTTATCAGAAATTGGATCATACCGAGGCTTACGTCATCGTCGTCATTTACCAGTTCGTGGACAAAACACGAAGAATAATGCACGTACACGTAAAGGCCCAGCTGCATCAATTGCTGGTAGAAAGAAATAATTAATTAAAGGAGGTTAGCTATTTCATGGCAGTTAAGAAAAGTTCGCGTAAGCGTCGAGTAAAGAAGAATATTGAAGTCGGCGTGGCACATATTCATTCAACATTTAATAATACACTTGTTATGATTACAGATGTTCATGGCAATGCTATTGCTTGGTCTTCTGCAGGTGCTCTTGGTTTCAGGGGTAGCCGTAAGTCAACTCCATTTGCTGCTCAAATGGCTGCAGAAGCTGCAGCAAAGGGTTCAATGGAACATGGTATGAAGAGTGTTGAAGTTGCAGTTAAAGGCCCTGGTTCTGGTCGTGAAGCCGCTATTCGTGCTTTACAAACGACTGGTCTTGAGGTTACGTCAATTCGCGATGTGACTCCAGTTCCTCATAATGGATGTCGTCCTCCAAAACGCCGTCGTGTTTAATGTGGTTTCGTATTCATTTTGAGGTAAATCTTCATAATGTTTTCGCCAGATTACACGTCGTGTTTTGAAAGGGGTAAAGATAAGAATGATTGAATTTGAAAAACCAAAAATTCATAAAATAGAAGAAAATCTTGATTATGGTAAATTTGTTGTTGAACCACTTGAACGTGGCTATGGTACTACTTTAGGTAATTCACTTCGTCGTATTTTGCTTTCATCACTTCCTGGTGCAGCAATTACTGATATTCAAATTGATGGTGTTTTGCATGAGTTCTCGACTATCAAGGGTGTCCTTGAGGATGTAACACAAATCATTTTGAATCTTAAAAAAGTTGCTTTGCGCATTGACTCGGAAGAAAACCAAACATTGGAAATCAATGTTGCTGGTCCAATTGAAGTAACAGCGGGTGATATCCAGGGAAGTAGTGATGTCGAGGTTCTTAACCCTGACCTGTACATTTGTACAGTTGCCGAAGGAGCATCATTTCATGTTCGGATGACTGCTAACACTGGCCGTGGCTATGTTTCTGCTGATGATAACAAGGCCAGGGCTGATGATATGCCAATTGGTGTGTTACCGATTGACTCAATTTATACCCCGATCGAACGTGTAAACTATCAAGTAGAGAAAGCACGTGTTGGTCAAAGAGATGATTTTGATAAGTTGACACTTGATGTTTGGACTAACGGTGCTGTTACTCCAAGCGAAGCAATCAGCTTGTCTGCGAAAATTTTAACAGAACATTTGACTTTATTTGTTGATCTTACTGATGAGGCTAAGAATGCTGAAATCATGGTTGAAAAAGAAGAGACACATAAGGAAAAGATGCTTGAGATGACGATTGAAGAGCTTGATTTGTCAGTTCGTTCTTATAATTGCTTGAAGCGTGCTGGAATAAACACAGTTCAAGAATTAACTAATAAGTCTGAAGCTGATATGATGAAGGTCCGCAATCTTGGACGTAAGTCATTAGAAGAAGTTAAGAATAAACTTGTTGATTTGGGTTTATCATTACGTCATGATGACTAATCTTTATTAAGGGAGGGAATACTTCATGGGTTACCGTAAATTAGGACGAACAAGTGAACATCGTAGAGCTATGTTGCGTAACTTGACGACTGACTTGCTCGTTAACGAAAAAATCGTGACAACTGATGCACGTGCTAAAGAAGTTCGTAAATCAGCTGAAAAGATGATTTCATTAGGTAAGAAGGGCGACTTGGCTTCTCGTCGTCGTGCTGCCGCATTTTTGATGAATGTTGTTGCTGACGTTAAAGAAGATGGTGATAATGTTGTTGTTCAATCAGCATTACAAAAGCTTTTCTCAGAGTTGGCACCACGTTTTGAAGAACGCAATGGTGGTTACACACGTATCCTCAAGATGGATGAACGTCGTGGAGATGCAGCAAAAATGGTTGTTCTTGAATTAGTTGACTAGTTTGAAATAGCTATCATTTTGTCACTTTTATAACGATAACTGGGCGTTACGATGATGGGTAGTTCCTAGTCTAGTCCTAAGTACCTTAATTGGGAAACCTTCGTTATAAAAAGTGATTTTTTTTGCTTTAAAGTAAAAAAACTTTAAAACCTTATTTCGGAGTTTGACATAAAACAATAAGATTCAGAGTTATGTGGGAAAAGTTGGCTTATGGAACACATTTATCTGGAACAAATAGAGGAGCAGGTCATAATTAAACTTTGGCTTGGCCTCTTTTTTAATAGAAGTTGAATTTTACGAGTTAAGACGCTGTAATGCTGTAATATAAATGATATTATTTTGATTTTTACATAGAAGTAACTTTTGCTTTACGCAACTAAATGTTGTAATTCACCTCTTCTTTAATAGGCTGAATATGGTATGATAATGTTATAAAATTCTAGTTGAGGAGAGTAAAAAACAGTGGATATAGTTGAAATTAAAAACCTTACTTTTAAATATCCGCAACAAGAAGTACAAAATTTCAATAATTTTAATTTAAAAATAAAAAAGGGTGAATGGCTTGCAATTATTGGTCATAATGGGAGCGGAAAGAGCACATTAGTACGACTAATAGATGGCTTGCTGGCTCCTGAAAGTGGTGAAATTACGGTAAGTGGAATAAAACTGACACCTGAGTCAGTTTGGGATGTACGCAGCAAGATTGGTATGGTTTTCCAGAATCCTGATAATCAATTTGTTGGAGCTAATGTCGAAGATGATGTTGCTTTTGGACTAGAGAATGCAGCAATTCCACGTAAAGAAATGTTAATTAGAGTAAGACAAGCACTTGAACGTGTTAAAATGTGGGAATTTGCTGATCATGAACCTGTTAGATTATCAGGTGGTCAGAAGCAGCGAGTTGCATTGGCTGGAATAATTGCTTTAAAGCCTGAAATTATCATTCTTGATGAGGCTACAAGCATGCTTGATCCTGAAGGACGTCAAGCTGTCTTGGAGATTATTCGTGAATTGAATCAAGTAGAACACTTGACTGTTATATCAATTACGCATGATATCGATGAAGCATCTAATGCACAGAGGGTGGTTGTGCTGGATGACGGCAAAATTGTTCAAGATGATATTCCTGCAAAAATTTTTTCACATGGAGCAAGCCTAGTTAAGATTGGGCTTGAACCACCTTTTTCTGAGAAATTAAAGGAAGAACTTGTAAAGCAAGGAATCGAAGTACCTGATGAATATCTTACAAAAGAAGGAATGGTTGATTGGCTATGGCAATTATTTTCAAAGCAGTAAATTATATGTATCAGCCAAATACACCTTTTGAGCAGCAAGCACTTGAAAATATATCAGTTGAAATTCCCACTGGGAGTTATACTGCATTAATTGGACATACTGGAAGTGGAAAATCTACTTTTTTGCAACATTTAAATGGATTGTTGCGCCCTACAAGCGGTGTAATTCAAGTTGGTAAACAAGCAATTACACCCGAAACTAAAAACAAGCAATTAGGTGAACTTCGCAAACATGTTGGGATTGTATTTCAATTTCCTGAGGCACAGTTATTTGAGGAAACAGTAATTAAAGATATTGCATTTGCTCCGAAAAATTTTGGTAAAAGTGAAGAAGAAGCTGAGACAATAGCTCGCAGAATGGCTCAACAAGTCGGATTAGATGACGAATTGTTATCTAAATCACCATTTGAATTATCAGGTGGTCAGATGAGGCGTGTTGCAATTGCTGGTATTCTTGCGATGGAGCCTGAGATCTTGGTACTGGATGAACCGACAGCTGGACTTGATCCACAAGGAAGACTTGAAATGATGGAAATGTTCAAGAGGTTAAAGGAAGAACAAAACTTAACAGTTGTTTTGGTTACCCATCAAATGGATGATGTTGCCAAGTATGCTGATAACGTAATTGTATTGGAAAAGGGTAAACTGATTGCTAGTGGAACTCCCAGTGAGATTTTTGCGCAACCCAATTGGCTTGTCGAGCATCACCTTGCATTGCCTAAGGCGGGTGAATTTGCGTTGGAGTTTGAAAAGAAGACCGGATATAAGTTTTCAACTTTACCGCTGACGGAAGTTTCTTTAGCTCAACAAATTGCATCTTTATTACATGGGGGTGGTGTGCACCATGGGTAAAGTGTTATTGGGAAGGTATGTTCCTGGTGATTCAATTGTGCACCGTATGGATCCTAGAGCAAAACTAATATTGAGCTTTTTCTTTATTGTTATTATCTTTTTAGCAAATAATTGGCAGTCGTATGCTCTGTTATTTGCTTTAACAATCGGAAGTATTTTAGCTGCCAAGGTAAACTTTGCCTTTTTTATTAAGGGTGTTCGTCCATTAATTTGGTTAATATTGTTTACGGTCCTATTACAGATTTTTTTTAGTAGTGGAGGAACTGTCTTTTGGAGATGGGGACCGTTTAACTTATCTTATTACGGTTTGATCAATGGGGCATATGTTTTCTGCAGATTTGTACTAATCATTTTTATGTCAACGCTATTAACATTAACAACGGCACCTCTTGAAATTGCGGATGCACTTGAGAAGCTAATGATGCCTTTGAAGAAAATCAAGGTTCCAGTCTATGAGATTTCTTTGATGCTGTCAATTGCTTTAAGATTCGTGCCGACGCTGATGGATGAGACAGCGAAAATTATGAATGCACAGCGTTCACGAGGGGTGAACTTTGGTGAAGGAAGTATTATGCAGCAGATAAAGGCAGTTGTCCCACTACTTGTTCCATTATTTGTTAGTTCATTCAATCGTGCTGAGGATTTGGCAACTGCAATGGAAGCTCGGGGATATCGTGGCGGTGAAGGAAGAACTAAGTATCGCGTACATTATTGGCAGACAGGTGACACAGTAGGATGTGCTGTCTTTGTGGCGGTACTGATTATCTTGTTGTTCTTGCGCCATTGGTAATTATGAATGAATGTGGGGAATTAGATGTCAAAGAGGTATATGATAACGCTGGCGTATGATGGAACAAACTTTGCGGGATTTCAGAGTCAGCCAAATCAACGGACTGTGCAAGATGTTTTAGAAAAAGCAGTCAATAAGATGAGTACGGCAAAAGAATTTGTGCATATTTTCGGTTCAGGAAGAACAGATGCTGGTGTACATGCATTTGGTCAAATTGTTCATTTTGATCTTGAGAATGATATACCTGCACAAGGAATTGTGAATGGATTGAATAGTATGCTGCCACTTGATATGCAAGTAGTGGATGCAAAAATTGTTTCGAAAGAATTTCATGCACGTTTTACAGCACATGGCAAACGCTATATGTATCGGGTAAGTCGCGGACGTTTCGTTGATCCTTTCAAGAGGTTTTATACAGGACATTACAAGTATCCATTAAATATTGAATTAATTAGGGAAGCAATTCCGGATGTAATTGGAACACATGATTACTCAAGTTTTGTGGCATCCGGTAGTCAAACTAAGAGTCATGTGCGAACTATCTATGATGCAACTGTTAGGGAAGATCTTGAAAATAATGAAATAATTTTTGAATTTTATGGTAATGGCTTTTTATACAATCAAGTACGAATCATGGTTGCAGCGCTTCTCGAAATAGGAAATGGTAAGCGGCCAGTACATGATTTTCTACGCCTGTATGAAGTTAAAGATCGCAATGAATGTCGTGCAACTGCACCAGCAAGCGGGCTTTATTTAAAAAAAGTATATTATGATATAGAAAATAATAAATAAGTAACTAGTTTTAATTGACTTTGGACTCAAAAAAAAGTATCATAATATTTGGTATTGTTTGCCCCACAGTAGGCCCCGGAAACTTATTTTGTGTCAAACAAGCATATGTAAATGGAGGAAATAAACGTGCGTACAACATATATTGCAAAACCAGGCGAAATAGAACGTAAATGGTACGTAGTGGATGCAACTGATGTTCCTTTGGGACGTCTTTCTTCAACTGTTGCTTCTATCTTACGTGGTAAAAATAAACCAGTATTCACACCAAATGTTGATACAGGTGATTTTGTTATTGTTATCAATGCAGAAAAAGTTGCTTTGACAGGTCGTAAAGCAACAAGAAAGATTTATTATCATCATACAGACCATCCAGGTGGTTTGAAGAGCCGTACAGCTGGTGATTACCGTGAAAAAGATCCTGAGAAGTTAATTGCTTTATCCATCAAAGGAATGCTTCCAAAGGGTACACTTGGTAAAGCTCAAGCTAAGAAGTTACATGTTTACCGTGGTGCAGATCACAAGCATGAAGCTCAACAACCAGAAGTATTGGATATCACAAACTTAATCTAGGAGGAAACTTAATTGGCTCAAGTACAATATAAAGGCACTGGCCGTCGCAAGAATTCTGTTGCTCGTGTACGTTTAGTACCAGGTACAGGTAAGATTGTTATGAACGGCAAGCCTGCAGAAGAATATGTTCCATTTGCAAACTTACGCGAAGTTATGGTTCAACCATTTGACGTTACAGAAACAAAGGATTCATATGATGTTCTTGTTAACGTTGATGGTGGCGGCTTCTCTGGTCAAGCTGGTGCAACACGTCATGGTATTGCACGTGCATTGCTTGAAGTAGATCCTGATTTCCGCGGCGTCCTCAAACGTGCTGGTCTCTTGACTCGTGATGCACGTATGAAAGAACGTAAGAAGCCAGGTCTTAAGAAAGCTCGTAAGGCTTCACAATTTTCAAAACGTTAATATTATATATATCAATGTTTACAAGGCATCCACTTTTTGTGGGTGTCTTTTTTTGTAAAAATCCCTACCCAAAGTCCCCACCGAATCCCCATGTCTATTTTATTTAAATTGTCATAAGCAAAGTTGGCTAGAGTCAATGTGACAACATTGTTGACATTAACATTAACATAAATACGGGTTGTTCCAAGATATGAATGTGTTAGTACTTCTTATATTTTTTCAAGAGACATATCGTGTCTTTTTTGCTAGAGTTGATGTTGTATGACATAATTTATGCGATGACCAAGGCTTTAAATTAGAATAACGATGGTGGATGGTAGATTTCATCCGATAATTTAAATAACCCCGTATGAAGTCGTTGATTTAAATTACCATGGCAATCACAATAGGTAAACACTAACAGTTCCTGCGTTTGTGTGATATTTAGTTTTGCAAGCTTATCTTTCTGGTGTTTCTTCCATTCGATAAGCATTCTTTCTAAATGATCTGGTAGTAGAAATTGCGTATTTTTACTTTCCTTTGTATTTTTAACGTTACCAAATTTGTCTAGCGCATGAGTGAGATAGATCGTCTTATTGCTAAAGTTAACATGCTTTCATTGTAAGGTGTACGTTTTCGATTTTCGATCAGATAAGAAGAAGGTCGTCTAAAATAACATGTAGTTTTGATATGAAAGTAATTCATTATCTAAGTCTTCTTGAACACCCTGAAATCAAGCAAGCAGTTTAGTATCACTAAGATATTTATCTTCATCACGTTTTGCAGTTTTTAAATGATTTTTTTGATAAGCTTTTAGACTTGCTGATCATTAGTGGTATCTCAAGCGTGGTAACTAATTCGTAATGAAGAAATGCGATAATGAATATAAAAAAGGTAGGCCTAGCGATATGTCTACTAATAGTAGGGGTATATTTCGAAACAATCCACTTAATGGACTGAAAAAAAGCGAATTTTAGCAACTAGTAAAGATAAAAAATGAAAATTGTTAATAAAGAAAGCAGAATGTTGAAAGAAAATAGTCGCAAATGGGAAAGTGATAACCGTAAAGTCATGAAATGGGCGTATCATTCTAAAGATGATTATTTTCTTGATCTGCAAGGAGTTAGATTTAGTTTTTATGTTTACCGTAAGCACAAAGACAAGTATGGGTTTGTACACGAATTTAAAGAGCATAAGGCAAACAAATATGATAGTGATTTTTAAATTGATCAATCACTAAAAACGGAAATACTCGTGAAATAAGTATTAATGGCAAATGGGAGTACTTCAAAAATTTGAAGTACTTATTTAAGATAAATTTATGGTGCATTATTTGTTGGACCTTAATAATGTGATATAACTCACAGAATAAGGTAAGATATATCTAAATATAGACAAGAAATAGGAAGGTTCCTAACTATTTGACTTTTGTTTATGCGAGTGAAGATTGCGAATTAGAAATACTAATTGTATTATGATGGAAAATTACTATAAATTATATTGAGGGTGAGTTACTGTATGCCGTATGAAAAAGGTGGAAGAGCAGACAAGAATGGTAATAGATTTGAAATAAGATGGGTAGTTTATCAATTGTTACAAATTTTAGAAGAGAAAATTGAATATGTTATTTTAGAAGCTCTTGGGGAAGATGAAAGAGGCATTGATATATGGGTAGGGAATAAAGATGGTACTAAGGAAGGACAACAATGTAAAGGTAGAAATGGAAGTAAGGAGTATTGGGATTATGGCAGTGTTAATGCAAAAGGAATATTTGCCAATTGGAAATATCATTTAGATAGAGATAGATTGAATAAGGTTTCTTTAGTTTCCCCTTTAGCTTTTACTCAATTAGAAGATTTGATTGAAAGAGCAAAAACTACAGGAAATAACCTAAATGATTTTTATAGAGGACAAATACTAACTTCTAGTAAAGAGTTCATTAAATTTTTTAATAACTTTTGTGAAGCAATGTCTATAAATAAAAATATAGAGTCAGAACTAGCTAGATGTATTCTTTATTTAAATAGAATTTATTATCGACAAACTCCAGATGCTAGTTTAAAGGGAAACATATTAGATAAAATTAGCTATCTTTTAATAGGAAACGAAGAAGAAATATATGATTTATTCATTTCTTGGGTAGTTGAAGGTGATATTTTAGGGAAAGAAATTAACTATTCTAATATATATTCATTTCTTGAAAGTAAAAAAATACAATTAAGAAATTTGACTGCGGATAAGCGAATACTACCTAGAATCAATGAATTAAATAAGGAATATGAAAAAGGGTTCTCAAAAATTGATGACAAATTGATTATTAGAGAGGAATTTTCGCTATGTAGAGGAAAGATAGATGCAGGAGAATCTATTATAATACATGGAAGAGCTGGTCGTGGGAAAAGTGGCTGTACAGTAGATATTATAAATTATTGTCAAGATAAAGAGATACCATATTTAGCAATTAAATTAGACAAGCGAATTCCTAAAGGAACTGCTGAAAATTGGGGGAAAGAGATAGGTTTACCCGCATCTATTGCACATTGCATGCATAGTATTTCAAAAAATAAACATGCTGTTATTATTTTAGATCAGTTGGATGCGTTACGGTGGACACAGGCTCATTCTAGAGAGCCATTACTAGTATGTGAACAAATTATAGACCAAGTGATGAAATTAAATTCTGAAAGAAAGCACAATATTTCTATTGTTTTTGTTTGTCGCACCTACGATTTGGATAATGATAATAACATTAATTTATTATTTAGAGAGTCAGATGTGGGAGTTAATTCAATTAAATGGAATAAAATACAAATTAATGATTTAAGCGAGGAAATTGTTCGTCCTATTATTGGAGAAAGGTATAATCAAATAACAAATAAGTTGAAGGAAGTATTAAAGATACCCAGCAATCTTTATATATGGAAGCAGTTAGATCCTAGAAATAATTATGCCGAATGTTCTTCTACTAGTAACTTAGTATCAGAATGGTGGAAGCAAATATCTGAAAAGTGCTCTATTTCAGGGCTTGATGAAATAGAATTAAATAAAATAAAGTTAGATATAGTAAGTTGGTTAGAAAAAAATGGTAGAATATATTTCCCTTTAAAAGCACTTAATATAAGTAAATCATATATAGACTTTTTAGCATCAAATTCTTTTTTTGTTATTCAAGGTAATAAAGTAGCTTTTGCCCATCAATCTATTTTAGATTGCTTTCTTGCCGAGGAATTAGTAAAAAGATATTTTGATGGAGAGAGTATAATAGACCTAATTGGACCTAAGGATAAACAGACTCCAAGCAAGAGATATCAAATTCAAATGTTTTTAGAAATGCTGTTGGAATATGATAGTGGGGATTTTTTAGAAGTAGGGCAAAAAATTTTTGAAACTGACAAAATCAGATATTTTATAAAATTTGTTTTTTTAGAAGTATTGAATCAAGTAGAATTTTTAGATGAAAATATACAAAGGTTTATTCTTGATAAATGTGAAAATAAATTATATGAAGAACATTTTACTAGAAGCGTTTTTATGAATAAGCCCCAGTATGTTAGGTTGTTGCAAAAAGAGGGGATTTTGGATAAATGGTTTAAAGATTCTAAAAGAAAAGAGAATGTATTTAACTTATTAGAAAGTATATCTCCAAAATATAGTTCACAAGAAGTGTTATTTATTAAAAAGAATACTTTTAAATCCGAAGAAGATGACAATAGATTTGTAAGATGTTTTCCATATGATTTGAATAAAGACACAGACGAATTATTTGAATTGAGAATGAAATTCTATGAAAAATATCCAGAAAAATCGGAAGCTTATATTGATATAGGAAAAATGATGAAAAATACCGAAATGAGAACTATAAGAATATTGGAATTTTTTCTTAAAAATAAGCTTAGTAAGCATGGGAAAAGTATCTACAGATATGAAGAAAAATTTTTGGATAGTGTGTCTGAAATAAGTATAAGTAATGGAATAGAAATTATTGATTTAATGGTTCCATATATTCCAGCCCAAAAAGATGGAGCATTAACTATCAATGAATGGTCTGGTTTTTATGAGCATAACAATGGGTTAGAAAGATCCTGTATGCAGATTGTAAAAAAAGCAAATGCAAATATTATTTCTTCTGATCCCTCAATATTTTGGAAATATTATCAAAAATTTATGGGACAGGGATTTTATTTATTTAATGAAATTCTTTTAGATGGATTTGTGCATTTACCCAAATCATATAGTGATCCGGTAATAGAATACTTAATTCAGAACTTTGATGATAATATCTTTGTATTAACAGATGGAAGCAAGAATAAGTTATCACTTGCTAAAAAAGTATTAGTTAAACATGCTAAGCATTGTAATCAAGAAGTTTTTAGTAAATTAGAGAATAAAATTTTGAAGTATTTACCTTCAAATGCGAAAAAGCGTTATAAAAGAAGAATTGAATATAATAAAGAAGAAAATGGTGTACGAGTTTATTGGAGTTTTTACGGAGACTTACAAAAAGAACTTTTAGAGGTTTTACCCACTAATCGTATGAGTAATCAAGCTATTGATATGGTTAAGGTTTTAAAGCGAAAATTTCCTGATGGTACAAATTATTATACACAGCATGGAATTCAATCAGGTAGTGTAGTATCTCCAATTTCTGGGAAAAAACTTGGTGAGAAACAGTGGTTAGAAATTTTAAAAAATAAAAAGATTAAGGGTCGTGATCGCTCATTTTGGAATGATGATTTTGTAGACAACTCTATTAACGGATTTTCTAGTAGTTTTAGAAGTGTAGTATCAGAAGATCCTAAGAGATTCATAGAGTTGGTTATTCATCATAAGGAAGGAATTTTTGTTGAGTATATCGATGCATTGTTTAGTGGAGTTGCTTCTAGTGGGAATATTGAAGAGGTATCGGTTGAGCTTTTAGAAAAACCGATTTTAACCTTTTCATATGATTATACCTCATATAGGGCAAATGATATTTGTGAGATTATAAGTAAAAAAAGTAATAATGTCTGGTCTTCAAGTATCATAGATATTATTGTGGATATAGCAATTAATCATAGAAATCCTGAAGTTGGTAAAGTAAATGTAACTACTTATGATGATAAAGAAATGAAAAGTTTTAATATGCTACAAAGCAATTCAATTAATTGTGTAAGAGGTTCAGCTGCTCAAACTATAGGGAGATTGTTGTGGGATCATAAGACTTTATTTGGTTCATTTAAAACAGCAATCGAATCATTAGTCTCCGATCAAAATCCAGCAGTGAAATTGGCATCTTTATATGCTCTATGGCCATCCTATAATATTGATAGAGATTGGGCGTCAGCCCAAATTTTGGATTTATATGAACAAGATTGTAAATTTGCTGGCTTTTCTGGAACAAAAGATATGCTATTTTATTTATATCCTAAATATCGTGAACGAGTATTATCAATTATTATGGGTTGCTATGAATCAGAAGATAAAGATATTATTAAAATGGGGTCATATTGTCTTTGTGAAATGTATATTCTTCACAATGAATTTGAAAATATATTAGACAATATTGATATTATGAGTAAAGAGCAAGCTAAGTGCATTCTTGAAATGGCAAATCTTTATTTTAATAAGGATGGATTTAATAATATTGCAAAAGAAATAATTTTAAATTTTAAAAATAGTGAATTAGATTTAGAAGTACCATTCTCGTCTCTTTTCCATAATAATCGTATTGATTTGAATCGAGATAAAGAATTTTTGCTTGAAATAATGGACTCAAATATGAATGGTAGAACGGTACGTGGTTTTGTACATTATCTGGAACAAGAATCAAAATCAATAATTGATTATAAAGATATTGTTCTCTCAATAAGTTATCAAATAATAGAAAATAGTAATATTAATAACTATGTTTGGGGTATTGACGATGAAA
This sequence comes from Liquorilactobacillus mali, assembly GCF_001437155.1. Lineage (GTDB taxonomy): Bacteria > Bacillota > Bacilli > Lactobacillales > Lactobacillaceae > Liquorilactobacillus > Liquorilactobacillus mali_A. The sequence continues at coordinate 42,793 of NZ_JQAR01000017.1, forward strand.
TCTCTAAATTAATAATCGGATTATACGATGAAACTTCCAGTTCATCATTAGATGAAATGAAAATAGTAGCAGAGGAATGTCTTAATCTTTGGGATTTAATGTTTGAGAAACAAATTGGTTCTATTAGGAGTTTGAGTCAAAAAATAATGGAAAGATAGTTAAAATATTGTTCTGATTCACGCATATTTTTTGAGTGCGTATTTAGGTACGAAGGTCTTAAAATTTGGTGAAATCCATTAAGACTGTACCTGTTGAGAAGTCACTCGATCTATTGCTATTAAAGGGTTTTCTAACTTTTTAAAAATCTCTGTCACAGAACTAGGTCTTAAGCAAGTTCATAAGGCTTCACAATTTTCAAAACATTAATCGTTGGTATATCAATGATTTCAAGCACTTTCCATTTTTGGGAAGGTGTTTTTTTATTTTGGTTATAAGATTGGTTACGACTATTTTCTCAACTTGTTTTTGTTGATAATTATCTAGATGTTTGATAGCTTTTTTGAACTTCTTGATTTACATGTCTGTAAACATTTCTTGAATTTTATCAGGGAGTGTTTTTCTATTTTTTGCAAGAATGCCATCGATCGGATTTATGTTGGAAAGTAACGTTGTTAGATTATATTTGTCTCTATATACTATTGATATAATTTATTTATGTACATGATTAAAACTTATTTTAGATGCTTCATTGGTAATTTTTAAGTACACTTAAAAAAATGATGGAATAAAGCCAGCAGATTGTGGAAACAAATAGATTCATAATCAAAAAATTAAAGCATTAATTTTTTAAGGGAGTACAAAGCCATAAAATTTGAGTACTAATTTAAAATTATGAATATAGTGAATGCTTTACTATGAGTAAAGCGAAGTTAAATTAAACGGAGAATTTGATTTATAAAACTTATTTATTTGGAATAATATAGGATACCGAGATAAAATATATTTTTTGATACAATATTTACTGACTGAAAATCAATTTCAACGATATATGGGCCTTATTGATCTAATTTTCAGCGAAGTTTACCCGTTAGGCTCAGTCGTTGAGTTAGACCAAGAAAGACTTCCAGGTGAGATTAAAGGGTTGTTTAAAAATAAACGACCAGAATTGTTGGTGTTGCTGCATGCACATAGAATCCTGTCAAAAGATGACAAAAATTATATTGATTAGTTTGGCCTTTTGGGTTGATGGTGGATGTAACGCCGCTGTTGATTAATAATATGTTAGTTAAACGTGTAGTTTCTGCTGGTTTGACAAATGATGAAGAAAAACAATTTGTTAATCAAGTACTAAAACATGAACTAGTGGCGAAGAAGCAAATATCTATTATGTATACTAATCAAGATGGGAGATGGTCATATGAGGATTGATGTCCTAGAAGTGATTGAGGCAAGGCAGACGCTGGAGAGTTCTCGCAGTCATATAGAATCAGAATTAGATTATTTACGAGAAGTAGCTGACTCTGAAGCCTTATCAGGAAAAGTTAAGACAGCAATTAAAAATAAAATTGTCAACCATCAGATACCTTTGTTGACAGAGTATAAAATGGCCGCCTTTTATATCAGCCAGGAATTTAATAATCAATACGAAGCATTTAAAGGGATTGTTAAAGAAAATAGTATGACTGCTGTAATTGATACAGATGAACTTACTCGACTTGAAGAAAAACTCAGTGGTATAGCTAATAATTTCACTGAAATTGCATCACGAACAAAGCAAGTTTATGCTTCAATTGACGACCTAGTTGCGGTATCAAATGTCGGCAGTTCCAGATTCACAGAACAACTAGCGAAAGCCAAAAAGGTTTTAACGAATACTAGAACGTGGATGGCGGATTTCAATGCACGCAAAAACAGTTCGCGTGTGACCGAGTTACTTGCACAACAAAATAACCAATTAACGCAATTGAATTCGGTTGGAAAGATTGACTATACAGCGACAGCGGCGACAGGACTTTATAAGAATGCTAGCTTTAAGAAGCAAGTTGCCAAAGAATTGCTTGCAGAGAAGAATGCTGAGAACAAATATCTTAAGACGTATTATCAGGACAAGTATATTTGGCAACAATATTCAAGTTCGCAAGTGTCAGTGGCTTTGTGAACTGGGCAAATGATGTCCAAAATTTCCTTATGCTTAAGGAGCGTGGTAGTAATACTGTATCATTAATTCGAGAAATAGCAAAGTTTGATAAGAAACTTGGCGGTAAACCGGGAGCAAAGGGAATTTATGGTAAACATGGAACCAAAACAATTGAATACTTACAACAAGATTGGCGAGATGTTAAGAAGTATCTGCGTGGAACAAAGTATAAAGGATTGACCCCAAAAATGGATGGCAGCTTTAGACATAACCTCAATCGCTTGAATCATAAGCTACATTTCAATGAAGAAAGTAAGTTTGGCAAAATAGTCAAAAAAGTGGATACGGTAACTTTCTGTGTGGAGAAGCCAGCAAAATCAGTTTTTAAAGCCGCTATTGAAAATGGATCTAAATTAAAAATCATAAAGCCTTTAGGCAAGCTAGCCATTAAAGCAGGCTGAGCGGGAATGGCAATTGACGCAGGAGTTAGTACCTATCAAGTATATAATGATAAAGGCAGCCAAAGCTACAAGAATCCTGGTAAATCGGTAATTCATGCAGGAGTTGAACAAATGAAGAGTGCTGGTCCGATTGAGGGAGCGCACTGGCTGGTGCAGCACTAGCTGGTCCTTGGGGTGCAGCTGTTGGTTTGGGTATAGTTAAGCCCAAACTTAAAGATGAAATATACAATGGCTTCGAAGATAATTTAGATAAGGGTTGGGATAAATTGAGAATCTTTGGTAAATTTTCTCTAAAAGTTGGAGGAGTTTCAAGGGCTCAAATAATCTAAGGAGCATAAGTTATGAGTAAAAATTTATTAAAAGCATCTTATGGAGAAATTGGTAAGATATTAACCAAGAAAAATATATATAGATATGCATTTAATATTGGAGTCGGTTCATCATTAAAACTTTCTAAGAGATTATTTGGTAGCGCGGTGTTATTAGTTTTTTGGGATAATGAGTTATGCAATTGGAATAGGTATGGCTGAGGGTTTTACATCCTCTAGTCTTACAGCCTCAGATGTTAACTATATCTCATTAGATACCGCTAAGGCGATTGGACTAATTGGAATATTCATTAAGCCAATTGAACTATTTGTTTGGGGTATTTACATGTTAATATCTTTTTTGTTGATATTTCCCAAGAAAAGTTTTGCAAGACAGTTATTTTTTGGAACACTTACCGTGGTATCGTTTATATTACTTCTGTATACTGCTTCAATTCCGTTTTGTTTTGGACTTACCTTAGGTGGATTTGGACCAATCGGATTTATATTACAGTCCCTATTAGCATGTTACTTTATTTTTTCTGCATTTAGGGGAAGTGTAGATAGCTTAAAAAGTGAACTATACGGTGTGAGTAGTGAGAGTTCAGCAAAAGAACCGGGGTCCTAAAGCTCTTCGGTGTGTCCTCTTAAGCATGTTCGTCGTAATCGTGTTAAATCAATATCTTTTTAAGATAGGACATCCGCTTGATGCATCCTTGTACAGCTTAATATATGGGTGAGGTGTGTTAGTTTGGTCGATTGCAGTGGTTATTTTTATCAAAATGGTATTCAGACAAACCGCCAGTACTTACTATTTTGCAAAGTATGATGAACAATTCAGGGAATCCTTACATTTCTCAGATGAAGAATGGTACGGGAAACGAAAAGCTAGAAGATTGAATAAAAAAGCAAATAAAAGAAAGAGGGATTCACATGAATGAAGAATTATTACCATTAGGCAGTGTTGTATATTTAGAAGAGGGGACAGCCAAGTTAATGGTTGTCGGCCGAGGAGCTGTTTTCGAATCAGATGGAGAAACAGTTTATACCGACTATGTTGGAGTTGGTTACCCTAAGGGAATCAATCCCAAAGATACAATTTATTTCAATCATGAAAATATTGATCAAGTTGTTTTTAAAGGCTTTGTAGATGAGAAAGAGGAACACTATATGAAGGTTTATAAGAAATGGAAAGCTGGATTGGAAATCAAAAAGTTGCGGGCATAGATTAAGAAATTCTGTGTTATCAATATTATTTAGTCCCTGTCCGTTACATATAGAGTAAGTCGAATAAATTTCACCATAATCAATAAATACAAATAATATGGTTAATAGTTTGTTTTTACATTCTGTTTTTGATGTGGAATTAATCATAATAACTTTTCTGGGAGTGTCAAGAAGTTTGTGTAAATGGGAATACCTTTCCCCTGTAAAATTAAACC
>NZ_JQAR01000018.1:0-4577 GCF_001437155.1 Liquorilactobacillus mali
AAATCATTACTTTCTCTGGTGAAGCTCTTTAACTTAGGGACTTATGGCACAGCCCCCCTTTTTCTACTTTAACATTGAACTACACTCATTGCAGTCTGATAAATAGGAATTAACTGTTCAAAAACATCGTGTACTTCAGTAAGAAATTCTTCATTACTATGTTTACTAAAGTATTCTTTTGGAAAGATTTTTCCAATCTGAAACTCACCTTTTTTTACATTTTTCCATCTTTTCAAAGCTTCAATCATATCTGTGTTTGCGATCTTTTCACTCTTAGTTTTGGTGTGATCGAGCGACACATCAAAATCAGCCGGAATAGTAACTATTTTTTCTGGATTATCAATAAATACGGCAGCCATTTTTTCTTCTCCCTTGGGATTATCAATGAATGAAAGCCACAATGCAAGATAGTCCTTATTAACCGCTATTTGAAAATGCGGTTCCATTTTGTATCCCCTTTGTTGCTGACTAAATGCACACCACGTTATTTCTGGTGCATATTTTGTCCTCCTTCTGTGTTGTGCCACATGTGCATAAAACTCCTTGCCACACTTTAATTCAAAAAAAGGAACCAGCTTGTCTCCTAATAATTTAAATTCTGGCTGGACAGTTTCTCTGATGGCATGCATTCTTTCATCAAGACCTTGTACCAAAAATACATCAAATACATTTTCCGATATCATGTATATCCACCTCAAATTTCGCGATTTGCTTACTCAAATACCATCTGATTAACATACAGATTATAATAGAAGCCCTTATCTTTCAACAATTTTTGGTGGTTTCCGCGCTCTATTACTACTCCATCTTTTAAGACAATGATTTCATCTGCCTCTACGATTGTCTTGAGTCGATGGGCAATAACAAAACTTGTTCTTCCAGCAATAACATTATCCATTGCTTTTTTTATTTTTTCTTCTGTAACCATATCAACATTTGAAGTTGCTTCATCTAAAATTAAAAAGCTAGGATCAGTCAGCAAAGTTCTAGCAATGCTGAGCAATTGTTTCTGACCGACAGATAATATCGAATTTTCATCATCAACTTTAGTTTCGTATTTATCTGGCAAACTTTCAATATAGTCATGGATATGCGCCTGCTTCGCAGCAGAGATCATTTGAGCCTCTGTTGCTTCTGGTAATCCAAATTTTATATTATCAGCAATTGTCCCAGAAAATAAAACTGAATCCTGTAGTACAATTCCAACATTTTTACGTAGCGAATGCAATTCAAAATCTCTTACATCCGTTCCATCAAATAAGACCTCACCATTTGTTACATCATAAAAACGATTTAACAAATTCATTACTGTTGTCTTACCTGAACCAGTCGGTCCAACTAACGCAATCATCTTGCCTTTCTTCACATCAATATCAATTCCATGCAGAATCTCTTTTTCGCTGTTATATCCAAAATGAACATTCTTCAACTCAACTCCTTCATCAACCTTCAGAAGCTTTCGTCCACCCTTATTTACTTGCTCTTCAGGCTGTTTCAGCACAGTACTCAATCTTTTAGCACCTGTCAATGCCAATTGCAGCATAGAATACATGGATGTAATCTGCGTAATAGGCTGAAAGTATTGCTGCGAATATTGAACAAAGGTGACTACTAACCCTAATCCGACCGCCTTACCTACATCTCCATTGATCACCATCCAAGACCCATATGCTATGACAATTGCCAAGTTAAGCAACGACAATCCCTGCATCAAGGGGAAAAGCATACCTGAATACAATTGTCCTTTGAATGTCGACTTACGAACACGTTCATTTAATATCTTGAAATTTTCCACTGATTTTTCCTGCAGTCCATTAGTAATAATGATTTTCTCACCATTGATCTGCTCATTAATATATCCATTCAACTTACTAATTTCATCTTGCTGGTTGTCAATATAATACCTTGCCTTTCGAATAATAAAAAAGGCAATCAAAATCACGAAAGGTGTTGAAGCAACCGTAGCCAACGCAAGTTTTACATTCAATGAAAACATCATCCAGATGACTCCTATGTAAAGGACGATCTGTGAAATCAACTCAAAAATTGCTTGGTTCATCGCATTGAAAATGTTATCTAAATCTGATGTAAATAGCGACAATATTTTACCATCTTGATGTCTATCAAAATAGCTGATTGTCATTTTTTGCAACTTGCCAAACAATCCACGCTGCATCTTATTAGTTGATAGAGCATTTATTCGCGAAATCAACAAACTAGATATCAGCATCGTAAATACTGACAGGAGATAAAATCCTAGTATCATCCAAAGTGCATTATGAAAACTAGCTAAAGATGCACTTTGATGGGTTGCTGGATTCATATAAGCAACTAAATATTTACTAAGACTTGTCATGGCTTTTCCTAGATAAACCGGTGCTTTTATTTGTGCCCATGTGGAAATGATCGTTAATCCTACAACAAAGAACAGCCCTTTCCAGTACGGCTTTAAATAATGCTTAAAATATGCAATTGATAACTTAAAATCCTTCACTATGCTTGCCCTCCTATTCGTGAAAGTTGTGCAGCATATATCTCTCGATAAATTGGCGAATTCTCTAATAGCTCTTCGTGTGTTCCAATTCCAACTAACTCACCATCATCAAGCACCAAAATCGTGTCCGCCTTTATTACTGAGGATATTTTTTCTGCGATCATAAAGACCGTCGTTGCTTTCATTTCACTTTCAAGTGCCTGCTGAACCAATTTTTCGGACTTTGCATCCAATGCTGAAGTCGAATCATCAAGAATTAATATTTTGGGTTTACCTATGATTCCTCTAGCAATTGATAATCTTTGTTTTTGTCCACCAGAAAAATTAGCAGATCTCTCTTCTACGCGATGCTTTACACCGTCGTCATATTTATCAACAAATTCTTTTGCCTGTGCCACATCTAATGCCCATTCCATTTCTTCTTTCGTTGCATCAGATTTCCCTTGTTTCAAATTGTCCTCAATCGTACCAGAAAAAAGAATTGCTTTTTGCAAAACAAAGCTAACTGTTTTGCGCAATGTTGATGCAGCAATTGTCTGTAATTTCTTGCCGCCAATCTTAATATCCCCTTTTGTTGGGTCATACAACCGCGCAATTAATTGTGCCAACGTTGTTTTCCCAGATCCCGTAGAACCAACAATTCCGACAAAATTTCCCGGCTTGATCTCAAATGAAATATTCTTCAAAGAGTCTTCGCTGGAGTTAGGATATGCAAAGCTAACATTTTCGAACTCAACGTCTGAAGCTAACGTCTCTTCAACTGAACTATTACTAAATTCAACATCAGGCTTAGTTTCTAGCACCTCTTTAACACGTTTTATAGAGATCATTCCTCTAGAGGCCATTGTCATAGTCATAGCACCTATTATAATAGCGAACATTAATTGCATCAGGTAAGAAATAAATGATGCGACTGCTGCCAAATCATTTGGATGGCTTGTGATTTTAGCTCCAATAAGATAAACAGCCAATAGAATCATCAAATTTGAAATTAACATAAAAGCAGGTATCAGTAATGAAAATAAATATCCAATCGTCAAATTCAAGTTTTTCAGCTCACCTGCAGTTGCGGCAAATTTCTTGGTCTCGTTTGCTTCTTGATTGAACGATTTAACGACTCGAATACCTTGCATTGATTCCTTTGCAACTGTATTCATCTTATCAAGCCATTTTTGAAATCTTGCAAACAAATTACCCATGTGCGAAAAGACCGCACCTGTCAATGATAATATCAATACAATCATCAAAATTTCAATCCACCATAATCTAGGAATTGTAATGATTCCCAGTATAAATGCCCCTATAAAAAGTAGCGGAATCCGCAATATTTGCGTTAACATCGTCATTACTAGATTTAGAATCTGATTCATATCGTTAATTAACCGTACAACTAAACTACCAGCTGAAAATTTCTCAATATTCCCAAAAGAAAATTCTTGGATTTTATCGTATATATCCGCTCTTAAATCTGTTGTAACTGCTTGTGCCACCTTTGCAGAAAAAAAGGTACTAGTAATTCCTGCAACGATACCAATTAACGCCAAGACAATCAGCTGGATCCCGTAGTCATAAACCTCGTTACGATTATCCGCGATTATTGCTTTCATGATTGTCTGTAAGAGCTTAGGTTGCCACAAGGTACTTCCTGCCAGCACAATTACCGAAACAACGGCCCCAATTATAGATAGATAATTATTTTTCAAGTAGGGTTTTAAAATTCCCATATAAACTTTCACTCCTAAACATAGTTATTAAATATACTTAATTTTTAATTCCGATAGGTTTAAATTCCCATTAATATATATCCTCTTCTCAAAAATATTTTCCTCTTCCTGTGCGGTCTCGACCTCGCTCAAGACACTGTTTATATTGACGAAGACTTTCCATTCTTTAGGGAAGAATAATATTATTTCACTTAATGAACCATTAATAAATATATTTGCTTCATCATTTTGGAATTCAACATTGTCAAAATAAATTTTCAAGGACGCAATTCTTGAACTGATATCGACCTGTTCAAGATTATTTGCTTTGACATATCTGACACTACTAGACATGCTTTCACTAATCTTTATTTTTTTTT
>NZ_JQAR01000018.1:4802-45919 GCF_001437155.1 Liquorilactobacillus mali
CCCCTTTCATATTTCTGCCAAATGATTTAAAAATCAATGATAAACCAACACTCACCAAGCAAGCGACTAAAAAGATTGTCCACGTACCTAATCTTTCAATACCCAACTCCTTAGCATAAAGTATCACTAAAAAGGCTACCGCAAAAACACTTTGTGAAATTCTCCTGTATATAATTCCTTGAACCAATAAAAATATAAACAAGACTGTAAGTGCGATTGTCCAGAACTTAAAATGGAAGCTAATAATATCTAATTTTGTCGAGACAAGTAATGTTGCAAGTATCAGAATTATAATTCCTAAAAAAAAACGTTTTGCTCTCATATCTTATTTTTCCCTGCTTTCTAATCTCTTTTTTACATCTTTGAAATATCTCCGCGAAACGTACACCTGTTTATACGACTCATGAAAAGCAATCAGATTACCGGTTAAACTACGCGTTAACGTATATACCTCATCCAGATTAATAATTGCTGATTTCGAAATCCTCATGAAGTTTTGCGGTAATAACTTCTCAAGCTCATATAATCTTAAATGTGTTTCAAATAAGTCATTTCTTGTATGTGCATTAACAATTCTTTCATCAGTTTCAAAAAAAAGTATATTAGAACTATTTATGTAAAATTCTGTCGTTCCTTGAAATAATTTAATTCTTTTGTTGATAATTTTTCTTGAAATTTCTTCATACAATTTTTTAACATCAGTGGTTTGTTCAGATGCTCGTATAACCACCTCAGTTTCTTTGACCTCTTTATCAATTTCTACTCTAATCTTCATAAGATCTTTCCCTTCCAATTAAGTACACCATATGTTTTTAAAAAGGTAAACTGATTTTACACAAGTGGTCGTTTTTTTTGTTTAAAGTGATTAACTTTTTACACCACCAATTTATTTTTCTCTATTCGTAAGAACTCCATTGAAATTATTGTGATTAAATTAACTTTAAAAAAGTAAGAAATAACGAATTAATTCAGTAAATACATATTATATAGAATACTGATTTAACAGTATATAAAAGAGCTTGTAATTATTATCACATAAAGGTACAATATATTTTGTGTCTTATTTTGATATTTTTTTCACAATTAGGAGGTTTTTAAATGAGTTCCTCACTTACAATTTCTTGGTGGGCAGCATTAATTGGCTTAGCCATTGCTATTATTTTAATTCTAAAAAAGGTTAATCCTGTCTATTCGTTGATTTTAGGTGCTATAGTTGGTGCTTTACTTGGTGGAGCAAACTTAGTCCAAACAATTAATATTTTAATACAAGGTTCACAAAGTGTTATGGGGACGGTTTTACGCGTCCTCGCAGCAGGAATGTTAGCTGGCGTTATGATGGAATCAGGTGCAGCCGATACAATCGCCCGTGCAATCGTCACTAAACTGGGTGATCATTTTGCACTCTTTGCATTATCTTTAGCCACAATGGTCATCACAGCCGTTGGTGTTTTCATTCCTGTCGCTGTTCTAATAGTTGCTCCAATTGCTCTGGAAGTCGGACAACGCATGCATATTTCAAAGTTATCCTTGTTAGTCGCACTTTCTGGTGGTGGAAAAGCTGGTAATATCATTTCACCTAATCCCAATACAATTGCCGCCGCAAAGGGGTTTAACCTACAATTAAGCCAAGTTATGATTGCCGATTTAATTCCCGCACTTTTGGCTCTTGCAATGACCATTTTCTTAGCAAACTTGCTTAAAAGAAATGGTTCTATGATAACAGAACGTGATTTTGAATTACCTAGTAGTTCAAAATCTCCCAAACAATTACCGACTTTAAAGACTGCACTAGTAACACCTTTAGTAGCAGTTGTCTTGCTTTTATTGAATCCAATCGGCTCACTTCTTCACATTACTTTTTTGACCAATTTGAACTTGGATGCACTTTATATTCTGCCCTTTGCTGCCGTTGTTGGTACAATTGCTATGAAACAAGGTCACAAAATTCGTGAATATGCTGCCTCTGGTATAAATCGCATGACAGATGTTGTTCTAATTTTAATCGGCGCTGGTACTATTGGAGCAACCATTACCTCTTCAAACTTACCGGAACAAATTATTAATTTGATTAAAATCAGTCATATTTCAGGTGTTTTACTGGCACCATTGTCTGGTATCTTGATGGCAGCAGCTTCTGCCTCAACCTCAACTGGTGTTATCCTAGCAACTGGGTCATTTTCAAAAGCAATCCTAGGATTTGGAGTTACTCCACTTGCTGCAGCTGCTATGGTCCATACAGGAGCAATTGTAATTGACCAATTGCCACACGGAAACTATTTTCATGTCACTGCAAATGCAATGCACATGGACATCAAAGAACGTTCACGCTGTATACTTTATGAATCCATCATAGGTATTACAGCTATGGTAACTGCAACAATTATTTTTGGTTTTCTAAAATTTTAAGTGAGGTCTTTTATCATGAAATTTGTCATTGCTCCAGATTCATTCAAAGGAAGTCTAACGGCCAAAGAAGTCGCTTTGGCCATAAAAAAAGGAATTTCAAAAATTTTTCCCACAGCAATTTTCGAACTTGTTCCAATGGCTGACGGTGGTGAAGGAACTGTTCAGTCACTCGTTGATGCCACAGATGGTACCATAATTTCAAGGGAAGTGACTGGTCCTCTCGGAAACAAGGTAACCGCAAAATATGGTCTTCTTGGAAATTCCAAAACTGCTGTAATCGAGATGGCGGAAGCAAGTGGAATTGGCTATATTGATAAGGCCACTGCAAATCCTCTGATTACAACTACTTTTGGAACAGGACAGCTAATCATCGATGCACTTGATCACAATGTCGAAGAAATTATTCTTGGCATCGGCGGCAGTGCCACAAATGATGGGGGTGCTGGAATGGCTCAGGCAATCGGAGTACATTTGCTGGATGCAAAAGGAAAAGATTTACCGTTTGGTGGTGCAGCCTTATCGCATCTTGCTAAAATTGATATTTCGAACCTTGATGATCGCCTAACCAAAGTCAAGATAGTAATTGCATCAGATGTTACTAACCCATTGACAGGAAAAAATGGAGCATCGGCTGTTTTCGGTCCACAAAAAGGCGCGACTCCTGAAATGATCCAACAACTAGATAAAAGCTTGATTCATTACTCGGAAATATTGCAAAAATATCTGAATAAAGATGTGGCAACATTACCTGGTGCTGGTGCAGCAGGTGGCTTGGGTGCTGGACTGCTAGCCTTCACTACAGCACAAATGAAACATGGAATCGACATTGTAGTGAATTATTCGAACTTAAAAAATAAAGTACGTGATGCAGATTTCGTCATTACAGGTGAGGGTGGAATTGACTTCCAGACCCAGTATGGAAAAACACCATTTGGAGTTGCACAAGCTTCTAAAAGCATTTCTCCTAATACTCCAGTTATTGTCCTTGCTGGATACGTAGGTAAAGACGTTGATGTCTTGTACCAAGATAACGTAATAGATGCAATCTTCTCTACTGTTTCTGGTGCTAAAAGTCTAGAACGCGCTTTTAAAGATAGTCAAGATGACATCGCTCAAACTTCTGAAAATATTGCACGTCTAATTAACGCCCTAAGATCTTAGTGGCTTTGATACTGACTTTTTGTGCAAGAATTCTCGCGTCACTACTGGATTTTTGGTAAAATATTACTAATAAGTGATATGAAAGGAGCCATCCATGCCAAAAAATCTCAGAAAAAAACCAATAATTAATTTTTTGATACTCATCGTAGCACTTGAAATAATAGTTATTTCCATTAATTTTTTCTACTCACCAATTGAGGTCGCTGCTGGTGGATCAACTGGTATCGCAATTTTGTTAAACGCTGCTTTTGGTATTAATACAGCAACTTCAGTACTAGTAATAAATGTCATTATGATTATTTTGGCTTTTTTCTTTTTGGAAAGAAAAGTCGTTCAAAAAATTACATTAGGTAGTTTCCTGTTACCTCTTTTCATGTATCTAACACCTAGTTTTAAGCTTGTCGATGATTCCTTTCTTGCTGTTACTATTGGCGGAATAATTTTTGCATTTGGTATCGCTATGCTTTATCGAATTGATGCTTCTAGCGGTGGAACGACCGTCCCCCCACTAATCATACGCAAATATTTTCACATTAACACTGCGATCTCACTTCTGGTCATTGATTTTATCGTAACTTTCTTTAATATTTTTACAATGGGCTTGAATGCCTTCTTTTTAGCCGTTTTCTCGTTAATTATTACTTCTGTCGTTATGCGCTATATTGAAACAGGGCTAGATCATAAATTTCAAATTCAGGTCATGAGTCTCCATAAGACAAAGGAAATTCAAGAAATGGCACTTAACGTTGATCATAGCTTGACCGTGTACGACGTCCGTGGTGGCTACAGTGACAATCAAAAAGAAATCCTGATGCTTGTTGTTGATAATCAAAGTTATGGCCCTTTGCTTCGTGCAATTCATGCTATTGATCCAGAGGCATTTATTATCACTTCTAATGTTGTTAAAGTCCATGGTGGCCGCTTAGGACTTTAACATATCCATTTTCAGCAAAAGAGGGAGTGTCCGTGACATAAGTTGGTAAAATTGATTATTAACACAAAATCACAAAAAAGAGCCATTTACCATGGCTTTTCAAAGTTAGACTGAAAATTTTAACTTATGAAACACGTTTATTCCGGAATAAATAGAGGAGGCTTGGTCAAAATATAACTTTTGGCCAAGCCCCTTTTTAATTTCAAATAACTTCATCTAACTTACTGAGTAAGAAATCATTTTCTTCTTTCTTTCCTACAGTTATTCTCACATACTCAGGATAACCCCAAGCATCACATTCACGAATGATGACTCCTTTTGCCATAAGCTGTTCACATATTTCTGCAGAATAAAAGCCATCAGGCAGTTTTGCAAAAATGAAATTTGAACTAGACGGTATAACTGTAAATCCTCGTTTGTTTAAGGCGATACTCATTCGCTCACGTTCATTCGAAATAAACTCTTTTACCTTGTAAGCTTGTTTCTGATCCTCTAACAAAGCAGCCTTTGCAGCAAAAAGCCCAGTCCGATTTACACAAAATGGCTCGGTAATTGTATCAAAGGCACTAATTACAGGAGCTTGAGCCATAATATAACCAACTCGTGCCCCAGCCATACCATAGAACTTAGAGAAAGTTCTAATAACAATTAGTTTCTTATTCTTCAGGAGCTCGACTATTTCAGGGCGTTGACCCTCATTAATAAAGTCGGCATACGCTTCATCCAAGACAATCCATACATCTTCACCGACACTTTCAATGAATCTTTCAATCTCTCTTCTATCGTTGATTACCCCAGTTGGATTATTAGGATTACACAGCCAAATCAACTTCGTCTTATCTGAAATACTTTCTTTCATTGCCTCAAAGTCATAGGTAAAATCTGATTTCACTGGAACATTCTTGATAACCGCCCCCATTAGAATCGAAACTTCGCGATATAAACGATATGTAGGCTTGGCAACTAGGACCTCATCACCTTCGTCTATTAACAGTCTAGCTACTGTCTCAATTACATTACCTGCCCCACTCCCTAATGCAACATTTGTGACGTCTAAGTTATTAACTTTGGCAAGTACCTCAGTCAGTTCTACATAATCATCTTCAGGATAACGATTAATTACTTTTAAACTTTCTTTCATAGCTCTTTTGGCATTTTCATAAGGTCCAAATGGATTTTCATTTGAGCCTAACTTAACAACCTTATCTAACCCATATCTTTTTAACACCGAAGCCTCTGTTTCACCAGCTATATACGGCCTACAATCATCAACTTGCTTTCTTAAGTTCAGACTCATTGTACTTTCTTTCATGACTACCTCCAAACCTTTTTTGAAAAACTACAAACTTAAAACTTAACTCACAACATTTTTCTTCTACAAGTACAGCAGCCTACTAGAGATTAGATTTTCAATTAAAAGGGGCTGTACCAAAGTAATAATTGGCACCTCCCCGTTGCTGCATCTAATTCAAATTAATGAAATAAATCAGTTAAACACGATTATCTTTTCATTAGCAAATTCGTAGAGACCTAGGTCACTCATTTCCCGACCATATCCTGAATGTTTTACTCCACCAAATGGCAGCTCTGGATGCGCACCAGAAGGTCGATTAATGAAGACTTGCCCTGTTTCAATCTCAGATGCAACAGTATGTGCTCTTTCTACATTCTGCGAATATACAGCTCCAGCTAATCCAAAGAAAGAATCATTGGCCAGTTCAATTACAGCTTCATCGTCTGGGACAACATGAACTTGTGCCACTGGTCCAAAGAATTCTTGGTAATAAGCAGGATTCTTCGGTTTTATATTAGTCAAAACAACTGGTCTGAAGAAGTAGCCATTCCCCTCGACAGGTCCACCTTGGACTAGAACATCTGCTCCATTTGCAACAGCCTCTTCAACTTGTTTTTGAAGTCCTTCAACGGCCTGTTTTGAAGATAACGGGGCTAATTCAGTATTCTCATCAAGAGGATCACCTAATTTAATATCTGTAAATTTCTGTTTTATACCTGAAATAAATTTTTCAGCAACACTTTCTTCTACAATATATCTTTTGGCCGAAGTACATACCTGGCCTGCATTTCGCAGACGCGCACCAATCGCGTCATTTATTGCCAATTCAAGATCAGCATCATCAAGTACTACAAACACATCGCTACCGCCAAGTTCCATCGTTGACTTAATTAAACTCTTTCCGGCTTGTCCAGCAATTATACGACCAGCATCTTCAGATCCTGTTAAGGCAACGCCTTGAACTCTTTCATCTGCAATAACCTCGGCAATTTGTTCATGTGACACAAAGAGATTTGCAAACGCACCATCATCCAAGCCGGCCTCTATCGCCAACTCTTCAAGCAATTTTGCACACCCCGCAACAATTCCTGCATGCTTAAGTACAACCGGGTTTCCTAACAAGTAGTTAGGTGCCAAAACTCTAATAACCTGTGAATATGGGAAATTCCAAGGTTCAATGCTTGCAACAATCCCAATTGAGTGATGTTCCAAAAGTGCTTTTTTGCCATTCGCATATTCATAAGGTTTGGGTTCGAGCAAGCTTGGTCCCTTTTCGGCATAATAACGAACCAGGTTCGCACATAGTAAAACTTCGCCTCTGCCCTCGGCAATTTTCTTTCCCATATTAATTGCAGCCTCATTTGCCAATTTATCTTGATTTTTTTCAAGTATCTCAGCAAAATTTAACAATTTATTTGCTCTCTGTGAAACTGGAACTTTTTTTTGAGTTTTATAAAACTGCTCAGCCTGGTTAAGCTTTTCTGCGATTTCATCGTCAGACATCAATTCATATTCTTTAACTAATTTTCCAGAATATGGATTAATAACCTTATATGCCATATTACGACCCCTTCCGTTATTCAACGATACTTCTTGCGATACTTCGATCAATGATCGCTAATGCTTCATCAATAATATCAGATGAAACTACCAATGGTGGAATAAAACGAATTACATTATGAAAGACACCACAATTTAACAAAATTAAATGTTCTTTCAGGGCTTCTTCCCTAATCTTCGCAACTAGTTCCGTATCGGGTTTATTAGTCTGAGGATCTCTAAATTCCATGCCAATCATTAACCCTAATCCGCGTACACTGCTAATCACATCATATTTATCTGCCAATAATTCTAGTTTTTCTTTGAAATATGCACCTTTCTTACGTACATTTCCTAGGAAATTATCATCCATAATATCTAAAACGGCATTTCCCGCAGCACAAGCAAGTGGATTTCCACCAAATGTACCGCCATGTGCTCCAGGTTCCCATTGATCCATATATTCTGCTTTTCCAATTACTGCACTTAAAGGAATCCCATTTGCGATCCCCTTTGCAGAAGTCAAGACATCAGGTTGAACCCCATAGTAATCTTTTGCAAACAAGTGGCCAGTTCGTCCATAGCCGCTCTGAATTTCATCAAAAATCAACAGTATTCCATGTTCATCACAAATTGCGCGCAGTTTTTCCAAGAAGATCTTTGGGGCGGGAAGATACCCTCCTTCACCTTGTACAGGTTCAACAACGATACATGCAACTTGAGATGGTGCCAAAACACTATGGAAGAGACTCTCTAGCTGAGCAATACATCTTTCAACTTCAGCATCAACGCTCAGCTTAGAATTGTAAACATCTGGAAAATCAACATGATAAACAGGTGGTAATACACCCTCATAGTTTTTACGATATTGTGCATTCGAAGCTGTCATAGCAGCTGTTAGAAGTGTCCGTCCATGGAAAGAACTTGTAAAAGCAATGATTCCATTTCTCTTTGTAACACTCAGTGCGAGTTTTACAGCCCCTTCATTAGCTTCAGCACCACTGTTAGAAAAATAAACTTTATAATCTTTTCCAACTCTCTTTACTAGTTTTTCAGCCAGTTCAATGTATGACGGGTAATAAACAACATTGTGTCCACCATGCACAAGTTCATGTAATTGTTTTTCAACTGCTGCAACAACTTTAGGATTATTGTGCCCACAATTAACAACACCAACACCAGCCGCAAAGTCGAGATACTGTTCGCCATCTTCAGAAGTAAGATAGACTCCTTCACCTTTTGTTACACCAAGTTTGGTTGCTCTTTTCGCAACAGGAGGCAGTACTTCTAACGAACGCTCATATAAAGACTTAACCACATTATCCACTCCATTCACAGACTACATCACTTTAGATAAAAATGATTGCGTCCGCGTATTTTTAGTTTCTTCAAAAATGTACTTTGGATTGCCACTATCAGCAATTCTTCCTTTATCCATAAATAAGACCTTATCTGCAACATTTTGAGCAAAAGACATCTCATGTGTAACAATAATCATTGTCATTCCATCAGCTGCCAACTTTTCCATTACACCTAGCACCTCTCCAACCACTTCTGGATCAAGCGCTGAAGTTGGTTCATCAAACAGCATGACTTCAGGATTCATAGCAAGTGCACGTGCAATCGCCACACGTTGCTGTTGTCCTCCAGATAATGATTGCGGATAAGCATCTGCTTTCTCCGACAAACCGACTTGCTCCAGTAATGAATGCGCATGCTCAATTGCTTTTTGGGGAGTATCCACTTTTAACTTAACGGGCGCAAATGTAATATTTTCAAGCACCGTCTTATTTGGAAAAAGATTAAACTGCTGAAATACCATTCCCATTCTCTGTCTAAGGATCCGTAATTTATCCTTACTAGCGCTATTTAACTCCTCACCTTCAAAAACAACTTTGCCTGAATAATCACCTTCAAGTCTATTTAAGCATCTTAGCAATGTACTTTTGCCGCCACCAGATGGTCCTATCAGAACAACCTTCTCTGATTTTTTTACTGTAAACGAAATATCTTCAAGAACAACATTATCCGCGTAAGCTTTTTTCAAGTTCTTTACTTCAATAATATTTTCTTCTGTCATCGGTTGTCCTCCCTAATTACTCTGTGCATATTTGCGTCCCATTTTTTTCTCCATCAGCTGCATCAACTGTGAAAGAACAAATGTGAGTACGAAATAAATAGCTGCCGCAACAATCAATGGAGGAACAAAATTATACAAGGTTCCACCAACTCCAAGAGCCTGTGCTGTAACCTCTTGAACACCGATGTAAAATAACACCGAAGACTCTTTAACCAATGAGATAAATTCATTACCTAATGCAGGTAAAATATTTCTAACTGCTTGTGGCAATATAATTGAAAACATTGTCGTTTTTTCACTTAGCCCCAATGATATTCCAGCCTCGGTTTGACCTTTGGGGATTGAAATGATACCTGAACGGAAAATTTCAGCGGTATACGCACCAGAATTTATTCCAAGCGCAATTGAACCAGGGATAACCCTATCCAACCCAGAACCTAAAAACTGAATTTGTGGAACAGCTAATATATTTGAAAGTGTGTAATAAATCAGCATAACTTGAATCATTGCAGGAGTTCCACGAACAATCGCAATATAAACGCGTGCGATGTAAGAAAGAGCTTTGTGCTTTGATAGTCGGAACATTACAAAAACCAGACCCAAAAGGATGCCGATAAATATACCGATTATTGAGATTAAAATTGTTTGTGCAGTTCCTTCAAGAAACACCGGATAGTACTGCTTTAAAAAATCGAACATTGTCTTCACCCTTTATTATTGTTTATCTATTTACCATACTTTGACTGCAATTCTTGTGCTTGTTTAAACATCTTTGTCATTTCGCCACTCTTTTGTAACTTTGTAATTACCTTGTTGACACGTTTAACGAGTGCTTTGTCACCCTTTCTTGCTGCAACGTTAACTGATCTTTGTTCCTTTGGAGTATTTAACTTAACCTTTGCAATTGCATACTTGCCAGGGAACTGTTTCAAATAATTATCAGCAATTTCATTTTCAACAACAACACCATCTAATTTTCCTTGTAAGAGTTCAGTTGTTAGGCTCGTCAAAACACCTTCTGTAACAACATTACTACCCTTTAATTGATTTTTTGCGATTGTTTCTTGAGTCGTCGTCTGCTGTGCCCCTATTTGCTTTCCTTTAACCGAGGCTACTGTATTAAAACTATCTGCATCTTTCTTTTGTACCAATAGAACATTTTTGACCGTGTAGTACGATTTAGAAAATGCAACAACTTTCCTTCGTTCGTTTGTTGAAACCATTCCTGCAAGAACTAAATCTATCTTATTACCCTTCAATTCAGAAATAAGAGATGGGAATTCTGTATTTTCGATCTTCAGTTTTACTCCCAAATTATCTGCAATTTTTTGTGCAATCATCATATCGTACCCAACAATTTGCTTTTTACCATTCTTGACTATAGGAAATTCAAATGGTGCATAATCAGCAGATGTTCCGACAACCAGAGTTCCTTTATCTTGAATCTTCTTAACACTATTATCAGAACTTGAACTACTGCTGCAGCCAGCTAATACCAATCCAAGAGCAATCGTTGCTCCAATAACTCCCAATCCCTTTTTGAGTACTTTTTTCATAAAAACCCCTCCAATTTTTATACACGATGTAGTGGAAATGTCATACAATGCGGTCCGCCACCTGCTTTTAAAGTTTCAGTTATATCTAATTCAATTACCTCCATTCCATGTTCACGCAAAGCATTGTTCACATCTTTGTTTTGTTTCAACGACAAAACTCGATGTTGACCTAGGCTTTCCAAGTTGCACCCATGCTGAAATATTGCTTCTTCAGGAACCTTAATGATCTCAATTTCCAGTTTATTCAACAGTTCCTTGAATTCGGTTGGCAGCCCCTCTTCGTAAGCTACTGCTAAATTATCATCAACTAGATTGAAACACATATCCAAATGTAAGTATCGCGAATCCGCAGGTACAGGATATACTTGATATCCTAGAGGTTCTAACCCAGCTTTCAATTCATTGAAGCCTTCCATATTGGTCCTCTCTATTATTCCGACTGCAATTATGTTTTCTCTTAAAAAGGCAAAATCCCCACCTTCAAAAAGTCCCTTTTTAACTTCTAAAATCTTAGGAATTCCTAGCTCAGCCATTTTTTCTTCATACGCTGCGTGCTCCGCATAACGTAACGGTTCCTTAAAACTGCCAAGTATATATCCTTCTTTTACACATCCGCCAAAATCTCTGGCAAAAACTGAATTAGTCATGCTCTCTTGTGGTGTCAATTGTTCAACTTGGACACCTGCTTCAGCATAAGCATCCAATAACTGCTGATACTCATCCAATAGTTTTGCTTTATCTAAAGGCTGATCTTGATACTTCTTTGAAATTTCATTAATTGGTGCCGCTTCATCCAGAAAAGTAGGAGGACAGGTCAAAACCTTTTTTAGTGTTGATGTTCCATTTCTTACAAACATATCTTTTATCTCCTTAATCTTCCCAAATTTTTTGGGTGTAATTTCTGATTAACTTGGGTAATACCCCAAATGAATAAGGTTTGTAAACTCTCTCCTTCCAAGTATGTGCGCCTTTACCGTAAACTCCGATATCGACTGCTGGAATATTTAATTCCCGCATTTTATCATAAGGTAGAGGATACAGCTGTTCTACAAGTGGAAAATTACTCTTCATTTTTTCTATTTCTTGTTGAGTTTCATCAATCATTAGATAACTGCTATCAGACAAATAAGGGAAAAATTGTTTCATTGTAAAATTAATTTTTTCATCGCTTTCCCTTAATACACCACTTAAGTCCTGATACACTTTGGAATCTTGTGAAATACTATTATGCGGACAAAATGGCGGTGCTAAGAATAGAACAACTTTGGCTTCGTTATCGTTAACTTGCTGATCAAGAAAGTCTATCAGCTTAAATCCAGCAGAACGCTTATCTAATTCAGAATTATTATTAATGAAGCTTTCAATAAGTGACTGGTAATCTATTCCCAAATCACCCAAGTGATCAAGATATTCTTCGAAGCTGTATACATTAAGCTTACGTTCATTATCAACTTTCGGAAAATTCAACTTACTAAGAAATTCATTTTCCCGTCGCTCTGCTTCTTCCACTAACTTCTTACAATCAGCCTTAACGGCAGTCTTTAACTGCTCAATTATTTCAAAAACAGGTTTCTTATAAGTGAAGGTATTGAAATACATCTCAGTTACTTTTGCAGTTTGAACATTATAAAAATCCTTTTGATCACGTAGCATCAGACATGAAGATGGCAAGATTTCTTCACCTGGAATGTCTTCAACAAAGTCAGGATTGTTGTTAATCAATAAATTAATGCGACTAGCAATTAATGTTGAATCTATCCCAGCATAGGTATTACCCACATGGGTCTCGATTCCCTTAATATAAAAACAGGTCAATGTTTTACCAGCCGCTCCATAATAAATATATTTCTGTGTGTCACCAGCGTACTTAGGACTAATAAAATCAGTATTTATAGCCACACTATATTGTAATTTCCATTCCTCTTGTAATCTCTTCAATTCATCCAGAGCAGCAATTACTCCGCTATGATCATTTTCTTCAACACAGTTGCCCATAAACAACAAATTACCCGTTTGAAGTTCCGGATGTTCACTGAAATATAATAAGTTGGAAATGTTGACGGCGTCTCCGCTCTTCATATCTAATGCACCTCTACCGAAAAGCCAGTCTCCCGTATTTGCATCATTTTGAATTTCACGGTCGCTATCATAACTCGAAAAATATTGTTCAAGATAATCGGGATCCAATGCCTTCCCCTTGATTGATCCAAAATCTTCCAAACCAACAGTATCAAAGTGAGAATGATATAAGACTGTTTTCTGTGTGCCCTCTTTACCCAAAAAAGCAAAGATATTTTTTCTTCCTAGTGCATCACCCTCTATCTTCTGTGTCCAAACCCACTCAGGATGCTTTTTAAAAACTGTAAAAGTTCTCAAAATCCTTTCAAGTTTTTCTACTAAGTCAACTTCGCCATTCGTGCCATTAACACTTTTTGTGGCTACCAGTTCCCTTGTAAGCAACTCTATTCTTTGTTTCTCATCTGTAACTGTCTCCAAATCAAATGCTGAATCCATCTTATCACTTCATTCTCTTAATTTAATCGAATTATAATTTATATATTTCTTTACGTCAATAAACATCACATCAGATTTATTAATACTTTTCATTCCAAAAAAGTACTTTTTTATGCGTTTTCGTTCTTTACATCCACCATAAAATGCCTTTAAATGGGGATCGTTAAAAATGGGATCGCTTACTTATTGATTTATAATAAAAAGTATTATTGACTATTTATTTTCTTTCAAAATAAATTTTCATTATATACTTATCTTTATCAACCACTTTTTTCTATTATTCATTAGAAAATGAATAGAAAAAATGACACCTGGTGTTCCTCCTGCTTCTAACATCTTCATCTCTTAAAATTATTTTTTAACTAATCTCCAGCCAATTATCATTGCTGTTCTTGAATTATTGAGCCATCATATATCCAAAAATTTCTTAATTCATTTTCTTATATCATTCCCTGCAAAAAAAAGGCCATGACATAAATCCGTCATGGCCTTTTAGACATTCTTAAGCTATTCACATGCATTCAAACTGCAAAAGAATCATAATATGGAAAAAAATTAATGAATTGTTTTTTTAAAAATATACCACTTGCTAAAGAAATAATTAGCAACGACAACAATAATATTATCAATTATCTTGACCAAAAGTGAATTCCATCCTAATAATGAAATCCCCACCCAAGTAATCACAATATCCATTAATAATGTTATTGATCTATAGAAAAAAAACGAACTTGATTCACGTGATACGTCCTTAAAGCTTCCAAATGGTGTTTTAAATACCCATAATTTATTGGAAATATATGCAACAAGAACTGAGACAAACCATGCGATCACATTTCCAATTTGATAATTTAAACCTTGTAAGTGCCAGAGCTCAAATATTCCAATATTGACTACAGTCGTTGTTCCGCCCCAAAAAAGATAAGCAATAACTTGTTTATATTTTTCAAAAAGTTCAATTAACTTATTCATAATAAACCTCAACTAAAAATTAATTAATAGTACCCGTGTAATTGTACTACAAAAACTGGCACTACCCCAGATTTATTTATAATTTAGAAGGCTCCTCCACCGGATCCTCCGCCAAAGCCACCAGATGAACCTCCACTGAAGCCACCAGAACCGCCGCTAGCAGAGCTATTATAATTTGTAATTGCAGAGCCTACACTTGTTGTTAATGCGTCGTTAAAGTTCCAATTTCCACCAATCAAAAGCGGATAATAAACTCCCATTGTGGAAAGTTCAGCCGCATCAAAATTTATTCTTAGTGCAGCTATTACTTTACTTGCTAATCCTAATGAGACTGCATATGGTAATATTTGTTCCCACAATACCAAATCTCCAACTTTTTTCATATCAAAATTTCCAATATCATCAAGCATTTTTCTAAAGCACATAATTTGGTACTTTAATTCTTTCCCCTTTTCAGAATATAAAGAATGGGAGCGATAATAGTGAATACAGGAAAATAAAAACACAGTATACAGTATCGCCAATAATCCACACATAAGAAAGTTATTTGCAAATAAAAATAATGTGCCAACGCCCACTAACGTTACTGCAATCAACCATGCCAAAGCTTTCTTCCTTAAACTTATATTCTGATTATCCTTATATCCCGTTTTATCAGCGGCTTTTACAATATTTTTCTGCCATAAACAATATGCATCAAAAAGTTGCTTTCCCCCAGTTCCTTTTTTCCCAAACCTCTTTAATTCGGACAACGTGAACTGATTTCCATCTCCCACGTTATTAAACATTTCCCTGAAGATACCGTAGTTATGAATGAGCTTAATATCTCTCAAAATAATATTAAAATCCTTCTTCTTTTCACTTAATTCTTTTACTTCGATTTGATGGCTAGCTGCCCGCTTTAATATAAATGCACTAAAAGCAGCAGTATCCGGTTTCTTATTCCTATATATGACTTGAGTAACTTCAGGTGAAAGTCGTGGAATTTCATACGAATGAACAATTGGGCGCTTCTTTTTACCTTTATTTCCGGGATTCATGTAACTCCACAAAAACCATAAAGCAATCATGATAATCATAAGAACGAACATAATCTTTTTAAAAAATACTTTATTCTGTTCTTCACGTTTTCTTTTTTCATTTGCTTCTAAAGCTAATGCACGTTCTTTTCTTTGAATAGCCTTTAAAGCATTTTGCTCACTAGTATTTTGATTTAATGCAGTCACGCTCACTGGAAAAACAATATGACTCTCGACAAAAGTATTAGCGGGATTCCTTTTCAAGGATATTTCTACAGTTCCTTGTTTCTTGCTTACTGTCGTCTTCCCACTTAAATCACCGTGCGTCCACGCCTGCAGTCTTGTGATATTTTTTTTGGGTAGTTCAATATTGATCTTGACATTATTGAGTGCAACATCCCATTTACTTCCGATTATTTTCCAATTCAGTTCAGCTGTATCCTTATAATTTTTGATTACACCATGTAACAAATAACGATAGACAAAGGTCACTTCCTTGTCCTCGACACTGTGATAAACTTTTAATTTTAATTGGCTGGTCGACTTCGTCTGAGAAAAAGTATTATTGATTTTCTTATCAGATAATGGAATTTTTTCTACATTACCGTCCTCAATTGCTTCAACACTAACATCAGAAACACCGTCAATTCCCTTAATATCCTGATTATAGTAGACACCATGAAAAGAGCCATCAAAATCATACCTTATCTTCTGCGTTAACCAAACGCTGCCATCCTTTTGAACAGCTGCATTCACATCATAGTTTTTAATATCATAACTATCAGCATTGGCATTAATGAACCCCATTATAATTGCTATAGCAAAAGTCAAGACCGATATTAGTACTTTTTCATACATTCTCCCTGTATTTTTTCGCGTATTCAGTAGAATCTCCCCCAAAATATATTTTTTATTGCTGAATTTTGTTTATTATTTCATCACAAATTTTATGGCTTAGATAGACATTTCTCTGTCTTAAATCACTTGACGTTGTTATTTTGACCGATGTTATGAAATTAGATACCATTTGCTCAAAACCTCTAACATATAGTGGATTGTCCCAGTCATCAAATGAAAGTGTCTCAGTGCTGTTTTCTTGATATATCTTTAATTTCGTAAGATTTTCCAATACATAAGTTCCAGTGCTACTTGTCACTTCATATAGCTCTTGATTGGAGCCGCTATTCAGATCCATTGTCAGGTTAACGAGTGTTTTCGCAGTCTCCATTGTCACTGTAATCATCTCAAGTTTCCCATCAGTTTGAATCAGCTTACTATCACTCTTGAGGATCTTATCATCAAGCATATAAACGGCTGTATCAACAAGGTGAATAAAAAGGTCATAAATCACAAATCTTGTATCATTAATCGCATTGACACGATTCTTTTGCAGTGAAATAATTCTTTTATTTTTGACATTTTTTAACCTATTGACCATTGGAGCAAAACGCCTGTTAAAACCAATCATTAATATTTTTGATTGGTTCAACGCTAGCAGCTGCAACTCTTTAACTTGTTTCAAGTTTTCGCTAGCAGGTTTATCTATAAAAACATGAATTCCATTTGCCAAACATCTTTTAGCAAGTTCATAATGAGCGGCAGTTGCACTGTGAATAAAGCAGGCATCGATATTTTGTGCAATAAGCTCATCAATAGATTTAACAGTTTTTTTCAAATTATACTGTCTTGTTAGTTTATTTCGAACTTCTTCGTTTCGCGTTGCAAAAATAAAATCGGCTTGATCCCTTATTTTTGAATATGTTGGCAGATAAGCTTTTTGTGCAATATTGCCTAATCCTATTACTCCTATCTTCATTAAATACACCCTCCTCTTAAATTCCATTCTCTTTTTTATACTTAAAGCCTATCATATTTAGCAGTTATATAATATTTTAGTTTTTAAAAGAAGTTTTCGCTACATCCAACAAGATAAATAAGTTCTCTCATATTTACTTCCATACAAAAAAAGTGAAGTAAGTTGTTCATCTCAAAGATGTATCAACTTACTTCACTCATACTAACATATTTAAAACGTTAGCCTTTCTTCTTCGGTATAAAAATACCTATTAGCAGCCAAACAAAGACAATATAGGGAAATGTATTCATCGGCCACGCTGGAATCGGCCACAAGTTACTATAAATAGGGAAAACCATCACTAGAATTGCGATAATAGGTACAATCAAAAATAAAATATTATTTTTACTTTTCTTCCGAAAAAATGCAATTGCACCAACACTTACTAAAACATACACCAATAATAAGGCAATCACACCAATCGTTCCCAAATAATTATAGTAATCTCCCGCACTAACTCCCATGCCAATTCCAATTATGGCATAGAAAATCAAGGAAAGTATCGTTATCAAATCAAGTGCATGAACCGGTGTTTTCTTCGCTCCTTTTAGCTCGCTCATCCAAGACATCAGATAGCCCTCTTTTGATAGTGCTTGAATCATGAAAGCACCAGCATTCAAAGCACCAAAATAACAGGCAAAATAACTTGTAACAGAAGCAAAATCAATAAAAATAGCCATCCATGTACCTACATATCTTATCGATAAATAATTCAATGGAGCTGATGAATTCTGCATTTTTGCAATATTAGCTGTTCCAAAGCCAATAATCTCTGTATAACTGACAATAAAATAGAAAATCATTGCAAAAGCAACAGATCCAAAGATTGCAACGGTAATTGCCTTAGCTGGTTTCTTTGCCCTTGGTGCAATTGTTGCTGCACCTTCAAAACCCGCAAATGACATCAGAGCAAAAATCATTCCTGCCCCGATTCCAGAAAATGTTCCATTTGCCGGATTCAGAGGTCTTGCTGTAATTCCAGCATCGCCGCCTTGAATTAATATTGCTGCTGTCAAAACAATCAGTGCACCAACTGCAAATAATTCCAAAATAATTGCAAATTTTGTAGAGAATTCAATTCCTAGATGACTCAAGGCACCACCAATTAGCAAAACAGCAATAACGTATAGGTAAACCGGAAGATTAATATTGAAATGCTTGAAAAAAACATCCAAAAAATTACCAACTACCGCTGAACTGCTAAATGCAAATGTTACGTATGTTAAGACAAGCAGCCAGCCAGAAATAAATCCAGTTTTTTCTCCTAAGGCTTTAGCATTATATGCATACGCTGATCCCTCACCATCGATGTTTCTTCCTAATGTGACAAAAGAAATACCAACAAATAATATTCCCAAGCCTGCCAGCAGGAATCCAAGTGGTGCAACAACTCCTGAATTTGCTACTGCTCCGGCTGTATTGAATGCCATTGCCCCAGTTGGTGCTAACATAGCTACTGATAATCCCAATACTTCCAGTAGTGATAGTTTTTTATTTTTCATTTTTCCTTTCGTTTCTCGCTTTCAAATATAAATTAGTACTTGTTTGATAGCAGATCATTCTGATCCATTGTTCCTTTTGTTCAACCGGAATATTCCTCAGCTTAGCAAAATGTTGACTTAACGCTTCTTTGAATCTTCTAGCTGCAACACCATACATCTCAGGGTAAGTACTTGCATCTGATGCAAATAAGTAACGCGAATAGGGTGCTAACTCAAGTGCCTCATCCAAAACACGTTCGACTGAGGCAGTGCCCAACGGATTAATCAAAGAAGTATCAAAATATAAATTTGGAAATACACTGGCAAGATAGCCTGCCTCACGATGATATGGATAACAGTGTAACAAAACAACTATTAGTCCTTTCACGCTCCATTCATTCAGAAAAGGACGCATCAATAATGGATTTCCTTCAAACATATCTGTATCAGCATCACCGTACCCCACATGGAATTGTAGAGGCATTTTTTGCTCGACTAAAACGGGTGCAAGGTTCCATAAAATAAAACAAATAAGCGCTGCATCGGTCAAACGCGTGTTTCCAGATTCTTTCCAGTTAATAAAAGCCTCTCTTGCCTTTGCAGTGGCTACTTTTTTAAGCCTGAGTCCGAAGCGATATGCTGCAATCGACTTAAAGCCCACGAAACCATTTTCCTTGGCACTTGCAACATCGTTTTCCAGTGCTTGCCACCATGTTTCAAAGTCCGCCTCTTTTTGCATCCATGTCTCTGCATGCGTTTCTATTCGATAAATCGTCCGCACTGTGACACCTGTTATCTCCTGTGTTTCCGTGATGCTCGTTATGGGATTAGCTGGAACAAAACCTGTATCAATTAAAAGCATTTGATAGTTATAGTGTTTAAAAATAGAGTGATTATATTCTATATATTCCTGACGTGTAAAGGGCTGTAAGAAATTCTGATCATCTTTTTTGTAAAAACTCTTTGCTTCTTCCTTAAATGACCACCAAGCTAACCTATTTTTAGTATCTTCAATGGGATAGTTATTATCAGCTTCAGTCGAAACTTGAGCTAACCTTTCCTCTCTGTCTTTAACATCCACACTTATTAAATAATGGCAATGATGGTCTAGAAGCGGCATTGATTGAATAAATTCTGCTAAATCCATTTTTCCTCCTAGTATATATCACGATGTGCTGCTGCTATTTCTGCAGCAGTCTTTCCTTCAAAATAAGCAATATCACTCTCTTTGACTTTGGCATATGTTTCAATCCCAACATTTGAGAAAGTTTTGAGCATTACGGAATCTTCTTTTAGCGCAGCGAGTGCCTCACTTAAAGACTGCGGCAAACGACTGATTTTCTTTTCTTCTCTTTCACCTTCTGTCAATGTTTCTGGAACTACATCAATTGGTGTCAAAGGTGTGCTTTTATTCTTAATTCCATCTAAGCCTGCGCTCAGAATCCCAGCAAGTGCCATATAAGGATTAGCAGTTGCATCACTTGCTTTTAGTTCAATGTTCATTGAACTGGCCCTGTCGCCCCTAAAAGTTGACGGAATTCTAATCGCTGCTTCTCTATTGTCTTTACCAAATGTTGCATAAGCAGAACTCCAGTGACCCGGCTGCAATCTTTGATAAGAATTAACTGTTGGACAAGTGAGCGCAAGCAGCGCATTAATGTGTCGTAATAGTCCAGCAACAAAATAGTAACCAACTTGGCTTAATTCCAATTGATCCTCCTTATCATAAAGGACATTCGTCCCATCCTTCCATAATGACATGTGGATATGAGCACCATTAGAAGCCGAATTCAAATTTGGCTTGGGAGCAAATGTTGCATACAATTCAGTAGCTGCAAAAAATTCTTTTATAACTCTTTTTAATCTGATCTCATTATCCCCAGCAGTGAGCGGATCAGTTGGAGCAATCGGCAACTCATGCTGTCCTGCACCTGCCTCTGGATAATACTCAACCGGACTTATTCCAATTTCACGCAGGTTTTTTATAAGTTTTGGCAGAAAATGATACGAATTATCCATTGCTTCAGCTGCAAAACAAATCTTAGGGTTGTATGGCTCCAACGAATTATCTGGCTTTCTTTGATACAAGGTAAATTCACTTTCGTATGTCATTTTTATCTCAAAACCAAGCTTTTTATATTCAGCAACAATTGCTTGTAAAGAAACACGTGGATCAAATTCCATTTTTTGATTGTCTTGATCCCTGTAATCGCACATCATTGTCGCAACAGTTGGCGCATATGGCAATATTCGAAGTGACTTCAAATCTGGAACTAGTCGATATTCTCCAACTGCATTCATACCAGCAACAGAAACAATTTCATCGCGCATTGTCGAAGCTGGCATTGCCTTTGTAATTCCCATGCCAGCACTCAAATGATTTCCCACTTCAGAAAGAAACATCGTCTTTCCACGAGGAATACCAGTATAATCTACATAAATAAATTCTAGAAGCTCAATTCCCTGTTCATCTAAACGGTCGATTATATTTTTAATATTTTCTTCTAGCATATTCTTGCCTCTATTTTTTGATGGCTGATCGCTCTACAAAGTCTGTGAACAACTTGAATTGTTCTTTATCATTTTGCCACAAGTTTTCTGGATGCCACTGGACGGCAAGAATCTGATTACTGTTCTCTGATTCAACTGCCTCAACTATCCCGTCAGGAGATATTGCAGCTACCGTCAAGCCTTCTGCAACTTGTTTGATTGCTTGGTGATGTCTTGAATTAACCAAAGAATTATCCCCTAATAAGCTACTTAGTCGCGAATTGTCCTCAATTTTAACATGATGTGTTTTGAAATGGCCTAAGGTTGCTTGAGCATGTTGGATTTTCACATTGGGATTTTGTGCCTTTAGATCCTGATAAAGCGTTCCTCCCAGAGCAACGTTTAAAACCTGAATTCCACGACAGATTCCCAATATCGGTTTCCCAACTCTTATTGCTTCTTTTATTAACGCAATTTCAAATTTATCCTCCATTCCAATAGTCATTCCAATTTCTGGAATAGGTTCTTCACCATAAAATAATGGATCAACATCTGGTCCGCCCGGAAGCATTAGCCCATCAATCATTGCAACTATATCTTGAATTGAGTCTTCAACATCGTCAAACTTTTCAGGAAATGGCAAGATGATTGGGATACCACCTGCCGCATAAATTGCTTCTTTTACATCATGTGGAGCATATGCCAAATAATCTCCAGGCATTCGTGGATTTGTTTCAATTAATTGATCGCTGGGCATTCCAATAATTGGTTTCATAAGTGGTATCATCCTTTCTATAAGTGAGCGTTACTTATCATATCAT
Organism: Liquorilactobacillus mali; assembly: GCF_001437155.1. Lineage (GTDB taxonomy): Bacteria > Bacillota > Bacilli > Lactobacillales > Lactobacillaceae > Liquorilactobacillus > Liquorilactobacillus mali_A. The sequence continues at coordinate 26,925 of NZ_JQAR01000018.1, forward strand.
AGTAATAAATTAACTTAATTACAACTATCAATTATTAGCATGACTGCATAAATCAGCTGCTTTTGCCTAAAAGAGCGAAACAAAAAAGTTTTGACTTATGCAACAATTTTTGGGGAAATCAAAATAATGGAGCCGAATCAAAATTTAGCTTTTGATCCAACTCCATTTGGTAATTCCAGATAAATATATTTCACTGAGCTGATTAATATTCGGATTTCAAAGAAACTTGTACGCTTATTTTAACCCACAATAAATCAGCCAAGTGTACTATAGTGATTAAATAAATCAATAATCATTGTGCCCTTAAAATCGGTTAGTGGCTTTCCGTCTAGTGTTACCTTAAAAATTCGATAATAATCTTGTAAATCAGGCACCTCCAGCTGTTGACGGGCAACAAACTGATCCTCTGAGCTATACTTAATTTCTTCTTTAACTCCTTGATTAAAATATTGAATAATTAACAACACAATCGCCTCTTTTTAATAATCGATTTTAGATTTGCTTCAAAATAGTTGATAGAGCTGGCTGCAATTCTTCACTAATATTATATTGTTTTCTGTATTCTTCGACTGTATCCTTGCCAAAAATATCTTCATCAACTGTTACAAAACTTGTATCAATTGGATCTACATTCTTAATTTTGGCATCAACTACGATAGGTTTGGTGTTTCCACTTGCTTGTAGCTCACTAATCTTCTTCATAACGTTATTCAACTCACCAAGATTCGTTACCGTAAAACCAATTGCCCCCATATCCTCAGCCATATGTGCCCAATCTGCTCCTAACAAATCAATTCCATAAAGTACTTGATTTGCCATCAATTTTTCGTGCTGAATGAATCCAAATGCTTTATTTTCAAGTATTACATTGATAACTGGCAAGTTATATTTAACTTCTGTCAGTAAATCAGGCATTACCATTGCGTATCCACCGTCTCCCGAAATTGTCCAAACTTCACGATCTGGATAGCTGAGCTTACCTGCTAGACCAGCCGGCAGACCAAAACCCATTGTGCCGTACCATGCCGACATTGAGAATCTTTGCTGCTTGTCAAATGGTAACTGACGAATTGCCCATTCAGTGTTATTACCAACATCGAGTCCAAAGACTGCATTATCATGCGAATTTTCTTTAATCGCACGCATTACTCCTTCTGCACTCAGACCTGCCTTGTCATCAGAAGCAAGCTCATCTAACCAGTTATCCCAATTTTGCTTATTAATTTGTGAGGCCTTGAGAAATGTTCGTTCTTCAACCGAAAAATCTGACTTTAGTAATTCCGCTAAAAATAATTTAGAATCTGCCAAAACTGTGATGTCTGCATCTCTTTGTTTTCCCAAATCAGCTAAATTGTTATTTACTTGAATAAACTTTATTGTTTCTGGCAAATATCTTACAAATGGGAAGTTAGTCCCAACAAAAAGTACAAGATCACTCATTAATCCAGCTTCAAAAGCTGGTTTTGTGCCTAAACGCCCCCATGATCCCATGAAGTTTTTGTGGTTTGTAGGCATTACTCCTGTCGCTGGGGCAGTAGATAAGACTGGCAAACCGAATTTTTCTGAAACTGCAACGACCTCTTTGCGTGCCCCATAAGCTCCTTTGCCGACCCACAAAATAGGATTTTTTGCTTCTTTTAGAGCATTTAACACGGTTGTGACATCTGCTTGCTTTGGAACTACTTGAGTTGTAGTTGCCCTCAATGGTTTGGTCTTGAAGCCATTAAAATCAATTTCTTGTCCTGACAAATCATCAGGAATAATCACGACAGAAACAGATTTCGTCGCGTATGCAGAGCGAACGGCCTCATCAACAACATAGGGAATCTGTTCAGCACTAACAACCTGCTTATGAAATTCCGCAACATCCACAAACATTGGATCTTGGTTCATTTCCTGGAAAAAGTTTGTATTCATAACTCCTGTTGCAGATTGACCAACAATTGCTAATGTAGGCACATGATCCATCTTTGCATCATACAAGCCATTCAATAAATGAACCGCACCAGGCCCAGCAGACCCAAAGCTAACACCTATTTTTCCAGTTAACTTAGCATCGGCTGCGGCTGCTAGTGCTCCTACTTCTTCATGTCTAACTTGAATATAATTTATTTTTGCTTTTTCTTTATAAAAACCATCAACTGTATTATTGATTGAATCTGCAGTAATGCCATAAATGTGATCGACATCCCAATCAATCAATACCTTTGCTAGTGCCTGTCCGGCTGTCATTTTTGCCATAATAATTCCCTCCAAATAAATATTTGTACTTTATGTTATTTTGTTGTTACCTTTTTTATTACAAATTCCACTCTAACACCTTTATAAATGCTTTTCAATAGTAAGTTTATTTTTTTATTTTTACAATAAAAAAAAGACCATATTAAAATTTAATTTTAATATAGTCCTTCATTGACCTTTATAATTGTACTTTACAACTCAAAGAAGCTCAAAGTTTCCGTTCAATTTTAAATTATTATGACAAGGAAAACGTTATGTTCCTAATTTTACGCCAGCAATCAAGTACTAACCATTTGCATTAAGCTTAAGCTCCCACAAAAAACAGTTGCTATAGTTGCTTTTAATAAATGTTACTTTTTTTGTTTCTTGTCGTTACAAATTAATCATTTAATAACTTCTGCGTTGTCTGCAGCTGATACATCTCATAGTATTTACCCTGTTTCGCCAAAAGTTCATCATGTGTCCCTCTTTCAATAATTCTTCCATCATCCAGAACCAAAATCTGATCCGCATCACGTATTGTTGATAATCTGTGGGCTATCACAATTGTTGTTCTGCCAGCCCTCATCTTTTTAAGACCTTCTTGGATTAATAATTCTGTTTGCGTATCAATATTAGCGGTTGCTTCGTCTAATATCAAAATCTTGGGGTTTCGCACAATTGTCCTCGCGAAAGATAATAATTGTTTTTCACCAGCTGAATATGTTGCTCCACGTTCTATTACTTTTGCATGATACTTTTTTGGTAATTTCTCTATAAACTGGTCAGCGTGCACAAATTCTGCTGCTTTTCTAATTTGTGCATCCGAAACATTTTGGTCAAACATCCTGATATTTGATGCAATATCCCCATAAAATAGAAACGAATCTTGTAATACCAAACCAATTTTTCGCCGTAACTCCTTTGTACTGAACTCTCTGATGTCTGTTCCATCAATCTCAACTTTACCCTTAGCAAATTCATAGAATCTCATTAAAATATTAATTGTGGAACTTTTACCACTACCAGTATGTCCAACCAATGCAATTGTTTGCCCAGGTTCAACTGTAAAGCTAATATCTTTCAAGACATCTTTGCCTTGTTCATAAGCAAATGTAACATTCTTAAACTCAATTCTTCCTTTTGTAATTTGACTGTCTGAGTTCTCATCCTGAACCGGTGCTAAAGTTTGATCGTCCATAATTCGCAAAATGCGGCTTCCTGCTACCATCCCATCTTGAAAAACAGTCAACGAGTTCATTACATCAGACATTGGGTTAAAAAAACTTTGAAGGTAGGACAAGAATGCATATATTACACCCGCCTGTACGAAACTCGTCGTTCCACTTATTCCAAAGACCCCTAATGCAATCACTTCAGATAAGATGAATAAGAGTGTTATAACCGGATTGAGTAATAATGAATTCACTTTGATCATTGCCAACCTCATCTTGAGATAATCTCCATTTGTTTCTTCGAACTCTCTTAAAATTCTGTTTTCTTGCCTAAATTGCTGAATAATGCTCATTCCTAACAGATTTTCACTCAACTTTGCATTGATTTCACTCAGATACTCTCTCATCTGACGATAAATTTTTGAGCTGTATAATTGATAATATATAATTACTACAATAACGATTGGTAAAAATAACAAAATTATTAGTGCTAACTTCATATTTGTAAAATACATGGCTATAAAAGCAGAAGCACTTGAAAAGAAAGTCACAATCAAGGTTAAAAAGAGCATCCAAAAATCAAATAGTGTTTTGGTATCATTGGTGACTCTAGACACTATTGAACCAGCAGGTACCTGATCAAAATAATGCATGCCCAAGTGATGCAGTTTTGCAAATAGCTTGGTCCTGATCAATTCAAGTGTACGTTCTGAACCCATAGAATAGCAGAAGTTTTGGACAAACTGTGTAAATGCCTTGATAATGGTGCCTAAAAAATAAAGCCCCGCAAAAAAAAGCATGATATTTAAGGTCGCATTCTTATTGGTAAGAAAATGATCCATGTAGTATTGCAATAACTTTGGCAACAGTATATTAACTACACTCAAAATTGCGGCAAAGGCTATGGCGGTAATAAATTGCCATTTGAATTCAATAGCAAACGGCAACAACCTTTTCAAAACTGTGAATTGTTCCTTCAAACTCATGGTTTTTGCCCATGCAGATTTTTTCTCCACTACTTATCTCCTTCTTCCATTTGCTGTTCTAACTGCTGCATCTCATAAGCCTGCTCATACCAACCCTTCTCATTAATCAAACTTTTATGCGTTCCTCGCTGGGAAATTCTACCATCCTTAATTACTATTATCTCTTGCGCACTCATTACACTGCTCAAGCGGCTGGCGACTATGATGGTCGTCTTGTCCGCGCGAAGTCTCTTCACTCTTCTAAGAATATGATTCTCCGTCTTGGCATCGACTGCAGATAATGAATCATCCAGAATTAATATTTCTGGATTTAGTATCAAGGCTCTCGCGATTGCCAGTCGCTGCTTTTGACCTCCTGAAAGAGAAATCCCCTGTTCTCCAACTTGTGTTTGATATCCATCTGGCAATTTCAGGATGTCATCATGCAGATCAGCAATGAAAGCCGCATTTTCGACTTCCATAATACTTGCATTCGGTTTTGCAAATCTAATATTCTCAAAAACAGTTGTGGAAAAAAGAATACTATTTTGTGGTACATATCCAACTGAAGGTAAATAAACATCTAACTTGTAGTCTCTAATATCTACGTTATCTACCTTGATACTTCCATCATAACTGTCAAATTGGCGTAAAAGAAGTTTCAAAATCGTTGATTTTCCAGCTCCAGTTTTCCCGACAATTCCAAGAGTCTGGCCATTTTTTATTTTAAATTTAATTTGTTGGAGTGCTACCTCGTCTGAATCAGGATATTTAAATTTGCCAATCTCATAATTCACATTTCCCTGAGGTGCTTTTGTAACAGGATTAAAAGCTTCAGTGATTTTACTTCTTTCAGAGAGTAATAATTGAATTCTATCATAACTTGCACTACCCAACTCAATGATATTAAATAAGCGGCCAATTGCGAACATTGGCCATATTAGGATCCCAATATAGGAAATAAATGAGATTAACTGTCCAATCGAAATTGTATTATTAATTACAAAATATCCACCAAGTACGATCGTCGCAACATATGCCAACCCAATTATTAAACTTGTTACAGGATCAAATAATGAATCCAAAAAATTTGCTCGGCGATTGGCCCTGATCACTTCATCCACATGAGCATCAAAATCATCAATATCTTCTTGTTCTTGTCCAAGTGCTTTTATTACTTTTATCCCTAAAATACTTTCCTGTGTTTTATTATTAATAGTTGAAAACTCTGACTGTGCTCTATCATAAGCACTGTGAATTATATTACCCAAAATTCGTGATAGTACCGCTAGTAAGGGCAACGGAATAATTGCTATTAGAGTTAAGCGCCAATTAACGAAAAACATCATTGCAATGATTGTTGAAACACCGGTAATTATTGAATCTGCAAATGTTAAAATTCCCACACCTGCGACCTGTTGAACGGCAGTGATATCATTTGTTGCATGAGCCATTAGATCACCAATTCTATATTTTTGATAGAAAGTCTCATCCATTGCCGCAAAATGAGTTACTAATCTTGTTCGAATCGTTTTTTCTAGCAATGCTGCACTCCCCCAAATGTAGCTTCGCCAAAAATACCTGAAAAGGTACTGCCCAATTCCAACCAGCGTTAGAGCAGCCAAGAAAAAAAACAATTTTTGAATTGTTAGTTGATGTTGCTGAATACCGTCCACCACGCTACCAATTATTTTTGGTGGAATAATATTGAGCACGGCAACTAGTAATAAATATAAAACTCCTAGTAAATAAGACTTCTTTTGCTCCTTAAAAAACCATGATAATTTCAGAAAAATCCCCATTTCTTAATCCATTCCCTTCAAAAAATCACACTAAAATCAAGAATAAAGACTATTGTCAAATGAATTAATTATATAATTAATTTGGCAAAACTAACTGTCTCTTTTTGCAATAACATCAATAATACCCCTTGATCATTATAATCAACAAATTTTCTCATCCAAATTACTCTTAAATTTTTTGAGGGAGATTGTGGTTAAATACTACACATCGATTCCTCTAATTTCTTCACGATTCAAATAATAACAAAAAGGACTACCCTATAAGAAAATAGTAGTCCTCACCGTACTTTCATTACTTGATTCTTTTACGTCTCAAAAATCATTCACATCTAAAACTGTATAACTTCTTTTGTCGTAGCGATTACGACTTGTCGCATATTCAATATTTTTTCCATTGTTCAACCAAACAATCTCTTCGAACTCTAGCATTGGATCTGTCTCTTTTGCATTCAAATATTTTTTATCATATTCATTAGGCAACCCCGCTCTAATCTTCCTATAAGCGCCACCAAATTTGAGTTTCAAATTCTTGTGCAAATATCCGTAAATTGAATTCTTTAATACCTCTTCATTTAGCCCAGGAACCAAATCAACAGGCATAAAAGTGTGCTCTAATATTAAGGGATCACCTTCAAGTATTCTTAACCTGATAATCTCATAAACAGGACAATTTTTTGAAATATCCAACTTTTTTTGAATATCTTCTGATGGAAACTTAACATTAAAACTTATGATTTTGCTCTCAACTTTTTCCGCACCTTGTTGTTCTGTCATTCCATCAAACGCATTAGCCGGCGAATCACCCACTGCTTTAATAGGAATATTTCCCAACACAAAAGTTCCCAAGCCAGATTGCTTGTATATTAGCCCAGAACTTACAAGTCTATCTAATGCCTTTTTTATAGTCATACGACTTACATTAAATTCTTCAGCAAGTGTATTTTGATCAGGCATTAACTCACGTGCTGGATAGGTACCCCTAAGAATTCGTTTCTTTATTTCCCCTGCAATCACTAGATATTTTGCTTTTGTTGCCATAGTTAAGATCATTCCTGTTCACTCTGATTTGGGTCTACATTGTCAAACAAACATTAATTAGTCTCCTACTTAATAATAATATGTTAAGAGCAGTCAAAAAGCAAAGGTCTAAATATATTAATCCAATTCTTGCCCATTAGATTCAATTACTTTTTTATACCAATAAAATGAGTCCTTACGTAGACGTGCAAGTGTTCCTTTTCCCTCATCATCCTTATCTACATAAATAAATCCATATCTTTTCTCCATTTGACCGGTACCAGCAGAAACAATATCAATCGCAGACCATGGAGTATATCCTAGCAAATCAATCCCATCTTCCAGAACAGCCTTCTTCATTTCAATTATATGTTGCCTTAAATAATTAATTCTATAATTATCATGAATTTCCCCGTTTTCAACTACATCTCTTGAACCAAATCCATTTTCAACAATAAATTGAGGAAGGTGGAAACGATCGTTAAACCAGTTCATTCCATAGCGAAGACCTTCTGGATCAACTGACCATCCCCATTCAGATACTTTTAAAAATGGATTTTGGACATCATTTTTATAATCATCATACTCATATTCTGGATTGTCATCAGTTGCTTTAATCGTCTTAGACATATAATAACTAAAGCCAAGATAGTCGACCGTTCCTTTTTTTAGATTAATCAAGTCGTCATGTGTAACATCAGTAGTATACCCTTTTTTCTTTAAGAATGCTTTCATAAATGTTGGATATTCTCCAGTAACATGGACATCGGCAAACCAGTATCTTTTTTGCATTGCTTTTTCAGCCATCATAATATTTGCAGGTTTTGAGTCCAAGGGATATAAAGGCACCATTGCAATCATGCACCCAACCTGTAATCCTTTATTAATTACGTGTGCATGACGAACCGCGATTGAACTAGCTACTAACTCATAATGTGCGGCTTGATACATTACTTGTTCAGCATTTTCACCGGATTTTACCTTTATTCCAGAATTTGTAAATAAACAAAATTCATTATTGTATCCAGTTTGGTTATTAATCTCATTAAAAGTCATCCAATATTTCACTTTATTTTGATAACGTTTAAAACATACATCAGCAAAATTAACAAAAAAATCAATCATTTTTCGATTCCGCCAACCACCATATTTCTCAATTAAATAATATGGTAATTCAAAGTGTGATAATGTTACAATTGGCTGGATATTATATTTCAAGCATTCATCAAATAGATCATCATAGAATTTTAATCCCTCTTCATTTGGTTGCTTTTCATCACCTTTTGGAAAAATTCGCGTCCATGCAATTGAGGTTCTAAAACATCTGAACCCCATCTCAGCAAAAAGTTTAATGTCTTGCTTATAATGGTGATAAAAATCTATCGCTTCATGATTAGGGTAATTTTTTTTGTCTAATACACCATCAGTGATGGTGCGATTTTCACTTGCTGAACCCGCAGTCATAATATCGGCTACTGATATTCCCTTCCCCCCTACTTTCCAACCACCCTCAAATTGATGTGCCGCAACAGCCCCACCCCATAGAAAATCATCGTTTAACACACTCATCAAAATCTCTCCCTTTCTTTTTTGTAATAAAAAGGAATGAAAGTCACAATCACAGTGATTCTTCATCCCCTTTTGCAACTAATTATTTTCTTTGGCTAATTTCTCATATAGTTCTATAATTTCCTGAGCCAGATCCTTAAAAGTAATTGCAGTCATTAAATGATCTTGTGCATGCACCATATATAAATTCACTTCATTATGGTGACCCTGTGCTTCTTTTGTTAGCATATCAGTTTGTACATTATGTGCTTTACTGAGTGATTCATTTGACTTAGTTAAAAAATCATTTGCTTCAGCAAAATCACCTTGTTTGGCCGCTCTAATAGCTTGCACAGCAAATCCTTTAGCGTTGCCTCCTTCTATAATGAGTCCCATAATTACTTCCATATTGTCAGAATTCATTTTAATTACCTCTCCATTAGTTCTTCTGCAAATTTCAAAACGTTTGCGCCATTCATCATTCCGTAATCAGCCATGTTGATTACATCCATTGGGATTCCTGCTTCATCTGCTTTTTTTTGAACAGTCTCTCTCATATAGGCAACTTGAGGCCCAAGTAAAAGCACATCTGGTGTATTTGTTTTGAATTCTTGATCAATATCTGCAGTTGATTTTGCGAAAATTTCGTAATCCTTGCCGTTTTCTTTTGCTGCAACCTGCATCTTTGAAACAAGCAAAGACGTCGACATACCGGCTGAACATGCGAGCATAATTATTTTTTCTGCCATTCTAATCATCCATCCTTTTTTTATTTATTTTTTGCAGCATTTTCCTGTTCTTGTGCTAGCAAATAATTATCATATTTTTTAGCAAATGGGAAATAGATTGCAGTTGACATTACAAGTACAATTGTTTGCCAAATTGCCATCTTCCAACCACCAATTAAGAATCCAGAAATGATAGGAGGTGTTGTCCAAGGTGCCGCAACACCATTCAGCGGTGGAACAATCCCAAAATAGATTACCAAATATGTTGTCAATGCAACAATTACAGGTGTTAAGAAGAATGGAATTGCCAAAAATGGGTTCATAACAAGCGGAAGTCCAAATAAGAATGGTTCATTGATATTAAACAAAGCGGGAATAAACTCAATTTTACCAATTGATTTCATTTGCACTGATTTAGCAGCATACAGTGTAAATACTACCAATCCAATCGTAATACCCGAACCTGTTAAATTAATAAAGTTGTTATAAAATTCATTTGTAACAATGTGTGCACCGTTAGCCAATGATAACTGATTATGCTGATACAAATTTGCATTATCAAACGTATTTGGTATCAACAGGCCGCTTGTAATAGCTCCCATAATTAGCCCACCATGGACTCCAAAAAACCAGAAAAATGGCACTAGCAAAGCAATTATTAATGCCCCACCAAGTGAATCTGATAAACCTTGTAACGGTGTTTGCAATAACTTATAGATTAATTGCAAAACATCAGTGTTCATTACACCTTTGAAGAACGCATACAGTAACATTGAAATAATAAGAATAACACCGGCAGGAATCATTGCTGTAAACTGATTAGCAACATTCGCTGGAACTTGTTCGGGCAATGTAATCTTCCAACCCGCACGCATCATTGCTGAATATGACCATCCCACAAGTATTCCAATAATAATTGCTGCAATCATTCCCTGACCACCCAGCCATGTTGTATTGATAACACCCGTAACAGGCGATTCCAAATAAGATTGGACAACGTGTGGTAATTTATCAATGTTTTCACTCAACTTAACCCCTGAGTAGATAACATTACCTGCTGCATCTGTAATCCCGGACCCCGATTTACCCATTGCACTAGTTAACGGATTATCAACCTGTAAAAATTGCAACAATAGAAATGATGATAATGAAGTAAGTCCTGCTGGTAGTGCTTCATATCCTTCATTCCTAACATACACATATGCAATTCCAACGGAGGCCCAAATCGATATGAACCCAAATGAAGTTGTGTATGCCTGATTAAAGAATTCTGACCATCCCGAAGCTTTTAAAGCGCTTGCAACAGAGGGTATCGGAATATTTGATAAAATCAAGAAAATTGATCCTATGATAATAAATGGTAATGCATAAACCATTCCATCTTTCAATGCAGTAACTGGCTTTGTATTGACGAACTTCATTATTGGAGGTAACACTTTATTATTTACAAAATCTCCAAACTTTTTCTTTGCCATTATAATTCATCTCCATTTTTTTCAAGAATTGTCTTAAACCAATAAAACGACTTTTTAGGCACTCTCTTCAGTTTCTTTAAATCATAATTTGTCCGATCAACATACACTGCCCCGTAACGTTTTTCCATATCGCCATGCGAGCTTGGAATATCTATCAAACCCCAGCCTAGATATCCTAAAACTTTTGCACCATCAATGAAAATCGAATCTTTCAGTGCTTTAATATGATCTTGATGATACTTGATCCTCACATTATCTTCTATTTGATTGATTCCATCCCAATGCTCACGCAGACCAATTCCATTTTCTATCGGAAAAACTGGTAAACGATAGCGATTGTATATCTTTGTTATGACATTTCTGAATCCAAGCGGATCAATAGTCCAGTTCCATTCGTTGGTTTCCAGAAAACGATTAAGTTCTCCACCAAACTTCAGATAATTATTGGGTGGTGTCCCTTTAGGGATCTTATCAGCATTTATAACATCCGTACGATAGTAACTAAATGCCAAAAAATCCGCATGCATTTTTGAAATAACTTCCATATCCTCAGGTAAAAAATCACTGTCAATTTTGTGTGTTTCAATAAAATGCATAACCTCATTAGAATAATGGCCATTTGTGAATGCATCACATAGATTATTGTTCATAAACTCTTGAATTTTTCTAGCAGCAAAAACATCATTTGGTTTTGATGTAGCAGGATAAACCTCTTCATATGCTAACATGCCCCCCAAAAGTAATTTGGGATAATTATTATGCAAGTATTCATCAATCTCAGCATGTGCCACCATTGTATGATGAAAAATTTGATACATTTCGGGGACAGTCTTTTCACCTTTTAAATATCCTGAAATATTAAAAACCTCCTCCTGAAAGTAGAGGTTGTGTTCATTAAAGGTTATCCAATATTTCACTCTATCAGCAAAACGGTCAATAACTTTCTTGGCAAACCTCACAAATGCATGCTGAGTGTTACGTGATAAAAAACCATTTTCCTTTTTGGCCAAATTTAATGGCATATCAAAGTGATACAAGCATATCATCGGTGTGATTTTTCTCGCTAACATGGCATCAATTAATTTGTCATAAAAGGTAAACCCCTCTTCACTAAATTCCCCATCACCTGTTGGATTACATCTAGACCAAGATATCTGAATACGATACATATTGAAGTGCATCTCTTTCATTAAATCGAGATCTTCTTCATATCTATGGTATTCATCAATCGCAACTTTCCAGTCACTAGCATTGTTGGTTGCTTTTCGCACATCATACACTGATTTTCCTTTACCACCGATATTCCATGCTCCTTCAGTTTGCATACTTGAAACTGAATTACCCCAGAAAAAATTCATTGGTAACTTCCGTACATTCGACAACTCTAATCATCTCCTTTTTCAAGCGCTTTCACATCCTAGGAATATCTAAAGTTTAGTTGTTTACTTTGCAAATGTCAATACTTTTTCTATAAAAGTATAGTCTTTTATAAAAAGCAACATAACTTAACTTACTGCGTCCTATAGACCGCATCATTTAATACTTTAAACAAAATGCTTGCAAAATCGTCTAATAATCTCCATAATTAGTGAGCGATTATCATATGCTTGTTAGTGCAATTTTTTAGTCAAATTAGAGATAGAGGAGTGTATTTTTAGTGCCAACAGAAAACACCGATTTTTGGAAAGACATCGTGGCTAATACTACTGATAATGAGGGGAATAAGCGGCCATTCATAAGCCTTGCACCCATGGAAGCCGTAACAGATACTGTTTTTCGACGAGTTGTAGCTCAGGCTTGCGCACCGGACGTATTTTATACAGAATTTACTCATGCCAGATCAGTAACCCATCCACAAGCAAAATTTTCTGTACAGGGACGTTTATATATTGACCCATCAGAAAAACAAATTCCTGTTGCTCAATTATGGGGAGATAAAGGGGAGGATTTTGCCAAAGCCGTGCAAGAAGTAACAAAACTTGGGTATCGTGCAATTGATTTGAATATGGGCTGCCCAGATGGAACGGTTGTTAAAAACAATGGCGGCAGTGACTTGATTCGCCACTTTGATAAAGCAAAAGAAATCATTGCATCTGCAAAGACTTGCGGTTTGCCAATCAGCGTAAAAACTAGATTAGGTTTTAGTGATACTAAAGAATTTGAAGAATGGATTCCATTTTTATTGAAACAAGATATCCGTGTCTTAACGGTTCATCTTAGAACTCGGCAAGAGATGAGTAAAGTACCAGCACATTATGAATTTATTGATAAAATTATTGCAATGCGTGATGAGATAGCACCTCAAACGTTGATTCAGATTAATGGTGATATCAGCAATGCGGTTGAGGGACTAGAACTTGCGAAACAGCACCCAGGTATTGATGGAATCATGATTGGTCGCGGAGTGTTCGCAAATCCATTTTGTTTTGAAATTACACCGCAACAACATACCCTTGCGGAAACATTCAACTTGTTGCGTACTCAACTTGATCTCTTTGATGACTTCTATGCACGTTTCGAGTCACGTAAGTTCGTTGCTTTACGCCGCTTCTTTAAAATTTATGTTCGTGGCTTACGAAATGCGCATCAGCTTCGTGAACAATTAATGAGTGCCAAAAGTACAGATGAGGTTCGTGCACTTCTTGATGACTTAGAGGCTCGTCAAGGAACAGATGTGTTAGATCCACGTTTTCAAACATTAAATAATTAGTTACCTCTTAAATAAACATTAAAAGAGACTGGATCTTTTTAGCTTTTGTGGGTGTGCCGCAAAAGTTATGTTTGACCCAATCTCTTTATTTAATTACATACAAAAGTGTTCTATTTTGCAAGTTAGCATATATTCATCTAACTTCAAATTACTCAAAATCCAATCATTGATGTACTACTCACTACTTGTCAATTCATTATTTCCCGCAAATTTATTGCCTTGTTGATAAATTTGAAAATCACTGCACCAATAACCTGCGCCACTAGTTGACCACAAATCAAATAAACATAGGTAATTAATAATGGTGCTTTACTAATGTAAAAGAGTTCAAGTGCCACAAAAATCATTCCTAAAGATACACACATTCCCACAACCAGCAAGCGAATATTGATATTTTTGATTTTCCTATTTATAAAAATTGCAATTGCTAGTCCCAAACCAGTTACTCCTAATCCGACTGGAATATCAATCAAACCGAACGGGCTCATAAGTAAATTGGCGACAACCACACCTAAAACCATTCCCCAATAATATTTTTTATTAAATGCTACTAGTTGATATAATGCTGTAGCAATCCTTACTTGAATAACTCCAAACGAAAACCTTGAAAACATTATAGTAACAACCACGTAAATTGCTGCTAACACAGCATTTATAGCCATAGATCTTATTTTATTTCCACTCATTTATTTAACCCATCCATTTATTTTTTGTCTATAATTTGCTAACTTTATTCCCAGTCAATCTGAGTAGCATATTCAATTGGATCTTTCAAACCGTTTTCTTTAAATGCTCTGATACGATCTCGGCATGTTCCGCATTTGCCACATGATACACTATCAGTCTCATAACAAGACCGAGTCAACTCAAATGGAACATTTAGATCCGTCCCAAGTTTAACTACACCCGCCTTATTATTTTCGATTAACGGTGCGATTAAAGTAACTTTGCCAGCCGTACCAGCAGAGATAGCCGAGGCCATTGCTCCAAAAAAAAGAGGTGAACAATCTGGATATGCACTTCCGGCAGCATCATCTGAGTGGGCGCCATAGGAAACTTCCGCTAACTCTTGACTGTATGCAAGTGCAGCAGCCTGTGACAACATTAATCCATTTCTAAATGGAACATATGTATCAACTGTTCCTCCTCCACTTTCTTTAAGAATTTCTCCGTAACTTTTATGCTCAATCGGTCCATTACCTTGCAAAAGTGTTGAATCAGAACCCTGGAAGATTTGCGTATCGACACTTGCGATCACTATTTTTACGCCAAAATAATTTGCAACGTTGCGTGCATTTTGAATTTCACTAGCATGTTTTTGACCATAACTAAATGCTAATGCGATAACATTTTCTTTATTATACTTTTTAATAGCCAGCGCAAGACAAACAGCAGAGTCCATCCCACCTGACAATAATACAACTTGTCCCATAGACTGAACTCCTATCTGATTGAACGACCGTAATTTTGAATGTTACCTAAAAATTGTAACTTTCTCTGAAAAGCCAATTGTTCAATCTCATTATTTGAAAAATCCGGATTTACACGATTTACAAAGGGATATATTGAAATTCCTCCACGAGGAGTAAATAGTCCAAAAACTTCAATATACTTAGGGTTCATTAGTTTGTATAAATCATCCAAAATAATATTCATGCAGTCTTCATGGAAATCTCCATGATTCCTAAAACTAAATAAGTATAATTTAAGGCTCTTGCTTTCGACCATTTTTTCAGTGGGAATATATGATATAAAAACATTGGCAAAATCAGGCTGCCCAGTCTTAGGGCAAAGGCTTGTGAATTCATAACCATCAAATGTAACAAGATAATCATTTTCAGGATGTTTATTTATAAAAGTCTCAAGGACTTGAGGGGTGTAATCTTGAGGATATGATGTGTGCTGCTTTCCTAGTTGTGTTATGTCCTCCATTTCACTAGGCATTCTTGAAGGACTTGTAGTTTTATTCATTTATATTATCTCCTTTTTGTTTTTTTCCGGAGGTTTTAAGGATGTACCATACTCCGCTATAGTGTGAATAAAAATTCCAACTATTATAATATACAACAAAAAGTAGCATATTTATATAAGAATCTGAATATGCTAATATAAAGAAATTATTTTATTTAATCATATGCTTTCCATGTGCTCGTTCATTTTGAAGCCGCCCTTAATATCCAAATCCTTAATTCGATAGAAGTCAGTTTTTGAAATAGGATAGAAGTGAAGATAGTCGCCCGCTTCATACCTCGTTCGAGGATTGCGTGGATTATATAATTCAATCGGTGTTCTGCCTATTATTCGCCAGCCACCAGGTGATTCAACCGGATATATTCCTGCCTGTTTCCCAGCTAGAGCAACACTGCCCGCAGGAACCTTGGCTCGAGGACTTTCAAGCCTTGGCATCCCGATTCTGTCAGGTGTCGTTCCAAGGTACGGATAATAGGGCATAAAGCCTAACATATAAATAAAATAATTAACTTTTGAATGTAATTCAATTAAATTTGCAATACTCATATGTGCAAAAGATGCAATTTCTTCAATATCGATTGCAAATTCACGATCATAACAGACGGGAACCTCAATAATTTTTGCTCTTGCATCTTCCTGAGAAAAGTCGAAATTATTAATCACAGTTTTAAGCTGTTCAACAATTTCTCTAAAAGTAATCTTAAAAACATCAAAATTTATCATTATACTACAATAAGCAGGCGTTACTGCAGTGATATAAGGAATCTTATTACTAATAATTTTTGTCAGCTTATGAATTATTAAATTTTCGGTGATATCAATTTTTTCTTCAAAGTGGATAAGAATTGTTTGCTCCCCAACTGGAACACAATCGTATTCAATCATATAAATTTTTCTCCTTATAAAATTATATAATAATTAGAATTTCCATAATTAATGATAAACACACACTTTTAAAATTGTCTACTTTATAATCGTTTAAATATAAGCATTTATTCTAAGCTTTCCAAAATATAATATAATCTTGTCAAAAATTATATAGTCATATAAATAACAATGTTATAATTTGTTTTAATTCAATTATAATTTAATTTCAAAGGAGTCTTTCAAATGGTCAAAGCCTTAAATAATAATGTCACAAAGAATCTTCAAAGAACTGGCATTCGTCGCTTCAATGAACTTGTTGCCAAAGTACCTGGAGCAATCAAACTAACGGTTGGTGAAATTGACCTACCTACACCAACAAATACCAAACTTCGTGGAATTAATGCAATTACTGAAAATGTTACGAAATATACTCCTAATGCAGGTGATCTTGAATTAAGAACCACCATTTCTGAGTATCTTGCAGCCCATTACCATCTAAACTATTCTGCAAAAGACGAAATCATCGTAACAGTCGGTGGTTCCGAAGCAATCGACACAAGTTTTAGGACAATTCTCGAACCCGAAGATGAAATCATCATACCTGCACCTTGCTTCCCTGGTTATCTTGGATCTGGCATCTTATCCCAAAGCAAGATCGTCCTAGTTGATACAAGTTCTTCTGGTTTCAAATTAACGCCAGAACAACTAGAGAACTCTATTACAGATGCAACTAAACTCGTCGTCCTAAACTATCCTAATAATCCAACTGGTTCCATTTTGACGACTGAAGAACTTGAAGCACTAGCAAAAATTATTATTAAGCATGATTTGTATGTCTTAACTGATGAAATGTATGCAACGCTAGTCTATGACGGAATTGACATCGCTCCATCAATTGCTGCAATTGATGGTATGAAGGAACGTACAATTATTGTTAACGGTGTTTCAAAATCCAGTTCAATGACCGGCTGGCGTGTAGGCTACATTGCAACCTCGGCTGCAATCGTTGAACAGGCATTAAAAGTCCATCAATACGCAGTTGCAAGCCCTGCTTCAATGGCACAAAAGGCTGCAATTACGGCATTAACAACCGACTTTCCTGAAACACAAAAAATGTCCGCCTTATTCGAGCATCGTCGTGATGTACTAGTATCATATCTAAGCAGGCTCGACTTAAAATTCAATCGTCCTGTAGGAGCATTTTACTGTTTCCTAGACATCTCAGAATTTGGGATGGATTCTTGGAGCTTTGCTGAGAAGATGCTGTATGATTACAAATTGGCGGTAGTACCAGGAAATTCCTTCTCAGAATATGGAGATAATTATGTACGGCTTTCCTTTGCTGTCGATGAAAAGATTATTGTTGAAGCAATGAAACGTTTGACAGCGGGAGTCACTGAATTAAGAAAGAGGAATGTTTGACATGCAATTAGTTTATGTTGTTGATCCAATCGCCGATGATGGTATTATTTTACTTAAAGAAAAAGGCTTTGATGTATTTTGCTTGCCCAAATCACAGTCATTTGCAGAAAGTCTAGAATCAATCGAGCCTGCCAAAGTAACAGCAATGATAATTCGTGCGACCAAAATTACTCCTTCCGAGTTAGCGTTATTTCCAAATCTGAAAATAATTGCTCGTCATGGAGTGGGAATTGATAATTTGCCACTTGATTATATTAAGAAAAATAAAATAAGGTTAACCTATACACCAGGGTTTAATGCCATGTCAGTTGCAGAATTAGCATTAACGCTTATGCTTGATTTATTAAAAAAAATTCCAGTTAACCGCAAGGACAACTTTTATGACGGTGAACTACTAGCAGGTAAAACAATTGGTTTGATTGGTTATGGTAAGATTGCACAAAAATTGAGCCTTGTTTTGCGACCTTTTGGGGTCAATCTTTTAGTGTACAATCACCGTCCAAAACAACTCACATATGGAACTCAAGTTGATTTAGATGAAATTGCTAAAAATTCTGATATCGTCAGTCTGCATATTCCCGCAACGCCTGAGACCAGTCGAATAATCGACAAAAGTTTTTTCAACAAGATGAAACCAAACGCTTTTTTGATCAATACAGCGCGCGGAGCATTAGTTGATAGTGACTCTCTATATTCTGCTTTAACTGAACATAAAATTGCAGGCGCCGCATTAGATGTTTTAGATTCTGGAGAATCTCATTCAACTGAAGAATTTCAAGCATTTAAGAATGTTATTCTTACTCCACATATTGGTGCAAGTTCACTTGAAGTCTTGCAACAATCATCATTAAGGTGTGCTAAAGAGATCCTTCTTTTCGAAAATGGAGAACCACCTATCCAAAGTTATTTTTAGATAGTGCTGCCTAAAACATCAATAATTTTGCACGCTAAATGCTAATTTGCGAATTGCATTCTTTTGCATCATGGTAATCTGAAATGAATAATTTTCAACTTACGGAACTATCCGAAATAAGAAACAAGAGGCTGTGACATAAGTCTCCATAATAAAGGCCGGTTTGGAAAAATCTTTGGTTT
>NZ_JQAR01000019.1:0-4488 GCF_001437155.1 Liquorilactobacillus mali
GCCGATCGTTTTTATTTTCAGGATTGTTTTTTGGCTTAATTTCTGGATTGTGTTTAGAAGCTGTCCAAGATCTATGATTTTTGATATACTTCTGTGTAAAAAGCGAGTTTAAGCTATTAAAAATTATCCCAGCAATATTACTCGGCAACAATTTGAATTAATTCGACCAGCTTTAGAAAATTTTCGTAAGCGAACTAAGCCTCGAAAATATGACCTCTACGAGGTCTTCTGTGCGGTCCTATATGTCTTGAAAACCGGTTGCCAATGGCGTCAAGCCCCCGGTGATTTCCCAGAATGGCGGTCAGTTTACAACTATTACAAAATTTGGTCAACTAAAGCTGAGCCTACGGCTGATTCTTTATTGGAACAAGTTTTAAAAAAATTGTCATTGCTCGGCGAACTTACCAAGGACGTTCAGCTTTAACTTCCTTTATTATCGTTGACGCTCAGAGCGTCAAAAACACCGCTCCTGCTGAAAACAAAGGTTACGACGCTGGTAAGAAAATCTCGGGGATTAAGCGCCATCTGGCAGTTGATATCAATGGCTTTCCGCAGGCCATTCACATGACGCTAGCGAACCTCTCTGATCGAGACGGGGCCAGTGCAATGATCGCTTTACATGCCATGCATTTACGCCAGGTTCAAAATGTCTTAGTTGATGGTGGTTATTCAGGCGTTAATTTTCAGCTCGATGTAGCCAGTAATTTAAACGCAACCGTGCAGGTTGCGAAGCGCAATGAGTTGCATCGATTCGAAGTCATGCCCCAACGTTGGGTAGTCGAACGATCTTTTAGTTGGCTAGAGAATTGTCGGCGACTTTGGAAAAATTGTGAGCGTCAATTAACCACCAGTCTGCAAATGGTCGTTTTAGCGTTTTTAGCACTATTACTTAAGAGATTTTAGACAGCTTCTAACACTTTTAGTATAGAAGGGTAATGTTTTTGCTTGGTATTGATTGGGTAAAGAAATGGTAAAAAATAAGAGCGCGACAAGACCCGGGTTGACTCCAGAGCATAAGGCAGAAAATCCAGTAGCGAACGGTTTTTGTTCGCTACTGGATTTTTTGTCTTATGTGGCCGGGGTCAGGGTCGTCGGAGCGTATTTCAGAAGCCGAAGGGTGCTCAAAATAGCATAACTGCTCAACTATACACATTCCAAAAAAGTCCCCCACCCAGCAGCAAGTCACTCACCCATCACATCTTCCGCCAGACCTTCAGCATAATCAGCATCGCCACAATCAAGGCGACAGAAATCCCCAAAGTCAGCATCCAAGCGTATTGCATCCCGGCTAACGGCAGTTTCACGTTCATCCCATAGAATCCGGTAATAATCGTTGGCACAGCCATGGTCAGTGACCAAATTGTCAAAAATTTCATTGTATCGTTCAGATTATTGTTGGCAATACTGTTGAAGGTGTGATCAATGCGGTCAACGACTTGGGTTTCAATCTCAAACATCCGTTGGACCTGTTCTCCTTCAATTTGCACGTCTTCGAATAAATCATTTTTATCCTGGTCAGCACCGACACCAAAATGGGTCTTTGGCAAACGATTGAGTTCACTGAGATTGGTTTGAACCGCACTGGACAAAAAGGTCAACGTCTGTTGAAGATACGAAAGTGAAACCAAGTCACTGTTCTTCGTCTTCCGGTTCAACATTTTATCCAAATAGTTGCGTTTCTTGGTAATGCCGCGAGAAATTGGGATAAAGCTGTCAACAACTGTAAACAGTGTTTCCAGAATAAATGCATCGACGCTCTTAACCTCGGGATTATCCAATGCCGAGTAAAGTGCCGTGTTGACTTCAGGTATGGGGCTTTGATTAAACGTGAATAAAACGCCCTTATGGAGCAACATGCCAAATGGCTGGGTAATGTATCTCAGCGCATCTTTGTCGAGGGCATACGGCGCCAGAAAGATGAATAATTGGTCGTCCTCATTGATATCATAAACATAATTAGTACTTTCATCATTATCAGTGACGTACTCAATAATATCTTCATCGATGCCATACTGATCTTCGAGGGTTGCCCGTTCTTCGGCATTGATTTGAATCGTTTCAATCCATTTGGTTCCATTGATTGTCTTTTCTGGTTTGATCATTTAGTAATCCCCCTGTTAGTTATTAACCTCTATTTTAGACTAAAAGAAAAGAAGCCGCAGACAAATTTTTAAATTGTCAACGACTCCCAACTGCTAAACACTTTTATAAAGAATATAACGGAAACCTACTTATTTTTTATAAAGGTCTTTAAACGGTTATTTCAGCAAGCCAACCGTCTGGAGAATCAAGTAGATGTTCAAGGTTACCAGCACAATGGTGGCAACCCAAGCAGCGTACTTGACCCAAGTATGATTGGCGAACTTACCCATCAACTTCTTGTTACTGGTGAACATGACCATTGGAATGATGGCAAACGGTAAAGCAATACTCAGGAACACTTGTGATGCCGTCAGTAATCCTTCAATCTTAGCCTCATTGCCATGATAGTAAATGGCAAAGATCAAAACTGGTGTGAGAAACTGTTTAGTATCTTTTGAGAAGTAACCTGATAAAAGCTAACGAAACCATCATGAGACTAGTGTTGAGCTTACGCTCACAGTTACGCCATAAACGATGATAATTTCCCAACCAACTAAATGAACGTTCAATGAGCCACCGTTGGGGGATAACCGAAAATTGGTGTAACTCATTTCTTTAACGACGATTACCTTGGCTGAGGTTAAACTGCTAATCTCATTGGCAAAATTTTGGCCGGTATAACCACTATCAACCATCATGGTTCGAACCAATTTAAACTGCTCTAAATTAAGGGTGACGAGTGCAATCGCCCCGTCACGATCAGTGATGTTAGCCCGGGTAATATGGATAGCTTGCGGGAATCCATTGATGTCAACGGCTAAATGGCGCTTAATGCCGGAAATTTTCTTGCCACCATCGTAACCCTTATTTTCAGCGGTAGCGGTGTTCTTAATGCTTTGGGCATCTAAAATGACGAACGAAGTTCGGGCTGACCGCCCTTGCCTTAATCGTCGATCAGCGACAATTTTTTTAAAACCTGAGTTAATAAAGCTGGTTTATCAGGGGTGGGGGCTTTTGACCAACTCATCCAATAGTAGTAAACGGTGGACCACTTTGGATAATCAGCCGACAAATCACGCCAAGTACAGCCATTTTTAAGGACATAGAGCATGGCACAGAAGATATCATAAGGATCAATGTGTTTTGGGTGAGTTCGTTTTCTTGAAGCTTCCAGATCCTGACGGATCAAATCGAATTGTTGCCGAGAAATATCGCTTTGGTAATGATGACTAAAATGTTGCATATGATCTCCAACTTTTTTGACAGTAGTTTATCAAATTATTGGGTCAAAATCAAAGATACTAAACAGCTTCTTAAGAGATTTTAGACAGCTTCTTAGCAAAGTCTTTTAACTGGTTTTGAATTCTTTGTGTAAGCTCTGCTTTACTTTCTTTGTGCTTCCTTTTACTTGATCGCTGTTGAATTATCTTTTGACCCTTATTCTTTTTGATTTTAGGTCAAGCATAAAATCTGAAATTTTATTTTGATCTAGCTTACTTAAATGACCGATTTCTTTAAAGTTTAAACCGGCTTTGGGAAAGCGATAAATATTACCAAGATCGACCCAGGAAGGTTTCTTCAACCCAGCGGATTGCCAATCTTGAATCGGATAATATTGTTGCTTGATATAAGCCGACTTCTTTTCATACTGCCTAGTAATTTTAAAAGCCTCGATCGTCTGTTCTGATACCCGACGAATTAAAACTGGTCGAGACTTGCCACTGTTAGTTTCTACAAAACTAACGTATAGGCTGACTAAGTCATTAGTCCTCATCTGGATCGTTGAGCCAATCAGCAACCTCTTTAGCATCTTTGAACTCGGTGACTGGTGTCCCTTCGGTCGCCTTTAAAAAGCGTAAATTAGCTCTTTCTTCTTCCCTTAAAGACGCATTAAAAGGTAAAGCACCATTAGCAACAATCCGTTTGTAAAACATGTTAATGGCCGTGGTTGGATTTAAGCCCAATTCGCTTAAAACTTCTTCGGTATCATCGGCCAAATCTTTATCAATCTTGACTTGGACCCGTTTCTTTTCCTTAACTGCCATGATTGTCTCATCTCCTTTCTTTTACTACTACCATTATACTACCTTTTGAGTACCTTATCAATAGATAAAGCCCTGGCCTCAAATCACTTGAGCTTGGCGTTGATCTAAAGGCTGAACTTTTGAGCTGGTTAGCCTGGGTTAGCTCTGGCGCTCATTTAAAAGCCCCTATTCTTCTGTTTAAGCCATTTAAATCTAACTTGAGTATAAAGAGAGGCTAGTAAGTCTTAAAACCGCTTAGAAAGGATTTTATAGCCTTTTAGGACTAGTAGTACAACTCACTGTTATCGTTGTCGGCCGACTTTTCTTCTTCGGGGTGTTTGGCCG
Organism: Liquorilactobacillus mali; assembly: GCF_001437155.1. Lineage (GTDB taxonomy): Bacteria > Bacillota > Bacilli > Lactobacillales > Lactobacillaceae > Liquorilactobacillus > Liquorilactobacillus mali_A. Next base: position 4,452 of record NZ_JQAR01000019.1, read on the forward strand.
CATATTCTCTAGCCGCTTGTTTATTCCACCAAACGCC
>NZ_JQAR01000019.1:4716-27628 GCF_001437155.1 Liquorilactobacillus mali
TAAGATAATGCCAATGAACCGGCGCATTTATTGTGGGGTACGGCACCAAAAACTAAGCAGTATTCATCATGTTACAGCACCCAAGTAAAAGCTACGAAGATAAAAACATTCACCATCAAAATATGTAACCTAGAAAAAAGGCCTCCAGTGTTAAACCGGGAGCCTTTTTTAGTATACCAATTTCTACTTCACATAAGGCGGCTTATCCCAAGTAACCCCCATTCGCCCTGCTACTTCCACATTCCGTTATTTTTCGATTGTGAACTTGTCCAAAAAAGAAGTGGTATAGGTCTTAGATTAGCTTTAATTGGGGAAAGGAAGTTTGTGAAATTTACTGGGATTACTCCTAGACCATTCCCTTAAATTCAACTGTCTCATTCTTTGTATTAACCAAAAATTTACCAACACTTCCCCGATACTTCACTGATACTTTAAATGAATACTTATAATCTACCCGAGTATATCGAATACTACTAATTCTTCCCTGATACCCTTGACTACGTAAAACTCTCTTTACTTGGTTCCTTTGTCGCTCAGTAATTCTTGCAGAACTCCGATAGATTGTCTTCTTAATAATCACATCTGGATTCAATGGAACAATGTAATCCTTACATTCCAACAATTCCACCAACTTTCTTTTTTCTTTGGAATTTGTCTTGACGGGTTATGGTTTTCCATTCAGTTTAGAGGGAGTGACGTTTTGAGCGCAGAATTGTTCCCTGGAATCAGCTATTTGGAATAACTGAACCAGAGTACAATTCTACCACTAAAAGTTTCCCCTTAGTTCGTCGGTCGTTAACGCCCGTCGCTTGTCTGTACAATTGCGGTATTGCTACCACCACTCATTATAAACCTACGTTTTCGGTTTAACCTACTAAAAAACGCCCTAGCAGGCGTTGGTAATACGTATTTATTTTTGTTCGATCACCAACTAATCAGTGGCACCAAGCCGAAGCTTCGTTTTACCACCCGCGCCGTTAATGGTCGCGCTCACCATTCACCACCCAGCCGTACAGATGACCTTGTTGTGGTATAGCCAGACTTATTGAAGTCGCACTGGCAAACGTGTCCCCTTGGATTTAGACCCCAGCTTGTCCCCTAGGGCTTTAAAAATCGCACCGGCCATGATATAATAGTCATTAAACAACGATGACTTTTATGTGGCGCTCACCGATTCCCGTCGGTGGGTGTTTTTTTATGTTCTATTTTATGTAACCAATATTACTCGTTGTTTGGTGATAAATCAACATTTCTTTTTATGTATCCTTGTATCCTTGTATACTTGTATATTAATATCCTTGTATCTAAGTATCCTTGTATCCTTGTATCTAAGTATATTAGGATACTTGCAGTCAATCTTAATTTAACGGCTTTTGAGAAGAAAAGTATCCTTGTATCCTTGTATCTTTGTATCTTTGTATGTTATCATCCTTGTATCCAAGTATCCTTGCATATTAGGATACTTAATTGGAGGTCAGTATAATGGGTGAAGTAATTACTTTTGGAAATTTTAAAGGTGGCACCGGTAAAACAACAAATGCCACGCTTGCATGCCTGGCACTAGCTCGTGCTGGTAAAAAAACGCTATTAATTGATTTCGATCCTCAAGCAAACGCTACAGATATTTACTTTAAAACCGCGGCTAATTTAGGCCACGATGATATTAAATTTAATCAAACCTTGCTTGCATCAATCCAAGAAGAGGACTTATCAAGATCGTTGGTTACTTTGGATAAAAACATTGACTTTATTCCATCAAGCGCAGATTTTTCATTGTACCCACGGATTATGGAAAAAAAGTTTAAAAATAATTATAAAGATAGAGTTACATATTTTAGCAAGCTACTTGCTTCACTAAAAGAAAAATATGATTTTGTGGTATTTGATTTGCCACCGACTATTTCCTTAATTTCTGATAGCGCCTTATACGCTTCAGATTGGGTTCTGATTATCCTTCAAACTCAAGAGCACAGTCTTCAGGGTGCCGAATCGTTTCTAAAATATATACAGGAACAGGTAATCGATGAATACGAAGCACCTAGTTTGAATTTACTCGGTATACTTCCTGTGCTATTAAAGAATGGGGCGCCTGTTGATCACAGCACATTAGAAGTAGCAGAAGAAGAATTTGGGAAAGAAAACATGTTAAAAACCCTAATTCGTAATATGGAAAGAATCAAAAGATATTCAATCAGAGGTGTATTTCTAAAAGATCAGTTCGATAAAAAAATAATTAGATTATACGATTCTGTGGCACAAGAAATTATTGAAAGGGCGGACTAGCATGGTGGAACTTTTACACAATCCTAACTCAAATAAAAGCAAAATAATTCCTAGAAAATCGGCGCCCCAGCCCCAAAAAGAAATTTCCATATCTTCTCTAAACGAATCAAACAAAACGAAGTCTAAAAAAATAGATGGTGTTACTTTTGATACTACGCTCAGAATTGACAATCATCTAAAAAACTTTATGAAAGCTATGGTAATTTTAGGGTATAGCTCAACTCAACAAAACGGATTAGCCCAATTACAAAAAACTTTTTTTGAATCGTTAACTGAGTCTGAACAAAATACGCTTACAACTCAAATACAGACTTTGGAAACCGGCGATGCTAACAAAGTAAAAAGTAAATAATCACGTGCTCTCAGACGACGAGAGCGTAAAATATCTTGTGTAAATGGTAGATTGTAAAATTAATCCGAACAGCGTTCGGATTAATTTTACAATCTACCTTCCAGAACCGTGTTGTCATTGAAACGCTTCATAATGAAGAACGTTCCTTGCGATAAATCGCTAACTACTTAGACTTTAGTCAGACCACCATCTTTAACGAACTTCACCGGCTAAATAGTGAGTACCAGGCTGGGCTAGCGCAAACTGACTTTGAACGAAAGGTTAGTCAACGGGGGCGAAAGTCTTCGCTTACTAAAAACCTTAAACACTTGATTGAAGAAAAGATTCAAGTCCAGAAGTGGTCCCCTGAACAAGTTGCCCATGTGGTGGGGATTGCCTACAAGACGGTCTATAACTGGATTGATCAAGGATGGCTTGATGTACAGCTACCCGATTTGCCTGATCATGGAATTCGTCGTCATCGTGCTAAAGAAAAGCGTGGTACGTTCAGTCACGGCCGCTCAATTGAGAAGCGTCCTCATAAAGTCGAAACTCGCCAGGAATTCGTCCACTTTGAAGCTGATACCGTACTTTCTGGTAAACGTAAAGGTCAAGCTGTGGCTACTTTTGTGGAGCGTAAAAGTCGCCTGACAATTGTTAAACGGCTCCATGGTCGCGACGGTCAGTTCATGACTCAAGCCGTACTTGAACTAGCTAGTCAACTTCAAGACAAGCTCAAGACGCTTACTGTGGATCATGGTAAAGAGTTCGCTAACTACCAGACAATTGAACAGCTAACAGGTACTCAGGTTTATTTTGCCCATGCTTATTCACCACATGAACGCGGTAGTAATGAGAACCGTAACCGAGTTTTGCGACGGTTTATTCCCAAGGGACAAGCCATTGAAGAACTAAGTGATTACCAACTGGTTCAAATCAACTGGTATCTGAATTCACGGCCACTTAAATGTCTTAATTGGCATACACCAATCGAGATCTTCTTGCTTAATTTACGTCATTAAATTCGTTCAAGTTATTTCTTGCAATCTACCAAAACAACATTTTATATGATGTTTTTACTGGGAATACTATTTTCATTCGGCATAATGATAATCGGTCCAAGCTACTTCATTGAATTGCCCCAGGTTGATCATGATACCTTTAATGTTGGAAAAGTTATTGCACTGATTCAAAATATGGTGATGAGTATTTTATTCTTGGTTCAATTTTATCAAAGAAAAAATGAAGGTACCTCAATAGCTGGTCAATCCTTTATCATCGCATTCACAAAATGGATTGGGACTCCCTTAACCGTTGGGCTCCTTGCGATATTAACTGACCCAACTGGATTTATGATAGTTATTGTTGGTCTCATATTTATTTGTGATACTTGGTATATGCTTGCAATTTATAATGAGTTAAAATCTCAGGGAATTAATCCATTGAAAAGATTATAAGCTGCAGAATCCATCTTAATTAATTTTGAGAACGAATTATTAGCACTACTCTATCTGACAAAAATTTCAAAGTGTACTTAAAAAGCTAAGAAACTATTTGCCACCATATTTTCATATGAATATCTAAAATTTGAAAGTTTAATATTGCATATTTAAAAGGACAGCAGGTTTCCCCCTGCTGTCCTTTTAAGTACGCCGACAAAAATATTTTTCTTGGCTTCCCACACTGTTAACTACTTAATCGGTAAAAGCGGCTATTCCTGACCATCACTAATTTTAATATTCGTGGTAATAATATCAGCATCATCAGCAATGACCTTCTGAATATGGTTAGCATGAATGTGTCCACTGATTGGATTCTTCACACTTTCAATCGTTGAATTTACTTCGGCATTGATATTCGTGCAGTATTCAAACGCTAGATCAGTATTTACTAATACACAATTTTCAAGCGTAATGTTATCCATATAACAGAATCCTTGATCACTTTCAATTGTGCAATTAACTAGTTTAATGTTTGAAGAATTCCAGCCAAAATATTCTCCCACAATTTTTGAATCATAAATCGTGACATTCTCACAATTCCAGAAAGCATCCTTGGTAATCAAAGTTGAATCATGGATCTCAACATTTTTAGCCCCGTCAAAGCCATAATTACCAACCAAACTAAGCTTATTAACTATAATATTATGACTATTCATACAAAAATAGTTACCAGCGGCCTCCACTGTGGACATGTAAATGTCACTACAATTCCAAAGTGTTTCATCTGCATTAGAAAAATGCACATGTTTTAATCTAATCTGGTTGGATTTTCTAAACGATTTTGGTGCCTGAAAAGTACTGTTCATAATTTGAATATCACTGGTGTACCAAATACCCGAACGGGCCATTTCTTCAAAAATGGTGTCATTAACCAACACTTTCTCACTATACCACAATGGATATTTCCACTTAAAAATGGCTTGTACTAGTTCAATATTAGTACTCTCTTTAAGGGGCGACGACTCACCGTCTCCAAACGTCGAATTTTCAATTCTTAAATCATGTGCTTTGAACAAAGCGCGTTCACCAGTTAATAATTGTTGTTTTACATCTTTCATAAATATCATCACTTTCAAAATTTGTTTTTTTGCTTCAAGTCGTCTAAACTTCTGGCCAACTCTGCATTTTGTTGTTTTAAATTTTCAATTTCAGATTGAGTATGGTCATGTTCAGCCTTACCTTCTTTTTTTCCCTGACCATGCATGCCTTTCATCATAAAAAGCATCATCAGCGGGCATAACAGAACCAGGGCATAATTGGCTAATGTCGAAATTAGTTGTAACATTTTATTTACCTCCTCGGTGTTTTAAGTTATCCAATTCTTGTTTCATTTTTGCATTCTCTAGTCTGAGATTTTCGTATGCGTCCTTACCTGAATCTTGGTTCGCATCACTATGGTCCATCTCGCATCCCATGGAACCAGATTCGCCATCAGTGTTTTTATGACCACGCATCATCCCCAAGTGCATTACACCCATTAGAACGAGCGCTATTATTACGCCATAACTTTGAATAAATTGAATCATTTAAATCGCTCCTCACTATAAGATTAATTTTCATGCAATGCTGCCCCATTGTATAAATCGATTTTTCTCACGCCAAAACGTCGATAAAGAATGAAGATCAGGCCCGTTATGAACAGTCCTAAAGAAAGTAGTTGCGAGATTCGAACTGATCCGACCATCAAGCTGTCGGTCCGCATTCCTTCAATTACGAAGCGTAATAATCCATACCAGACTAAGTAGAACCCGAAAATTTCTCCTCGCAGAAGACCTTTAATGCGGTGCCTGAGTAGTATCACAATAATGAAGCCTAATAAAGTTCCCATACTTTCAAAAAGGAAGGTTGGTTGTCGATAAGACCCAGATATAAACATTTGTTTCCGGAACACTTCTGGCAACCAGTTCAAATTAGTTGTTATTGCACCGTAAGCTTCTTGATTAACGAAGTTTCCCCATCTACCAATAGATTGGCCTAGTAAAACTCCCGGGATAGCAACATCCAATAAATCTAAAGGGTTGATCTTTTTTCTGTAACTAAAGATTAAAAGCACAATCGTTCCGGCAATTAAGCCACCATAAATCGCACCGCCGCCTTCCCAAAGCGCAATTATTTCATTTGGATGTTGCTTGTAATACCCCCATTCAAAAAGAACGTAGTAGGTTCGCACACCAATCAAACTAAATGGCACTGCCCATATCATAAAATCAGTTATATCATCAGTAGTTAGATGTCTTCGTGGCGCCTCTTTAGAAGCTAACCAGATTCCAATCAGCATCCCCGCTACGATGATAAGGGCATACCAGCGAATTCTCAGCGGCCCTAGCCTTAACGCCACTGTATCAATACTTGATAGAGCCAAATCCATAACACCTCTCCATTCTTAGTAAATCCATTGTAAAAAAACAATGTGCAGAACTTGTGCAGATTTAAAATTTAATCTACACCGTTCTGCACATTTATAATTAGTCATAGGGCAGCTCAATTGTAAAAGTCGTGCCTCCATGTTGCTTACTTTTAACCGAGATATTTCCATCATGGAGCTTAATAATATCCTGAACGATCGTTAAACCTAGCCCAACTCCACCAGTCTTTCTAGTCCGTGATTTATCAACGCGATAAAAATGTTCAAATATATATGGTAAGTCGGCTGCATCGATGCCCTCACCCTCGTCAGAAATTTGAATGCTAAAAGATTTTGGAGATTGTTCGATATCAATACTGATGGTTGAGTTATCAGGCGAATATTTATAAGCATTAATAACTAGGTTGATTAATACTTGTTGCATTCTAGCATAATCCAATTTTGCTTCAAATTGTTGTGAACCGATAATATTCAAATGAATGTTTTTTTGATTCAAGATTCCCGCTACTTTTTTCATTAAGTCGTCCATTAAATTGGCGATAAGGACCGAAGATTTTTTTATTGAAAAATTATGTGCTTCAAATTGAACTAACGTCATCATGTCGTCCATCAAATGAGTCAACCGTGCACTTTCATCACGAATAATACTCAGGTATTTTACCCGTTCACCTTCTGATACTGATTCCCGACTGGCGATGTCCGTATAGCCTTTTATAAAGGTTAACGGCGTTCTCAATTCATGGGTAACGGCCGCAAAAAACTCATTCCGTTCCTTTTTCGTGTGTCGGAGTTTATTAGCCATGTCTTCGATTGAATTAGCTAAGTCCCCCAATTCATCCTGACTATCTATCGATAATGCTACGGACAAGTTTCCCTGGGCAATCTTTTTCGTTTCAGACGTTATTGCTCTGATGGGTAAGGTTAAATTTTTTGCGATAGATGCGGTTGCAAAAATAGTTATCAAAAACGTTAATATAACCAAAACTATGAACACGCTAGAAAAATCAAAGACCATTTTCTGAATCTGCTTAGTAGATAAGAACATATAAACATTACCAAGCAATTTGCCCTTTTTGATGATCGGTGATTTTGATACGAGATAACTTTTTTTCATCCAGTCAGAGTGTAAAACCTCAGATTTACCCTGACTAGCACTCGTGAATTTTGCAAGATGCTTTTTCATTTTAGAATTCACCACTTGTGAAGCCATCAAAGTTTGACCATCTGGACTTTGGACAATAATTGCCATATCAGTATCCCCTTTTTCAGTCAAAACAACATGTTTTATTGTTTGAGCAGTGAAATCGTTGGTCAAAACATGGGCATGGTTCTCCCCACGCTTGACTAAACTACTGGCCTGTTCATTGATCCAAGTGTTAACAACTAAAAGAAATAAGCTTATAAATATTCCCATTTCAATAGCAATCGCCATCAATAAAAATGACAGTCCTATTTTGACCGAAATCTTATGGCTAACCCTTTGTTTCATAATATTAATAGCTGCTTTTATCCTAACCATTTGTAACCAACTCCATATACGGTAATCAGCATCGAATCCACAGCAAAACCATTGTTTCTTAACTTTTCTCGTAAATTTCGGATATGTGAGTCGACGGTTCTATCATCAACCTCAGCGTTGTATCCCCAAATACGCTCAATTAAATGATTGCGACTAAAAATGTCATTTTTATTGTTCAAAAACAGCGTTAAAATATTGAATTCAATTGGCGTAATTTCGAGTTCTGCCCGATCGATACGCAGTTGATGAGTCCGCTGATCTAATGTTAAATTATTTGATTTTATTATGTCCACCTTCTCAGTACGCCGAACTAGTGCTTCAATTCTTGCCATTAACACATGCTCATCAAACGGTTTAGTAATATAATCATCAGCACCATTTTTCAAGCCAAAGATCATATCGTTATTTTGATTTAGAGCGGTCAACATAATGATTGGCGTATTATCAAATTCCCTGATTTTTTTACAAACTTCCCAGCCATCCATAACGGGCATCATGACATCTAATAGAACTAGATCAAACTTTTCATGTCTCAATCGCTCAATTGCTTTTACACCATCATTTGCCTTCTCGCAATGATAGCTATCACCCTCCAGATATAGCTGTAATAGATCTAACATTCGCGGTTCATCATCTATCAGTAATATATTTTTCACGCTTTCCCCCTGCTTTTCGTCTAAATAAAAAAGGCTCGCCGATCACGGCGGACCTCTCTTTGAAAATGACTTGTGTTATTTTTCCACTACCGTATAAAGACGGACATCATAACCTGCATTAGCTACCGCATCGCTTATTTCAGCTATCTGTAACTTATGTTTATCAAATTCAATGACGACTTCATCTTTTTCCAAGGTTACATTGGCATACTGCACGCCATTAGTTGCTTCGAGCGCATCCTCCACAATATGCTGACAATGTTCACAATGCATGTCATCAATTTTGGCAATTACTTTTTCCATGGGATCGCGATCCTCCTTAATTTGACGCTAGCTTATTTTCTTTTGGTAACCTGACATAATTAAGTAACAGCGAACTGATAACAACCGTAATGGAACTAAGCGCCATCGCGAGACCGGCTAGTTCCGGTGAAAGGATAAACCCGAGCGCATAGAAAATACCAGCAGCAATTGGAATCCCAACCACGTTATAAATAAAGGCCCAGAATAAGTTCAACAAGATGCGGCTATACGTTTTACGCGCCATAACCAGCGCAGTGACCACGTCCATTAAATCATTTTTTACGAGAACAATATCACCAGATTCAATTGCGATATCACTACCCGAACCCATGGCAATCCCAACGGTTGCAGTTGATAACGCCGGCGCGTCATTAATACCATCACCCACAAAAGCAACCGGCGCTTTTTCTTCTAACTCCTTAATATGTTGCGCTTTATCTCCAGGCATAACATCGGCAATAACTTCATCAATGCCAATTTCCTCAGCAATCGCCGTTGCCACCAGTTTGTTATCACCCGTTAACATAACTGTCCGAAAACCGGCTTTCTGCATTGCCTTGATTGCGGCCTTCGAAGTTGGTTTAGGTGCATCTTGAATCCCAATTAAAGCAATAATTTGCCCATCGTAGCCTACCAAGACCACCGTTTTTGCTTGCGCTTGAAGTTTGGTCATTTTATTTTTCAGATCAGTTGTCATATTAAAATCATCTGCTAATTTGTCATTGCCGATAAAGGCTTGCTTTCCATCAATAACGGCCTGGACGCCTTTACCACTGATAGCTTCAAAGTTTTCAGCTTGTAAGGGCACGACACTTTTGGCTTTTGCTTCATTTAAAACGGCTAAGGCTAGTGGATGTTCTGAAGCACCTTCAAGCCCGGAAGCAATGCTAAGAATCTCGGCTTCTTCAAATTTACCAGTTGAAACGATATCCGTTACTTGTGGTTTACCAACAGTAACGGTCCCAGTTTTATCCATAACAACCGTTTTAATCGTGTGAGTAGCCTCTAAGACTTCACCATTTTTAATTAGAATACCAAGCTTGGCGGAACGTCCCGTCCCAACCATTAATGCAGTCGGAGTAGCAATCCCCAGAGCACATGGACAAGCAATAATCATAACTGACACGGCGAAGATCAAGGCGGTAACCGGAGTAGCCCCTAAAAATGCATACCAAACAACGTACGTCAAAATAGCAATCATCAAAACAACCGGAACAAAAATGTTTGAAATGGTATCAACGGTCTTTTGAATTGGTGCCCGCGAGTTCTGTGCTTGACGAACCATTTCAGCAATATTCGACAACATTGTTTCAGAACCAACTTTGGTTACTTTAAAAGTAAATGATCCCGTATTATTGAGGGTTGCACCGATAACCGCGTCACCAGGTCCCTTTTCGACGGGCATTGATTCTCCCGTAACCATTGATTCATCAAGTGTAGATTGCCCTTCAACAATCTCACCATCAACAGCCACTTTTTCACCCGGCTTAACACGAACAACATCACCTTCGACAACCTGATCAATGGGCAGTTTTACAAATTCGCCATCGCGAAGGACTTCCGCTTCTTTGGCTTGCAGATCCATCAGCTTATCAACCGCCGATGAAGCTGACGACTTCATTTTTTCTTCAAAAACGGAGCCTAATAGTATTAAAGTAATCACAACCGCCACAGCTTCAAAATACGTACCAGCGGGTCTAGTAAACATGGCATAAATACTATAAATGTACGCAATCGTAGTACCTAATCCAACTAGGGTATCCATGTTGGCGTGATGGTTTTTAAATGAAACGATGGCAGTATGCAAAAATGGCAAGCCCGCAAACCAATAAACTAATGAACCAAACGCGAACAAAATCCACACACCATATTTTTCTCCGCCCAACATGGAGCCGCCAAAGCTCATAAACATATTTATGAGTAACGGTACTGAGCCAATCACACCAATGATGAATCTTTTCATAACTGACATAAGGTTTCCTCCTCAAATATCGAGCGTTATTATTTAACGCGATAGTTGCCCTTAACCATGTTCATACCACACGTCCATTCATAATTTCCTTTTTGAGGTGTAAACCTAACCGTTACCTGCTGATTGAGTGGTAGATCATATAATTCGCCGTTGAACTTGACTTGTTGCGTGCAGCCCTTATCAGCGACTCTCGTAAACGTAACCTCCGCTGGCTTACCAGCTTTTAATTTGAAATTATTTGGCGAATAGCCGCCATCAACCGTGATATTGATTTTATTATTATTTAATCCAAGCATAAACCTAGCTCCTTTGTTATTTGATAACGATCTTGCCATGAAACATGTGCATTCCACATGAATACTCGAACTCACCCGCTTTAGATGTGTCGATTGGAATCGCTACGTCTTGATTCATTGGCAACTCGGCGTCCACTCCGAAGTCTGGAAAAACGACTTTCTCAAGACAGGTCGTTGAATCTTTCCGATTAAAGACTAATTTTACAGGGGTATCTTTTTTTATTTTTAAAACAGCTGGATTAAAGCCGCCGTTGACGACCACTTTAGCTGTTTGACCATCTTTCGTTGTAACTGCAGTTGCTTGACTCTCACTATGTTTGCCAAAAAACCACCAACCAATAAAAACGATCAATATTACTCCAACTACTACTGTAAGTATTTGTGCCATATCATTTCCTCCTCTTAGGTAATAACGGTTATGTTTCTTTTCAATAATTTAAGATTACATCTGTAAACGTAGAAAGTCAACACTAAAATTTACATTTGTAAACATAAATTGAAAATTTTTTGAGAAGGCAAATTACAAGTTTAATCCGAACAAGCCCGGAATCTTTCAATGGCAGTCTGTTGATGATGTATTTTTAATGGTCGTTGATTAATTAGTTCAAGCTTTCCAGCAACGGCGACTGCCTTCGCAATATGCGGCCATCTTCTTAGATGCCAATTACCTGCCTTTAAAGCGGGACACCGTCCAAAAAGAAGCGGTTCATTGTATTCAACCAACTTGATTGCGAACTTTAACAAGCATCTCAAACGCAACCCCAACCACAAAGAACAATTTCCAACGGAAGATTCACTGAATCGATTCCTGGTTTCTCAGTTTAACGTCTACCACGAGAAGTCCATGAAGCGAATCCATCGCAGATTCAACGGACTTCAGGACACCCTGGAATCATCCTTTATTTAAATTAACTACATATTATATGTACGGAGGTATTTCATTTACACAAGATTCTTGACGATATCCATATTTACTCAATAGATTAATATCAAATGGTGAAAATCAACGAAAAAAGGAGATCTATCAAGCAATCTCCTGCCCAATAAATCTCCTCTTACATAAAGTTATTTATGAACACTGATTTAAGCTAAGCTGCCGATATCACAATCTCAGCATCCACTAAATCAGCCTTCAAGTTTTTGACATCTGAGTGGTCAAGGTAGAAATCCGTTACCTTATCACGAATTTGTTGTTCAATTACTCGCCGTAATGGCCGCGCACCCATTGCTTCATCATAGCCTTGTTCCATCAGCCAATCTTTGGCCGCTTTAGTTACCTCAAGTTTGATGGATTTTTTGGCTAATGTTTTTTGTACATCCGCCAACATCAAATCGACAATTTGACTTAAGTCTTGCTTAGTCAGATGTGAAAATTCCACGATTCCATTAAAACGGTTCAGAAATTCTGGGCGGAAAAATGGTGCTAACTTATCCATTAATGACTGATCTCGTTGCTTGTCACCACTTAATGCTTCATTACCAAAGCCAGCATTAGAAGTAGCGATAATAATCGTATTTTTGAAATTAATGACATTGCCTTGTCCATCCGTTAAGCGCCCATCATCCATCACTTGTAACAGTAACGTTAATACTTGTGGATCAGCCTTTTCAATTTCATCTAATAATACAATGGAATATGGATTACGCCGAACCCGTTCAGTTAGAGTATTAGCATTATCTTCATAGCCTACGTATCCAGCCGAGGTACCAATTAATTTCGACACAGCTGTACGATCAGCATATTCACTCATATCTAGCCGAATAATCGCATTTTTATTTCCAAACATATCTAAGGCTAATTGCTTAGCTAATTCAGTCTTTCCTACGCCAGTTGGGCCTACAAACAGAAAACTTCCAATTGGCTGATCACCCTCTGAAAAGCCCGCACGGTTACGCCGAATTGCCTTCGCTACCATTTCAACCGCTTCATCTTGACCGATTACCTTACTTTTCAGACGCTTATCAAGATTTTTCAAGTGCTCAATATCATTAGCGCCCATATCAGCAACTGGTATACCAGTTAAACGTTCAACCGATTGTGCCACATCATCAATCGTGGCAGTGATTTTTTCTTTTTGATCCGTTTTTTTAATTTTTTGCTTGGTTTTCTCGATCGACTTCTTGATATCAGCGGCTTTTGTAAAGTCCTCCGATTTAACGGCGGCCTCCTTAGCTGCCTCTAATTTTTTAACGCGTTGATCCAATGTCTCAACATCAGTTTGCGAATTTTTAGCCGCTAAATGAGCCGCAGTCATGTCGATCAAATCGATAGCTTTATCTGGCAAAGTGCGTTGTGGTATATATTGGATTGAATAATCCACAGCCGCCTTCAAAACATCATCTGGTAATACAACATGATGATGCTTTTCGTACAGCTTTTTAACACCTTGTAATATACGTAAAGTGTCAGCGGCCGTCGGTTCATTAATCACAACATCATTGAATCGCCGTGCCAAAGCCGCATTTTTCAAAATAGTATTGCGATATTCATCTTGAGTCGTAGCCCCGATTACAGTCAGCTCGCCACGTGACAAAGCAGGTTTAATGATATCAGCCAATCCCTTGCCACCGTCTTCACCACCAGTGGCACCCGTGCCGATAATCTGATGAATTTCATCGAAGAATAGAATAATATTACCAGCTGCTTTAACTTCCTTTACCAGCTGTTTAATATTCTCTTCAAAAGAACCGCGATATTGAGTTCCTGCTTCCAAAGACGATAAATCAATCGAATAGATTTCTTTATCTTGAATCGTTTCTGGAACTTTACCAGCCACAATTGCTTGTGCCAGACCTTCGACGACTGCAGTTTTACCTACACCGGCATCACCAACTAAGATTGGATTATTTTTCGTTCTACGACTCAAAATTTCTGCAGTTTCTTGAATCTCATTCTCACGTCCAATCACTGGATCTAGTAGTCCATCACGAGCCTGTTCCGTCAAATTAGTCCCTAACTTTTCTAAAATCCCTCCTTTTTTAAAAGCCTGTTTACCATCTTTAGATACTTCTATTGTTTTATTATTTTGGGGTAGCTTACCAGTTGCTCGGTATTGAGCAAACTCATCTGGTGTCAACGATTTTCCATTAACTAAGTACCGTGCACGCTCTGAATTTTGATTATCCATGCGCCGAAATAATTGATTGAAAACATCATCCATATCATTGTTGAAAAAAGGATCATTTTCGTAGAAATTCGCCATAGTACAACACCTCCATAAAAATTTACACGTGTAACTTAGTGACCATAATATCCTTTAAAACTTCATCTGATTGTATCACGATTTTTATGTATCATTAAGTAAAGTGCTTATCGGTGTATTAAACGAGATACTTTGAAATACCATTACAACAAACCCTTTCAGGATAAATTGCCGTTAATTAGTATATCAAAATATAATATGTGGTAGATTGCAAATATTTTAGACTTACTTTATGATTAGGATAAGTTGATCAACCATTCACCCTTAAAAGTTTTTCCCACCCGCTTGCCGACTGCTGTCAGCAAAACGGGTTTTCTTATGCGTCCTTCCGCAGCAAAGCATTGCCATCTATTTGATTTTGCTGGATACCCACTCACCTCAGCATGACATGCACCATCACCTTTTTTAAGGCAATCTGAACATCAATATCTGCTAGAAAATCACTGTATTTTAGCATTGTTAGTGTTACACTGATAACTAGAAGGGAGTTGCAAATATGAAGAAAATCATCAATGCACCGGGCGATATTGTCTCGGAAATGATTGCTGGACTCGCTGCCAGCTATCCGCAATATTTGAAACAGATTCCTGATACAACGGCGGTCGTCAGAAATGATGCCGCGTTCAAACAACATAAGAAGGTCGGCGTCATCTCTGGCGGCGGTTCCGGTCATGAACCGCTGCATGCCGGCTATGTCGGTCAAGGCATGCTTGATGCTGCGGTGGCGGGCCAAGTCTTCACATCCCCGACCCCGGATCAAATTTACGCTGCTATTAAAGAAGTTGACCAAGGTGCAGGCGTTTTGATGATCGTCAAGAACTATTCAGGCGATGTGATGAACTTCGACATGGCCAAAGACCTTGCCAGTGTTGACGATATCACCGTCGAATCCGTAGTCGTTGATGACGATGTTGCCGTCAAAGATTCACTGTACACGCAAGGACGGCGCGGTGTCGCCGGTACTATTTTTGCCGAAAAAATTATCGGCGCGGCTGCTGAAGCTGGTTTAAGTCTAGATGACCTGAAGAAGTTAGGCGATGCCGTCGTTAAGAACACCAAGTCCTTTGCCATAGCATTGCACGCTGCAACGGTTCCTGAAGTCGGCAAACCCGGGTTTGATTTAAAACCTGATGAAATTGAATTCGGTGTTGGCATTCATAACGAACCTGGCACCGGTCAGGAAAAACTGCCGACCTCTAAACAATTGGCTAAGCAACTGATTAGCAAGTTGACGGCGGAGTTCAAAGATCCACAAGCCCACAAGTATGCCGTCTTGGTTAACGGCATGGGTGCTACCCCGTTGTCTGAACAATACATTTTCATGGGCGATGTGCTGAATGAACTGAAGACTGAAAAGTTACCTGTCAGCTTCACCAAAGCTGGCAACTATGTCACATCACTCGACATGGCTGGCATCTCATTGACCATGTTGGCTTTAGACGATCCGCAATGGCTGACCTACCTGAATGCGTCAGCCCACACTGTTGGTTGGGGGGATACCGATGTTAAACGCTGATACATTAACCAAATGGATGACGAATTTTGAAACCCGCATTACCAAGG
Source organism: Liquorilactobacillus mali (assembly GCF_001437155.1). Taxonomy (GTDB): domain Bacteria; phylum Bacillota; class Bacilli; order Lactobacillales; family Lactobacillaceae; genus Liquorilactobacillus; species Liquorilactobacillus mali_A. The sequence continues at coordinate 20,710 of NZ_JQAR01000019.1, forward strand.
AAAAAGACCATCTCACCGAACTTGATCGCGTGATTGGCGATTCTGACCACGGCAACAACATGGAGCGCGGCGTCGAAGCGATCAAAGCAGCCTTCGAAAAAACCCCACCGACTACCAATCTGGCTCAAGACTTCAAGACAATTGCAATGGCCATGCTGAGCAAAGTCGGCGGTGCCAGCGGTCCTTTATATGGTACAGCCTTTCTCGAAATGGCTAAGCTTGCCAAAACCGACACCGATTTTGGCGACCTCGTCGATGCTGCCGCAAAGGGTATTGCTAAGCGCGGCCAAGCAAAAACCGGTGATAAGACAATGCTTGATGTCTGGACACCAGCAGCTGATTTGATCAAACAAGGCAAGCTCGATGACGCCGCCATTGACAAGTTGGTTGCTTCCACCGAGCCAATGATCGCTAAACGCGGCCGGGCGTCTTATCTTGGTGAAAAGAGTGTCGGCCACATTGATCCCGGCGCCGCTTCAACTGGCGAATTGTTGAAAGCCTATTTAGATGCGACCGCTTGATCGACAACCGACAAACTATGAAGGCAAACACTTGTAAAGGAGTGATCCTATGGCACTAGGCATTTTACTTGTTTCACACGTTCCGGCGATCGCCAATGGTGTTGAAACTTTAATCAAACAAGTCGCTAAAGATGTTCCCATCACCACAGCTGGCGGTACTAGCGACGGCAAAATCGGCACGGATCTCGACCATATTCAAAAAGCAATTGGCGATAATCCAGCTTCTGAACTGCTTGTTTTCTACGACCTCGGCAGTGCGAAAATGAATTTGGACATTGCCGAAGAAGTCAGTGATAAACAGATGCATGTTTATGATGTCGCGTTTGTTGAAGGAGCTTATGCAGCCGCAGCATTGCTAGAAGCCAACGTCACCCTCGACAAAATCGAAGCGCAATTGAAACCACTCAAAGTAAAGTAAGTCATCGCCGCTTATCGGCTTGAACAACTGACAAGCGGTTTTTCATACCAAAAATGTTGACCATGGCTACGGGAGAGATTGTACATGTCCACATCTGATCAAACCAAGGATCGTCTTGCTAAGGTTCTCAAAGCACAAATGCGGCACAAACCATTAGACCGCATCACGATTGCCGAATTGAGTACGGCAGCACACGTCAACCGCAACACGTTTTATTACCATTTTGATGACATCTATGCCTTACTGAAATGGACCTTAGAGGCTGACATTGGCCGTAAAGTGATGCAGGACTTAGGCGTAGCCACATGGGAAACAAAGTATCAGCTGGTGCTTGACTATATCGTGGCTAATCAGATCTTTTGTCTGAATGCGTTTCATTCAGTTGGCCGTGACATGCTGGAAGGATTCTTATTTCAGTCAGCCACCGACATGGTGAAACCAGTCGTTTTGGACATTGACCCAGCAACACCAGCCCAAACCGTTGCCGATATCTGCAACTTTTATGGTGCAGCCATCGTCGGGCAAGTGCTGCTGTGGTTAGCGCAGTCCTTGAAAGAACCGGAACGCAATCTGATCAAGCGGGCTGATTTGATGTTAAACGGGTCGATTGCTTTCATTGTCCGCAAGCGGTCACTTGGCCCACAATAAAAGTTAATTTTCGAACAAACATCACAATTTGACTAAAGACGCTTCTTTTACTTGTGCCTATAATATAGGTGACATCAGAAAGGAAGCGTTTTTAGATGAAGAAATTCTTATTGACAGCGCTAGGCGTTGCGCTGGTTGCTGGCGGCACCGCATGCTACTTCGCAATCAAAACAGAGATGCGTAAAGCTTGAAATAGTTGGCCTATTAAGAATACGATAATAACAAATGTAACGATAAATTCATTTATCGCGTAGTTCAAGTTGATTGATTCTCTGTTTTAAAATGAGGAGGTCTTTCTCGTGTATTATAGTAAAGGAAATTATGAGGCGTTTGCAACGCCCCGAAAACCTAAAGACGTCGAGAAGAAGTCGGCTTATATTGTCGGCTCGGGGCTGGCTGGTTTAGCTGCTGCAGCTTTTCTAATTCGTGATGGGCAGATGGCCGGTGAAAAAATCCATATCTATGAAGAATTACCGGTAGCTGGCGGTTCTTTGGATGGCACAGATCGGCCCAATGTTGGCTTTGTAACCCGTGGTGGACGAGAAATGGAAGATCATTTCGAATGTTTGTGGGATTTGTATCGGTCCATCCCGTCTCTTGAAATTAAAGGTGCTTCGTACTTGGACGAATATTATTGGCTGGATAAAGATGATCCGAATTCTTCTAATTGCCGTTTAATCTATAATCGTGGTAATGAGGTTCCAGACGATGGTCAGTACACGCTTGGTAAGACCTCAAAAGAACTAATCAAGTTGGTATTGACGCCGGAAGAAAAATTGGGTACCGAAACCATTCAAGAATTTTTCTCTGATGCGTTTTTTGAGAGTAACTTTTGGGTGTACTGGTCAACCATGTTTGCCTTTGAAAAGTGGCATTCAGCTGTTGAAATGAGACGTTATGTGATGAGATTCATTCATCACATTGATGGCTTGCCGGATTTCACGGCACTGAAATTCAATAAATACAATCAGTACGAATCGATGGTTAAACCGTTAATGGCTTATTTAACCGATCACCATGTCGATGTCCAATTTGAGACAACGGTTGATAATGTTTTGGTTGATTTAGAAGGAAACCAGAAAGTTGCCAGGAAATTGTTACTCACCGTTAGTGGTCAAAAACAAACCGTGACGTTAACGCCAAATGATTTGGTATTTGTCACCAATGGATCAATTACGGAAAGTTCAACCTATGGTAGTCATGATAAACCGGCGCCGATTACTGATCAACCGGGTGGTTCATGGATGCTGTGGGAAAATTTGGCAGCTCAATCTGATGATTTTGGTCATCCTAAAGTCTTCTATCAGAACTTGCCGAAGAAGAGTTGGTTTGTGTCCGCAACGGCAACGATTGAAAACGACGAGTTGGACCCTTACATTGAACGATTAACCAAACGGGATCTGCATGCCCACAAAATCAATTCGGGCGGGATTATTACAGTCACTGATTCTAATTGGATGATGAGTTTTGCGGTTCATCGGCAACCTCATTTTAAAGAACAAAAGCCAAATCAAACCACCGTTTGGATCTATGGATTGTATTCAGATGTCGATGGGAATTACATTCGAAAACCAATTGAAAATTGTTCAGGAAAAGAAATTGCTGAAGAGTTTCTTTATCATCTAGGCGTTCCGGAGAGCAAGATCGATCAACTTTCAAGTCAGGAGTATATCAATGTAGTACCAGTCTATATGCCGTTTATTACCAGTTATTTTATGCCCAGAGCTAAGGGTGATCGACCAAAAGTGGTGCCGGTTGGATCGGTTAATTTAGCCTTTATTGGGAATTTTGCTGAATCACCATCTCGAGATACGGTTTTTACAACGGAATATTCGGTTAGAACAGCTATGGAATCTGTCTATACGCTCTTAAATATTGAACGAGGGGTTCCAGAGGTATTTGGCTCAGTTTATGATATTCGTGAGTTGCTGAAATCGGTATATTATATGAACGACAAGAAAAAACTCGAAGAAATTGACCTACCATTACCAAAGCCGATTCGAAAATTAGGCTTGAAGAAGGTTGAAAAAACTTGGATTAAGGAGCTTTTGGAAGAGGCCCATTTAATTTAGAAAAAAATAAGCGTGCCAGCTTTGATGAGTTGGTGCGCTTATTTTAAATGGTATGCGTAACCCATTTATTATGACAAATTATTGAATCTCGATCTGGTTACCATTTTCAGTACTTTCAGCAGACTTTGGCAAAATGATGTTCAAAACACCATTGTCGATTTTAGCTGAGATGTGATCGCGGTCAACACCAGGTAATTCATAGGTTCTGGACATGACACCGTGTGTGCGTTCACTGGCAATTAACCGACCTTGGTCATCCTTCTTTTCAGAAGCTTGGGCTTGGTCAACGTTAATTTCCAGATCACCGTGGTTGTAAGCCAAGTGAATGTTCTTCTTATCAATTCCTGGAACATTAACCTTCAGCATGTAATCCTTGTCGGTTTCCTTAATATCGGTCTTAAGGTCACCGTTACTGATTGTGTCGTTTTCCCATTCAGTTGGACTAAAGAAGCGACGTGCTAAACGATCAAAGAACGGATCCATTGCGAAACGATTCATCATTTCATTTGCCATAATACCAATCTCCTCTGTTAAAAGTTATTGGATTTTAAGCGTTTCAAAGTGGTGCAATGAGTTGATCCTCATTCCCCCAAAGACGTTAAGAAATAATTTTTTTGCTAATTACTCAATTTCAATGTGACCATCGTGTTCATCACTCTCAGTTACCTTTGGAAGGGTCACATTTAGGACACCATCATTAACTGATGCACTGATGTGATCACGATCGACACCCGGTAATGTGTAGCTTCTGGACATGACGCCATGGCTACGTTCACTAGCAATCACTCGACCATTTTCATCTTTTTGTTCTGACGACTTTTCTTGGTTAATGTTTAACGATAGCGTATCATTTTGATATGCTAAGTGAATATTTTCCTTATCAATTCCCGGGACATCAACTTTTAACGTATAGTCTTTATCAGTTTCGTTAATATCAGTTTTTAGATTACCAAAGTCAGCATAGTCGTTATCAAAACGACTAGGGCTAAAGAAATAACGTGCCATCCGATCAAAAAATGGGTCAACATCAAATCGATTCATTAAGTCATTTGCCATAACAACCAATCTCCTTGTTTTCTAAATTTAATGATTGGTAAAGGCTGTTAAACCACTGTTGAATCTTTCTTTTCTTTCCTTTACCTTTCACCTTCTATATTAATCAGTTCGAAAAAAAATGCCAGTATTTAGCACTATCCGCTGTCGAGTGCTAACGAACTGATTTGGGCGATCATTATAATTAGCTAGTGTCTCCTGAATAACCGTCATGGTTAAGCTTGGTAGTATTTTATACGAATCTAATGAATATTATGTACTTTCAGGCGGTCAAATCACTGGTGAGAGCCCGTTTTTCGAAAAATAGGCATACCAAAGCAACGCGCTGGAGCCGGTTTAAATTAACACAGAGAATGGACAGCCCGACCTGCGTTAGATTAGTGTTTTTCAGCTTGGCTTTTAGTTTTCCTAGAGAATAACAACGCTTAGAGAGACTAAAGTCGCGCTCAATTTGCGTCCGATCACGTTCGTCTTGATGTTCAATTTTTAGATTTTGCTGCCGATGTTTGGCTGGTCGGCCCAACTTAGGGCCGCTGATCCGAATGTGCTTGTCGTGGCAGTAACGGCGATTTTCCCGCGTTCGGTAAATTTGATCAACCAGCACTCGTTGTGGATACACACCAGTGCGCTGGTGATAACGCTCAATGACCATGATTAAATCTTTCGATTCATTGAAGGCTTCATAGCTGTAGCGTTCAATCCGTAAGAGACCGTCACTATTACTAACATCAATCTTGGGACCAAACTCGGTGGGGTTCTTAACTTTTCCTCGGCCGATCGGCCGAACATAAGGCTGTTGAAAACTGACAATCCGCTGCCCAATTCGATGGGTCTTTTGGACATACATGGCGTGCTGTTGTTGGTAAATCTGCTCACAGATGTCGAAAATCTGCGCCTGGCGCTGAGTTAACTGGGTCCCTTGAGCGATCACTGATGAATGATTTTGCGATCCCGACGGATATACTGAAGTTGCTTTCGAATAGCGCGCCGACGTTTCTTGTTTGATCGTCGTTTGGTCTTGGCGCACGCCAAGTAATCCTTATGGGCCTTTTGGCAATAAATGCGGGGACGCCGCATCAACGCACCGGTCTTATAGAAAGCATCGATGAGTTTTTCACAGTGCTGGCGTGTCTGATTTAAGAGATTGATGTCTTGGGGATAAGCCACATTTGCCGGGGCACAAGTCGCATCCAAGGTTAAGGTGCCCCGATTAGGCAATCCTTGCGGATTGGCCGCATCCGGGCGGTCAGCTTTTGGGTGCTCAGAACCCTTTGCCTGATCTGAATTGGCGGCTAGTCGCCGTTGGTTGAAGGCGATGATCTGTTCATTGATGGCCGCTAACTGATCAATTGGCAGGCGTTTACGAAACCAAACCATTGTTGAGGGATCAAAAGGCGGTTCTTCGGTGTATTTGGGTAAGCCGATAAAGTACTGCAGATACGGCGTCTCTTGAATTTGACGAACCAATTCTGGATTGAAGTCAATATTTGAGACAGGTTTTAAGAGACATTCAGAACCGCGTTTACCTTCCACAGCTCAAATAAATCATTAATCGTGATTAATAACTTATTTGAACCATGGAAAGCATTAAATCAGGCGGCCATTTGGCTCGTAAGTGTTGCGATTTCAACTTGTAAGGGGGTCTGGTAGCCCAGTGAATTATGAATTCTCTTCCTATTGTAGAAAGCATGCACATCTTCAAAAAGGACAGCAGCGGCAGTTTCATAATTCTCAAAGACCGGCACTTAATTTGACAATTCAAGTCCATATATCTGTTATTTCACTCCTATTTAAATTTTTTCTTCACTGCCCTGCTTATTTAATGAGAAATTTATCTATACACACTGAATTTCTTTCGATACCTTATAAAGGTTGTCCGTTTAATTCCTGTATTACGGGCAACATCGACATCACTCATGCCTGCCTCGTAAAGCTTAAAAGCATGTTGCAAACGGGGATCATCTTCAGCGTATTGAGGCTTGCGACCATGATATTTGCCCTGCTGTTTGGCTAGGGAGATCCCTTGTTGCTGACGCTCAATGATCCGCTTACGTTCACTTTCAGCTTGGTATTTATAAAGTTCAATAATGAGGTTGGTCATCAGTTGACGTAAATTGGGGTCAGCAATCCCTGTCATGGACGGCAAATTTAACACATCTAGGGTGGCACCCTTATTTTGAATGGAGTTCATGATCTTAGTCAAATCA
>NZ_JQAR01000019.1:27894-45665 GCF_001437155.1 Liquorilactobacillus mali
GCTCTCCTTTTGGACAGTTCTAATGAACACTTGTAATTCCTAGTATAGCACAGAAATAAAAAAGGCCAATAGGGTATACCCTAGTGGCCGTTTAGTTTAAGGGGTTCTTATTCTTCTCCTCAATTGTCAAATCAAGTGCAACACTAAGAATCTATTCTTAGAAGTGGTCTAGTTGTTAAGCTATTTCAGGCATTAGATTGGCTGGGCAGCGATAGTTCAATGACCGCCGTAGCCGGTAAGGTATCTTGAGCCAGCTGAGTGTCAATGAGTGAGGCTGAAGCCAAGGATCTGCCCTTCGGGAAGAATTCGCGCAAAGGGCCATTAGTGTTCTCTTGGATTCCACGTTTTCATGGTGAATAAGGACGGGCAAAGTAGATTTCAATTCCATCGACTTGACACAAACTTTAGAACTCAGCACCGTTATCAGAAGTAATGATTTTAAAGTATTCAGTTCCATAGTCATATAAGTTTTTCTGGAAGGCTTTCAAGCAAGTGTCGGCATGATAATTGGGAAGTTTAACGATGATTTCTAAACGACTAACACGTTCAGTCAAAGTCATTAATGCCGGCTCTGATTCAACTCGTTTACCTTTGACCAAGTCACCTTCCCAGTGTCCAAGCTCTTGACGCGCTTGAACCACAGTGGGACGCTCTTCAATTAAATGGCCCAAATTCTTCTTATTGATTCGGTGATGTTTTGTTCCGGGACGTTTGACTCGGCGACGGAGTTTAGCTGGTAGGTCTGAATTACGGATAGCTAAACGCTGGTCATCAATGTATCGATACGCCGTCGGCGTTGAGGGACAGACAACTCCTGGGTAATTAGTCTTGAATTGGTGAACAAAAGTATCCACACTATGCATTCTGGGGCGAGCTTTTAAAGCTGTAACCAAAGCATTACAGAAGGTTTGACAGTGATCAAAGAGTCCACGATAACAGCTGTTTAGCCGGTGCTTACGATAAACTGCTTCGCCAGTTTCCGCCAGATATGACTGTTCGAAGATATGAGTATTAGCGTTAATCTGTGTTGTTGTCCCCCGTCTTAATTCACGCGAAATCGTACTGGGATTACGATGAAGAGCCTTGGCAATCCGGCGGATGGACCAATCTAAGCCCCTTAGGGTTTCAATTCGACCACGTTCAGCTAAATTGAGTTGGTGATACTGATTAGATATGATATTCTTAATTCGGGTCATGAAGATACCTCTTTCTTGTTTGTGGTGAATTAAAAATAGGTCTTCATGGCCATTTTGACTAGTCTGAATAAAGAACTGGTCTAGTAGAGCAGGTGTTGTACTTCAATTTTAAATCGAGGAGAATTCTTTATTTAAAATTATTTTGATTTACACTTACAATTCAAATTAACCATTTTAAATAGTGATTAACATAAGTTTCTCTAGGGCTTTTTTCCGAAGATCTTCAGTTTCTTTAAAAGATTTCTTTTCTCTATCGTAAACAGCCTGACTTTCAAATTCATTCTTATAATCTTGATAACCCATATTATTATCCATTAACAAATAGGAAAGTGAGATTGTTGCAAATATCCAGTAAACGCAATCGGAATTTTCCGCAGTCTGTTTGTCTTTTTCTTGTAACGCAAGTTTAAGAACCTCTTTATTTAAATTATTGATCCTATACTTTAAATAAACTAATTCTTCGTTATCGTTTGAATCCAAAAGTTTGTAGATGAGACAATTTATTACATTTTCGCCATTATAATAATCGTGGTCTAATATAAATCCCCTAGTATATGACTTTATTGCATTATCCAGGTTGATTTTACTTTTAGTTATAGAAAACAATCGCTTTTCAATTCCACCATAAATTCCCGTAGTTTCACAGTCAAGAGAGTTAAATGGATTCAAGGTTTTGATTATTTTCTCAGCCTCCCTCAGCTTTTTTTCATGATCATGGCCTATAACTTTACTCAAAAGTAGAGCCTGTTGTTGTATATAATAGGGATTATTACGATTGTTTTGGGATAATTTTTCATAGGTAGCAGCTGCTTCTTGGTATTTATTTTCTTTTGTTAACTGATCTGCTTTATCCCTCAAACTTTTAATTGTTTCAGAATCATAGTGCTTAGAGCGTATTTCACTTATTTTATTGGCAGGAATAGTTGGTGCGCTTACACCTTTTACATATTCATAAAATGGACTATCACAGGTTTCTCTCCTATTGTCTAAATTATTAACAGTGTTTTTTACCAACTCATGTAATCTCTCTATTTTTGATCTTAATCTGCTGTCGTCATTTATATCTTCTAATGTGTATCTGAAAATTCGATTGTGATTAAAATCAAAAGGTAAAGTATCCTGTTCCAAACTAAGGATTATTGTTGAATAAGGTTTTAACGCATGACGTATACCTAGTTCATATATTGCATTAGGATTAAGAGTAGTTATGTCAGCGATAACAATGTCGGCACTTAACAGTAGTTCAAACATATCAGTATCAATAATTTCAGAACTTGATATTTCGTCTCCTCGAAGGTTATCTATATTATTAAAGCTGGATAAAGTTGGCTTAATTAATTTAGTGTATATCTTATCCAAATTTATTTTTTTGCTTAATGTATAATCGGTTTTTTCTCCGTATCCCATGATTGTAAAACAATGATATGTCATTTCGTTTTCCTCTACTTTTACTATTTAGGGTAAACTGTTATTCTTTTTACAATATCTTCATTACGTTTTTCCCATGCCGCATTTATAAAACTGTTAGGATCCAAAATAAAGTCGTTCCATTTAGCTAGTACACAATATCTTTGATCTTCGGACCATGCACATGATGTATGGTCCTTTTGAATGTAATAGTTGGCACTAAATTCTTTAATAGTAGTGTTATCATTAATGCAAATATAATTATGAATGTTCCCACATATTGAACAGGTGTATTGCCCTTTATATATTTGGCTATACATACTTGGAAGAACTATTCCCAATATTCCATTACGACCATAATTAAGAGAATGATAAAGTGATGCCTGAAGTTCTTTTTTTATATAGTATTGTTCTTTTTCACCCAATGTTTCTGCACTAAAATTACCAATCAAAAAAATAGTAACACTTGAATCTTTTAAATTATCATTTCTTATTTTTTGCATAACATAATCTGGATCATCAGAATTGATAGGTTCATTTAATGATTTGTCAATCATTTCAATGCTTTCATTTCTTTGTATTTTTTCTTTATATGCTTTATCTTCAACCTTGAATGATATGAAACATTTGTGCTTCACCATATAGCCACCTCCGGAACTTTATTTCTAAATAATTTATAATCTTACTTTTGAGCTTATTTTAGTAATTATCGAATCGGTTAAAGTTAGAAGTGCCACTAAATTATTGTACATTGGATTTTCTTTCGATGACGAACAAAGAACTGCTGTTATATTAAATTTGCAATCTGCCACTACTGTTTTATTGTTTAAAGTACTTAACAAACTGTGAGATGGAGGCTGGGAGAATGTTTGTATTGTGTGGATCAAATGCAAAATCAAGTAATTTATTTATACTATAATTTTTCTCTATCAAATTTCGGAAATCATCAAGATAGTATTGTACAATTTTTTTGCTTTTATCACTATCAATACTTCCCGCAGTTGTTACAAGCCATAATTCTTCATTCTTATTAGAGAGCAATGATGTATAATCATTAGATTTAAGAGAAGTAGTTCCATTTTTTACTTGAATATAAATTCTTCTGTTTTTATAGGTACCTTGTTTTTTTGAGGCATCAACTAATACAAATTCGTATCTCTGTGTACCAGTTTTGTTGGTTGAAGGTATCACCACATAATTAAATTGATCATATAACCATAAAGCAACTAAATCTTCAGCAGCTGCATAACCAATTAAATTAAATAGAGAACTTCTTGTATGAATCATTTTAGGAGGCAAAAGATCAGTCTTGTTTAGGAGTATTGCTGAATAATAACTTGTTGCAGTATATTGGGAATTTTCTAAGGGTGTCTCATGATTATCAACTTTTGTAATTGCTCTCCTATTGTGTGTATACGTCGATACAGAACCTGGAACAGCATCTTCTTTTCCGACTGGCATCCAATTAATATCAGTTAACATAGCTGAACAGTCAAAGTTTGAAGCTATTTCTCCAACATCAAAATGAAATAAATCTTTAGGTTTATCAGGTATCTCAGCGACATAATATATACCATTGCATCTGACCCAAATAAAATCCCCCTTTCTGACATTTTCAAACAACTGATGTACGCTTTGATAGCCCCATTTATAATTCCAATGGTGCCCTTTTATTTGTTTATTCCAAAATTCCTTATAGTCTTCAAAAGTGTTAATTTTCTCTCTCCCAGGAACATTTGGAAATGACCATCCACATGAGACACAATGGTTTTTAATAAAAAATTCATATGATTTTATATCATGATCACTCCCACCTTTTCCCTTTATTTTCCAAGCATGTATTGTCATCGTAATTGTCCTCTTGTATTCTAAAATTATTTTTAATAACAGTGCTAGGAACGCCAAAACGACCATTTGCAGACTAATGGTTAATGGATGCTCAAAATTCCCCAAAAGTTGCCGACAGTTCTCTAACCAACTAAGAATCGTTCGACTACCTAACGTTGTGAGGCATCTGTCCATGTTTTAACTCACTTTACTTCACAATGCTCACTTTAACGCCAGTCATACTAATCCTATATTAACAATAATATCACAAAATGTATTTTTGAATTTGTGTTATGAGGATCATAATAACCTTATTGAAACAGCTCTTTCGAATTTAATAGATAGTCCAATATTAGTTTCTTATATTTTTAGCTGTTTCTCTGTTTTAGCTTTATTGTATCCTGGCTATATTAAATTATGAAACCTATTTGCCAATCTGTTCGCGTATAATAAACTAGTGAGTAATTTAAAGGTGGGGGAAGGAATGTTTTTATGTTGGAACTGTCATTTGAAAAAGAAGTTGTTAAAACCTTAACGACTGGAAGCAATCAATGGGTGGAACGCAAAGGCCTGTATGGTGCGACGCCGGATCAATTATGGGCTAATTTTCGCGATAAATTAAATAACAATAACTATGCTAAATTGCAGGGACACCCTTTAACTGATACCGAATTTAATCAGGTTAAACGGGCGATTGAGGTCCGGACACCTTACGAAGCAGCTAAGTTACTAGCCGCCGAAAACGGCATTGGTAAAGTTGAAGTTGAACGTGATGATGCTAAGCTGGGCACGGTGACACTCGAGTTATTTTGGAAAGCGGACGTCGCTGGTGGTAAATCTAGTTATGAAGTGGTCCGACAAGCAGTACGACCACGGTTAGCTGGTACTCAAGATGTCAATCCTGATCGCCGGTTTGACGTAACCCTATTGATTAATGGGTTACCCTTAATTCAATTGGAACTAAAAAAAGCCACGGTCGAACTTAACCAGGCTTTTAATCAAATTGAAAAATACGCGCAGGAAGGTAAATATACGGGGATTTACTCGCTGTTGCAAATGTTTGTGATTATGACGCCGGATAGTACGGCGTATTTTGCGAATGCCGAACCGGATCATTTCAATAAAGCCTTTTTGTTCAATTGGCGAACGCGGGATAATCACCCCGTGGAAAACGGCTTAGCGTTTACGCGCCAAGTCCTTAATATTCCCATGGCCCACAAAATGGTCAGTGAATATACGGTCATCGACCAAGAACGTCAGAGCTTAATTCTCTTACGGCCTTATCAGATTTATGCGATTGAAGCCGTGATACACCGGATTCATGACCATCAAGATGGCTTTGTTTGGCATACCACGGGTTCTGGTAAAACACTCACCTCATATAAAACCGCTAAATTAGCGGCGCAAGATCCCGGTGTCGATAAGGTCATCTTCTTAGTTGACCGGCGGGATTTAGACGAACAGACAACTAGCAACTTTAGTGCCTATGCCGCCAATGATGATATTGCCATTAACGAAGCCCAAAACACCGGTGATTTAATGCGTAAATTGCAACAAAATGACGGTAAGGTCTTGGTCACCTCGATTCAAAAACTTCATCGGGCGGTCAAAAAAACGCAAGCCCAGCTGGCAACCGGTAAGCAATCCCGCTTTAGTAAAACTTTAAAGCAACGGGTGATCTTCTTTGTTGATGAAGCCCACCGGTCGCAATTTGGTAAGATGCAAAAGGAAATTCGAGCAGCGTTTATCAATAGTAACTGGTATGGTTACACTGGCACCCCCATTTTTAATGAAAATAAGAAACAGCTCAAAGGTGATCTAGCAGTTACGACGGAGGAGCTATTTGGTAAAGTCTGTCATGTTTATAACTTGCGAGACGCCTTAGAGGACCAAGCCGTGTTACCGTTTAACGTCGAACATGTAACAACAATTGGCAAAGATACGTTAATAACCCGGGCCCTCGAGAAAGAAAACCAGCGCGTCAAAGCACGTCGCGATAAGCAAGGCCGCCTGCTGAGTACAGCTGATGAAGCGAAAATTCAAGCCAAGATTCAAGCGATGTCAGTGAAGGACTTGGAAGAAACGTATTTAACTCCGGCTGACTTTGAGACTGATGAACATATCCAACAAGTTGTTCAATATATTTTACAAAAAGGCCCACGTAAAACCAGCTTGGGGCATGGCAACTACAATGCGATTTTAACCACCAGCTCCATTGAAATGGCGCAACGCTATTATCAAGCCTTTAAAGCCGCGAAAAAGACTACTCACAATCAGCTAGATCCTGATTGGCCCCGGATTGCGATTACTTATTCATTAAGTGAAAACGAAGATCAGAGTGCGCAAAAACATGACCAAATGGCCACCATTTTAAAAGATTATAATCGGCAGTATCACACTAATTTTGATTTAACTGATTTGAATCTCTACAACGAAGATGTCGCGAAACGGGCCGCCCGGCGTGAGGCGGTCTTTGCTCATTTACAAACGGATCAAGAAATAAATTTAGTGATTGTCGTCCGCCGTTTATTAACAGGCTTTGATGCCCCTCGGCTAAACACGCTCTTTGTTGACCGCACCTTAGCTTATCAAGAACTCATTCAAGCCTACTCACGCACCAACCGGCTCCAAAACCGGGAATTAAAACAAGAAGGCCAAATTGTGACCTTTCGGGTACCGGCAATCATGGAAGCGAATGAACGTGAAGCTTACAAGTTATATAGTGGCGAAGGCTCTTTTAATGTCATCATTCGTCCGACTTATCAGCAGGCCGTCTTAAAATTTCAAAAGGCTGTGGTGGATTTAAAAGCCATTGCTCAAACGCCGACGGCGGCCGATGACCTGAAAGGAACCACTGCCAAGGTACAGTTTGTGAAAGCCTTTCGCCAAGTGAATCAGCAATTGAATTCCTTATCGATGTACAACGATTTCACTTGGGAAAACAGTGAAAAGGCCTTTGGTATCGCTCAGCCCGAAGTAGAATCCTATACGGGTAAATATCTGCGGATTAAAGCGGCGGTTACTAACCAAGAGCCTGAGAAAGTCCCCGAAGAATTAGCTGCCTTAGACTTTTCCCTAGCCGTTGGTTCAGTCGTCTTGGTGGATTATGATTATTTGACGCAATTAATTCAAGATTGGATTGATGAACAGCAACAGTACACGACACCTGATCAAGCCCAAGCGCATATGACGGATTATCTGCAAAATAGTGCCAAAGTACAGGCTAGTTTGAATAAATTAGCGGAAACGCAACCGCAACAGGCCCAGTTAATTCGCGAAGCCATGCCTTATATTGAGCAACAAATGCAACAGTCGCAGCAACAGAGTGACCAAAATAAAGAGCCAGTAGCGTTGAATGCTCGGGAGTTGGTGGCTGATTATGCCCAGAGACAATTGGTCAAAAAAACGTCAGTATTCGCCCACACGTGGGGCTTAGATCAAACAGCCCTATTGCGGGTGGCGCGTGAACACACAGTGGGTACCGATGAATGGCATCATGAACAAGAATTAACGCAGTCAGCGAATTTAGCAGCGGCCTTACAAGCTCAAACTGCCGCTGGGCCGAAGATTCCAGCTATTTTACCACTATACCGGATTAAGTCCCAGGCCGCTTGGCGGCAGTTTATTGAACACGATTTAGCAATTTATCTACAAAAATAAGTGAGGTTAAACAATGTCAGAAAAAACAACTCAAGCTAGTCAACTTGAAAGCGCCCTATGGAATGCGGCCGATGTCTTACGCGGGAAAATGGACGCTTCTGAATATAAAAATTATTTATTGGGGTTAATTTTTTATCGGTTTCTATCTGAGAAAACCTTAACGACCTTTAGTGATTGGGCAGGCGAAACCGAAAATGTCACCCGGAAATATGCTCAGTATATGGATCCTCAGTTTGAATTGGAAGGCGTCTCGGTGCAGCCCAGTTTAGTGGAGTATTTGCAAAACACGCTCGGCTATTTAATTCAACCACAAGCGTTGTACACCACCCTGATTGGCAAGATTCAAGCCCATACTTTTGCGTTAGACGATTTATCTCAAGCACTTCATGATCTGGAACAGTCGACACAAAATCTATCTTCAGCGCAAGACTTTTCGGGTTTGTTTGCCGATGTGGATTTAAGTAGTAATAAATTAGGCAGTTCTTTACAACAACGGAATCAAACTATCAGTGATACCATGTTAGCTTTAAATGCGATTGATCTTATCCATCATCAAGGCGACGTCCTAGGTGACGCCTATGAATACTTAATCGCGCAATTTGCCAGTGATTCTGGTAAGAAGGCGGGTGAATTTTATACTCCACGGCAGGTGTCCGACATTATTGCTCAGATTGTGACTTATCAACGTAATGCAGGTGATAACCAAGTGCGGACTATCTATGATCCAGCAGTTGGTTCTGGTTCGCTGCTGTTGAATGTGGGACAACATGTGCAAGATCCCAGTTTTGTGAGTTATCATGGCCAAGAATTGAACACCACGACCTATAACCTGGCCCGAATGAATTTAATGTTACATGGGGTCTCGTATGACGATATGCACTTACGCAATGGCGACACGTTAAGTAAAGATTGGCCGGTTGACGAACCTTACTTATTTGATGCGGTCGTCATGAACCCGCCCTACTCGGCACACTGGGATAACAGTGATAAACGCTTGTCTGATCCCCGTTTCCGCGACTATGGCGTCTTACCACCTAAATCTAAAGCCGACTTTGCCTTTCTGCTACACGGCTTTTATCATTTGCAGGAACACGGGACTATGGGCATTGTCTTACCCCATGGCGTATTATTTCGGGGTGCTAAAGAAGGCAAGATTCGCCAAAAGCTCCTGTTAGATAACCGGATTGATGCCATTATTGGGCTACCCGCTAATATTTTTCATTCCACTGGTATTCCAACGTTAATCATGATTTTAAAGAAACACAAAACCACTGACGACGTCTTGTTTATTGATGCGTCCCGGGAATTTGAAAAGGACAAGAATCAAAATAAGCTAACGGCAGCGAATATTCAAAAAATTGTGACCACTTATCAAAACCGGCAAGATGTTGATAAATATGCTCATGTGGCCTCACCGGCGGAAATCAAGGAAAATGATTATAATTTAAACATTCCGCGCTACGTTGATACGTTTGAACCGGAACCCGAGATTGATTTGGACCAAGTTAAAGCTGATCTAAAGCAACTGGACGAGGCAATCAGTCATCATGAACAAGCTTTTAATGAATTGGCTAGCCAGTTAGTGGTCACCCAGGTAAATGACCAGTCAAAACCGGAGGCCCACAATGAAGGATAACCAAACTAAATATCCGCAATTAAGATTTAAAGGTTTCACTGATCCTTGGGAACAGCGTAAGCTGGGGGAGCTTAACGACGTCCGAGATGGAACACATGATTCACCAAAGTATGTCGTGAATGGACACCCTTTTGTTACATCTAAGAACTTGTCAGACCAGGGATTGGATTTATCTGACGTTTCGTACATCTCAGATGAAGATTTTGCCGCGTTCAATAAACGTTCAAAGGTAGATGTCGGTGATATTCTTTTTGGAATGATTGGCACTATTGGGCATCCTGTTTTGGTTGAATCCGACTCCTTTGCGATTAAGAACGTTGCCTTGATTAAGGGTGGGGGCAAAATATCAAATTGTTATTTGCTCCAGCTATTAAAATCGCCGGTGTTCGATAGATATGTTAAGCGCGAAAATGCGGGTGGAACACAAAAATTCTTAGGTCTTAATTTAGTTCGGGATTTTGTGTTACGCGTTCCCAATGATGATGAGCAGCGTAAAATTGGTACTTTCTTCGCCTACCTTGACAACCTCATCGCAGTCAACCAGCGTAAGTTAACTAAGCTTAAGGAACTTAAACAGGGCTATTTGCAAAAAATGTTCCCCAAAAATGGTAGCAAGTTCCCGCAATTAAGATTTGCAGGGTTTGCTGACGCTTGGGAACAACGTAAGTTGGGTGAAGTTGCAACATTTCTAAACGGACGAGCATATAAGCAAGATGAATTACTGGATTCAGGTAAATATAAAGTGCTTCGCGTCGGCAATTTTTATACCAATGATTCTTGGTACTACTCTAATATGGAGCTTGGTGATAAATATTATGTTGATAAAGGTGATCTAGTTTATACTTGGTCAGCGACATTTGGCCCACATATTTGGAGCGGCGAAAAAGTTATTTACCATTATCACATCTGGAAAGTCGAGCTTTCTAAATTTCTTGATAGGAATTTTACATTGCAACTTTTAGAAGCGGATAAAGCAAGATTGTTATCCAGTACAAATGGTTCAACAATGATTCATGTAACCAAGGGAGATATGGAAAGTAAAATTGTTTCTATTCCTAATATTGATGAGCAAAAACAAATTGGTTCATTCTTCAAACAACTCGACAACACTATCACCCTTCATCAGCGTAAGCTTGAAAAACTCCAGGAACTAAAGAAAGGGTATCTACAAAAGATGTTTTGTTGATTCTTAATTTGATCAAATTTAGGATCCTATGAAACCCCATGACTTAATTTTTATTGTGCTTGGTCAACACTTAATTCACCTGTATAATGGATTACGCAGGAAGTTTTAAGGGCGGTGGCTGTCTTTTCCCTTGCGAGGTGAGGCCCATGGGAACATGGAATAATCTTCAGGAAGGTTTCACAGTCAATGAGCGTCTTCCAGACACTCTCGTTGATGTTGCTGTTTGCAATGTTTATTTTAGCGTTGCTAACATACATCGACAAAAGGAACAAATAAAAAAGCCGCCCTGCGTAACTTTGGCTAGGTTACAGGGTGACTCAACTATCATTTTTTAACTAATGCCACCGCCTTTGAAGCGGCTTGCATGGGAAGTCTTGTTAGCGCAGGGCTTCCCTTTCTTATTACATTATAGCATGTCCCTTAAAAACTGGCTAACGTTTTAGGCTTTGATCGGGTTCAGAATCTGGTTGTTTAATTTCTGGATTTTCTTCAGCAAATGCTTGTAGCTGTTTTTGTGTTCGATTACTGATTTCATGGTGTATATCATTTAGTTTATTTTTTAGTTCTGATTTTTGTTGTGGGTTCCTTGCTTGCTGAACTTGTTGCTGCAAGCTTTGGTAGGACTTATTAAGATCATGGGCTGATAACTTTTTTAGATCATGCTCAGGCTCTTTTTGGGCTTCTTGTAAGCCTAATTGTTTGGTTAACCCGTCGCTAAGCTCAATCACTTTGTTGCTCACTTGCTGGATCTCACTTAAAGCACTATGGATCACAGCTTTATCTTTGGCCCAGGTAGCTACATAACCGAGGGAGTAATTGCCCGTATCAACCCCAATATTTTGCATGGCAACATATGCAACCGCTTCGGCCTGGGTTTCCTGATAGGCTCGTGGCCGATCTTTAAAGGCTGATTTTAACCCATGTAACTGACTATGCGCATATTCGTGATATAACGTCTTTAGTTTCAAAGCATTGTCGGGCTCATCGCCACCAATTACGATTTTATTAGTGCTGGGTTGAAAGTACCCTTTAGCTCCGTTTAAATTCGCTAAGGGCACTTCACTGACTTTAAGGTCGGTTTGCTGGTTTAAATAATCTTTGAACGCGTTATATAAGCTTGTCACATTTTGATGATCGGCCAAATTTTCTTTGACAAAGTCTTTAGCACTTAACACTGGTTCACCGCTAGTTTGTGCCACATCAAAGACGGGTAGATAGCGATAACCAACTATGGCTTTTTCTTCGGTCGTATCAAGCCTTTTCTGATCCTCTGGAGTTAGTTTTTTAATAATAGGGGCCGCAATCCTGATCCCTTTTTCTCCTTTATTTACTGATCGTTTAAAATCATTCTGCCATTTTTTAAAGCCTGCAACTTGGCTGGCACTTGGATCTTGAGAATAGATAAGGTCAATATTACGTTGGCTATACCGGTGAAACTTTGCTAAAGTATCTAAATATTCTTTGAATTTATCACTATCTGTTAAGTCTAAAATTTTTTGTTCAGCATCATCTATAAGCTTTTTCCGCCATGCTTCTGCTTCGGCCTTAGTTGGTTTCATTGTTAAGCCTCCTCTTCCGGAAAATCAATTTCCAACGACTGGTTATTGATTACTTTTAGCTCTTCTTGACCATATAAAGCTATATAATTGCTAGCTACTTTTTGCCAGGCAACTTGTCGATAACGTCCGTCACCGCTAACTTCTTCAATGTATTTAAAATTTTCTTTGCTATCCAAAATAGGTAACTCACTTGCTAAAACTTCTAATTCATTGTTCATTTTATGATCTCCTTTGATTTGCTAATCTCACCCGCTGTTTAGGTTTACTTTGGGAGCTGTAAAAGTGAACCTAAACAGCGGGTTCACCAACCGAAACAACGTGAAGGGCGGTAGGCGTAATTAATTAAAATCAAAACTAATTTTTCCATTTGTTAACTTCAATTTTGCGTCAAACTTCTTACCAGTTTTTTTTCTTTTAAAGCCTTTTAATTTAGCGGTTGAACCTTTGGTAATCAATGCTTTAATTGCTGTTTTTCCAATTGCCTTTTCACTCCACTTTTTCGGTAAAGTAAATTTACAAGGCTTTTCGCCCTTATAATTAGTGCAACCATAAAAGCTTCCTTTATCAACAATTTTACCTTGCTTGCAAAGTGGGCAAGTTCCTAATTGGGCTTGTTCTATTACTTTGTTACATATGTAATCGCCCACACCTTCATGTCGGCTTTTAATCTGATGTCGTCACTGTTTTTCTTTGGATTTTTCCTCATTTTTTACATATAAGGTTCGTATTATGGTATCACTAAACAAAGTTGCGAGAATCTTTTCCGGATTCAATGGCCTATAATTTGTTAGTTGGTAATTACTCCATTTTTAAACACAATATTGTTCACCTGTTTTATTAGACTAACATTCACTCATTACCAGCTATTGTGTCCCACCGTGTGCAAAAGCAACAATTCTGGTTAAAAGTTTTTTTTGCTTTGATTTCTTTGATAAACTTATCATCCGTTATTTACTCAATATGTGTTATAATTTGAGTAAATAACGGATTTTATATTGAGGTGAAATAAATGAATCAACAAGATGAAATCATTGAATACTTGAATAAGAATGGTGGCCAAATTACATCTAAAGCAGCTAATTCAATAGGTATCTCGCCTAGAGTCCTTCGCAACATGTATTCCCATGGCCAACTAGAAAAATTAGCACCAGGTGTTTATATTGATCCACTTGAATTTGGTGACGATATTGCTGCGCTGCAGTATAGTCTTTCAAAGGGTATTTTCTTCAAAGACACAGCATTATTTCTTTATGGAATGATTGACCGGACACCTAGCACTTACGAAATGAACTTTCCATTGCCATACGCGTATAGTACTAAAACAGATGCGCCATTAAAGATTTATCGACAAAAAAAGGAGCTTTATGAAATTGGCATAACGTCAATTAAAACTCCTGGTGGACATTTGGTTAAAGCTTATGATATTGAACGCACCTTGTGTGACATTCTACGTACTCGAGACAGATCCGATGCTGAGACAATTAAACAAGCAATGAATAGTTATGCTCATCAGAAAAAAAAGAATCTCCATCAGTTAATGGCGTACGCAAAAATATTTAAAGTTGAAAAAGAAATTAGAACATATATGGAGGTTCTACTGTGAAACTTGAATTTACTAATCAGAAACAGTTTTTGGCTAAAATCAGAAAGATGGCTAAGGAAAGAAACATTACACCACAGATCATGCTTCAAGAGATTGTTTTGGATGACCTAATTGATCGAATATCTAATTCGCGTTACAAAAATAATCTTGTACTAAAAGGTGGTTTCTTAATTGCGTCACTAATTGGTACCGATACTCGTGCAACACGTGATATTGACACCTCAATTGTTGGTTTACCGGTTACGGAAAATAAAATGAAAAGTGTGTTTCAAGAAATTTGTGATATTGAATTACCGGGAGATATCATCACACTATCAATTGTTAAAATCAGTGAAATTAGGGAAGATGACGAGTACTCCGGTTACCGTATTCATATTTGTGCAAAAGTTTATACCACTCAAGTTGACGTTAAGATTGATATTTCAACTGGTGATGTAATCACCGAACGTTCCATTCAATATAAACACAACATGCTACTTGAAGATCGAACTATTCAAATCATGGCATACACAGTTGAAACTATCATTGCTGAAAAACTAGAAACAATTGTTAGTCGAGCTGATGCTAATACACGATTGAAAGATTTTTACGATTTATATTTACTTGATCATCAGAATAAAGCTGAAATAAGATTTGATATATTAAATAGAGCAATACAAGCAACTTCTGCAAAACGGGAAACAACTAATCAATTAGGTACCTATATTTCAGTCTTAACAACTCTTAAAGTAAGCCCAAATCTTCAAAAATTATGGATCGCCTATCAAAGATCTAATGAATACACACACGGGATTGCTTTTGAATCTACATGCAATGCAGCAATCGACCTTATTAAAAAATCCGGACTTGAATAATGACCATATCTTGTTACATATGCAATCCCCCACCTTCATGTCGGTTTCTAATCTGATGTTGTCGCTGTTTCTTCGTCATTTCCCATTCTGTTTCTTTTAGTCCCTTTTGTTGCTTTCTCTTATCTATTTCTTCATTTTTTGCGTATAAAAACTGTATTATTACATCACTAAATGTAATTGCTAAAAACTGTTCTGGTTTCAATGGTTTATAGTTAGTTGGCTGATAACTATTTAACTGTTGACCACGATATTGATCCTCTTTTTCCCTTTGTTCGTTTATTCTTTGCTGAGCTTGGGCTATTCTCCCCTTTTCAACCGTTTTATCAGTTTGACACTCGCCAATAAACAACTGCCGGGTTCCGTCATGCCGTAAAACCAACTGTAAATGCCTATTTTCCAGCTGATCTACTGCCATTTCACCTGATAAGCAAGCTAACCCTTGTTGATGTTCTGTTGAGTTAAACATTACCGGCGGCTCTGTTTGCCAGTGTTTTAAGTCTTGCTGGTTAAAAGGTTTAACTCCCGGGCTGTAATACATAACAGCTGTGTAAGCTTGTTCTTGTTTGGTGATTGAAATCTGATCTAATTCACCATGTGGGAAAGCTCGCTGTAAAATTGCTTGATATTGGGTCTTAACAACTTGTTTAATTTGAGTAATTGTTCGAATTTCTTTTATTTTTCTAGCAATTAATTGTTTCTGTTTTGGTGTGTATTCTTCCAAAATACCTCGTTTTGCATGACTTAAGTCTTCCAAAGAATTGCCTTGGATTTTAAGAACTTGCTCTAGTACGTTTTTTTCGTTTTCTTCACTATTTAATAAGAACTTCCAACTAACATAAGGCCGTTTAGTAAATAGTAAAATCTGTTGGGTAAGCAAGTCCTCCCGGATTGCTGCCAATCTTTCTACTAATTCTGCGCCCTTAAAAACTGTTTCTTCACTATTAGTTTCTTTAATTAATTCACGCCGTTCAGCCATTGTTGTTGCTTCAAAGTCAATTTCCGGATAAAGCTTTTTAACCGTTCGATCTGTGACAGTATTCAAAAGCTGATCAGCCTTCTCTAATGAGTTTTCTTCTTGGCCAACCATTAACAATTGTTTAGTTATATCTTCTCCAACCGCATGTTTGATTAACAGACTGTTTTTCCAATTAAAAAGCATTCTGCGTTTATCATCTATTGTTTCCAAATTAACAAAGGTTTTTAGCTCATGACTAAGTTCTTTTACTAGTTTCTTTTCGTTGAATGAAAAATGCTTGCTAAGCATATCCAAATGCCTTTTCCGTCCTAGTTTTTCTTTAACATTATTGTACTGTGCATTTAGTTTTTTGTTCTCTTTTACTTGTTGATTAAAGCTTGCTCGTTCATGACGCTTGCTATTAATTCCTATGTGTTTTGTTGGTACTTCATTAATGCCTTGTTCCAAGTAAGATTTTTCACTAATTCGATCTGGTAGTTTTTTGGCTTCTAAAACCATATTCACACTAACAGCCCAGCTATGCCGCCATTGATTAATTTTCTCTTTTTTATCCCAATCAACTAGCCAAATTTTTCTATTTCTAACATTACCTGCTTCGGTTTTTGTTTTATTACCATGACTGTCTAAAATATATTCCGTTTTTGACTTTTGTCCCCAACTACCATCTGAGTTAAAAGGTCGATTAGTTAGCATCACATGGGCGTGCGGATTATCTTGATTATCTCTATGAATAGCCACATCTGCAACCATACCTTGATCAACAAAGTTTTCTTGCACGTATTTAGTCAATAATTTTTTCTGTTCATCTTCACTTAACTCAATTGGTAAAGCCACGTTAAACTCTTTAGCGTATCTTGAATTAGATTTACGGTCTTTTTTTTCTACTTCATTCCACAGCTTTGCTCGATCATTAGCCCATTCGGGTGCATTCTTAGGGGTTAAAATAAAGCTTTCTGGCATGACTGATCTAGCATAAAAATAGCTTCTATTTTCTTTTTCATCAAATAATTTATCGCCACTACGATAAGCAGCACTTGCAACTGCACTTCTCATTTTACCTGCACTAATATTTTGAAAGCTCATATGAAAAATTGCCATATCAGTCACCACCTTTCTTTGCTTTATGTTTTTGAATTTGTTGTCGCTATAGGCGACTTCTGACACAAGTTTTTAGGTTCTAGCACAACGTCATTTCTGATGACGTGTAAGTGCGCATTGACCTCGTTTCACTCGGCCTGCTGATTCCCATAAATTTACTTATAGTGTATGCCTTCCGCTTCGCTATTTCAACTTTTATACTTTGACTTAACGTTTCCCTTATGATATAGTGTCGGTGATTATTTTTAATACGATTGGAGGGATCTTTATGTCTCAAAGTAACTTAGAAAAACAAGAAGCTAAATTAAAACAACTTAATCAAAAGATTAAAGCTGAAAAAAATAAGATTGAACAAAACCTCGGTAAGCAAATCATTAGATCAGCCAATTTGGATTATGGGACACTTACCACTCCACAGATTAAAATGATTGCTAAAAAAGTTGCCGTCTTTTTAAATCAAGCTCAAAATAACCGATAATAGTTAGGTGGTAATGACTATGCCTAATCAATATGAAAAATTAGTTGAGCAGCAAGCGCGTTTAAAACAAAAAATTGAGCGGGAAGATTTTAAATTACGGCAATCTAAATACTATGAAAATCGGCAAGCCCGCAAAGCCCGTTCTCGCCGATTAATTCAAAAAGGGGCTTTATTAGAAAGGTACTTTCAAGCTAATAACCTCTCGGTCGAACAAACCGAAGAACTTTTAAAAATATTTGCTGACTATGTTAACGCCCATAAACCGGATAAATTAAAAAACGATCAACCTAA
>NZ_JQAR01000002.1 GCF_001437155.1 Liquorilactobacillus mali
GGATTCCCTTTTCAATAGGATTTTTATTCATTTACACAAACTATTTTATACTCTCATGAATATTAACGATTTTTCTGAAAATATTGATGGAACAACATATTTTCATCTTCCGCGAAAAAAATATCAGGCCTTGTTATTAACTAAAGTAGAATGAAATTCTTTTAATTGAAGAAAATAATCAGCATTAATAAGTGACTAGACCAAAATGAATTTTTGGTTCAGTCACTTTCTTCTTGTACGTTAAATAAACTGCAAGCTTTACTTGTGGGAGGCAAAGGACCTTAGCGAGAAAAACTTTCTTTCGATATAATAGGTTTCGGCTACCAATCGAAACATTTACGAAAGGAAGTTTTTGCATTGTCAAAAGACAAAAATAGCTTAGAATATACGAGAGGAGATTGTAAATATCACATAGTATTTATACCTGAGTACCCAAAAAAGTTATATGTGATAAAAGAAGTACAAATAATAGACCTCATTACATCCTAATAAAACTTGGTTCTACCACGGCCGCTTAACAAATGCCAGCAGCAAGACAAGAACATCAACAAACCAACCCAATACTTTAAGAATAGCGATACAAATTTTCTTGAGCAAATTAATCAATTCCTTTTACCAAAAGATTACTCTCACTTTTAATATTTGTATAGTAAATTTAAGATATTTTTAAAAGAATACTAATTAATTATTTTGAAATATTTGTAATTATCAACGTACTTATCATTTATAAAAAATCTGTTGCGCTCTGTAACAAAACGTGTGAATCCCAAATTTTCATAGAATTTTATGGCTGTAGGATTGGTTGAGAGTACGTCGAGATTTATTTGCTTAATATTGTGTGTCTGGGCTTTATTGATCATTTGTATAATTAATTTTTGACCAATCCCTAATCTTTGATATCTTTTTGAGATAAAAACTTCAAATTCGATCACATCTTTTGAGTTATACGAAGGGTAATAAATTAATGCCCCAACAACCAGATTTTTCAAGGTTGCAACTATAGCTGTACCGTGACTGACTTTTTCGACAAATTTATCATAGTCTGTGCTGGAGTAAGGATAAGGGTCTTCAGTTAATGTCATTACTTCACGGCTGATTTGCCAAACGGCTCGAATATTTTGGCTAGTTAACTTCTGAAAAAGTAGCTTCATTTTAAATACCTCCTACATAACATAACCTTTTTTTATAGTATAACTTATAAATTCTTAAACTCTTGTTGATATCATGAAGAAAAATGAGGGTGATAATATGGAACTTTTTAGAGCTGTCAAAAATGCTTTTTTACCATCTGCATTATTTTGGATGGGCGTGTACTTGGTAATAAAAATATTAGTAGTATTAATAAAGTAACTAGAGTGTCAAAAATTAAGTGGTAGGGATTATTGTCTGCTTTTTAGTTGTAAGAAGTTCTATTAGAAATAATGAGTTTGAGTTAGGGATAGAAATATCATCATTTACGCTATAAAATCATTAAAAAATGAATTGGCCCCCAAAATCAGCTTTTTTAGTTTGCTGAGTTTGGAGGCCAATTCAATAATAGCCGTATGCATTATATTAGTGAGTAATTATATGATAGTACTGCTTTAATTCACGGTTGTTTTTGTGCTGATCAGAATAGATGAGCTAACTGACTTTTTTCTGTTGACCGTAGTACCAGAGGTAGAGTCCGTATAACGAATTTATAAACATAATGAC
Organism: Liquorilactobacillus mali; assembly: GCF_001437155.1. Classification (GTDB taxonomy): domain Bacteria; phylum Bacillota; class Bacilli; order Lactobacillales; family Lactobacillaceae; genus Liquorilactobacillus; species Liquorilactobacillus mali_A. The sequence goes on from NZ_JQAR01000002.1 coordinate 1,696, forward strand.
TTGAAGAACGAACATTGATGTGGATGCAGGGCTAACAATTTTCAATTGATTGTACCAAATAATTATATTGACTATATCCAATGTGATCCATGCGATCCATTGTGAGCGGTAGCCATGCGTCATTAGTACTTGTCCTACAATGCCAAGAGGCAAGAGGGTGGCATCTAAGTAAACTTGAGTTCCATTTAGTCTCTTGCTGAAAAAGAGTACCACAAAATAGATGACGAAGGTCACAATCAACCAGAATAATCCGTTCAACCAAGTGAAACTGCGGGAAGTTAATTCATCTTTACTGGACTGTTTATTGATTTGATTATGCCAAACGTACAAACCGACAAATTGCATTACCAAATAGAATGATTGTGATGCAATGTCGCCAATCAGACGATTGTTAATTGCAATTATCAGCCAAACAACACAACCGAGTACCCCCCAGCTATAGTTAGTCAAGCGTCCTTGATCAACGAGAATCAAGTTTAGTACAACTGCAATTCCCGTTACCAAGCCAATCCAACCGGAAAAAGTATAATCATTGCCGAAAGCAAAAGAAGCAACCGTTGCAATTAGCATTACACTCATCATAATTTTTGTAGTTCTGCGCAAAGTTTTTATTTCTGAAATATTTCTTTGAAGATTAAAAACCTGTGTAAGTGCTGCAAAGAAGTTAGTGATAAATTGTGAAAAAGTTGGCAATGATTCTTTAGTGGGTTCTTTATAAGTCTTTGAAATATTTTTCATACTGAAGATCTCCTTAGTTGTTTTTAGACAGCCGTGGTCGGACGCAACGCTGTTAATCATATAAACTCTTAATGAATTCTACCCCTGTCTTGACACCTAGTCAATCACTTTCTCGTTTGTATGATTTTATTTAATAGTCTACAATAGACTTTGAACTTATTGTACATAGGCAATGTAGTTCACTTGAGGAGGGTTTTTTTGAAAGAAGAAACAAGATTTATCCAAATTTTAGGACGTATCGCAACTGTTCTTTCAGTTTTAATGTATGTTTCTTATGTTCCACAGATTATCAGTAATTTGAATGGTCAGTATGGTAATCCGATTCAACCACTGGTTGCGGCAATTAATTGCCTGTTTTGGTGTGTTTATGCCTATTTCAAGATGAATCGCGATTGGCCGGTCTTTTTAGCAAATCTGCCAGGTATTTTCTTAGGAATCATTACTTTTGCTACATCGTTACATTAGAAAGTACGCAATAGCGATGCAAAGCTTGTGAATTTTTTCATTTTACACAACTTTTTTTATTTAATAAATAAGATAAAATGAATATATAAAGCAGATTGGTAAATTGTCGTTACAGATTAATTTGTTCACAACTAATTTGCTTTTTAAATAGGCCTATAACATTCCCTATAGGTCTATTTTTTGGGAGCTGACTCGAAAGTTGAATTTTGGGCCGGCTCCTATATTTATTTCTTATAAAAAGACAAATTTTTTTTTAAGTTTTACAAACCATAGCGAAGTACTCTCCATGTTCATAGTTTCGTGTCAGCACTTAAATTTTATCAACTTTTGTCATACTCCTTATTCTTGTAAAAAAAGAACCTGCCAAAATGCAGGTCCTAATTTACACTTATCTTTAAATATGATATACACTCTCACACCAAAAAATTCCCCATTTTATTTTGAGTCCTTGAGCTTGTAACTTACGATCAAAAGGTCCTTTTGTTTTTTTGGATGATTAACTTTACCTGTTTTACGCTGTGCTTTGTGAAAACCTAGAGGTGACACTGAATTACGAGCGTTCGTATTGCTTAGCATATTTACTTTTGGCGGTTTATTAGTAGTTTTTTGAGAAGTACTGTTCTTTTTTTTGAGTTTCACTGTCTGTAAAGTTTCTAGTTGACGAATTTCCTTTTTAGTATGGTGCTGAGCATCAATAGAAGATAAGTTGGAAGTCAGTGGAACACTTAAAATGACAAAGGGGAGAGCAATGATACAAACAACTAGTGGACCCCACGAAGTCTTTTTTAAATAGGCAGTGACTAAGAAAATGACGATACAAATAGAAATCGTAACGGCAAATGTAAGTAATAATAGAGATAACATATTATCCTCCTGTTGAAATAGTTCTTTGATTCAAAGATAACGATATTGCGTAAGTATGGCTAACCTATGAAGAAGATGCCTCGATAAAAGTCATAACTTTTACAATACACCCTAATCTTACGACAAAATATAATTAAGTTACAGGGCAAATCGTAACTATTTTTTTGATAAAGTTGTAATAAAGTCAGTTATACCTTGATTAAGTAATGAATTTGGACTTGAACCTGGTAATCCATTAGGGATGGGCAGGTTTATTTTTTTATAATAGGAATGCCATTCAGGTAATATTGAACCGTTAGGCCCAAATGACATGGGTGTTTGGGCAAAGATATCCTTGTACAAGGCACAGACAAATTCAGAGCAATAATAACCCGGCTGTTCAGCTATAAAACTACTATTATATGGCTCCCCCAGTAATGTTTTACCATGCTGGATTGCAGATTCGTGATCAATATTACTATTTTTAAGTCGATATACATCAATGCTTTGCTGGTTATTTAAAAAGTCGGTCAGTGACTCTCTAATGCATCCCTTTGTCGGTGTTGCATGTAAGACAAATAGTCCTTCCAAACCATGTTCTAACACACCCACGTGGGTATAATTTTTACGAGGCTGAGGGCGTGTTACAGCCTTGACGACTGTACTTTTGGCAATTATTTGCGATAATTTTTCATTTGTATCTGGGACAAAAAGTAAATCACCGCTTTTTAGCGATGCAAATGGTTGTTGCAATTTCATTTTATGTAATTCCTTAATAAAGTATTATTCTAGTTCTTGATTTACCATTGGCTTGATGTCGGAGACAAGAATTCCATTATACTTGAACCAGTCAAAGCCATTACGGTCTTTACCTTTTTCTTCATTCGGTAATGCATGATAGAAATCATAACAGCATATTGCTGCTCTCGAAAGAGTGTGTGCTTTTCCACAGCAACACAAAACATGATTTTTTTCATCGATTACAGTAACGACTAGCTTAGGATTTTCTTTAAAAGTCAGTCTTGCTCCAGTAGGGATACTGAGATATTTAAAATTACGATTTGGGCGTGTCCCTATTCGTCTTTGCACTACCTTAAACGTTTTTCCAGTTATTTTTGCATTATATTCTTCTGGCCTAATCCATAAAGCGTTTGTATCATTGAAAGTCAGTAATTCAAAGATGTTTTTTACCTGATTGTAAGTAGCTTTGAAAAATTCCTTTGAGGAGCTCTCACGTTTGTCAGCAAGTGCCTTATGTAAGATACGTTCGGCTTTTTTATAGTTTTCAAGGTATACCGCAAAGAGCAATAACGTAGGTTTACCTTCTGGGATTCCAGTATCATTGAATTGTGCCAATCTATGTTCAAGATTTTTTGTTTGACCAATTTTGATATATCCAGGAAATGCCTTATTTTCTAAGGCGTAGACAAATCCATGATTTTCACGTTCATCACTATTCATTTTATCACAATCCCTTGAATCAAATTTATCAATTTGGTGTAATATCATTTCGCAATTTTATTTAATCTCTGTATGCCAGTCCCCATTATCTTCAAAATAGTATAATTCACTGTTTTGACTCGTGAAAACCTCATACAGTTCTTCAAATCCGGCAGCTAGATTGGCTGAGAGAAGATTTTTCTGGTTAACCCAGAGAATTTCGCCTTCGGAAGAAGATTTGATTTGTCCTGTAAACTTAGAAGCCTTGTAAAGAAGTACAATGTAGCGTCCATCTTCATCAGTTGTAAATTGCTTTATCCCGCAAAGTATTGGGTCTTGAATTGTCAGTCCCGTTTCTTCGTATACTTCACGGATAACTGAATCGACGAAAGATTCCTTGGGTTCAACATGTCCTCCCGGGAAAGTGACTCCCGACCAATTTTTGTTTTTGCGCTTTTCAATAAGAACCTTGTCTTGATGGGTAAGCATACAAAGGTTTGTTAGAGTTGCTTTTTCTGCTCGCAAATTGTTTCACCTCATTTTTTGCAATTATAACACAGTAAATTGGAGTGAGATTAAACTTGTGTAATGTTTATGCTAGAATATTGCTATGAGTTGACATTTACTGAGAGGCAGATAAAAACAGATGGAATATGCAAAATCTAAAAATCTTACTGACAGGCAAAGATTAGAAGTAAAACAATTAGTTGGCTTTGCAATGCTTTATGCAGATGGGGACACTACTGAATCCGTTGATGTATTTATGATAGTTGCACCACAAAGCAGACGCCAAAAGATAGGGACGAAGCTTTGGCAGAATGCATACCGCGTTTTACGAGAGTTCGGTTATCAGAAGTGGGAATTCATTTCTGAGAAGAGTTTCTTGGATAGAAATCCAGATTTTTTGAGTAACCTCAGTTTGGAAGCAGATGCCGACCCAGAATATCAGATGAGGCTTAGTAAAAATGAGCAAGAATTCATGGTTACAAGAGCAGACTTAGAAATCCGCTTGCTTGAGTCAAAAGACATTCCTACGCTCGTACCAATTTATAAAGAATCTTTCCCCGAGTCATCAACAAAAGAGGCAGCCACATATTTAACAAAAGGGTTAGCGGATGCTGCTAACAAAAACTTTGTCTTGGTATATGACAAAAAGATTGTCGGATATTGTTCTGTTGACGTTAGTACTGAGGTTGAATACTATCTGTATGGTGTTTTTGTTGCCAAAAAATATCGTAATCAAGGATTTGCACGCAATCTTATTGTTAAAGTAATCAACTGGTTTCCAGCAAATAACTTGCAAAGAAGAGATTGTGTGCTTGCAGTTGACGGCTCAAATCCGATAGCACTGCATTTATACAAGAGTATCGGTTTTAAGGCAGAAGCCGAGGTTTATTATTTATATGGGGAAACAATAAACTGGCCGAGTTTTATAGAATTTTGAACAGCATAAGATGGTGAAAAATGAAAACCGTTAAGTGGACAACACAGCTTTTCACTAATAAATAAAATTAGCTTAATGTGCTACAGCTAATGCCTGTTCTAGGTCTGCAATCAAATCATCTGCATCTTCAATGCCAATAGCTAGACGAACAAGATTTGGTGAAATACCGCAAGCAAGAAGTTCTTTGTCTGATAATTCTGCATGGGACATCTTGGATGGCAATTCAGCAAGACTCTCAACAGCGCCCAAACTTACTGCTAATTGAAATAATTTCAAACTATTAACAAATTTGACAACATCAATGTTTTGAACTTCAAATGATAGGACTGCTCCGAAATCCTTACATTCTTTTTTGGCAATCTCGTGTTCAGCAGTTCCTTCAATTCCCGGATAATTAATTTTTTTAATATCGGTTCTTTTTTGAAGAAAAGCGACAATTTTTTGCGTATTTAATAATTGTCTATCTAAACGCACACTGAGAGTTTGAATTCCTCTACGAATCAAATTAGAATCTTCAGGGGAGAGAACGCCTCCAATGGCATTCTGAGAGAAATACAACCTATCTGATAATTCTTTACTTTTAGTGACCACGATTCCGGCGATTACGTCTGAATGGCCACCAAGATATTTGGTGGCGGAATGAATAACTATGTCTGCACCCAAATTCAGTGGCTGCTGAAGGTAAGGGGTCAAAAAAGTATTATCCACGATAACTAACAAGTCATTTTCTTGCGCAATTTCTGCAATACTGCGCACACTTGTGACATGAAGAAGCGGATTTGTGAAGGGCTCGAAGTAAATAGCTTTGGTATTAGGCTTGATTGCGGCTTTTACCGCAGCGGAATCTCTCGTATCAACAGCTGTAAATTCGATATTCCAGCGCTTGAAGAACTGATTAAATAGGCGAAATGTTCCACCATAGATTTGGTCTCCAATAATTAAATGATCCCCAGGTGAGAAGATTGAAAGTACTGCGTGAATGGCTGCCATCCCAGATGAAAATGCAAAGCCTCTATCCCCATTTTCAAGTTGTGCAACCAGTTTTTCTAAAAATTCGCGCGTTGGATTTCCAGAACGAGCGTAGTCCCAGCGTACTTTAGATTCTGAATCGGGATAGGCATATGTAGTTGAATTATAAATAGGTGGATTAACTGCTCCGGTCTTATTTTCGTTACAGGGTAATCCGTGGACAAGGTTAGTATTGAATTTACTCATTTAAAAAAGCTCCTTTATTCTAATGCATTTTTTAGTTCGGCAATCAAATCCTTACTACTTTCGAGACCGACTGAAAGACGCAGTAAGTTATCAGTGATGCCTAATTTTTCTCTCTGTTCAACTGGCATATCATGGTGCGTCTGCTTTGCAGGCAAGGTAACTAATGACTCAATTCCGCCAAGACTTTCTGCAAATGAAATTATTTTTAATCTGTCAAAGAAAGCAGCCAATTTAGTCTTATCTTTCAGATAAAAACTAATCATTCCACCTTTGCCAGGATAAAGGACTTTTGAAACAGCGGACGAATTTGATAAAAACTTAACGATATTCTGTGCATTTTCTGTATGTTGATGCATTCTGAGTGGAAGTGTTTTGAGACTCCGTAAAAGCAGCCATGAATCAAAAGGATCGAGGACTGCGCCTGTGGTATTAAAATTAAAAGTCAAACTGTCGGCTGTTTTTGTATCCTTGCAAATAACTGCACCACCAAGGAGATCATTGTGACCAGAGAGATATTTAGTGGCGCTGTGAACTACGATGTCGGCTCCAAGGTCAAGTGGCTTCTGATAAATAGGAGTATAGAACGTATTGTCCACAATGACTTTTATATTAGAATTGATTCCATGAACTAGTGCGGCTATTTCTGCAATATCAGTTTTTTTCATAGTGGGATTTGAAGGTGTCTCAATCCATAGGGCAACAGTTTTAGAAGTGACTCTTTTAATAAGTTCGTCATTGTTTGTTCCGTCCCACTGTGTAAATTTAAGGCCATAATGTTCGCTGAGATGATCAAAGTAGCGAAATGTTCCACCATATAGATCATCTGTTGAGATGATTTCGTCACCACTTTTAAAGAGGGAGAAAACCAATTCGATTGCAGCCATTCCGGAACTTAATGCGAATCCTTTTGTTCCTTCTTCCAGTAACGTGAGAGTTTGCTCTAATGTTTTTCTTGTTGGATTAGCCATCCTTGAATAGGCATACTGTTTTTCGTAGTCAAAATGATCTACATCAGATAGTTTGCCATGACGAAAGGTTGATGAGAGATAGATAGGTGTTGCAACTGTTCCGTATGGATCTTCTTGACTGTGATTTCCGGCTTGGGCTAAAAGTGTTTCAATTTCATATTTTTTCAAGTTAATTATTCCTTCCAAGAGCAATTGATTTTTTTATTTCAGTAATATCATCTAACCACTGGCGATAGAAGCTACTAGCAGTCGCTGACCAGGTATCAGTGGGCTTGTTGTTTTCATCAAAGTAATTACTTGGTTTATGCGGTGCAAGCCCCGCAAGTGAATCACGCTTATATTCTTGTGCCAGAGTATCGATTTGATATTCTAGATGACCTGTCAAGTAGGTTGAGTGTAGTCGTTTGTTTTGAATTAAGACGGCTCCAATCTCACGACTTCCAGCCACAATTGTTCCATCAATAGAATTCTGTAATGGGATTGTGAAGTAGCGTGAATGCGGGATGGTCAATTCATTGGTCGTATAGACCCCTGAAATTTTCTTAGTAAGCTGATGACCTTTGAAAATTCCTTCGATTTCTCCAGCGGCATACGCACTCCAGCAAACAAAAAGGCTCTGTTGCGTATGAGTTTTACGCCATTCTACTATCTCTGAAAATTCATCCCAATAATCAACTGCAGCAAAATCCAAACGATCTAACGGTGCTCCGGTAACAATCAGGGCATCATAGTAGTTTGAACTAATTTCATCGAAAGTTGCATATTTTTCTAATGATTCACGTGCATTGTTTTTCAAAGTATGGGTTTTGGGCAAGCAAAAGGTTAATGTGATATCTCTTCTTGAGTTTTTCAACAAAGAGACAAACTGGTGCTCGGTTTCCGCACGGTTAGGCATGAGATTTAACAGCAGTACTTTTAATGTTTCTGGATGTTCAATATTTGTATTTTGAGTAAATCCATTAGTAATGTAAATTACAGCCATTTTAATGCGCCTCCTTTAGATATTTGTCACTTTTATAACTGGATTCTGTTTCTATAACTACAGACAAGCCAGTATTAATGGCGACGTGATTTGTTTCTGAATAAAAAAAGCCCGCAGTCTAAAAATAGACTGCGGGACGACTCATCGTGGTACCACCCGGTTTTCAGCTTAAAAAGCCCTCATACGCACAAACTGGATTCTATGCGCGAACACTGTAACGGGTGTACCCGTGTAAGATTTACTTTAGCTACTATGTTTAGCTACTAAGCTCACCTTGCCTAAACTCCAAGACCATCTTCATACCTTCACGATAACCGAATCTCAGCATAATCGGCTTTCTGTAATATCGCTCCAAATACTACTTATCTTTTCAACGTTAATTATTACTAATTAGATTAAGACTAATTTAAAAAAAGGTCAAGCATTTTCATGGCTAAGAGCTGAAAATAATTTTTTTTTGCTTATCAAACTTTTTTGACATAATTAGCGTATATTAAAAAGGTGAGAAGTGGTAATAGGAAGTAAGCTAGAAAATGTGTAAAATGTGAATTTTGAACCAATTTCTTTGTTGGCTCGGTACAAAGGTTTTTCATAAGTCAAAATTTTCTGTTTAACTTCGAATTATTCATAACATAGAGCACGACATACTTTCAATTTTGTATTTGTGCCGGTTTTTACGTCTCATGGAATACTCTCCATCATGGTGGGGAGCTTTTTTGAAAATACAAGGGTTTAAGATTTTCTTAAAATGCAGTATAATGTAAGCTTGAATTACATACGTTGTTCCTGTAAAAGAACAGAAACATACCCGAAAGCGAGGATACGTCATTATGGCGCTATATATCTTTTTGATTTTTGCAGTTATCTTGCTAGATCAAATAGTAAAATTATTAGTAGTAAACAGCATTCCATTGGACAGTAGTGTTCAATTTATTCCATCTGTTTTATCGGTAGCTCATATTCGTAATTATGGAGCAGCATGGAATATCTTCACTGGACAGAAATGGTTTTTATTTTTAATAACCATTATTGCTCTAGGTGTATTAGTCTATCTTTTTTTGAAGCTATGGAAAAATTGGGTGTATGCACTGGGAATTAGTTTGATGATAGGTGGGACCTTAGGTAACTTTATTGATCGGATCAGAATAGGATATGTAGTTGATATGCTGCAACTTGATTTTATTAATTTTCCTATTTTCAATGTTGCTGATTCAGCTCTATCAATTGGTGTAGTGGTTATTATAATTGCCATGTTGCGGGATGATAAAAATGACTGAAAAAAAGATGATTAATGAACAAAGAGGGCGACTGGACAAGGTTTTGACTGAACTTTTCCCCCAATATTCTAGATCACAGTTAAAACAATGGTTGGTTGAAAGAGCTATCTTAGTAAATGCACAGCCAGCAAAGCCTAACTACAAAGTAAAAGAAAATGATCAAATTGAGCTAACAGTTCCACCGGTCAAAGAAACTAGTCTTCAACCTGAAAATATTCCATTGGATATTGTGTATGAGGACGAAGATGTCCTAGTCGTTAATAAGCCTCAGGGTATGGTGGTTCATCCTTCACCAGGTCATCCAGACAAGACGCTTGTTAATGCTCTGCTTGCCCACAGTCCATTATCAACGATTAATGGTGAATTCCGTCCTGGAATCGTTCATCGTATAGACAAAGATACTTCAGGCTTGTTGATGGTTGCAAAGAATGATCAAGCACACCGCAGTCTTGCGGCACAATTGAAAGCCAAAACAAATATTAGAGAGTATATTGCTTTGGTCCATGGAGTTATCAAGGAAGATAACGGGAAAATTGATGCACCCCTAGGACGCTCACCAAAGGATCGAAAGAAACAGGCTGTTGTTTCAGGCGGGCGAAATGCAGTGACACGCTTTTCAGTCATCAAACGTTATCAAAATTATACATTGATCAAGTGTATTTTGGAGACGGGGCGTACTCATCAGATTAGAGTACATCTAAAGTATATTGGACATCCACTTGTTGGTGATCCTTTGTATGGACCAGCTAAAACAATTAAAGGCAATGGACAGTTTTTACATGCTGGCAAGCTTGGATTTAAACATCCAAGGACCGGTAAAGAGTTGGTTTTTGATGTGCCCTTACCAGAAATTTTCAGAAAAACGTTGGATTATCTTGACAAACAAGATAATCTCTAGTAACTTAATACGTAATCAAGGTCCTTTAAACATAGTCCTGTGAGGCTAAGAAGGCAGTGTCTTAATTGAACTCGGAATAAAGACAGAAGTCTACCACTTAGCCTGCATTTGGCTAGGTGGCTTTTTTATGGACAAATGACAAAAAGGAGAGAAAAAAATGGCTAAAGAAGTTGTTGATTCAATGGCAATGAAACGTGCTCTAACTCGTATGACTTATGAGATTATCGAAAAAAATAAGGGCATCGAGGATTTGGTAATTGTTGGAATTAAAACTCGAGGCATTTATCTGGCAAAGAGAATTGCACAACGTTTACAGCAGCTTGAAGGGGCAAACGTACCTGTTGGCGAACTTGATATTTCATTATATCGTGATGATCGCCATGATGCCGCAAATAAAAACGAACCAATTGTTAATTCGGCAAAACTTGATTTTGATATTACCGAGAAACAAGTTATTTTAGTTGATGATGTATTGTTCACAGGTCGTACAATCCGTGCAGCCCTTGATGCATTGATGGATCAAGGACGTCCCAAGAAGATTAATTTAGCAGTATTGGTTGATCGTGGACATCGTGAGTTACCGATTCGAGCAGATTTTGTTGGCAAGAATATTCCTACATCACTTGACGAACAAATTGTGGTTGAAGTTGAAGAAATTGATGAAAAAGATTCAATCATGATAGAAAAAATTTAATAGCTGCGACCATTTAATTGACTCCAGAGAGAGCAAAAAGGTTGAAGAACCAGTTTCTTATTAAAGTGGGAATCTGGTCTGACCTTATGCCGACCTGGATCAATCAAGATTCAGGTTTTTTTGTATATAGCATAGAAGGAGAATAAAGATGAATTCAAGTGAACAAAAGGAATTTAGAAATGATGAGGCCTTATTAGACATTAAAGATCGACCAAGCTTTGGCCATTGGTTGGTTTTATCGATTCAACATTTATTTACGATGTTCGGAGCAACTGTTCTCGTACCGCTCCTAGTGGGAATCAATCCAAGTATTGCGTTATTTAGTTCTGGAGTTGGAACCCTAGTTTACATAGCATGTACTAAGGCAAAGATTCCAGCATATCTTGGTTCGAGTTTTGCGTTTATTGCGACGATGCAGACTTTAATGAAGGTAGATGGTTATCCGGCTGTTGCACAAGGTGCTATCTCTGCGGGTTTGGTTTACCTAGTCGTTTCTTTGATAGTTAGCCGTTTTGGTAGCAAATGGGTCGATAAGATTTTACCTCCAGTTGTTGTTGGACCGATTATCATTGTGATTGGACTTTCAATTGCTTCAACAGCTGCCACAGATGCAATGATGAACGGAACTCATTATGATTTGAAATACTTTGCAGTAGCAATTTTTACCTTAATAATTACCATTATTTTTAATATGTATCTCAAAGGTTTCCCAAGTATGATACCAGTATTGCTAGGAATTGCATGTGGTTATCTGGCTGCACTGGCAGTTGGAATCGTAGATTTGACACCTGTTGCACAAGCAAAATGGTTCTCATTGCCAGCATTTGATACGATGTTTGTCAACTATCACTTTAAGTGGTACCCAGCAGCGATCATCGGGATGGCTCCAATTGCATTCGTAACAATGACCGAACACATGGGACACGTAATGGTACTAAATAAGTTAACAAAGAGAAACTTCTTTAAAGATCCAGGCTTGCATCGTACATTATTCGGTGATGGTCTATCCTCGATCATTGCGGGTTTTGTTGGTGGACCACCAACAACTTCTTATGGTGAAAATATCGGAGTGCTTGCAATGACTAGAGTTCATAGTTTGTGGGTACTTGGTGGAGCAGCATTTTTTGCAATCTTATTCAGTTTCGTTGGTAAAATCAGTGCATTAATTCATTCGATTCCAAGTCCTGTAATTGGTGGAATCAGTTTCTTATTATTTGGAATGATTGCATCGAATGGCTTAAGAATCTTGGTAGACAACAAAGTAAACTATGAATTAAAGAGAAATTTGATTATCACATCAGTTATCTTGGTTATCGGGATTGGCGGAACTTACTTGCAATTAGGAAGTTTTCAATTAACAAGTATCGCATTAGCAACAGTCTTTGGCATAATTTTGAATTTGGTTCTTCCTGAGAAAGCAATAAGCGAAAGGTAGGAGATAAGGAATGTTAAAGGTAGGAAGTCACGTTAAGTTACAGCACTTTGTAACTGTCAAGGATCTACATGATGATCAAGTTATGGCATTGATTGAACGCGCAATTTATTTTAAAAATGGTGGTGCAGTTCCACATTTTGAACAGCCAATTTATGCCGTTAATATGTTTTTTGAGAACAGTACACGAACACATTGTAGTTTCGAGATGGCTGAACGCAAATTAGGGTTACGGGTAATTCCATTCGATCCTGCTACTAGTTCAGTAAAAAAAGGCGAGACTCTCTATGACACATTGCTTTCTTTGAATGCAATTGGAGTTAATCTAGCAATTATGCGTCATCAGGAAAATGAATATTATAAGGAACTAATTGAACTCGAACCGACGCAAAAGCTTGATATCGGTATTGTGAATGCGGGAGATGGCAGTGGACAGCATCCATCTCAATCACTGCTTGATATGATGACGATTTATGAGCAATTTGGAACATTTAAGAACTTAAAGGTCGCAATTATTGGTGATCTGAGTAATTCAAGGGTAGCACGAAGCAATATGCAATTATTAAAGAAGCTCGGGGCACAAGTCTTTTTTGCAGGACCAAGTTACTGGTATTCAAAAGAATTTGAAGAGTATGGTGAGCATCTTGAAGTCGATGATTTAGTTTCACAGGTGGATGTGTTGATGCTACTGCGTGTTCAGCATGAGCGCCACACTGATGAGACTGGTTTCTCTGCCGCTCAATATCACGAACAGTACGGTTTAACACTGGAACGTTACAAGAAGATGAAGAAGGATGCCATAATAATGCATCCTGGTCCAATAAATCGTGGTGTTGAGATTGCTTCTGAATTAGTCGAAGCACCTAGGTCAAGATTTGTAAAGCAAATGCAAAATGGTGTGTACATGCGCATGGCAATGCTCGAAGCAGTTATCGCTGGCAGACATCTGGGAGGACTTTAAAATATGGACTTTTTACTTGAAAATGGGGTTGTATATCAAGCTGGTAAATTACAAAAAATGGATCTGCTTGTGCAAAATGGTGTAATTACTGCTTTTGGACAAAATCTTGGGCAATTGCTTGAAGATACCAAGAAAATTGATGTTTCAAATAAATTAGTTTCTCCCGGACTTGTTGATGTACACGTTCACTACAGAGAACCTGGATTTACTTATAAGGAAACTATCAAAACAGGTAGTCAGGCAGCAGCACATGGTGGATTTACAACAGTCTGTGCAATGCCAAACCTAAATCCAGTTCCGGATACGGCAGAACGACTAGCAAATGTGATAGCTAAAAATGAATCTGATGGTGTTGTTCATATTAAACAGTATGCGGCAATTACAGCGGGTTTAAAAAGTGAGCAAATTAATGATTTGGCTGCTCTAAAAGATGCTGGGGCATTTGCCTTTAGTAATGACGGAAGTGGAATTCAGACCGCTGGGGTCATGTATCAAGCAATGAAGCAGGCGGCTGACCTAGAAATGCCACTTGTTGAACATATTGAGGATAATTCATTACTATATGGAGGAGTAATGAATGAAGGCAGGCGCGCGCATGAGTTGGGTCTTCCTGGGATGCTTGGTTTGAGTGAATCATCTCAACTAGCACGAGACTTAATTCTTGCACAAAAAACAGGAGTACATTATCATGCATGTCACTTATCGACAAAAGAGAGCGTTGAATTAATGCGTCTGGCTAAGTCGAAGGGAGTTAATGTCACTTGTGAAGTTGCACCACATCATCTTTTATTGAGCGACGAGGATATCCCAGCAGATGACGCATATTTCAAGATGAATCCGCCATTGCGTGACGAGAAGGATAAAGCGGCCTTGTTGGCGGGCCTGTTAGATGGCACGATTGATATGATTGCCACTGATCATGCTCCACACAGCCATGAAGAAAAAACTGGTGGAATGTGTCAGGCATCCTTTGGAATTACCGGAAGTGAGACAGCTTTCACATTGTTGTATACACATTTTGTGAAGAGTGGCAAGCTAACACTGGAAAAGTTGTTGGACAAGATGAGTAGTGAACCGGCAAAAGCATTTCGCATGAAGAGTGCCGGAGAATTGTTGATCGGCAGACCTGCAGATATTGCTGTGTTTGATTTAGATACAGAATATGAATTGAAAGAAGAAGAGTATTTTTCAAAAGGTACAAACACACCTTTTACAGGTGAAAAAGTGTACGGTAAGACAATTATGACATTTGTTGCTGGAGAACTTGTTTATCAAAAGGAGGACTGAACTTGAAACGTTATTTGATTTTAGAGGATGGCAGCATCTTCAAAGGGGAAGGTTTTGGAGCAAATATCACAACTACTGGGGAGGTCGTCTTTACGACAGGAATGACAGGATATCAAGAAGCTGTCACCGATCAGTCTTTTGCAAATCAAATATTAGTATTCACTAACCCTTTAATTGGTAATTACGGAGTGAACCTTGATGATTATGAATCAATTGAACCAAGATGTAAGGGTGTTATCTGTCACGAATTAGCCCGTACCTCAAGCAATTGGCGGCAACAAAGCAGCTTTGCAGATTTCTTAGTACAGATGAATATCCCTGGAATTAAAGGAATCGATACACGTGCACTGACTAAAAAACTGCGCTCTGCTGGAACGATGAAGGGAAGAATAATTGATTCTACTGATGATCTTGAACATGCCTTCTCACAATTAAATGCAACGGTTGTTAATAAGAATCTTGTGGCTCAAGTATCAACAAGTAAACCTTATCCGAACCCCGGAAGCAAGCGCAATGTCGTGGTAATTGATTTCGGATTGAAGCATAGTATCTTACGAGAATTAGCTAAACGCGACTGCAACACAATCGTATTACCATATAATGCTACGGCAGAAGATATCTTCAAGCTGAAGCCAGATGGTGTTTTGTTAACTAATGGACCTGGTGATCCTAAGTCGCTCCCCGCGGCTATCGAAATGATTCAAAAGGTTGAACAGAAATTACCTCTCTTCGGAATTTGTCTTGGTCATCAACTGTTTGCACTTGCTAATGGTGCTGATACGTTCAAGATGAAGTTTGGTCATCGTGGTTTCAATCATCCAGTTAGAGAAATTGCGAGCGGGAGAATCTGTTTTACTTCACAGAATCACGGCTATGCGGTTGCTCCGGATTCCGTTGATAATGATGTAATGAATATTACTTACCGTGAAATCAATGATGGCACTGTAGAAGGGTTGCGCCACAAAAATTATCCAGCTTTCAGTGTGCAGTTCCATCCGGATGCAGCACCTGGTCCGCATGATGCAGTAGATATATTTGATGACTTTATGCATATGATTGATACGAGAAAGGATGAACGTAATGCCTAAGAGAACTGACATTCATAAAATTATGGTGATTGGCTCCGGCCCAATTATTATTGGACAGGCAGCTGAATTTGATTATTCTGGAACACAGGCTTGCATGGCACTGCGTGAAGAGGGATATGAGGTTGTTTTGGTCAACTCGAATCCAGCAACAATTATGACTGATACGGAAATTGCTGACAGAGTATACATCGAACCACTTACAACTGACTCTGTTTCTCGTATCATACGTCAAGAATATCCTGATGCAATTTTGCCAACACTTGGTGGACAAGTGGGATTAAACATGGCAATGTCACTATCTGAAGCAGGAATATTGGATGAACTTGGGATCGAATTGCTTGGAACCAAACTGACGGCCATTAATCAGGCTGAAGATCGTGAGCTGTTCAAGGAATTGATGAATGATTTAAATGAACCTATTCCGCCATCAAAGACTGTTAATACAACACAAGAAGCACTTGATTTTGCTGATGAAATCGGCTATCCAGTAATCGTTCGCCCAGCCTTTACAATGGGCGGTACTGGTGGCGGACTTTGTGATAATAAAGATCAATTAGCACAGATCGCTGCTAATGGTCTGGATTTGTCACCCGTTACACAATGTTTAATTGAAAAAAGTATTACGGGGTATAAGGAAATTGAGTTTGAAGTTATGCGTGATCATAAAGATAATACGATGGTCGTTTGCAGCATGGAAAACTTCGATCCAGTTGGAATCCACACGGGAGATTCAATTGTTTTTGCACCAACGCAGACATTGGCTGATCGTGAATATCAAATACTGCGTGATGTTTCATTGCGCTTGATTAGTGCATTGAAAATCGAAGGGGGCTGCAATGTCCAACTTGCTCTTGATCCTAATAGCTTTAATTACAATGTCATTGAAGTCAATCCACGTGTTAGCCGCTCATCAGCACTTGCTTCTAAGGCAACTGGTTATCCCATCGCTAAGATGGCGGCGAAGATTGCAGTTGGACTGACCTTGGATGAAATTAAGAATCCTGTCACCGGAACGACATTTGCAGAGTTTGAGCCAGCACTTGACTATGTTGTGGCCAAGATTCCACGCTGGCCGTTTGATAAATTTGCTCGTGCAAACCGTAAGTTAGGGACACAGATGAAAGCCACTGGAGAGGTAATGGCTATTGGTAGAACTGCAGAGGAAGCACTCCAAAAGGCAGTTCGTTCTCTTGAAATCGATGAAAAAGATCTGTTTTCTGATGAGGCACAGGCAGCTACTGATCAAAAGCTTGAAGAAAAAATCATGCATCCGCAAGATGACCGCATCTTCTACTTGACTGAGGCATTCAGGAGAGGCTATACGATCGAAGAACTACATGAATTAACGAAAATCAATGCATATTTTCTTGATTTATTGAAACACATTACGGAACTGGAAGTTGAAATCTGTAAGAATCCAAATAACTTAGAATCACTTGAAAAGGCCAAAAAATACGGTTTTAGTGATATGACAGTTGCGAAACTCTGGAATTCAAAGGAAAGTAAGATACGTGCATTACGTAAATCAAACAAGTTGATCCCTGTGTACAAAATGGTTGATACTTGTGCAGCTGAATTTGAGTCACAGACCCCTTACTTTTACAGCACTTATGATATGGAGAATGAAAGTGTTCCTTCAGACAGAAAGTCAATTCTTGTAGTTGGTTCTGGCCCAATTAGAATCGGGCAAGGAGTAGAGTTTGATTATGCAACTGTTCACAGTGTTAAAGCAATTCAAAAACTAGGGTATGAAGCAATTGTAATGAATAGTAATCCAGAAACAGTTTCAACTGATTTTTCTGTTTCGGATAAGTTATACTTTGAGCCATTGACGCTTGAAGATGTTCTGAATGTTATTGAATTGGAAAAGCCGCTTGGAGTAATTGTACAATTTGGCGGACAGACTGCAATTAATTTGGCTGCAGGTCTGGTTGAAAATGGTGTTAAGATTCTGGGAACAACGGTTGAGGATCTAGATCGAGCAGAAGATCGAGAGTTGTTTGATCAGGTAATTAATAATTTGGGACTCAAGCAGCCAATTGGAAAGACTGCAACAACACAGGAAGGCGTTGTAAAAATAGCCGCTGAGATTGGCTATCCAGTCTTAGTAAGGCCCAGCTATGTTCTAGGTGGACGTGCGATGGAAATTGTCAACGACGAAATTGAGTTAAATGATTACCTTGAACATAATGCAAAGGCGGCAATCGACCATCCAATTCTTGTTGATGCATATCTTGAAGGAATGGAATGTGAAGTTGATGCAATTTGTGATGGGAAAGATGTTTTATTGCCAGGAATTATGGAGCACATCGAGCATGCAGGTGTCCATTCAGGTGATTCCATGGCAGTATACCCGCCACAATCATTTAGTGAAGATATTAAGCAGCAAATTGTTGATGCAACTAAAAAGTTGGCCGTGGCATTAAAGTGTGTTGGAATTATGAATATTCAGTTTATTATCCATGACAATGAAGCATATGTGTTGGAAGTCAACCCTCGTGCAAGCCGAACAGTCCCATTCTTAAGTAAGATTACGGGGATTGAGATGGCACAAGTTGCTACTAAGGTAATTTTGGGACAATCACTTAAAGAACTAGGATTTAAATCTGGTTTGTATCCAGAAAGCAAGACAATTCATGTTAAGGCACCCGTATTTTCATTCAGTAAGTTGGAAGATGTCGATAGTTATTTAGGACCTGAGATGAAGTCAACTGGTGAAGTAATGGGAAGCGATCATACTTTTGAGAAGGCACTGCTTAAGGCTTTTGCTGGAGCTAAGATGGAACTTCCAATGAGTGGAAATGTCTTATTAACAATTGATAGCAATGATAAAGAAGCTGTTTTACCAGTTGCCCAAAGATTCAGTCGTGTGGGATACCGCTTGTTTGCAACAAATGGAACAGCAGCCTTCTTGAAGGAACACGGATTGCATGTAATGAAAGTGAATAAAATCGGTGAAGACGGCAAGTCTGATTTAGATATTTTGAAAATTATCAAGGATGGTCAGATACAGTTGGTCATCAACACAATGAGTCACGATCAAGAAGTAACCTCTGATGGCTTCACAATTCGGCAAACAGCAATTGAGCATAATGTTCCGTTGCTAACATCATTGAATACAGCGGATGCTTTAGGACGAGCAATGGAAAATCGTACTTTTGCGACTGACGTTATAAAATAGTTTTGACAATCGTTATAAAAAGGTGGGGTTGTTTATGAAAAATTCTCGTTTAGCAGTTTCATTACCAGGCTTGGAACTTAAAAATCCAGTGATGCCGTCCAGCGGATGCTTTGGCTTTGGAGATAACAAGTTTGCACAAATGTACGATTTAAATAAGTTGGGTTCAATTATTTTGAAGTCAGCAACTTTGAATGAAAGAAAAGGTAATCCCGAGCCAAGAATAGCAGTAGTAGAAGATGGAGCGTTAAATGCAGTAGGACTAAAGAATCCTGGGCTATCAGTGATTTTGTCACAGAAAATACCTGAACTACGAGCGAAAGTTCCAGACTTGCCACTGATTGCAAGCGTTGCTGGGTCAACAAAATCAGAGTATGTAGAAGTTGCTAAGGCATTGAGTGCGTCAGGGTTGGTTAATGCACTAGAATTGAATATCTCATGCCCAAATGTTCATGAAGGTGGGATGCTGTTTGGAACCAGTCCCAAAATTGCGGCTGAACTAACAAGAGCAGTTAAAGAAGTTACAGATATTCCGGTTTTCGTAAAATTAACTCCTAATGTTACAGATATTGTTGAAATAGCAAAGGCTGTTGCCGCTGCTGGTGCGGATGGACTTAGCATGATTAATACGTCCTTAGGAATGAAAATTGATATCAAGACTAGGAAGCCTGTTTTAGGTAATGGAACTGGTGGACTATCTGGAAGAGCCATCAAACCGCTAGCCGTCAGAATGATTTATCAAGTAAGTCATGCTATTGATCTGCCGATTATTGCCTCAGGCGGAATTGAAAATGTTGATGATGTAATCGAAATGTACCTTGCAGGTGCGCACGCTGTCTCAATAGGGACTGCGCATTTTAAGAATCCGACTGCCTGCCTTGATTTAATTGAAGAATTACCTGCCAAGCTGGATGAACTTGGAATAACAAGCTTGAAATCTTTGATCGAAGAAGTTAGGAGTAATCGATAATGCGAATTGAACGACCAATTATTGCGCTAGACTTTCCCGGCCGCAATGAAACAATGCAATTCTTGTCTGAATTTCCAAAGGATGAATCTTTATTTGTCAAAATAGGAATGGAACTCTACTATAGTGAAGGAACTGATATGGTCAGAGAAATAAAATCATTGGGTCATGATGTTTTTCTTGATTTAAAGTGCCATGATATTCCACATACAGTTGAGAATGCCATGAGAGTTCTTGGAAAGATTGGTGTTGACTTAACAACTTTGCATGCCAGTGGCGGTAGTGAGATGATGGAAGCTGCAAAGACTGGGATACTAGATGGAAGCGGCGGAAAGCAAACTGCAAGATTATTGTCGATCACTCAGTTGACTTCAACAAACCAGCAAATGGTTGAAGAAGAACAATTGATTTCTGTGCCGTTAAAAGAGAGTGTTTTGAATTATGCAAGATTGGCTCAGAAGTCGGGGATGGACGGAGTGGTTTGTTCTGCTCAAGAAGCGAAAAGCATCGCTGAAGAAACTGACGAGGACTTCTTGCGTGTAACTCCTGGGATTAGGTTAGCAGGAGGAGCACTTGGTGACCAAAAACGGGTGATGACACCAGATGAAGCTGCTAGAAATCAAAGCAGTGCAATCGTTGTAGGAAGAGCAATCACACAGGCAAAAGACCGAGTTGGTGCATATCAAACAGTTAAGAAGTTATGGGAGGATGCGAAATAATGAAGCAGGTAGCAAAAGATTTACTAGAAATTAATGCGGTAGCTTTATCACCTAATAGACCATTTACTTGGGCTAGTGGAATTAAAAGCCCGATTTACTGTGATAATCGATTGACGATCAGCTATCCTAAAATTCGCAAGGAGATCGCGAAAGGAATCGCTAACTTAATTCGTGATCTTTTTCCAGAGGCACAGGTAATCGCGGGAACTGCAACTGCGGGAATTCCACATGCTGCATGGATTGCCGATGAATTGAACTTGCCAATGATTTATGTACGTTCCAAACCCAAGGATCATGGTCAAGGTCGTCAAATCGAAGGTGTTGTTGAAAAAGGACAGAAAACAATTCTGATTGATGATCTCATCTCAACAGGCGGGAGTGTCTTAAAAGCTGTCGAGGCTGCTCAAAATGAAGGTGCGGATGTAATCGGTGTTTGCGGAATCTTTAGCTATCAATTAGCAACAGCAAAGGAGAATTTTGCCGAGGTTAATATCCCTTTTGTAACGCTAACCAACTATAGCGAATTGATTGAAGTCGCTGTTGAAGAAAATCAGATTACGGCAGAAGATCGCAAATTGCTGCATAAGTGGCGTGAAAATCCGAAAGGCTGGTTAGAATAAAGTAATACAAAAAAGCTGTAACCTAGGTTACGGTTTTTTTTATATTACTTAGCTACTGAAATGTACAATTTAATTCTTACTTGCATGTTCTAAAATTATTTACTAGAATTACAAGTGGTATAGCTTTAGAAAAATAATATTAATTATAGGAGTAATTAGATGATATCTGTTGTTGTAGCAACGTATAATGGAGAAAAATTCATTACCGAGCAGCTTAATTCGATAAAGAATCAAAATTGTCAACCTGATGAGGTTATTATAAGAGATGATAGGTCTAGTGATGCGACTGCGGAAATTGTTAGGAAATATATCAAAGAGAATAATCTAATTAACTGGGACTTTGAAATTAATTCTGAAAATAAGGGATACAAAAAAAATTTTTATGATTTATTGAAACTCGCTAAGGGTGATTTAATTTTTCTTTCCGATCAAGATGATGTGTGGATGAATAACAAACTTGCTGTTATGAAAAATATAATGGAGCAAAATAAGAAAATAGAAACACTTAATTCTGGAATACAATTGGTGGACCAGAACTTAAAGCGGATTGAATTAGGATTAAGAAAAAATTTCTATAATGCAAATTTTATATATTCAGATCATAAGTTAGAAGAGTTAAATTATTTTAAATTGGAAGATATGATTGAAAGAAATATCTCACCTGGGTGTTCAATGTGTATTACTAAGGAATTAAGAAACCAATTTATTACTACCTATAATTTTGTATTGCCTCATGATTGGTACATGAATTTGTTGGCATCTTTGAATGGAAATTGTTGTTTCGTAAATATAAAGTTAATAAACTATAGAATACATCAAAAAAATACGATTGGTTTATCAACTAAGTGGGATATTAGGACTAAATTACACTCGTATGAGGAGGATCGAAAAAAAAGAATAAAAAAATTTGCTGAATTATCCGAATCTTTTCAAAATATTGTTGATAATTATGAATTGGAAGAAGGGGAGAAGGTTCGTTTACAAGGGTACCTGAAAGCAAGGCTTGATTTTTTGATTACACCAAACTTATATAATCTCAATAAGTTACGCAAATTTCCGGAGTATCTGCGGTCAACTACATTACGTGGAAAAATTTGGAATTTAATATTGTCATTACATTTAGATAGATTTATACTAAATAAATAATATAATTTTGATTAAAAAGTTAATTATTAATGATTTGGTTGCATGAAGTCTGACCAAATATTATTACATAATTAGGATATTAGATATGCTAGGTAGAGAAAGAAGGAGTAAAGCCTTAGTATTAATTCTGAGTGCGGCTTTTTTTGTTTGTTTCAGTGTTTATTCTGTAAAAGCTACTGAAATAGATAGTTGGTATATTGGTGATAGTACACGACCTGTTGTATCTGCTGTTGATGTCTCCTCTCATCAAAGTGGACTGACCGAGACAAATTATCAAAATCTCAAGTTACTCGGTGTAAAAACGATTATCGTAAAAGCAATGGAAGGATCATCATATACAAATTCATACGCTCTTACACAAATGAAATACGCTGCAAATGCTGGTCTAAATGTAGCATTATATCAGTACGCAAAATATACTACTGCAACCGAGGCAGAAACTGAGGCCAATTATTTACTGACATGGTTGAAAGAAAATAATGTTAATACGGATATTTTAATTTTTTCTGATATTGAGGCGGAAGCAAGTGAAGTTTCATCAGTTTGGAGTAACTTGTCCGCATTTCAAAGTGTTTTGTCTAGTGGAGGTTATACTAACCAGGGGTTTTATGCATCAAAAAGTTCAACATACTTATCTAGATACTTATCTAGCTTGGTAGCAGTTGGCAGACAATTGATGGTAAAAAGTACTACTTTTATAAAGACGGTAAATTATTAAGAGAAAGTCAAATTATTGATGGCGTTAAATATTACTTTAATGCATACACGGGTGTTTTAGAAAGTTAAAAGGGTACAATTTTATTTTTAGATTATAGATTCTCCTGGACAGAGTGCTTAGGATAAATTGGTTTTGTCTGTTATGAAAAAATAAAATTCGAAATATTATTTATAAAAAATTAAATTCAATAAACAGATAAACAGAGACTTGCTTTTTTAGTAGCAATTACTCTGTTTTTTGTGAGCATAATAATCTGCTGGTGCATCGAAGAAGTATAATTTTATGATAAGAAGCAAAATTGTTTTGAAATAATTATTAAATATACGATAAAAAATATAATTTTAAAAATTAAATTCTATTTATTAAGGAACTGTTAAATTAATATATATCTTTAGGTGCTGATCATTTTTATATTTATGATAGTATAAGTACATATGTAATTTACTGAGGTAGTAGCATTACCCAGAGATGGCAATTTAAATTTTTATCAGTTTTTCAAGAATTACATGATATGTTGCCACTCTCAGCAAATTTAAGTATTTTCATATTTTTTAGAGTACAACATAATATGTATATTTGTTAAAGGGTAATCAAGAGTTATTGATTTTGATAGATGAATATAATGCTTAAAGTTTCTTAACGTTGGGAGATTATCCACTATCTGTTAAAAAATGGGCTAACATTTTAATATATTGATTAAATGTGAAATCGTTGCAACTTCTGGTCATTAAGCCATAAAGGTGTCGTTTTTCTAACGTTAATTGAGATTTACCGCTGTATCGTCTATAATTACACTTGGTTTAGTTTTTAATAAAGAAAACTTTTAATTTATGACAATTAATAGTTGTCAAATATGTGGATTATAAAGGAGCAAGATATGAATGTTGTTCGCAACTACTTGTATAATGCTGGATACCAGTTATTACTTGTAATGTTACCATTGGTCTCAATAACATACGTTAGTCGAGTTTTGACAAATACGGGAGTTGGGATAAATGCTTATACAAACTCGATTATTACATACTTCGTTTTATTTGGAAGTTTAGGAATTAATCTGTATGGTAATAGGCAGATAGCGTATTTAAGAGAAGACCAATATAAAATGTCAAAAACTTTTTGGGAAATTGTAATTTTAAGAGCTGTAACTGTTATTGCAGCTTTTCTCGCATTCTTCATATATCTGCCATTTAGTAAACATTCTCTATTGATGTTGTTTCAGTCACTAAATTTATTAGCAGTTATGTTTGACATTTCATGGTTTTATATGGGAATTGAGGATTTCAAAAAAACGGTAACCAGAAATACTCTGGTAAAACTAATTTCATTGGCTGCTATTTTTATTTTTGTAAAAGATAAAAGTGATATTGGAATATATATTATTATACTTGGTCTGGGTTCATTATTGGGGAACTTCACACTATGGCCATTTATTAGGCATCTTATTATTAAAGTACCACTAAAGGATCTACAACCCTTTAGGCACATTAGGCCATCTATTGTATTATTTATTCCGCAAGTTGCTATTAGTGTCTATGCTGTTCTAAATAAAACGATGTTAGGTCAGTTAACTAGTACCGTTAATTCAGGATACTACAATAATGCCGACACTCTGATAAAAACCGTTCTAGCAGTCGCTACAGCAACTGGGACAGTCATGCTACCACATGTAGCAAATGCGTTCGCCAATGGAGAGAAAAATAAAGTAAACCAAATGTTGTATGACTCATTTGATTTTATTTCTTTTTTAACGATGGCAATGATGTTTGGATTAGCTGGACTATCAATTCATCTAGGACCGTATTTCTTTGGAAAGGGATTTGAAGCAGTCGGAGGGGCAATATTACTTGAATCACCTGTTATTTTACTAATAGGATGGAGTAATGCAATCGGGACCCAATTCTTATTGCCGACAAATCGTACAAAAGAATATACAAATTCCGTACTTGTAGGAGCAATTGTTAATATTATTTTGAATTTACCACTAATTTATTTTGGAGGATTAGCAGGAGCTGTTTTGGCGACTGTAATTTCAGAAATATGTGTGACAGGCTACCAGCTTTGGGCGATCCGGAAGGAAGTCGAGTATCGAAAGCTATTTCAAAATGTTAGTAAGTATTTTGTAGCAGGAATTGTTATGTTTGTTCCTGTCTTCAAAATCAATAATTCAGTGAGGACAAGTGTGCTTTCACTTTTTCTAGAAGTTCTGCTTGGAATTATTATTTATTTTGGTATGATCTTAATTTTAAAACCAACAATTGTGGATAAAGCTAAGCAAATGTTGAAAAAAAAGTAGAGCAGCAATTCTAAACTTAAGGAGAGTTCTTTCTAATGGCAAATTATGTTGTTACTTCTGGGGAGCCTGGTAAAATGGGTGGAAGCAAAGCGAAAGAAGATATAATCAACTTTTTAGCAAGGGATAACTATATTTCTTTTATGATAAATCCATACCAGACCAACAAATTTTCAAGAATCTGGTACACACATTTTCGTTTAAAAAAATTTTTTTCAAATGATGAAATAAATAATGTAATATTGCAACACCCAATTCCTTCACCATATATCGTTGACAATTTTGTCAAACGACTAGAGAAAAAAGAAAAAACTAAATTAATTATTTGGATTCATGATGTACAAAGTTTACAACGTAATGGTGATGGGAAAAAGCAGGAATGGGAGATTAAACTTTTTAATAAAGCAGATGTATTGATAGTTCATAATAAAAGAATGCAAACTTGGCTTAGAGAAAAAAAGGTATTAACACCAATGATTGTTTTGGGAATTTTTGACTACGATAATCCTGTACCAATCCAAGAGAACGTACCTTATGAAAAGACTATTTGTTTTGCGGGGGCATTGTTTAAATCGACTTTTTTGTCTAAACTTAAGATGAAACATCAACTTTACACATTTGGTCCAGATATGCCCCAAGTGCATTCGAGCAATATAATTTATTCAGGCCAGTTTACGCCTGAGGAATTGCCTAGCCATTTGACACAGAATTTTGGCTTGATTTGGGATGGACCTGAGATTCAAACTTGCGCAGGAACATTTGGACATTATCAGCTCTTTAACAATCCGCACAAAGCCTCACTTTATATAAGTACAGGAATTCCAGTTATCATTTGGAGCAAAGCAGCACTTGCGGATTTCGTGTTAGAGAATAAAATAGGAGTAGTTATTGATAGCCTTGAGGAGTTGGATGATTTGTTAGATAATCTGTCAGAAGAGGATTATCTAGTTCTAAAGGATAATGTTGTTAAATTGGCAGAAAAACTGCGTTCAGGCTATTTTACGAAAAATGTTATTAAGCAGTTAGCCGAAATTTAATTTTTGGAGGACAGATATGAAAGGAATAATTTTAGCTGGTGGTTCAGGTACACGTTTGTATCCATTGACACGTGCGACATCAAAACAATTGATGCCAATTTATGACAAGCCAATGATCTACTATCCAATGTCTACATTGATGTTGGCAGGAATCAAGGATATTTTGATCATTTCAACGCCACAAGATGAGTCGAGATTTGAAGAATTATTTGGGGATGGACATGAACTTGGTCTACATATTGAATATAAGGTCCAACCTAAGCCGGAAGGATTAGCACAGGCCTTTATTTTAGGGGCCGACTTTATTGGCAATGATAGTGTTTGTCTTGTCTTAGGAGATAATATCTACTATGGTGGCGGCCTTTCTAAGATGTTGCAGCATGCAGCTGAAAAAGAACATGGAGCAACTGTTTTTGGATATCACGTAAACGATCCAGAGCGTTTTGGCGTAGTTGATTTTGATAAAGACATGAATGCTTTGTCAATTGAAGAAAAACCAGAGCATCCAAAGTCACATTATGCGGTCACAGGTCTTTATTTCTACGATAATGATGTTGTGGAAATCGCGAAAAATATCAAGCCTTCACCACGTGGCGAATTGGAAATTACGGATGTTAATAAGGAATACCTTTCACGCGGGACTTTGTCAGTTGAACTGATGGGTCGTGGTTTTGCATGGTTGGATACGGGTACCCACGAGTCATTGCTGGAAGCGTCATCGTTTATTGCAACGATTGAAAAAAGGCAAAATCAAAAAGTTGCTTGCTTAGAAGAGATCGCATATCGGATGGGTTACATCAGTAGAGAACAGTTAGCTGTGTTAGCACAACCTTTGAAGAAGAATCAGTATGGTCAATATTTACTAAGATTAGCGAGTGAGGGTTAAAGATGGGAAAGCTTAAGATTACAGAAACGAAGTTACAAGATGTCAAAATAATTGAACCGGCGGTTTTTGGTGACAACCGGGGATTCTTTACTGAAAGTTATTCAGATAAAGACTTTAAAGCTGCAGGGATCGATTTCGACTTTATTCAAGATAATCATTCGTTGTCAAGTCAAGCCGGTGTTTTGCGTGGCTTGCATTTTCAACGAGGAAAAGCGGCACAGACAAAATTAATTCGCGTAGTTACAGGTGCTGTGCTTGATGTGATTGTTGATGTTCGTAAGGGAAGCCCAACTTATGGTGAATGGGAGGGTTACATTCTTTCAGAAAGTAACCATCGTCAATTACTTGTTCCACGTGGTTTTGCGCATGGTTTTGTGACTTTAACGGATAATGTCAACTTTCTATATAAGTGCGATAATTACTACAACGCGCAAGCAGATGGTGGAATTGCCTTTGATGACCCAACACTGGCAATTAACTGGCCAATTGATATTGAGAATGCAATTCTTTCAGAAAAGGATAAGAAGCATCCAACATTCAAGGAATTTGAAGCAGATAATCCATTTGTCTATGGCGAGATATAGGGGGATTGGTCATGAAAAATATTATTGTGACAGGCGGAGCAGGTTTTATTGGCTCTAACTTTGTACATTATGTAGTCAATAACCATCCAGAGATCCATGTGACTGTTTTGGATAAGTTGACATATGCTGGCAATAAAGAAAATCTTGCAGGCTTACCAGCTGACCGTGTTGAATTAGTTGTTGGGGACATCGTAGATGCACCATTGGTTGATTCATTGATCCAAAAAGCGGATGCAGTCGTGCATTATGCGGCCGAATCGCATAATGATAATTCGTTGAAGGATCCAACGCCTTTTATTCAGACGAACTTGATTGGTACGTATACATTGATTGAAGCTTGTCGTAAATATAATGTACGTTACCATCATGTTTCAACAGATGAGGTGTATGGTGATCTTCCTTTACGTGAAGACTTGCCAGGTCATGGTGAGGGCGTGGGTGAGAAATTCACACCGGAAATGCCGTATCGACCATCAAGTCCATACTCATCAACAAAGGCTGGTTCCGATCTACTGGTTCGAGCTTGGGTCAGATCATTTGGTCTACAGGCAACAATTTCAAATTGTTCAAATAACTACGGACCATATCAGTACATTGAGAAGTTCATTCCGCGCCAGATTACAAATATCTTGAGTGGAATCAAGCCAAAGTTATATGGATCAGGCAAGAATGTACGTGATTGGATTCATACGAATGATCATTCATCAGCTGTTTGGACAATTCTGACAAAAGGAAAAATCGGTGAGACTTATCTGATTGGTGCAGATGGAGAGCAAGATAATAAGACAGTAATGGAAATGATTCTTGAATTGATGGGTCACCCAAGCGATGAATATGAGCACGTAGCTGATCGTCCCGGACATGATCTACGTTACGCGATCGATTCAACAAAGCTGCGCACAGAATTAGGATGGAAGCCACAATTCACAGATTTTCGTGAAGGATTAGCAGAGACAATCAAGTGGTACACGGAAAATGAAGATTGGTGGAAATCAGAGAAAGCAAAAGTTGAAGCAAACTACGCAAAGAATGGTCAATAAGATGCTGATTGAGAAGGTGACAAAGTGATATTAGTTACAGGTGGAAGCGGACAACTTGGTTCGGAATTACGATACTTGCTTGATGAAAAAAAGATCGAATATGTTGCACCAAGTTCAAAAGAATTGAATATTACTGATGAAAAGAGTGTTATGCAATATGTTGAGAAACTTAGACCTTCAGTAATTTATCATTGCGCAGCTTATACAGCAGTCGATGCCGCTGAGGATGATGGCAAAGAGCTAAATTATCTGGTTAATAATGTAGGTACTGTCAATATGGCGAAAGCAGCTGCAAAAGTCGATGCAACTATTGTATATATTAGTACCGACTATGTCTTTGATGGTAATTTGACTGATGGAGAATACACAGTCGAGGCACAAACTAACCCACTGAATGAGTACGGTAAAGCCAAGCTTGCAGGTGAGAAGGCAATCCAAAATTTTGCAAGTAAATACTATATTATCAGGACGTCATGGGTATTTGGTCAATATGGCAAGAATTTTGTTTTTACAATGCAACGCCTTGCGAAGCAGCATCCAAAGGTAACCGTTGTCGCGGATCAGTTTGGGAGACCAACTTGGACGAGAACACTTGCAGAATTTATGACTTATGCAGTTGAAAATCACGTTGATTACGGAATCTATCATCTTTCAAATGACAACACATGTACATGGTATGACTTTGCAAGTGAGATCTTAAAGGATGAAGATGTTGTTGTAGAGCCGCTAACAAGTGAGCAATTTCCACAAAAAGCAACAAGACCAGCACATTCAATCATGGATTTAAGTAAGGTAAAGTCTACAGGATTTAAAATTCCAACATGGCAAGACGCACTAAATGAAATGTTAAACCGAATGTAATACAGGTGTATACGAGTTATGAAAGGATTTAGAAAATGAATAAGTATGGGATTGTTGTACTAAATTATCTGAACTATGAAGATACTATCGAATGTTTAGATACAATTAGGGATCAAACATTTAAAGATATACCAATAGTAGTGGTCGATAATGGTTCCCAGAATGGGTCTGTTCCTGCAATAGAAAAGGCAATAACGAAGTATAAGAACATTTTTTTTATTAAGTCATCAACAAACCTTGGCTTTGCAAAGGGGAATAACTTGGGAATTAATTATTTACGTGAGCAGTTAGATGTAGATAATATATTCTTGTGCAACAATGATTTAGTTTTTTCTGATTCTAATTACTTGGAACAACTTGTCAGTTTAAAGATTCCAGATGATGTAGGTGCAATTGGAACAGCAATTATTGGTAAACAAGGATTTGATCAAAATCCTTTAAGTGAAAAAACATCAGAAAAAGATCTTACGGAATTGGTAAACAATTATGAACATCCTGATTTAAAAGAAAAAATCAAACAAATGTTATACAAAAATTTTGGTGATCAGATTAGCAAAATTAAGCATATGAAGAAATCCAAGGTAATAAAAAATGAAGAAACTGTTGTGTTATCTGGGAAAGACTATCTTCATGGTTCAGCGATTTTGTTGACGAAAAATTATTTTCAGAAGTTCCCAGGTTTGTATCCGAAGACTTTTCTATATGGTGAAGAAATTATTCTAAAAGTTTTGTTTGAAAAAGCTGGCTTAAAAATGCTTTATGTTCCAGAGTTGGTCATAAATCACAAAGAAGATAAGTCATCTGCGTTAAGCTTTGTAAATAGGGCTAATATTGTCAATAAGTATAGGTATGAAGGGAATAAGATTGTCCTTCAGGTGTATGGAAAGTCCCTCAGTGATATTCAGGCTGATTTTTCAGAAGTAGGTGAATAGATTTGCATGAATGGTTAGCAAAGAAAAAGTATATCACATATGTAGCAGCACTCTAATGAATATAAAAAATGGGAGATTTTTGTAATCTTCTAAATCATTGGAGTGTAAAAATTGAAAATTAAATATCATAAGAATATTAAATACAGTTACTATTACAGCTTTTTTTCTTTCTTTGGAGTGACAGGACTTTGGGTGATGTATCTGCAGCATGCTGGTTTGACACTGTTTGAAGTCGGTCTATGTGAAAGTATTTTTCATATTGCAAGTTTTTTGTTTGAAGTTCCAAGCGGATTACTGGCTGATCGTTTTTCATATAGAAAAGTATTGGTTGCAGGTAGGGTCGTGTCAATTTTATCGGCTGTGATAATGCTCTTTGCACATTCTTTTTGGCTTTTTGCTTTTAGTTTTATACTAAGTGCATTCTCATATAATCTTCAATCTGGAACGATTGATGCATTAATGTATGACTCACTGATTGAGAATCAGCAGACTTCTGATTTTCCAAAGATCATCAGTAAAACTGAAATTATTTTTGAGGTTGCAGACACATTGGGTGTTGTTGTAGCGGGCTTTTTTGTTCATTGGCATTTTGAACTAACTTATGTAATTGCGATTTTAGTTGGAATGTTGGCACTTGTTTCAGTGTTGTTTTTGAAAGAGCCGCTCAAGAATAATCAAGTTCAAACTGACACTGTTGACGCTGTCAAAGAAGCGGAGTTAACGATTGTAGAGTTAATTAAATCTTCTTGGTCCATTTTGAAGAAAGAAAAATTTTTGCGTAACTTGATGATATATCAGGCTGTGATTGATTTGATTTGTACTAGTTATTATTATTACTATCAATCTATCATGAAAAGTAATGGTTTTTCTGGATTTATGATCTCTGGGATTATTATTGTTTCTTCGGTTATGGCCGTCCTTTCCATTAGCGTAACTCCTAGGATTACAAGATGTTTTAGCCAACTAACTATCCTGCGATTTCTAGTAGTTCCAATACTAGGATTAATCTCCTTAATGTTTTTTAGAAATGGGATAATTATGCTGCTGTTGTTCATGATTCTCAGGGTATTAAGCGCTGTG
Source organism: Liquorilactobacillus mali (assembly GCF_001437155.1). GTDB lineage: Bacteria > Bacillota > Bacilli > Lactobacillales > Lactobacillaceae > Liquorilactobacillus > Liquorilactobacillus mali_A. Next base: position 33,486 of record NZ_JQAR01000002.1, read on the forward strand.
GTTGGACCATTGTTCAGTAACTATTACAATGATCTAATTGAATCAAAACAAAGAGCAACGCTGCTGAGCGTCGCGAGTGTGATTTTTTCAGCTTTTATGATTGTGCTGTTTCCGGTGATCGGATGGTTGATTGATCAGATTGGTTTTGCAATTACGTTTGGAGTTATAGGAATTGCGACATGTGCGATAACCTGCGTAAAAAAGTTTTTGATAATAACTAAATAAAATAGTCAAAGTGAGAAGTTATAGATGTGTCAGCATTCTATGGCTTCTTATTTTTGTATTATGTTTTGAAAGATAATTACTATTTTTTCATTGACAAATAAGAATATTTTATTAAAACTTTATTAAATACAAAAAAATTAAACTTATTATTGTCTTTTTAGAATATTAAGAATATAATTAAAAATGTTTTTAACATTATATAATACGACTTAATACATATTATTATATGTACTTATAAAGTTATAAGTTATTGGATACTCAAATAAATATAACTTTGATACATCTTTTAGTGCAAGAACTAATAGGGAGAAATGAGTGCCAGAAAAAGGAGAGATTAGAAATGAAAAAAATATACAAGAAATTGATTTTAACTATTTTACTTTTGGGTTTAATAGTATCAGCGGCCGGTTGTTCCAGCAGTAATTCTAATAATAAAGACAATAGCGTAAAAAAAATTCAGGATAAAGGTACATTAGTTGTAGGAACCTCTGCAGATTTTGCACCATTTGAGTTTCCCATAGTAAAGAATGGGAAAAAGCAGATTGTTGGGTATGATATGATGATTGCAAAAAAGATAGCTAAAGAATTGCATGTTAAGTTAAAAATTCAAAATGAAGAATTTTCCTCGTTGATCACTGATTTACGTGGAAATAAAATTGATTTGATTATAGCCGGACTTTCGGTAACTAAACAACGCGAGAAATATATTAGCTTCTCAAAACCGTACTATAAGGCAAGTGATGTTTTATTGGTAAGGAAGGGTAATTCCCAAAAATATAACTCTGTCAAATCCTTGACAAGTAAAAATATTGGAGTTCAGCAGAGCAGCAGTCAGGAGAGAGAGGCAAAAAAGATTTTTAAAAAGAGTACTTTGATTGTGGAAAGTGCAGTTACGGGCTTAGTAACAGAGTTATCCCAAGATAAATTAGATGGGGTAGTTCTTGGTCAAGCGATTGCAACCGAATATGTTTCTAAGTTTCCTGATAAATATGCAATTGCAAAAGTGAATGTTCCTGTTAAAAAAGATGCACAAACAAATAATATTGGAGTTCGAAAGGGTGATAAAGAATTAAGGAAAAGAGTTAACAAGGTCATTACGCAGATTCAAAAAAATGGCGAAGATACAAAAATGTTCAACGAGGCAAAACAATTACAAGACAAATACGGTAAATAATTAACGATAGTTTAGTAAACATAAATGAAAGATACGAGGGGAATTTTAATGGACATAGCAACAATTGCAGAAAATATAATACAAAAGAGTGATAAAAAGCTAAAAGAAATTTATTTTGTAGCTTGTGGTGGATCATTGGTTGATATGTATGTGTCCAACTATTTAATAATGCACGAATCAATGTCCTTGGTTAGCGGTTGGGTTACTGGTAACGAATTTGCAAAAGCTACACCTAAAAGATTGGGCAAACAATCTCTAGTTATTTTGTGTTCTCATAGTGGGAATACACCAGAAACCGTAGATGCAGGAATAATAGCAAAAAAGGCCGGTGCACAAACTGTCGGTTTTACTTTCAATGAGAACGCCGATTTGTTGAAAATAACAGATTATAGCTATGTATATGATTGGGGCAACGAGCGTGAAGTTGATAATAATCCTATGGCGTTGATTATGAATCTAACTGTTGAGGTTTTAAGAAAAATTGAGGGTTTTGAGAATTATAGTAAATTTAAAGATGGATTAAAAAAAATCAATTCAATAGTTGCAAATGCAGAAGATTTTGTTCAACAAAGAGCAAAAAATTTTGCGGTTGCAAGAGCAGATGAAAAATTATTTAATGTAATTGGAAGTGGCGCTACATTTGGTCAAATATATGGTTTTGCAATTTGTTCATTAATGGAGATGCAATGGATAAATGCAATTGCGATAAATTCTGGTGAGTTTTTTCATGGTCCATTTGAAGTTACGGATAAAGAATTACCATTTATATTGACATTGAGTGTTGGTAAAACTAGATATCTAGATGAAAGAGTAAAGTCTTTTTTGAATTCCTATGCTAAAAAAATAGAAATAATTGATGCGAAAGAACTTGGGCTGGATCTAATTGATGAAGAAGTCGCTGAGTATTTTAATCCGATTTTATTTTACAGCGTGCTAGCACAGTACCGAAAAGCTTTAGGTAATGTACGTAATCATCCGTTAGATATCAGAAGATATATGGGTAAAGTTGAATATTAAGTTAAGGTGGTTTTTAAATGAATGTTCTAGGTTTAGGAGATGCAGTGGTCGATAAATATATTAATAAACATATAATGTATCCAGGTGGAAATGCATTGAACTTTGCGGCTTTTGCTAAAAAGCTAGGACAACAAGCGAGTTTCCTAGGTGTTTTTGGTTCTGATAAAGAGGGATCATATTTAAAAGAAGTTATTGATAGTTTAAAAATTGATAGGAGCCATAGTAGAACAAGAAACGGGGAAAATGGTTATTCAGAAGTTAAAGTTCTAGATAGTGATCGAGTTTTTGTTGGTAGCAATAAGGGAGGAATTTCGTCGGGAAAATTATTGAAATTAAATAAAGAAGATTATGATTATTTAAGAGACTTTGATTTGATTCACATTGGACTTTATGGTCAGGTCGATCATTTACTAGATAAGTTACAAGCAATGAATGTTTTATTGTCATATGATTTTTCTGATAACTTCACTACTGAGAAAGTTGATGGTATAATTAGCAAAATAAATTATGGCTTCTTCTCACTAAGTGGTAAAGACAGCAATTACGTTAAGAGTTTTTTGAAAAGAAATTATACTAGCAATAATAAAGTTTTATTGGCCACTCGTGGTTCCAAGTCTGCTATAGCATTTGACGGTAAGAATTTCTTTGAGAAAAAACCAAATAATATTGTTCCAGTTGATACTATGGCGGCAGGTGATGCGTTTATAACATCATTCTTGTTGGCATATCTGTCGTCAGGTAAGGATAGTGTTGAAGAAGCGATGGCTAAAGCCAATATTTTTGCTGCCAAATCTTGTCAAGTAGCTGGATCATTTGGTTTTGGAGCGAAATATTAATTTTATACAGAATGGGAAGGTTTTAATGAAATATAGCAATTCAATGAGGCCGCTTTATCTTCAAATTCAAGACGATATTAAAAATAGTATAAATTCAGGCAAATTTAAACATGGACAGAAAATACCCACTGAGTCACAATTGCAAAAAATGTTTAATGTTAGTCGAGTGACCGTTAGAAAAGCAATGAATGGCTTAGTTGATAATGGTGACTTAATCAGACAGCAGGGAATTGGGACCTTTGTCAATCATAGAAAAGTGAGTAGAAAGATAGAATATGTTCGTGGATTTACAGACAGCTGTACAGAAAACGGTCTAGTGCCTAAGACCCTCTTATTAGATAAGAAGGTAATGAATCCAACAGGTGAATTGAAAAAGCAGCTGGATCTTGAGGAAGACGAAAAAGTTATTTTAATTAAGCGAAAAAGATTGGCAAATGGTAGACCAATAATGTTTGAAAATAATTATTTCCCACAAAAAAGATTTGAATTCTTGTTAGATGAAGATTTAAATGGTTCTCTATATCATTTGTTAGATAAAAAATATAATATTTATCCTGATAATCCAGGAAAAACAACTTTAGAGCTGTGTGTTGCAGATATTAGGATTGCTGAAATAATGGAAGTAGATATTGGAGTTCCTTTTTTCTATATGGAAACTGAAATTTCAGATCAAAATAACATGCCAATTCATGTAGGCCATCAATATTATTTGGGTGAATATTATAAATTTGATATTTGAAACAAAATAAATAAAGCGAAGCCGGGTCGAATATTAAAATTTGACCTGGTTCTTTTATTTATACCATATAAATATGCCCCGTAAATACAAATATTGTGTTAAAATTACTTGGTAATGCTCAAAATAACACAGTAAAAAAAATATATTTTGTGCTATATAACAGGCATTATAGCTCACTAATTAAAATGTTTTTTGTAATTTGTGAAATCTATTGCTTATAAAGAGAAAAAGTGCTATTATTCAATTGTGGAAAGCGCTTGCATAAAAACCAGATTTGACTTCATAAGGAGGCATTTAATGATGAAACAACTTGAGAAGAGAGTGGAATCAAAGGCATGGGAAGGATTCAGTGGTGGAAATTGGCAGTCGGAGGTCGATATTCGTGACTTTATCCAACAGAACTTTAAACAGTATAACGGCGATGAATCATTTCTTGAAGATGCTACACCAGCAACAAAGGCGCTTAATGACCGTCTGGTTGCTTTAAAGCTTGAAGAACGTGCTGCTGGTGGTGTGCTTGATGCTGATACAAAGGTCGTTTCGACGATTACTTCCCACGGCCCAGGATATCTTGACAAAACACTTGAGAAAATTGTGGGACTTCAAACAGATAAACCTTTAAAGAAGGCTTTGATGCCTTATGGTGGAATCCGTATGGCAAAAGATGCACTTGAATCTTATGGATTAAAGCTTGATCCAGAAATGGAATATTTTTTTAATGATCTGTCAAAGACACATAATCAAGGTGTTTTTGATGCGTATACCCCGGATGTTAAGAGAGCACGGCATTATAAGATTGTAACTGGTCTTCCTGATGCATACGGACGTGGTAGGATCGTTGGTGATTTTCCAAGAATTGCACTTTATGGAATTGATTACTTAGTTGCGTCTAAGTTGGATGATTTGGACAACTATGGTGATGGCGAGATGACAGACAGTGTAATCCAAATGAGAGAAGAAATCTCAGAGCAGATTCGTGCACTTAACCAGATCAAGGACATGGCTGCGTCATATGGTTATGACATTTCTCAACCCGCTACAACGGCGCAAGAGGCAATTCAATGGCTCTACTTTGGTTATTTGGCAGCTATCAAACAACAAAATGGTGCTGCGATGTCAATTGGTAGAGTTGACACTTTCATTGATATTTTTGTTGAACGTGATATTGAACGTGGAATTTTGAATGAAAAAGAAGCTCAGGAGTTAATTGATCAGTTTACAATGAAGCTTCGTATGGTTTCCTTCATCCGTACACCTGAATATAATTCATTATTCTCAGGTAATCCGATTTGGGCAACATTGTCATTAGCAGGAATGGGAATTGATGGTGAACATCATGTTACAAAGACAGCCTTTAGATTCCTGAACACATTGAAGAATATGGGTGCCGCTCCTGAACCTAATATTACGTTGTTATGGTCACAAAAGCTGCCAGATACTTTCAAGCGTTATGCAGCAGCAGTTTCAGTTGAAAGTTCAACTATTCAATATGAGAATGATGATTTAATGCGCAAACAATGGGGAACTGACTATTATGCGATTGCTTGTTGTGTATCAGCGCAACCAGTAGCCAATGGGATTCAATATTTTGGTGCACGAGCAAATCTTGCTAAAACAGTTCTTTATGCAATCAATGGTGGTAAAGATGAGATTGGAAAGGCTCAGGTTGGTCCGGCTTACGAACCAATTTCATCTGAATACATTGACTATGATGAATTTATGCAAAAATTTGATGCAATGATTGATTGGCTTGCTGACGTTTATGTCAATGCATTAAATACGATTCATTATATGCATGATAAATATTATTATGAATCAGCACAGCTTGCACTTAAAGATACAAGGCTGGATCGAACATTTGCAACTGGTATTTCAGGACTATCTGTTGCGGCAGACTCAATCTCAGCAATCAAGTATGGACATGTTAAAGTTATTCGTGATGAAGATGGCATTGCAGTTGATTTTAAAGCGGACAATGATTTCCCACGTTATGGTAACAATGATGAACGTGCTGATGAGATTGCAGTATGGTTGGTTAAATCCCTTTATACTAAAATGAACAAGCATCATCTATATCGTGGTTCTAAATTGTCGACTTCTGTTCTGACGATCACATCAAATGTTGTTTATGGCAAGAATACAGGGACAACGCCTAATGGACGTCAAAAGGGCGAACCATTTGCTCCAGGGGCTAACCCAGCATATGGGGCAGAAGAAAGTGGCGCGCTGGCTTCATTGCTGTCAGTGGCAAAGCTTCCTTACAAGTACGCAACGGACGGTATTTCGAATACTTTTGCTGTGACACCGACAACGTTAGGACATGATGAAGATTTGCAAAAAGACACCTTGGTCAACATGATTAACGGTTATATGAAGAATAATGGGCATCATTTAAATATCAATGTCTTCAACCGTGAGACACTGCTTGATGCTCAGGTTCATCCTGAAAAGTATCCAACGTTGACAATTCGTGTTTCTGGTTACTGTGTATACTTTGCAGATTTAACCAAGGAACAACAAGATGATGTAATTTCGAGAACGTTCCATCAAACTATGTAATGCAGCTAAAAAATTTTAAATAGAGAATTCAGCACTTGAATGTGATGATATAAAAGGTGATTGTGGCAAGTGTGGGGGCCACAATCCCTTTTATTTTAGGTAGTGAGGAGGGAAGACTGATGTTACAAAGACAAATGCATGAACGCAAAGTTCCAACGCGCGATGGTAAAATAATTGGGTATGTACATTCAACTGAAAGCTTTGGCGCGGTTGATGGCCCAGGTATTCGCTTTGTCGTCTTTATGCAGGGCTGCAATATGCGCTGCCAATTCTGCCATAATCCTGATACATGGCGTAAAAATGTCGGTACAGAGATGACAACAGACGAAATTCTTCAGATGGCGTTACCATATCGGCAATTCTGGGGCGAAAAGGGTGGTATCACACTCAGTGGTGGCGAGATAATGCTTCAAACAGAATTTGCTTTGGAGCTCTTTACAAAATGTAAGAAGTTGGGTATTAATACTTGCTTAGATACTTGTGGACAGCCATTTACTAGGCGTCAGCCTTGGTTCGATAACTTCAAGAAGTTAATGAAAGTTACGGATATTTTGTTGGTAGATATCAAGCACATTAATTCTGATGAACACCGTAAACTTACTGGATTTAGAAATGAGAACATTCTAGATATGTGCGAGTTTTTGTCAGATATTAATAAGCCTGTGTGGATACGTCATGTGTTGATTCCGGAGAGAACCGATTTTGACAATTATTTAATTCAGTTAGGTGATTATATCAAAACACTGCATAACGTTGAAAAGGTAGAAGTCCTTCCATATCATACAATGGGGGTGCATAAATACCGTGAGATGGGTATTAAGTATAAACTTGATGGTATTGAACCTCCAACTCCAGAGCGTGTGAGAAATGCAGAGAAACTATTGCACGTTGCAGATTATCGAGGATACTTGGAGTAAAGGTATAAAATTCAATAGATTATGTTTCTTAGAAGAAGGGTTGGGTCAGAGATTAACTTTTGATCCAGTCCTTTTTAGTATCTAGAATTCACAGTTTTAAATATCTTCTAAGAAAATGGATCATTATTATTATCCTTAACGCGGATATATTCGATGTCATGAGCAATGTTATCAGCAAATTCCTCATTAACGGTATCTGCCAAAAATGCCAATGACATATCAATTCCGGCGGATACCCCAGAAGAAGAATAAAGACGATCATCAACTATCCAACGTGCTTCTTTGACCCAATTAACCTGAGTGTTGCTACCCGTTACCCAGTCAAATGCTAACTTATTTGAAGTCGCTCTTTTGCCATCCATGAAATGTGTGGCAGCTAGTAATGCGGAACCTGTACAAACTGTCAGACAGTAGGTAGCTTTTGATGCCAGCAATGCAAGTTTTTTAAGAAAAGCAGTATCGGATATTAAAGTTCTTGTAGCTGCACCGCCTGGGATTAGTAAGACTCCTTCTTTATTGATATCAGATACGGATTTTGCATCCAGACTGATCTGATCGTAGCTCTTGATGCTGGAGGCCTTATCAAGTGTAAATAAATTTACCCGAAAGCCATCTGCATGTAAGAACACTTCCATAGGTCCAAAAACATCAAGTGGTTCGAAATCGTTGAAAAGAAGAATATTGATATCCATTATGAGTACCTCCAAAGCAGGATGCGATTAAAGTGACAAGACTAATTCAAAAAAACAATCTGGAAAAGCAAATTGAAAGCATGGATAGTGCTGCCGGCGTGTTTCAAATACTGTATAAAAATAATTTTTAAACATAACTTTAAACATAACTTATTTAAAATCTAATATAGCATAATAGTAAATCAATAAGGTGGATCCAAAAGAAATAAAGATAGCTAATTTACATTGAGAGTATTTATAAAAGAAAGATTTGCAGATGGTCATGTGAATAAAGGAAGATTTAACGCAGTAGAATAGTTGTTATTCAATCAATTGGTCTATTCCATTTTATTTTATTTCCAGAGATGTTATAATTCTTTACATCTAGTATAAATAGTAAAGCTATGCATTTAAGTGAATATTTACTATAATGAGACGAGGTACCATTAAGCAAGACTGCATAGATATTATGTTAATCAAATAAAAGGGGGATTTTTTATAATGGGTACACCAAATATCGTTTTAACTAGAATTGATAATCGTTTAGTACATGGACAGGTCGGTGTTGTTTGGACCTCTTCAATTGGTGCTAATCTTTTGCTAGTAGCAAATGACGATGCTGCGAAGAGCGAGTTGCAGCAAGAATTGATGTCAGCAACAGCAGAAACTTCAGGTGTAGGTATTCGTTTTTGGTCATTGGAGAAAACGATCACTACAATTGGGAAGGCTAGTCAAAGACAAAAGATATTTTTAATTGTCAAAACACCGCAAGATGTACTGAACTTGGTACAAGGAGGTGTTCCAATTACTGAACTGAATGTTGGCAATATGCATTATAGCGAAGATAAGGTTCAGATTACAAAGAAGGTCTATGTCGATCAGGCGGACAAAGATGCGTTTAACAAGTTGGTCGAATTGGGGATTGATGTTTATATTCAAGATGTTCCAGAGGAGAGAAAAATAGCAATTAAGGATGTGATTTAAATGGCAGTTACGTTGACCCAGGGTATTCTAATAGCAATCTTCGCTATTATCGCCGGGATTGATTTTTGGTTAGAAGGTTTTTACATATTTAGACCCATGATTGTATGTACCGTTACAGGTTTCTTACTGGGTGACTTGAAATTAGGAATAATTGCAGGAGGTTTAACTGAGCTTGCATTTGCAGGGTTGACTCCTGTTGGAGGTACTCAGCCGCCTAATCCGATTATGGCAGGAATAATGACTGTTGTTATCGCACATACCACAGGACATAGTCCAGCAACGGCAATTGGTTTATCATTGCCCTTTAGTATTTTAATGCAATATATAATTTTATTTTGTTATTCAATTTTTTCTGTATTTACAAAGAAAGCTGATGAGTATGTTGCAAAAGGAGAATTTCGTAAATTTGGAATGATTGTACTTCTGCCAACTGTACTCGTAGCCTTATTGTATAGTGCTTTTTCGTTCTTGAGTGTGTATGGAGCACAAAATTTAATGAAGACATTGGTTAACTCAATGCCAACATGGTTAAGTCATGGCTTTACGATTGCAGGAGGAATCTTACCCGCTGTAGGTTTTGGTTTACTGCTCAAGAGTATGTTGAAAGTCAAGTATGTTCCATATTTATTATTAGGTTTTACTGCGGCATGTTTCATAAAATTCGGAAACTTAATGCCTGTTGCAATTATTGGTGCCTCTCTTGCTTGGATTGAATATGGTAGGGAAAAGAAGGAGCAAGAGGTAAACAAGAAGTTCAAGAACATGGAGAAGTCGCTTGAAAATGTCGGAGGTGAAGAAGATGGAATCTGAGAAAAAAGCAAGAAACAAGCTGAGTAGAAGAGATATTACTAAGCTAGGACTCCTATCTTTATTTAACCAATCAGGGATGAATTATCAACGAATGCAAGCTGATGGTTGGACTTTTGCGATGATTCCATCATTGAAGAAAGTATATGGTGATGATAAAAAGGGACTCATTGAAGCAGTAAAATCTAATTTGCAATTTATAAATACTAATAATTATGCGGCTCCGCTACTGATGGGTCTTGAGGCTTCACTAGAAGAAAATGGTGAAGAGCGTTCAACAATCGATGGCTTGCGTGTAGCTCTGTTTGGTCCAATAGCTGGAATTGGTGATGCAATTACTTGGTACACGATTTTACCAATTGTTGCTGGTGTAACAGCCTCTTTTGCAAAACAAGGAAGTATTCTTGGGCCATTAGTATTCTTCATAGTGTATCTTGCAATGTTCTTGGCAAGGATTCCAATAGCTCATTTAGGATATTCAGCTGGTACAAAGGCTATCTCGAAGATACATGAGAACTCGGCGATTGTTGCACATGCGGCCAGTGTTCTTGGATGCACGGTCATTGGGGGATTAATTGCAACTTATGTCCAAATTGATGTGGTCACTAAAATACAGGTGACATCTTCTCACACGATTTCAATACAGAAAGAATTCTTTGATAATATCTTTCCTAATATTCTTCCACTGGGGTATACATTTCTATTATATTGGTTACTGAAAAAGAAGAATGTTAATCCTGTGACTTTGATAATTCTAACATTCTTACTATCAATTTTATTTTCGTGGATGGGAGTTCTTTAAAGATGCAGATTATTGTAACGGGTCATGGCAATTTTGGAACTGGGATTAAATCAACAGTCAAGTTGCTTGCAGGGTCAATTCCAAATGTTAATTATGTCGACTTTTCTGCCAATATGAATGAAGAAGATCTGGCTGATGAGTTTGAAAGTCTTTTAAAAGAAGAGGCTAAAGCGGTTTTTTTCTGTGATTTAATCGGTGGAACACCGTACAAGCAAGCGGTGTATAAGAAAGAAAAATATGATGTTGCAGTTATCGCCGGCTGTAACGTAGGTTCATTGTTGGAAGTTGGTTTGCAGACTAACTTAAGTGAAGCCAGTGATGTACATTTAGTTGCACAGAATCTGGTTGAGGCTGCAAAAAACGGGATTCAGGAATTTGGTGTCAGAAAGACTCAAATTTTAGATGAGGCAGAGGAAGACGGTATTTAGAAGCGGACGAAGGTGCTGCTGTATATGAAATGTGTAACAGGTAGAGAAGCCATGTCAAAATTTAAAATTTGACATGGCTTTTTTGGCTGTGCATGTTTATAAACACGCTTTGGAGTTTAAGTTTATTGTTAGATTTTAATCTAGTAATCAAATTTATTAATATGTCATAAAGCAAATATATTTTTTTCAATTCAGATATAAAATATTGAATACAGAATTGTACTATATTTATTTCACATTTATTTCACAATTTTTCTCACGAAATTTTTAGTTGCCAAAAGTTATGAATGTGTTATTTTAATTATTGCTGATATTTTACAAGTAAATATTTTGCGATTATTATCTATGAGGGGTGAGTCCAATAAATTCATTCAAATATAATGTTTCAACTAATCTGAGAAAACAAATAGTTCCAGTTCCTTCTAGTATTGGAGAAGCAAGTGGAATTTCATTTATGGGAAGAAACGTCAAATCTATAATTTTCACGACAGATATAGCAATCGTCAGGAATACAAATGCGGATGCAATCTGGGCAGTATATCCATTCACGCCAGATCCTGCGATTATGCAGGCTATACATGTCGCCTCCGATAAACCTGTTTTCTCGGGAGTAGGTGGTGGATTAACAAGTGGCAAACGTTCAGCAGACATGAGCCTTTTTGCTGAGAGTTGGGGGAGCCTAGGTGTAATAGTGAATGCCCCCACATCTGTAGATACAATTAAATTGATAAATGATGTCGTTGATATTCCTATTATTATGACTGTGATTTCGGCAGATATTGATTTTGATGAGAAATTTGCGGCTGGGATCGATGTCATTAATGTAAGTGGTGGTCGGAATACTGCTAAAATAGTTAAGGAAATTAGGATGAAGTATCCAGAAGTCCCCTTGATTGCAACAGGTGGTCATTCGGATGAATCTATTTGTTCGGCAATCGCTGCTGGAGCAAATGCAATTATTTATACACCGCCGACAACAAGCAGTTTGTTTTCTCGAAAAATGAAGGAATATCGTGAGTTTGGATTCTGATCACTCAAGTATAAATAATCACGATGAAAATAATTCTCCATAAAAATATTTAATTTAAATTTGGTTTTTTATTGTAAGTGGTCTTGATTTTGTTATATTATTAACTTGTGAATTAAATATGAAATGTACAGATTAGCAATGTACGGCGAATAATATTTAATGATTAGTAATGGAGGAGAATCGATGTATGAAGACAAAACAAGAGAATATTTTTTCTTCGAAAACGCTTAGTTACTTCTTGCAATTGGCTGAAACAATGAGTTATACGCAAGCAGCGCAGATCCTAGGAATTACACAACCAGCATTGACGCAGCAAATAAAGAAGCTGGAGAGAACAGTTGGAGCACCATTATTCTATTCTGTTGGTAAAAAGCTGCACTTATCGGATGCGGGGTATACAATGTTAGATGCAACTCATCAAATTTACGAAACATTGAACCGTGCAACAGATGAGATTCAGCAATCAACTAGTGCTGTTCAAGGAGATATCAGTGTTGGGATTCTAGCTTCAGTAGAAGATCATGTCTTTACTCAATTCGCGATTGAATACTACAAGCAGCATAGTGATGTCAAGATCATTTATCATATGCTGACTCGCAAAGAAATTTGGGAACTTCTCGAAAGCAATAGTATTGATCTAGCTGTAATGTATTTACCAGATGATAGTATCAAGAATTGGAAACCATATGAATCTAAGAAAATCATTGAGGAAAACTTGATTTTCTTACATAGTGAAGATGAGTTTTCGAAGAAACGTCGTATCAAATTGCGTGATACCTTGAACCGTGATTGGGTAACTTATCCTCCTAAATATTATTTGAATAGTACATTGCTTGAAACTTACAAGAATTCCTTAGTTGATAAACCGCATAGTGTTGCGCATTTTGCCACTCCGGAACAACTTTTTGATTTTGCACAGGCAACAGGTGTCAATACTGCTTTACCGACATCATTTGTGGTTTCACACCAAAATGAAAATGAGAAGAAACTCAGCGAGGCACATTTTGACCCAGAGATCACTTTTGATTTGTCCTTTGTTTTTCGCAAGGATAAAGATCAAATCCCACGAATTGCAAGTTTCTTGGCAAGTTTCGATGACTTTCTAAGTGAAAAAAATTATATTTCGCGCTTGACAGAAATAAGCAATCAAGGTTAAATCAAATTAGAGAACTAAATAAGTAAGAATGGAGATTTTTTCGATGAAAGAACTTGTTTTTGGTCACAAAAATCCAGATACAGATGCGATCGTTGCTGCTAAAGCTTTTGCATATTTACAGAACCAGCTTGGCGCTGATGCAGAAGCTGTTGCATTGGGTACACCTAATGAGGAAACAAAGTTTGTTCTAGAACATTTTGCTGAGAAGGCACCACGCGTGGTGACAGAAGTGAGCAAAGAAGTTGATGCTGTAATGCTTGTAGATCACAACGAGGCTCAACAAAGTGTTGATGATATTAAAGATGTTACAGTCACACATGTTGTTGACCATCATCGTATTGCTAATTTTGAAACAGCTGCTCCACTGTATTACTATGCTGAACCTGTTGGTTGTACAAGTACAATCATTTTGAAGCTGTTCAAGCAAAATAATGTGGAAGTACCTGCTAAACTGGCTGGTTTGATGTTGTCTGCAATTATTTCTGATACTCTATTATTCAAGTCACCTACAACTACGCCTGCTGATGAAGAAGCAGTTAAGGAATTAGCTAAGATTGCTGATGTTGACTATGAGACATATGGTCTAGAAATGCTCAAGGCAGGAACGAACCTTGGCAGCAAATCGGAAAAAGAATTAATTGATTCAGATGCAAAGTCATTCAAGCTTGGTGGCAAGACTGTTAGAATCAATCAAGTAAACACTGTTGATCTCGCTGAAGTTTTTGCACGTGAGGCTAAGTTGCGTAGTGCAATTGAAGAAGAAAGTGCTGAAAAGGGATATGACCTGTTCCTGTTGATGGTTACAAACATTCTTGATAGCAATACACGCCTACTAGTTGTCGGCGAACCAAAAGATGTTGTTGAGAAGGCTTTTGATGTTAAATTGACAGATGACAAGGTTGATCTTCCAGGCGTTGTTTCACGTAAGAAACAAGTTGTACCTCCACTGGAAAAGGCATTTTAGTTAAACATTAAATTTAAATAAAGCAAGCACAAAGGTAATTGTAAAGATTATTTTTGTGTTTTTTTTATGTTACTATATAAGAAAATTGATTGTGGAGGGGTCTTATTAGATGGCAGATTCTTCATTTATTCATGAGATTATTAAACCAACCAATCCATTATCTGTCTGGATGTATTTGCATGATAAAAAAAACGTGACTTATGTTGCTCCACATTGGCATCAAGCCATTGAGTTATCGTATACCGTTTTTGGAACAATAGACGATTTCGTCATAAACCAAACACATTTTAAAACAAATTGCGGTAAAGTATTGGTTATTAATTCGCAAGAGGTACACAGTGTTTATGCAAGAAACAGCAGAAGTCAAGCAATTTCAATTATTTTTCCTTATCCGTTAGTTAGTAGATTATATCCGCGAATTGAGGATCAGTTCATTGATATCAATAATACAGAAAAGTTTGACGCAATCAAAAAAGAAGCATATATCAAATTACAAACAAATTTATTCAAATTGTACCAAATAATGAAAAGCGATGATGATTACAAAAATTTAAAATTGGAAGCAACCAGTATTGAAATTTTACAGTTGCTTATTGAATACTTCACTGAATCAAAGAGTGAGTACAATAAAATATACGGAACAAAGGAATTTGTTGTGAACAGAATTCAAATGATCACAAAATTTGTTAATGAAAATTACTATCGAAAAATAAGTCTGGATGATATTGCTACTGAGGTAAATGTCTCAAAAGAATACTTAACAAAGTTTTTCAAGAAGTATATGGATTTGACAGTAGGACAATATATTACAAATGTTAGAGCCCAAAAAGCTTATTACGATATTCTTGGAAAAGCAGGAAATTTAACACAGATTGCAAACAAAAATGGTTTCTCAACGACCAGGGCAATGAATAAGGCATTTGTAGGAATATATGGAAAAAATGCAAATGTGATTTATAAAGAAGATAATAATTGACAAGTCTTAAGATTATATAGAGCTTTTTTGAATAAAGTTCATAGTTTAAAATGAAAGCGTAAACAAAAAGGAGGAAACGCTATGCCAGAACAAAGTGTATTAGATCAAATAAGGCAGATCCGGGTAGATTGGAAAAAAGGAGATGATGAGCGGGATTCTGGATTACCTAGAGAAGTTGCTGGGGTAAAAAGGATAAATGATATTGCTTATGGACCTGATCCAAAGTGGAATTTGTTGGATATCTATATACCACAAAATGTTGATGGGAAAATACCAGTTATCATTAGTATTCATGGTGGTGGTTGGTGCTATGGGACAAAAGAAACCTATCAGTTCTATGGGCTTGGAATTGCTCAGAGAGGTTTTGCCTTTGTAAATCCTAATTATCGCTTAGCTCCTGATGTCGTTTTCCCAGAAGAATTGGATGATGTAAACCGCTATATTCACTGGGTTGATAAACACGCAGATGAATATGGACTAGATAGAAATAATGTTTTCTTGGTAGGAGATAGCGCCGGTGGTCAAATGGCCGAGCAATACTCTGCAATTATAAAGAATAAAGATTATCGAGAAAAATTTGGATATAAGTTGACTGATTTAAAATTCAGAGCGGTTGCCTTGAACAGTGCTGCTACTTTTGTATTAGATCCAGGAGTGATAAGTGGAGCACCAGAAGCATACTTTACAGACAAAGTAGTTAAAGAAAGATTAGATATGTTAGATACGGAAAAATATATCGACTCTTCTTTTTTGCCAACATATATTTCGACAGCAAATGAGGATTTCCTCAGAGAGTTATCGATCAAGTTCGATAGTTTCTTGACAGAACTTGGAGTGGAACATGTTTTTAAAGAGTATGGGGATAAAAATGATCCACGATCACATGTCTTTTTGATCAATCAAAAAGATGAAATCGCCAATTTGGCTAATGATGATGAGATTAATTTCTTTAAGAAGTTTATTGTTGAGTGACTATTGAATAGGAGGTAACAACATGGATAATATCAAGGACAAGTTAAGTTTCAAAGCCTCACTGTTATCTATTTCTTTGTTTCTAATGATGGCCCCGCAAATTTCATCAGCACTACCATTGATGTATCATGCTTTTCCAGGAGTTAGTTCGGCGGGGGTTGATACTTTAGCAACTATTCCTAATTTTGGGATAGTGATTGGCTTGCTGATTAGTCCCTTTATAGTGCGTTTTATGAGTGCTAAACCAACAATTATAGTAGGACTGGTAATCACTTTAATTGCAGGAACATTTCCAATGTATTCAACAGTATACACGGCAATTTTAATTTCGAGATTATTATTAGGTTTCGGAATTGGTCTCTTTAATTCTTTAGCAGTTAGTCTTATTCCTGAGTTTTACAAAAATGATGAGGAAGAATTGGCTGCAATGATTGGTTATCAAAATGTAATGGGAAGTGTCGGTGCAGCACTTGCATCATTCCTACTCAGTTATTTAGTTACTATCAGTTGGCATGCGGCCTTTGCAATTTACTTTTTAGTAGTACCGGCATTGATATTGTTCACTTTATTCGTACCACTTTCAAAAAATAAGGATAATACGGCTAAGTCAAAGAAAATTGTTGCAGAGAAACAAAGTATAAATGGAACTGTGATTCTGATTTCAATATTAATGTTTTTGATCTTTATGTTTTACATGCCAATATCTTTTGCTTTACCAAGCTTCATTGTTAATGAAAAGATTGGAACATCTAGCACAGCGGCCGTGATTGCAGGGGTGTCGACATTGGTTGGGATTCCTATTGGTGCGAGTTTTGGTTTCTTCTTTAAAAAACTACATGATAAGGTTTTTCCATTAGGTTTTGCACTTGTTGCACTTGGTTTTGCATTAGTAGCAATGTCTCAAAGTCTAGTCCTACTAGTTATAGCTGTACTCATATTAGGTTTTGGTTTTGGCATAGGAGTACCATATATGTACAATTGGTTAGACTGGGCAGCACCACAAAACTCAATCAATTTAGGTACAACAATCGTATTGGTTTTGGTAAATATTGGTTGTTTCATATCTCCAACGGTTATTAGTGGTATTGAAAGTTTGTTTGGAATGGATTCAGCAAGAGATATCATGATTTTAAGTTCAGGTGCCTTTGTACTGATCTTTATCTTCGCGTTGACTCATTACATTAAGGTTCATAATCAGCAAGTGAAGACCAATTAAGTCCTTTTGTTTTTTTCGAATTGAGCAGCTATATTGATCTAATTTGTGAAAATCTAAAATGTGACTAGGATGAATAGATTAATTCGAAGTTACAAGGAGGTGCGCCAAGTTCGTTGGCTTATTACACTTCCTTATTTGTCTGTAAAACATCTGATTGCTAAACAGCTCAGGATTCCATTTTAACGGTAGTAGTTTTTCTAAGATTCATTGGATCTAAATTGTGATAAAAAGTAAGAAATAATAATATTTGAGAAAGAGAGGGAATTTTATGCGTAACTATCTTAGCATTGATATTGGTGGAACCGCGATAAAATACGGATTACTTGATCATTCTGGGAATATTAGTGAGAAAGATACAGTGGATACTCCACAAAATCTGGAAGAGTTCAAACAAACCATTAAAAATATTATTTCCAGATATAAAGGCAGAGTATATGGAATTGCATTTAGTGTTCCTGGTAAAGTCGATTCAAAGCAGGGAATTGTATATTTTGGAGGCGCATTACCTTTTTTAAATGAGTTTAACTTTGAAAAATTCGTCCGCGAAGAGTTTGGCGCAATACCAGTTGGTGTGGAGAATGATGGTAAATCTGCAGCACTTGCAGAAATGTGGTTAGGAAATCTCAGAGATGTAGACAATGGGGCGGCAATAATATTAGGTACGGGTGTTGGTGGAGGAATAATTATTAACGGAGACCTTCTACCAGGTAGCCATTTCCAGGCTGGTGAACTTAGTTTTATGATAGGCAACTTTAATAATGTAGATTATAAAGAGTTTGTAGGTACGAGTTTGTCAGCTGTCAAGATGATAGAAAAAATTGCATTGAAAGAAAAATTGGAAAATAAGAAAGACGGGCGAGCAGCATTTGCGTTGATAAATAAAGAAAATGCTGAGGCTATTGAGATTTTCAGAGAATACTGTAAAAAAATTGCATTATTGATCATAAACGTTCAAACAGTTGTTGATGTGACAGATTTTGTAATTGGCGGTGGAATAAGTGGTCAACCGGTACTCATAAAAACTATTAACGAAGAGTATGACAAAGTACTAAATAAATTGACTTTACTAAAGGACACTTTAACTAGACCACGAATAAAAAAAGCAAAGTTTGAAAATAGTGCCAATCTTTATGGCGCACTATATGGATTATTACAGAAGATTGATAATAATTCATAGTATTTAACAAAAAATATGGTAAATGATAAGTAAAGCATCATGATGCAATAGTAGGGAATGGAAGTAGCTCTACTTGTTGCCATCCATTTCAGAAAGTTGATACTGATTTAGAAATATGGAAATATGAAGGAGAAAAATTAATGTTTGATATTAAGAAAAAGTTTCCAGATGGCTTCCTTTGGGGAGGCGCTACAGCTGCCAACCAACTTGAAGGAGCTTGGGACAAAGGCGGTAAGGGACCATCAATTGCTGATACATTGCCAGGTGGAAAAGAGCGTTTTGCGATTGCAAACAGTCAGAAATTTGACTGGAAATTAGATAGCAAGGAATACACGTACCCTAATCATAGAGGAATAGATCATTATTATCGATTTAAGGAAGACATTAAGTTGTTCGCAGAAATGGGATTTAAGTGCTATCGCTTCTCAATTGCCTGGTCGAGGATCTTTCCCCAAGGTGATGAAGAGATTCCCAACGAAGCAGGATTGAGATTCTACGATCGACTGATTGATGAATGCCTGAAATATGATATTGAACCTGTAATCACTATCTCTCATTATGAATTGCCACTGAATCTTGCGAAGAGCTACGGTGGATGGAAGAATCGTGATTTAATCAAGTTCTACGAGCGGTTTGCTCACGTAGTTTTGGAACGTTATCATTCTAAAGTACGCTATTGGATGACATTTAATGAAATCAATTCAGCATTTCACTTCCCAGTAATGAGCCAAGGGCTTGTTCCAAGTAGTGGAGCAAATGATTTCACAAATATTGTTCAATCTTGGCATAATCAATTCGTAGCAAGTGCGTTGGCAGTGAAGATAGGGCATGAACTTGATGAACATCTGCAGATAGGATGTATGATTTTATATGCAACAAGCTATGCATATGATGCTAATCCAATAAACCAATATGCTAATTTGAAACAGATGCAAGACTTCAACTTCTTTTGTGCAGATGTCCAAGTAAGAGGTAAGTATCCACAAACAACAGCACGAATGCTGAAAGAACATGATGTTGATCCAACCGCATTGGAGATTACAGATAAGGACCTAGAATTGATTGCACAAAATACCGTTGATTACATTGGATTCAGCTACTATATGTCTAGGGTAACTGATGTAACTAGTGAGCATGGTGAAGGCGTTTCTGGTAACCTGATAGGTGGGGTAGCTAATCCATTCTTGAAGAGTAGTGATTGGGGCTGGCAGATTGATCCGAAAGGGTTACAGATTGCACTTAACGAATTATATGATCGCTATCAAAAACCGCTATTCATCGTTGAGAATGGTCTAGGTGCTAAGGATGTTGTTGAAAAAGATGGTGCGATCCATGATGACTATCGAATTGGTTATCTGAAACAACATATTGAGGCAATGCGAGGAGCAATTGCCGATGGAGTCAATTTGATGGGATATACGCCATGGGGCTGTATTGATCTGGTCAGTGCATCAACTGGTGAGATGAGCAAGCGTTATGGTTTCATTTATGTAGATTTAGATGATGAAGGAAAAGGAACACTTGATAGGTCGCGCAAAGATTCGTTTTATTGGTACAAAAAAGTTATTGAAAGCAATGGTGAAGAATTGTAAAAGATGTAGCGAAAGTGAATAGTAGTCATTGCTAGACAAAAAATCTGATTTTTGGAACACGTTTATCCGGAATAAATAGAAGAGCTAGGTTAAAAGTTAACTTTTGACCCAGCCTTTTTTATCGCTTTTTATTATTGGAAACCAGTAAAATCAACTATATGTTGTTAATGATAGTCTGTCTATAATTTGTAGGGGACACATTGTATAAGGCATGGAATGCATTATATAAATTTCGATAATCGCTAAAGCCACATTTTTCAGCAATTTCTGACATTGTCATTTTTGAATTTGACATTAAATTAATTGACTGATTTACTCTAACTGAGTTCAAAAAAGACTTGAAGGTAATTCCTAGACTATTCCTAATTAGTTTTGAGCAATAAGTATCTGAGTATGAAAAATGGAGGGCAACATCATGCAGAGTTATTTTTTCTGAGTAGTGTTGATTGATGAACTGAATAAACAAGTTAATGAATTTCAAATCTTCATTTGAGTTACTATTTTCGGGCACTTGCTTATAATTGTTAAATAAGAAGTTTATTGTATTTAATAATAAAGAAAAAATTTGGATGTTTTTTGAAATATAATTATCTTTTGAATTCTCTATTTTTGTGAGTAATTGTAATTTGGATTGCAGTTCTGCAGAGTTTGATGATCGATCTTTTACAGTATTTAGATTAAACAGAAATTTCTCTGAATATTCGCCAAAGGTTAGCGATTTTAAGAATTTTAGGGGAAGCTGAATACATAAGATCCAATTACGTTCGGTACTTTTAGTCTCATGGACAACATTAGGATTTATGACAATTACATCATTTTTTGAGAGGATATACTCTTTATTTATGAATTTAACATTAAGAGAACCTTCAAGACAAAAGAGTAACTCAGTACTTTGGTGCCAATGAAATGGAAAGCTCCTTGTCAGATCAAATGCATGGAAGTCAAATAATTTAAAAGGATAGTCATTTTGTGTAAGGATTAGTTCATGGGTAATTTGCATTATTATCACCTCTCAGAAATTTGATACAAGTTAAGAATAACAAAATTATTGGAAATGACAAATAATTACATACTTTCCATTAACAAGTTTCATTGCTGAATTATTGTAAGCGCTATATTATGTAAATGAAAAGAAAGGAATGATAAGAATGAAGGACAAAATTACAAAGTTTTTTAATAAAGTTTCACCTGGATTGAATAAACTCGGAAATAATATTTATTTACAGACGATCATGGGAGCAATGATGACGCTTCTTGGTCCAATAATTCTGGGATCATTTGCAGTTTTGGGAGCAGTTTATGCTGCAAAATATAATTTGACAGCTATTGCTAATTTATTAGGGGTTGTCAATACTTTAACAATTGGTTCCATGGCCCTTTATTTGGCATTCTTAATGGCTAAATTTTTAGCCAACAGTATGTTGAACGATGATGATGGGACTGCGGCAGGAATTATATCATTAATGAGTTTCTTGATTATGACACCGCTTGGAAAAATAGTGTCAAAATCCGGATCCGTTGAAGCTATTCCAACAACTTGGTTATCATCTCAGGGTGTTTTCTCAGCTATTATTATTGGATTGTTAGTTGGTCGCGGATATGTATATATTAAAAGACATGGGTGGACAATAAAAATGCCAGAAGGTGTTCCACCAATGGTTTCTCAAGCATTCGCAAGTCTTATTCCTTCAATTGTGATTGGAGTAATAGCAGCAATTATTTCATTCATATTTACATTGACAAGTTGGAATAGTTTCCATCAGATGATTTTTAATCTTATTCAAACACCACTCAGCAATATTGGTGGATCTGTCTGGGCTATGATAGCTGTGACGTTGTTAATGCAAATATTATGGTTTTTTGGAATACATGGGACAAATGTCATCTTACCGCTAGTTACTCCCATTTGGTTATCGCTTGATATGCAGAATCTTGCCGCTTTTAAAGCGGGAAAAGAAGTTCCAAACATGTTTGGACTTGCATTCTTCAATGTTGTTACTTGGGGTGGAACAGCATTAGGGCTTGTATTGCTGATGTTATTTGTTTCTAAGAGTAAAAGATATAAAGAAATGGGACGATTAGCAATAATTCCCTCACTTTTTGGAATAACTGAACCTGTCATCTTTGGAACACCTCTAGTTTTGAATTTTGATTTTCTGGTTCCTTTTGTAACTAATAATACGATTGCCATAATTATAGCGATGATTAGTACAAAACTAGGTATAGTAGCTCCTTTTTCGGGGGCACAAGCTGTATTCGGATTACCGCTGGGGCTGCATGCTCTTGTTGGTGGACATATTTCAATTGTTTTCTTGCAGCTATTTATTCAATTGGTACTATCGCCATTACTATGGTTTCCTTGGTTCAAGAGAGCAGATAGAAAGGCATTTATTGAAGAAAACCAAACAAAATAATGCTAATTAAATGTAACTATGTACAATGGAGGCAGGTAGTCGTATGAAGGAAAACGAATTGAGAAGTTTATTGAATGATTTGTCCTTAGAAGAGAAGATAGGACAACTGGTACAATTATCAGGTGAATTTTTTAAAGCAGATGATATTTCGATTGGACCTCAACAAAAGTTAGGTATTACCCAACGAACTGTTGATTTGACGGGTTCTATTCTAAACGTTGCTGGGGCAAAAGTCACAATGGATATTCAGAAAAGACAGATGGAAAAGCAACCGCATCATATTCCAGTGCTGTTCATGTCAGACGTAATATATGGATACAAAACAATTTATCCTATTCCATTGGGTTTGGGTGCTACATGGAACCCAGAATTAATAAAGAAAGCTTTTAATACCGCTGCGAATGAAGCCGCAGCGGCAGGAAATCATGTTACTTTTGCACCAATGGTAGATGTAGCACACGATGCTCGTTGGGGCAGAGTGTTGGAGTCACCTGGCGAAGATCCATTCCTCAATGCTTCCTTTGCTAAAAATATGGTTGAGGGTTTGCAGGAGGATCTAGTAACTGGAGAAGGGCAGATTGCCTGTGTAAAACACTTTGCGGCCTATGGTGCCGTTGAGGCAGGAAGGGAATATAATACTGTTGATATGTCGCAAAGTAACCTATTTCAGAATTATCTACCACCTTATAAAGCGGCTCTAGACGCTGGAGCAAAAATAGTTATGACGGCATTAAACTCATTAAATGGAGTTCCAGTAACCGCAAATAAAGAAATACTAGTGGATTTGTTAAGAAAAAAATGGGGCTTTGATGGAGTAGTTATTTCAGATTATGCATCAATATATGAACTAATAAAACATGGTTTTGCGAGTGATGAGTTGGATGCTAGCCAAAAAGCATTTGCGGCGACTGTTGATATTGATATGAAGTCTTCTTGTTATGCTAATAATTTAGAGCCATTGCTAAAAAGTGGGAGAATAAGTGAAGAAAAAATCAATAAAGCGACATGGAGAGTTCTCAGTATAAAAAATGAACTTGGGCTGTTTGAGGATCCCTTTAGGGGGATTAGTGTTGAGAAGGAAAAGAAGAGAATTCTCTCTAGGGGTGAACGACTATTAGCTAGGAGGGTTTCTGAAGAGTCAATTGTTATGCTAAAAAACAAAGATAATATTTTGCCATTGAATAGTTCTCTGAAAATAGCATTGATTGGGCCATATAGTGATAGTCAAGAGTTGCTGGGAATGTGGGCCGTTCATGGAAATTCGAAGGATACTGTTAGCATAAAACAAGGATTTGAACAATATGTTGAAAAAGAAAATCTACTTGTCGCAAAAGGTACTGATCTTATCGATGACAGTAAAATATTACGTGAAATGAATTTTCTAAGCGAAGAACAAATAGAGAAGATTGTTTCTTCAGAAAATGTCAGAAAGAGCAATGAGAAGAAAGCTATAGATGTAGCAACAAAATCTGATATTGTAGTGATGGTTTTAGGTGAGCATACTTTAGAATCAGGTGAAGCGGGATCAAAAACCAATTTACATTTATCTAAGAATCAAAGGCTGTTGCTAAAAAAAATTAGCAAGCTTGGTAAAAAAATTGTTTTGGTAGTAATTAGTGGGAGACCACTCGTACTCACAGATGTTGAACCTGAAGTAGATGCAATATTGGAAGCATGGTTTCCTGGTACGGAAGGGGGGAACGCAATTGCTAATATAGTTTTTGGTAAAGCTAATCCATCTGGAAGATTGTCAATGAGCTTTCCTTATGATGAAGGGCAAGAACCACTATACTACAATCAGTTAGTTACGGGCAGACCAATAAATAAATCACAACATGTTGGAAGATATGTTTCAAAGTATATTGATAATCCCAATGCGCCTCTTTATCCCTTTGGATATGGACTTTCATATAGTCAAATTGAATATGGTGAAATAGTCCTAGAAAAAAATAAAATTAAGTTAGGAGAAGATTTGAGAGTACAAATTGAGCTTTTCAACAATAGTGTTTATGATTCTTTGGAAACTGTTCAAGTTTACCTGAATGATAAGGTTGCAAGTGTAGTCCAGCCAGAAAAAAAATTAATTGATTTTAAGAAAGTTCATGTTAATGCGAAGTCAAGGGTAACTGTTGATTTTACAATTAAACCAAATAGTTTATCGTTTTTTAATAATAATGGAGAAAGGTTAATAGAGAAGGGAGCATTTACACTGCTTGTCGGCCGTAATTCAGTCGATTTAGCAGAAAAGAATTTTGAAGTTTTCTAGGTAACATAATTCTTTGTGGTGAGTAATAATAATTTCTAAATTTTTGTCATAGTTATTCATAATTTACATTTTGAGCAGAGTATTCTTATATCAACCATTTTCTGTAAGTCTTTGTCTTTATATCCTTAATATAGTATAATTAATTTTAGATTTTTAAAAGTTGATAGATTTGAGGAATATTGATGAGTCAAGAAAAAAGAATTGAATTAATTAAGAGATTACTGGATGAGAAGCAGGAACTAACCACAAAGGACATAATGGCTGAATTTGGTGTATCGCAAGATACCGCACGACGTGACATAGTGCTTTTGTCTGAACGAGGTGAAGTAAAGCGGACGCATGGTGGAATTTTACCACTTGATTTTGGAAATAAAGTACCTAACTTTCAAAGCCGTCTTTCAAGATTTACCGAGCAAAAGACCAAGATTGCATTAGAAGCATTGAATTACTTTCATGCACATCGTGTTTATTTTGTTGATGCATCTACAATTTTGTTGAAAACATGTCAGAATTTGAATTTACCGATGACAATCATTACACATTCATTAGATAATTGTATGGCGCTTGCCGAGGAAGGCAAGGTCAATGTTAAAGTTCTAAGCGGAACTTTAGACCACCAAAACCGTTTCTTCCATTCAAGTGCAGCAATTACTGAATTAGAGAATGTTGCGTTGGATACAGCTTTTATTGCTGCATCTGGGATTGATGAACATGGTATCTACTTACTTAATCAAGAAGACGCAGAAATTGTCGGAAAGGCTGTTGAGCGAGCACGCAAGGTCATCTTAGTGGCGGAACATCAGAAATTCATCAATAATTCTTATTATCGGATCTGCTCTCCAGATAAGATTTCAATGTTTATTACTGATCGTGAATTGACTGTCGCAGAACGTGCAATCTTCCCTGAGTCGACAAGAATACAGCTTGCTGGTGAGGTTGATTAGGGCAGCATTAAACGTATCCTGTGCAATAGCTTAGATACAGGACTTGCAAAAATTATGAAAATATAATAGTATTTTAATTATATAGTTAGTATATTTTTAATTCTACTAGCTGAGTAACACTTTGTTTTGCAGAATAATAGTTTTTGTAACTTGTTTCAAGTAGCTAGTGTTTGCAGGAGGTTGATTATAGTGGATATCAGTTTAGGCGATGAATTATTCGATAAGATTTCAAGCGGTACTAAAACGGTTGAAGTTTTTCTCAATGACGAGCAAATGAAACATTTTGGTGTAGGTGACACACTTGCCATCCATCGAAAAAGCGACGACGAAGATGTGATATTGACGAGTGCGTGGAGCATTAAAAAATGTCGAACAATGGTAGAGCTCTACCAACGGTACACCCCAGAAGCAGTAGGAATGGCTCCCAAAGAATTATCTGGGATATACGATTCCGATACCGTAAAAAAGCAAGGATTGCTAGCAGTTAAGATGAAAGTTTTAAGGCCAAATTATGAATAGATAAGAATGAATTTGAATAAGTATGAATATGAACGTTTCGCTTTTAGCGATGCGTTTTTTTTATTTATTATTTAGGTACCTCTAAAAATGAAAGCTTTATGACAAATTTGGTCTGGCAAGTACAACCGCTACTATTATTATAATGCATGTAGATTACCTTATAATTTAGCACAGAGTAAAGATACCAAAAGTAGGAAAGTTTTAAATAAAATGATGAAGTTCTTTATGACAAAGGAGTATATTGCAGGTGGATATACACTTAGTGGGCGACAACTGTCAAATTATCAGTCCGCTAGCTTTGGTGCACCTATCTTCTATGCTGCTAAGGATTCGCAGAAATATAACAAATTAATTCAAATGGAAAAATATATTTTTATGCAAAAACTCGAAGCAGATAATTACTATCAGTCTGCATTAATAACTTTAGCTAGTGAGAAGTTCTTAAAGAATCAATAATTTGAATTCTTAAAATGAAAAAGACTGTATTCTAAGATATCTTGGAATGCAGTTTTTTTTGAAATTATCTATTCTGGGAAATATCAGATTTCAGCCTTAAAAATATGTAGTTTACATGCAAAACAATAAGATATCCTATCATCTCTTATTTTAATTCCCGTTGATGCTGCTTAATTTACTGGAAGATAGAGTTACCAAAAGGTGCTATATAGTTTAGTGAAGATATTTGTCATCTCTAGGCAAGATTCTTTTGTTCCATTTGCAATCCAAAGTGTAAAGACATTAAAAAGAGCTCCAGATTGAAGATATACCTGATATTTTTCAAGCTTTGTTGCGGCATGACTATATTTCAGCATCAAGTCATTTAATTGTTTCAGAATTTGATGACTAAGACCTGCATTAATAAGAGTTGCATACAACGTACGATGATTGAAAACTATTTCAAACAGATTAAAGATAAATTGCTTAGGATTATTGGTTTTACCTGAAACCGGGTCAACATAGGGTTTCAGTCCTGAGTTGACTTCTTCTATAAAGTTATCAATTAAATCATTCAGGATCTCAACTTTGGAATTATAGTTATTGTAATATGCAGTCCGAGAGACACCAGCTAATTTAACAATTGAACTGATCGTTATTTTTTCAAAATCTTGTTTTCTCAATAATTCAACCAGTGCTGTGGCAATGGCCTCGCGTGTCAATCGATTTACTTCAGAGTTTGATTTGTTTTTCATTTTTATTTGAATCTCTGAGAACAAGTTGGACATTACAAAATCTCCTTTTTTGTACAAGTTATGGTATAAGTAGCTTTTTTTAATTGTTGCAGTTTTTTCAATACTTTATACTACAAGTTAACATATGATATTACATTTGTAATGTCTAAAGATATTGGGGGAGAATTTATGAACTTGTTTATTAGTTTAATATTATTAGTATTATCTGTCATGACTTGCTTACTCACGGGTTATCCCATTGCAACAGCTGCTATTTCGCTGTTTGCAAGTTTAATGTTGTGCATGTATATAATGATGTCAAAGAAGATAAGAAAAAAATTAATAGTATCGTTGTTTTTAGTTTCTGCGTTGTTAGATTTTATTTATATTATTACCTCTTGGGTACCAATGATTTGGGTACAAGTCGTTGTGTATCTCATTATGAGTTTATATTTTATTTTAAAGATACAAATAGCATCTTCTGTAGGTAAATATCTCACAAAGGGATTATTAATGTTATCAGTTTGTCTGATCAGTGGATTATTACTTATTGATATTTCTAGTAATTCAATTGCCACCACTGTGAACAGCAGCGAGAAACTACCTTCTGTACGAATAAAAAAACAAAAATTAGAAAATCAGAAATCATTGCTGGCCGATATGAATACTATGAATAATTTTGGCAGTCGCTTGACAGGTTCTACGGGACAAAACCAGTTTATTGGTTGGCTTGAAAACCAAGCTAAAAAAATGAATTTAGCTGTTCACGAAAATAAGTATAGTTTTTTGAATTGGACAGAAAAAGATAGTTCACTTTATGTTAATAAACAAAAAATCTCAATATCATCTGCGTATCCTTATTCCGGAAAAACAGATAGTAGAGGAATCAGCAAAGAATTAGTTTACACAGACAATAATAATCTTGATAGAGCTAAAGGAAAAATAGCCGTTATACAAGTGGATAATACAAAAACGATACCTAAGCAGTTAATCATGAATCAACAGAGTTCTTTTCCTAAGGGCACACATATTACTTCCAACGATGGAGATATTACTTTATCGGCTGCTCTAAGAGCCACTAATCTAAAAAAAGCGAGAAAAGCGGGCGTAAAAGGGGTTATTTTAGTTTGGAAAGGTGCATCTGATTCAAAAGTAAAGGAACAATATCAACCTTTTACAACTGATTATGCTGGTGTTCCGGCACTTTGGGTGAATGAAAGCGAAGGTAAAAAGGTAATTAAGGCTGCAAAGGCACATCAAAAGGGGAAAATTACATTAATAGCGACACGTAAAAGGGTAAAAACAAAATCATTTTATGTTACTATACCGGGAAAAAATAAAAAGGAATCCATTATTATTAATACGCATACCGACGGTGTCAATGCAATTGAAGAAAACGGGGCAATCGCATTGCTTGCAATGATGCGCTATCTAAAAGATCAAAAACCTAATAAAACACTTGTTTTTGCATTTGTAACGGGCCATTTTCGCTTACCTGTTTTTAAAGGGACCTCACAAGCAACTTCGACCTGGCTTAAAGATAACCCTCAGGTTTGGGATGGCAAGGGGAAACACCTCAAAGCTGTGGCTGCAATAACCGCAGAACATCTGGGTAGTATGGAGTGGAAAGACAATAAAAATGGAAAGTTCAGCCCAACTGGGAAAATACAAACTGAATATACCTATGTGGGCAATCAAACAATGAACGAAATATGGATGAAAGCAGTAAAAAATAGAAAATTAACTAGAACTGTTACATTAAGAGGACATAATGGTTTTGAATTCGGTGAAAGTCAGCCGCTTTTTAATGAAAAAATACCAGTAATTGGGTTGATTACTATGCCGGATTACTTAACTACAAGCAGCAAGAGTTTGGAAATGGATAAGTTTAATGTTAATTTGATGCACCAACAAATCAGTTCTTTATTAAAGGCAACACTAACTATTGATCAATTAAGTTCAAAGCAACTAGGCAAAGGGCAAAGCTACTCATATTTTATCGGCAGATAATCTTTATTGAAACTTATACATGATACAGTATCAAAGTATTGATACCCCTCTTTACAATAGATAAACAAAAGCGTACCATTTAAAGTGTAATCATTACTGTTTAACCGAAAGGGAGGAATCATAATGGTAAAAAAAAGAATTTCACGCGGCAAGTTCGACAAATTACAAAAATTGTCTAATGATCACGGAATTATCGCTGCACTCGCGATCGATCAACGCGGTTCAATGAAGAGAATGATGGAAGCTGCTGCTCAACAAGCAGGAAAGAATTATAATATTGAAATGGTTTACGAGTTTAAGGAACTTGTTTCGCAAGTTTTAACTAACCATGTTTCGGGTATTTTATTGGATGAAGAGCTAGGATTTAAAGGAATTAAGTCTAAGGCAAAACAAACTGGCTTGATCTTATCCTATGAAAAAACGGGCTATGATGTTAAAACAGTTGGGCGCTTTCCTGAGTTATTACCAAATGAAAGTCTGCACCGTTTATTAAGCAAGGGAGCAGATGCTGCTAAAGTTCTAGTCTACTATAATCCTAATGATAAAGCAGAAATAAATGATGTTAAGCATGCCTTTTTGGAACGTTTGGGTACTGAAGGTCTAGCAGCTGATATTCCACTTTTTGTGGAGATTGTGACTTATGATGACGCAATTCCAGATACAAAAAGTGTTTCTTTTGCTAAAGAAAAGCCGCAATTGGTCATTGATTCAATGCGGGAATTTTCTAAGGGAAAGTACCACATCGATGTTATTAAGACCGAAGTTCCAGTCAACTTTGATTATGTAGAAGGTTATACTGCAGACGGTGTTGCCCCACTCTACACTAAAGAAGAAGCAGCCAAATATTTTGCTTCAGCCAACAAGGCCGTTGATCGACCTTTCATCTATTTGTCTGCGGGCGTCAGTGCTGAGACTTTTCGTAATGAATTGACTTTTGCAGGAGAAGCCCATACAAAATATAACGGTATCTTAGGAGGCCGTGCAACTTGGCTCCAAGGAGTTCAAGTTTATGCACAAAAGGGTAGAGCCGGATTGATTGAATGGCTCAACACACAAGGCAAGCAAAATATTTCCGAATTGAATGATATTCTGAATGAAGGTGCTACTCCTTGGTATGACTGGTATGGTGGATTAGATAACATTGAAGTCTTCGATAGAGATATTATGGATTAGTCAATGCAGGTAGTGTAGGCCCTTTCTCAGATCAAGTGTGTGACCAATGGCTTTGGACAAATTATCTGTTGGTTAGAGAACTTGATATGGACTAAGAATTTAAAATTAGAATGATACTTATCGCGGCAATAATAACCGAAACTTCAATTAGTGTAAAAAAGTAGATAATTAATCACCACTCGTTCTTGAGAAGTAATTAATTATCTAAACCAAAGCTGTTGTTAATTGTTGAACTATTCTAAAAGCATATTAAATATTTCGATCCTGATTAAATAATTTATCGGGGTCTTCTTTGTCTGCTATAGCCTTAAGCTTAGAGGCTATATATTCGGGCCAAACACGAGCATTTTCTTCACTGCTAAGATCACTTGAGTAAGCACCATACACACCGATGCCTAATTTTAATAGCGGTTCAAAATTTTTATTTGCTTGTGCGGCGTCATCCTTAGCAGACCAAAGTGCAATAAAGCCCACGGCATTTCGGCAAGTCCATGCGGTTGTCATGGCATTTACAGTATTTAAAGCTCCTCCAATGTAGCGTAATTCTATTCCCAATGAATTAAAATTATTTAAAATATTGGTTATTTCCTTAGCAATCTGAGGAGTAAATGCTCGTACTAACGTGTTTTTCACATACACAGCTTGTTGACCAGTGTGTGGAGTATGTGGTGCTACTACCATATCTGCATAATTCATAACCTTTTCCTGATGTTTGACCACCCCAGCAAGTTTAGAAGCTTGATTAAACCAAATATGTTCATTTTCATCCTTGATCCCTGCCCATATGTTGGTGGCCTGTACACTGAAGTTAACCACGTGGTGATTTGAATTGGTAATCATTAGTAGACTAGTTAAGTTTTTAGGAGCACTACTGATCCATTCTTGCCAATCATGAATGAAGTCGCTGAGATTGTTTACTGAGTAAGTGACGGTTTGTAAACAAATTGGAGTCTTAATGCTCTTTGTTTTATCGATTAACTTGTCTGCTTTAAATAAGAATTCGGTCACGATCCCTATTTGTGAACCACCGCCACGAATTGCCCAGAATAGTTCAGGATAATGGGTCTTATCAGCCACGATGATTTTTCCAATTGCGGTTACTATCCTAGCACCAATTAAGTGATCAATTGTTAGACCAAAGCGACGCACAAGTAATCCAATTCCGCCATAAACTGTTAGTCCGCCAACACCAGTATCTCCGAAATCTCCACTGGAAATAACTAGGTTGTACGGAGACAATTTTTGTGCCACATCTCCCCAAACAGCACCAGCTTGTATTTTTGCAATTCCCTTATTAGCATCAATTATTTCAACTTTGTTCAGGCTGCTAATGTCTAGTATAATTCCACCGTCATTGACCGAGGTCATTGTGATACCATGTCCACCACTTCTCACAGAAAATGTAATTTTCCAATTTTTCTGTCTTCTAACCTCGCTAACATATTTTATTGTGTCCACTATATTTGTTTCTGTTTTTGCCATAATAATAAGCAAAGGAGTTCCGACACGAAAGTAATTGGAACGGACTTGCTTATAGGTAGGATCACTTGGAAAAATGGCAAGATTTTTTAATGAGTTAGGCAGTTCTGGCCAATTATTATTTTGTTTAATTTCCATATTTTTCTCCTTAATAGATAAAAAAGTGTAAATCCCTAATTGATTAAGATAATCTATCATTTTTTGAGATAGTGATTCATATTTTAGCCATTCATGTGTAGCTTTGCTGCTCCATTTGGTCTTTTATAACCCAAAAGGTTTTTAAATATGATTTTTGAACGTATGTATTATTTAGAATCGGATGAATCGTTCTTGCTCACTACTTTAATTCTAGTACTGCTAAGCCGATGTATCTTATAACAGAATCGCATTAATGTAGTTTTTTGATTCATATTAATACTTGGGGGATTAAGTTATGAATGGGGAATTTGATTTAAACTACTTTAGAGAAAAAATCTTAAAAATGAATAAACAGGATTTTGCCGACCTGATGGAAATCGATGTGATAACACTTGAGATGTGGGAGGGAGATCCTGATAATCTTACAATGAGAATATATAAGGAGATAGCTGAAAAAACTGATTATACATTGGAACAACTATTTAATTTTAAGGAGCATGTGCCCCTGCCTTGGAAACTAGATAATAAAATCACTGAGAAAAGAGAAAAAGTGTTAAAAAAAGTTCTCGAAAATGAACAATCTTTTGAAGAAGCACTGCTTGAGATTGAACAAAAAGAACTAGAAGAAGGGTTTGAAATCAATGTAGCGGAGGTAAAAGGATATTTTGAAGAATTAAAAAAGATTGGTCCACTATGCCGTAATAGGCTGCAAAAACCGCTAGTAGCTTTTGTAGGTGCATCTGATGCAGGGAAGAGTTCGCTGATAAATGTCATATTGGGAACGGATTTATTACCGACGGCTTTTCAACCAATGACCGCAGCAATTAATTACGTATATCATGAATTAGATAAACCGGAAAATATTGGCGCTGAAAATAATACGGTTGTGGTCAGGACTAACCATGAGCAGGTGGTAGACATCTCAAATTTGGGGAACATTATTGAGAATGGGGAACACATTATTGCAATAGGAAAGACAAATCTAATTCGAGAATATGGTCTCAATAAATACAATGAAAAAACAAATGAAGTAAATAATCAGGGACTTACTTATATTTTTACTTTTATAGATGCACCAATATTAAACGGACTTGCGTTCATTGATACTCCAGGAATTAGTGCAAATGAAAAAGACAATCAGACAGCACTCAAGGCCTATCAGTATGCAGATGTTACGATCTATCTATCACAAATGTCCAGTTTTTTACGGGAAGAAGACATGATATTCATTAAACAAATTATTGATTCTTCCTCCAGAGAATTTGACCAAGATGGACGTGTGCCATTTAATAATTTATTATTTGTGGGAAGTCATGCAAATTCTATTGGAAATAATGATATAGGCAAGATCTTTGATCGAGCGGTTGCAAGGTTTTTAAATGTTCAGACAAGAAACTATTTGGCTAAATTTGGCTCAACTTACGATCAAAATGCATTCCGTAGTCGTTTTTATGCATCTGATATTAAGAATTCACATCTCTCACAGCCTTTCAAGCAAGCATTCATTGAAATTATGGAGAATATTTTGAATGTCAAAATAATGCAAACCAGATCGTTACAAAAAAAAGCGATAGAAGAAATGATTAAGACAGGAAAGAAAATTGAAGAGCATCTAACAGCACGCATTAATTTTCCAGCAACGAAGGAAAGCCTTAAAAAGTACAAATTTCAACAAATAGAAGAAGAATTACTGAGGTTATCTAATACGAAAAAGGAAGTTTCTATTAGAGATTTTCACAATGCCTATGCGAAGATATTCGCTATAAATTCTATCGAGGAATTAATCAAGAAGAAAGAATTCAAGAATAATCAAGAAGATAAGAAACAGCTTTTGATATTATTACAAAATATGGTAGATGAAAAACTTCAAAGAATATTAAAGGAAAACTCGGCTGATTTTTCCAGCAAAATGGATGGTTCAATAAAAAAGTTCAATGATTTTTTTAATTCTGAGAACTTTGACTTTACTAACTTCTTCATCAAATCTTCTACGGATGTGGCAACCAGCCTTGGAATTTATGGGGCATTCTCCATATTATTTGGCAGCTTGGGAAATCTTGGAGGATATCTTATCCTCATGCAGACAGCTGGTTTTTTGAGCTCAGTTGGTTTATATGGCGGGACATTGTCTGGAGCAGCGACTGCGATTTCTGCCATGGGGGGGCCGCTAACATTGGGACTGGCGTTGATTGTATTTTCTAGTCTTGTGGCTTTCAATATTTTCGGCGATGGTTGGATGAGAAAGTATGCTAGGCAGCTGATCAAACAGTTTGAAAAGCTAGGTGTTGAACAAAAATATAGCACGGAGATTATAAGATACTGGGATGATACTGCGAAAATTACGGCTGAGGCAATAAAAAAAGTTGAGGAGGAATATGCACAGCACCAAAAGGAGACTGCACAAATAATTCAAGCAGAAATACCTTTTTTAAGAGACTTGGTTCAACTAGTGGAGTCTGTTAAAGTAGCTGAAGATGAAAAGATTTTGTGATTTGAATTGCATAGATATTCTAAATGGGACTGGAGCGCAAGTGATATTTTGACTCAGTCTCGTTTATTTTGTCTATTTTTATGAAAAAATACGGATGTTTATTTCCAGAAGCATAAAAAAAGACTAGATCAAAAGTTGAATTTTGACCCAGTTCTTTCATTGATTCCAGATAGATGTGTTCCGTATAACATGCTATGTTTGTAATTTCTTGTTAATACTCAAATTTTACCGATTTATATCCTACCTTCAATTATAATTAAAAATAAGTTATTTGCTTTAAGTTGGACATAAGGCAGCTTCTTACAACATAGGCTATTTGAATATTACCAATTGAATTCTTCTTTAAAAATATTTTTACTACTAACTTTAGTTTTTCCTAGCAATTTCTCCCAGTGATGAATTAGTGGAATAGGACCACTGAGTAAAAACAATGTGTGATTCTGCCAATCATTCGGTAAATGGTTTAAAACAAAGTCATCGGAAAAACGTCCCTGTTGCCAGAAACCAGTGAAGTTAGTATGCTGATTCCACTGGTTTAACTGGTGTTGGTACAACAAATCAGTTTGGTGATGAGCTGAGTAAAACAAATAAATTTTATGAGATAAATTATTGGGAATTAGTGAGAATAAAGGTGTTACTCCAATTCCACCCGTTATTATGACCAAGTTTGAAGTACAATCATGTTCTGCAATAAATGCTTGGTATCGGCCAAAGCCACCAGTGACTTTGGCGGTTACCCCAGCTTTGAGAGTCTTCAGTCTATCGGTAAAATCTCCGTCGGCTCTAATTGTCAGTTTGAATTTTCCATTTTTGTCAGGGAGACTGACCAGAGAAAAAGGATGTGGTTCGCGTAATTTTGATATATGTGGAAAAGATAGGAAAACAAAATCTCCTGCCTGTAAGTTAAGCTGCTGACTTTGACGCCCCCCAAAAGTCAGTTCACGTACACGCGCAGATAAACTGTGATTTTGAATTAATTTAAGTTCCGCTTGTCCCTTGCAGCCGTGCCAGTTAATTTTTGCTTTCAAATAACTAAGAGCTGTTAATAAACTTAAGCCGTCAAACCAGATCATGAAGGATGTAATGGATCTGATATAGTCAATTAATTGGACGTGAATAAAAACTAATATGACGGCTGCCAAAAGTAATTTATGAAGCAGCATGGTAATTTCGTGTTTAAAAACCTTTTCAAGAATTTTTTTGAATTTCGATAGCAAAGAAAAGCGACTGATTAGCCAGCCAGCCAAAAACAGCAGTGAGTAACCAATTAATCCGGTTAAGATAATTAGGGCCAGATCGCCTGTTTGTTTGATTAATCCAGCTGAATGGGTTCCAAGCTTATGAAGCCAGGCCAATCCTAAGGCCGCAATTGCAATTATTCCGTGAAGTTGATATATACTGGGTAGACCTACTAGGCGATCCAGCCAGCGCGGTTTCGTGCTCAAATAAACTGCCGCAAGCATCCATGCATATGCAATGACTCCACTGTAAATAGCGAGCATTTCATTAGCCGCCATTCCTTGCAGTCCTGCAGAAATAGTTTGTATAAAGGGTAAAGGTACAACAAAAAAGAAACTTAACCAAAAAAGAACTAATTTATATTGTATTTTTCTCAGCATCTGCAAGCCGCCCTTCTGAAAATGGAATAATAGTCTTTGATGTAATCATTAATCCGGTTAACTTATGTTCAGTTAATAGATTAATGAATTTTTGCTGGCCAGCAGCTAAGGCAGTTGTTGCCCAGATATCTGCCCAGGTCAGACCCTCAGAAATTATAGTAGCTTGAAGGAGAGAATGATCTGTCAAATTAGCAATATGTTGGCCACGCTTGCTAAAACCAGAAGTAGCAGCAGCCCCATTTTTTAATTTGTAAACGGCACTCAAACTATGGAGTTGTTTAGGATTTTCGATTCCAATTTCCCAGTCAAAAGAAGATTCTGGTTGAGTAGCAAATTGCAAATCTCCACCACCATTCAGTGAAATTCCAGTCACTTGAGGATGACTTGTAAGAAAAGGGGACAACAGATTATTAAAAATTTTTTCAATTGCCCAGCCTTTAACCAAACCTGTCGGATTAAATTCAGATGCATAGTAAGGATCAAAGAAACCGGTAGTAGTTTTAGCCGCCTTTTTGGCTAGATCAAAGACGGTATGAAAGCTTGCATTTTGCATAATCTGTAAATCACCCGCTTGATATTTTTTTAATAATGAACCCTGCTTAAAAGGAGAAAAAATGTGATCAATGACTTGCAATTCTTGCTGCACCTGCGCCATTAGGTAATCAATCCAGTGGTTTGCAGCTGATATCCGTTCTTCACAAACCAATGTTAAAGTGAATGGAATATTCATCATATTAATTACACGATCGTAAAATTGATAATCTTTTTTTGATCTCAAGTTAATTACCTCCTATTAATTGTAGTGATTAAGCTTGTCGAGCTTCAACTAAGGCACTTTGCAAAGAGCCAGTAAAGCCCTTCCAGGTTTCGGTTGCTCCTGAAACTTGTTGAATATTTGCTGATTGACTTTTAACTGCTTCTTGTCGGTAAATTGGCAAGACTCGCTGATTAATTTCAACTGAATGTGAATGTGTATTCGGATATTTAAGAACGGTAATTTGAGTAAGTCGATTGTCTGTAATTTTAATTTTCAATTGAACATTTCCCCAGGCGGTTGTGATGCTTTTCCCAACATATTCACCATCTTTATAGTTCTGTTGGTTGCTGGTACTGCTTGATGCAGTCGAGCTAGTCGAGCTTGAGTTACCGTCGGCTGTTGCACTCCGACTTGTTACACTGTTGCTTAGGGGTTTATATAAGACAAAATAGCTGTCTAATATAATAGATATTGCAATTGCCAATGATAGGGAAATAGCTATTATTTTATGATACATATTTACACCTCTACTTCTAAGAAGTTGATCAATTCTTTCTTTAGATAATATGCCAAATTATGATATAAAACTATCTTTAATTCATGAAGATAATCTGAGAAATTCTCAGAAAAGAATGAGCAACAGCTGATATAATAGAATTAGGTAGAAAGATAGAAAATATTTTTATCAAAAATATGATTGATGCAGATTCTGTTAATATCAGAATTTGCTTTGGGGGAAATATAGTGAGTAAAACAATTTTATTAGTAGAAGATGAACTCGGACTGGTTGCTTCTTTAAAAAAAGAATTAGAATTTGAAAATTATCAAGTTTTGACTGCTTCTGATGGCCTAACGGCTTTAACTGTTTTTGATAAGAAACAAAAATCAATCGATTTAATAATCTTAGATTGGATGTTGCCCAAGTTAGATGGGCTAGGTGTGCTTAGACGAATTAGACGCGCTTATGATATCCCAATTATCATGCTAACAGCTCGTGATTATACTGGAGATAAAGTAGCCGGGCTAACAGGCGGAGCAGATGATTATATTACTAAGCCATTCGATATTGAAGAATTGCTTGCTAGGATAACAGCTGTTTTGCGGCGGCCAAGGCAAATAATTGACAAACATCAAGTTTATCAGCTTGATGATCTAATACTTGATACTGGGAAACGCCGCATTACAAGAGACAATCACAGTATTCAGCTAACACAACGAGAGTATCAATTATTAATGGAAATGTTCAAGGATGTTGGTAAAGTCTTTACGCGTAATGAATTGTTGGACTTGGTTTGGGGTAGTGATTTTGAGGGAGAGCCTAATATTGTGGATGTTTATATTCGTTATTTACGGAATAAAATTGATGAATTTCCAAATTCAAAAAAACTAATTCATACCGTTAGAGGTGTTGGCTATTCACTAACAGATAATTAATGGGAAGTGACCCTAGATGAAAGCAAAGATTAAAAAAGAGCAAAAAAGCGATTCAATTATGCTGCGCAGCTTTCTATTGCTGATAACGGCAATAATTGTCAGTTTTAGTATTATTACAGTGGTTGCAGTCGGACATCAGTTGTTGGAAACTAGCCGCATGACTTCAAACAATATTATTAAGAGTCTGGAACGAACAGTGATTGATGGCGATCGTGATTGGAAACAGTGGCGGTTCAACAGTACTTTGAATACCAGTACGAGTTACGTGCATGTTAGAAATAGTCGACAAGATGCCAAGACAAAAAATTATTATTCTCCTGATGCTAAGAGCCTGTTGAAAATCAAGCCCCAGAAATTTTTTTTAATCCATGGGCTCTATTATCGCCCTAAAATCGGTTTTCTGCTTTATAATACGGGGCATGCCAAAGGAATTCATTATAGTTTATGGATAAAATTAGATTCGCAATTGAAGATTTTGGAAAGAGTCATCATTATTACTGCAATTGTTTTGGTTTTAACACTCCTGACGCTGCCGTTATACATCAGGCTGATTGCTCAACGGTTGACAGGTCCACTAAGTCAGTTAACTAAAAGTGCTGAAGTGATTTCTGTTAAAAAGACTCAGACGACAGACAAATTGCCCATTCCAGCAACACCAACAGAGGTCAAGCAGCTGGCTGCCAGTTTTAATCGTCTGCTGACAAATTTATATGATAAAACGGAAAAAGAAAAAATTTTTGTTTCGAATGCTGCCCATGAATTACGGACGCCGATTGCAACTATCCAAAGTCACGTTCAATTAATTCAAAGACATGGGCATGACCATCCGGAAATTGTTCAGGATTCCTTGGATTATATATATCAAGAAGCTGAACAAACGACAAAACTAATTGAAGAATTATTGACCCTTTCGCGAGCAGACAAAATGACGCTGACACTGCAAAAATATGATATCAGTCAGTCCTTACAGAAGCTTGCCGAGGAGATGAATTTACTTTTTCCACAGCAAATAATTACTGATATTCCAACTAAGATAGTTATCACAGGGCATCAAAAAAGCATTGAACAGATCCTGATTATCTTGTTGAATAATGCTAGTAAATATTCACCACAGGATTCAGTAATTGAATTGACTCTTGAAAGAAATTCTAACGGATTAATTATTAAGGTTGCTGATCAAGGAAGAGGAATCACTGAGCAAGACAAAAAGCATATTTTTGAAAGATTTTATCGTGCAGATGACATTCGTGGTTCAATTACTGGCACAGGGTTGGGGTTGGCAATTGCCCAACAGCTTGCTCTTTTAAATCACGTCACTTTAAAAGTTGCGAATAATCAAACACGAGGCACTGTTTTTTCTTTAGAATTTAGAATTAATTTCTGAAATAATTTAATTTTGGCCCTTAGCGCTGCTAGTCATTCGGCTAAGGGCTTTTTTGTTTCTAAAGAAATCTCATAATCCTCTCAGCAAGCGTTACTTTTAGCGATAAATAAAAGTTGCTAAACTTGAAAATGTTCAAGTGAGGGGAGTTAAGAGGGGAGAGATAAGCGCTGTTTTTAATAAAAAAAATTTTGGTTGGTTAATAACTGGGGTTATCTCTTTAATTTTATATGTTATTTTACTGCTACTGGTCTATTTAAAAGCAACATATTTCAAGTCTTTAGACACTAGTTTGCAACAATTTATGCTGACTATGAGATCAAGTGGGCAAAATCAGTTTTATCCCATCGTTTCATTTTTCAGCAACTTTGCAAGCACTTCTGTGTTAATAATTATCATTGCATTTGCTATCTGGCAGTATTTTCAACGAATAGTAAATGCCGTCTGGGTAATATTTGTCCATTTTAGCAGCATGCTGCTGGCACTATTAATTAATTGGATTTCACAAGAACTGCATCTTAATGGATATCCTGCGCTGGTATTAATTAACGAACATGTTCTGGCAACGGTCATCATTATTCTGATTGTCCTAACAATTATTCTCCCAACACTTGTCGATCAAGAAGTTCAGTTATTAACAATCTTGCTAGCTTTTTTGTGGCTGGGAGTGGTGATTACCGCACAGCTGTACGAGGGGAAAAGTTCTTTTACCGGAATGCTGGCAAGCTTGCTAGTAGCGCTCGTTTGGTGGGAAATCATGCGGATAATTTATTTTATCCGTAACTTCTAAATTTGTACATTGAAGAAGGAAATTAAATATGAAGAAATTAACAATTGTTGTACCGGCACTTAATGAAGAAGAAGTACTGAATAATACATTGCAAAGGCTATTAAAGATTGAAAGCAAACTAATTCAAGCTCAAATTCTTGACCATTCGTCTGATATTTTAGTTGTCGATGATGGCTCGGTTGATCAAACATGGAAAATTATCAAGCATTATCATGAAAAAAATAAAGGTATTAAAGGAATTAAATTAAGCAGAAACTTTGGTCACCAGAATGCATTAATTGCCGGGCTTCAAGCAACCGTCATTTCAGCTGATTTGGTAGTAACCATTGATGCGGATTTACAGGATGATCCAGAAACAATTAATGAAATGATTAATTGTTTTGCTGGTGGAGCTGAAATTGTCTATGGCGTCAGAAATGATCGAACCACGGATACTTGGTTCAAGCGTAATTCTGCAGGTCTGTTTTATAAATTATTAAATTTACTTGGAATTAAGTTGATTCCTAATCATGCAGATTTTAGATTGATGTCGCAGCGGGCGGTTAAAACCTTTTTGCAATATAAAGAACGTAATTTGTTTATCCGTGGAATAATTCCATTGCTAGGTTTTAGCACAGCTAAAGTCTACTACAAGAGGACTCCGCGGTTAGCAGGAAAATCAAAATACCCACTCAAGAAAATGTTGGCTTTTGCTTGGAACGGAATTACGTCATTTTCAATCATCCCTGTGAGATTCATCTTGGCACTAGGCATTTTCACTAGTTCCCTGGGAGCCGTAATGTTCTTTTATTCGATTATAACTAAATGGCTGGGGTTAACGGTTCATGGGTGGTCTTCTTTAATGGTTTCCATCTGGATTTTGGGTGGCCTGCAAATGATTAGTCTGGGAATAATTGGTGAATATATTGGGAAGATAATGACCGAAGTAAAGCAGCGTCCACGATATACCATTCAAAGTTATCTAAAATAAGGCAGTTCGATCAAGTAGGCAATGTTTTTAAATAGCAAATAAAGGGGTTTCGTTGTTAATGATAAATTTAAATAGCTTTATAGTCGGCATTGCTGGTCAAGGAAATTGGATAATATATGTCGTATTATTTTTAATAATTTTTTGCGAGACAGGATTGGTAATTATGCCATTCTTGCCCGGTGATTCTTTATTATTTTTGTGCGGGTCAATGGCAGCTTTATCCAATTCATTTTTTAACATCCAAGCGTTGATAATTTTATTATCGGTGGCGGCCATTTTAGGTGACAGTTTGAACTTTGAGGTTGGAAAGTATTTTGGAAGGTCTTTTACGCAACCCAAATGGGCAAAATGGATTAATGCTGCTTATCTGAAAAAAGCAAACAGTTTCTTTAAAAATTATGGTGCCAGTGCAGTTTTTCTAGGTCGCTTCGCTCCCATAATCAGAACCTTGATTCCGTTTACTGCTGGAATTGGTAAAATGCCATATCATAAATTTGCTTTTTTTAATATGTGCGGTGGCATTGTATGGGTTAGTTTTGTTCTTCTAAGTGGCTACTTCTTCGGGAATATTCCACTAGTAAAAAATCATTTTGAGCTATTAATGATAGTAATTATCTTAATTTCGCTATTTCCAATTGTTTTATTTAAATTCAAGAAAAGTCAGCATTCTACTACTCACAGTATGGACTTGAAAAGAAGTGATTTGGATGAGAAAAAATAAATTTTTAACAATAGTTGGTGGAGTAACGGCATTATTGTTTATTTCCCTGACGATTAGTATTAAAACTTCGGCGATTTGGCTGCAGACACTTGATACAGCAGTTCAAAATCTGATAGCACCTGCTGTAAATCCCGTCGCTACGAAGTATATCAGCTTAATTGCCATTCTAGGTAGCCCATTTATTGATATCTGCTGGACAATACTAATTGCTTTTTTATTGTGGCGGAAGGAACGCAACTTGATTAATGCGGGGTGGTTGCTGATTACCCAGTTCAGTGGCTGTGCAGTTGCTTTAATGATAAAGGAACTGGTTCACCGCTCTAGGCCAGCAAACCAAGTTATCAAGAATGGCGGTTTTAGCTTTCCAAGTGGCCATACTTTTGCAACAGCGATTGTTGTTTTAACAGTTCTTTATTTCATTGTTCCTTGGCTGCAAGATCAAGAACTGCAATTCGTTATTTCTTTATTATCAATTGGTTGGGTGATTCTAGTTGGATTTACACGATTATATTTAAGAGCACATTTTTTTAGCGATGTTTGCGGTAGTCTGCTGCTAGCCATTACTTGGTGGGAAGTCATGAAGCTATTTTATTTTAGATTTTGGGAAAAGATGCTTTCAAATGAATAGAGAAAATTGATAAAAGGCAAAAATTTTTTCGAACATAGGAAATGACATACTTTACTCAATTAATTAAGGCAGGAAACGCATATGAAGTATTTTAAACAATTTTTTATAATTTCTTTGGGAATATCCTTGATGATTGGAATTATTTCAAATTTATTTTATCCACAGAATCTCAGCGAAACATTAATTGTCATCGCATTATCGCTAGGGATTGGCTTTTGTTTACCAAAATTTGCTTGCTGGGCGAACTCACTCTCAAAAAGCAGGGTTTCGCTAATAATTTATCTGGTAATGGGTCTGATTTTAGTCATACAATTGCTGATTCTAATCTTTTTTCCAGCAACCGTTTACCATGATCCGTTTCGTGTGCTTCATGAGGCGGAATTACTGAGTCACAATCATCCTGATTGGGATAACTCAACATATTTTTGGCGCTACTCCAATAATGTTCCCTTGGCTTATTTCTTGTCATTGTGGCTAAAGCTGACTAATGTATTTCAGATATCGACTAATGCTGCATTACACATACTATCCTTGCTTTTTTTGGATGGGTTCATTATTTTAAGC
Source organism: Liquorilactobacillus mali (assembly GCF_001437155.1). Taxonomy (GTDB): domain Bacteria; phylum Bacillota; class Bacilli; order Lactobacillales; family Lactobacillaceae; genus Liquorilactobacillus; species Liquorilactobacillus mali_A. The sequence continues at coordinate 77,195 of NZ_JQAR01000002.1, forward strand.
TTAAGAACCTGTCTGAATTTTGTTAAAAGTCATACACAGGTATTAGCATTAGCTCTTTTTTTCCTATTAGGTCCGTTCGCCTATACGTATTACCTGCAAGTTTTCTATTCTGATTTGCCAATTTTGTTGATACTGTTATTGACCTTTAACTTGTTAGCACGCTGGCCTAAGAGTAAAAAAGCTCAATTAGTTAGTGCAATTTTTTTATTTCTGATAATTGTTTGTGGTCAGTTAATTAAAGCTAATCTGATTATTCTTTCAGTTGCAATTCTGATTTTAATTATTGATTTATTTATGTATAAAAAACAGATTTTGAGAAAAATGATTGTCCCGCTCGCCGTGATCTTATTTGCTTTTGCGGCAACATTTCCAGCTAGTCAGGCAGTTAGTGCCGCTGCAAGTTTCAAATCCAACAGCCGTTATCAATTTCCGTTGACCCATTGGATCTGGATGAGCTACAATCCTGTCAGCCATGGTACATATGATGGTAGTGATGTGGGGAAAATGATTAGCTTGCCATCTAAGGCTTCCCGACAATCATATATTGCCAAGGCTTTGCCAGAGCGTTTAAGCCGCTTAGGAATTAATGGAATATTACGACAGTGGGTTGCACGCATTGGAATTTTGTTAAGTGTTAATGACATTCAGAGTGCTTATACTGGGGGCTTTATTCAAGTACCGCGAGTTTATGTCAATTGGCAGTCAAAAGTACACGTTTTAAGTCAGGCAATTATGCGTAGTGGCTTCATCTGGATCTATTTGATTACTTTAAGCAAATGTTTAGAATTGCTTAAACGGCAGACAGCACTTGATTCTATTCGTGAGCTGGCTATCATTACAGCAGTCGGCTACGTGTTTTTTCACATGCTGTTGTGGGAGTCAGAAAGTCGCTATGGGCAGGCTCTTTTACCATTATTATTAGTTATCAATACTTTGCCCATACAAGAAGCAAAGATCCAAAAGGTCCAAGAAATACAGGGTAGATTGGGTAGTTCTCTGCGCACTAAGCTAGGCCCGCTTGTTGTTTGCCTGATTGTGGTTTTGAGCAATCTTGTTAATTGGCATGGATCTGCAGGGCAGATTATCGCTGCACAAAGAAGCCAGCTTTCCTTGCAGTATCACGCGAAGGAGACTTGGATAGAGCCTGGGAAGGTTGTTTCTCAACAAATGGTCATCAAACACGAAGCTACGCTATTTTCAGTGGCAGTTCCGCAAGGTTCAAAATTATCCGGAGAATTGATAAATTACCGGACGAAGCGCCATTATCTGCTAAAACATGGATTAAAAGCAGGCAGTTCATCGTTAAGTTACCATGGTAAAATCGCAGCGGGTTCTTATCAAATATTTTTAGTAAACAAGGATAGTCAGATGCAGCCCATCGAAATTGTTCAGACTGTCAATTATCAACTCGCACCATATCCAGTCAAGATGAATGCACAGACGGTCAGATTTGCATCGTTAGTCTATAAGGCGACTTACAGCAATAGGAAAGTTTGAATTGCTTTATTTCTTGGACTTGATGAACTAGAATTAGAATGAATTAGTTGACTAATAAACAAACGAAAATAATGATTTTAAATGTTAACAAATAGAGGCAGATTTTATGAAGCAGTATAATAAACTGGGAATAATTTTAGGAATCGGGATAGTTACGGTAATTATTCAATTTGTTTTAAGACAGCAACTTCTTGCACAAAGTATCATAACTCTAACAGGGATTGTTTTTGCACTGATGATGTTAAAAGAAATGATTAAAGCGCTTCACTCCGGCGATTATGGCGTTGACTTATTAGCAATTACAGCTATTATTGCTACATTAGCAGTCGGTGAATATTGGGCAGCGATGATTATTTTGATAATGCTGATTGGTGGCGATTCATTAGAAGAGTATGCTGCCAAAAAGGCAGGTTCAGAATTAAAATCATTGGTAGATAATTCACCTCAGATTGCGCACCGGATTGTGAAGCAACAACAAGATGATGTCAAAGTTGCTGCTGTTTTAATTGATGACCATTTAGTTGTCAAGCCGGGTGAGGTAATCCCAGTTGATGGTCATGTGATTCAAGGACAAGGGAATGTTGATGAGTCCTCTTTAACAGGTGAATCACGACCTGTAAGTAAGCGGGTAGACGATAAATTGCTGTCAGGAGCAATCAATGGTGATACGGTTTTAGTTATGCAGGTTGATAAATTAGCTAAGGATAGCCAATATCAGCAACTGGTAAAGTTAGTCAAGATTGCTGGCAATTCTCCGTCGCATTTTGTGCGCTTAGCCGACCGCTATGCAGTTCCTTTTACTTTGGTAACTTACCTAATTGCTGGAGTTGCTTGGTTTTTGGCTAAGGACCCAGTTAGATTTGCTGAAGTTTTAGTGGTTGCTTCCCCTTGTCCTTTGATCTTGGCTGCTCCAGTTGCGATGGTTTCGGGAATGAGTCGTTCGTCAAGAAATGGGATTGTTGTAAAAACGGGAGATGTAATTGAAAAATTGGCAACAGCCCAAACAGCAATTTTTGATAAAACAGGTACAATTACTAAGGGATACTTAACGGTTGCTCAAATCAAATCTCTAAGTGAACTTACACCAACCGAATTGTTGAGTCTAGCAGTTAGCTTAGAACAAAACTCTAATCATATTTTGGCACGTTCATTAGTTAAGTATGGACAAGAGAACCATGTTGAGTTGCAAAGTTTTACTGATGTTTCCGAGATCGTTGGTCAAGGTCTTGTGGCTAAGCAAAACGAAAAATTGATTAAGGTGGGAAAGTTAAGCTTTGTGACCTCAGCTAATCCAAAATTGGATATCCAACAAACCGCTGTTTATCTTTCGGTTGATCACAAGCTTTGCGGCTATGTGACTTTTACAGATGAAATTCGGCCAGAAGCTGAGCTGACAATGCGACAATTGAAGCAATATGGTGTAAAGCATTTGATGATGCTAACTGGCGATCAGATTACAACAGCTCAAAGTGTAGCTCAAAAAGTGGGTATTATTGATGTGCAGGCCAACTTGTTGCCCCAAGACAAAATTACAGCTATTAAAAGCCTGACTGAGGCAATGCGACCAGCAATTATGGTTGGTGATGGAGTCAATGATGCACCTTCTCTGGCGATGGCGGATGTGGGAATTGCTATGGGAGCACATGGATCCAGTGCCGCAAGCGAATCAGCAGATGTTGTTATTTTGAAGGATGATTTAAGACGAGTCGCGAAAGCAGTCGAAATTTCCCAAAATACAATGAAAGTGGCTAAACAAGCAGTTTTGATTGGAATATTTATTTGTGTATTATTAATGTTAATCGCAACAACTGGTATTTTACCAGCATTAGTTGGAGCGATGATGCAAGAAATCATTGATACGGTTTCAATTTTATGGGCCTTGCGGGCAAGAGAAGGTCAGCGTCATAGAACTTTATAATAAAAATTAGTTGAGGTGTTTTTGATGAAAAAAATATACTTTTTGTGCACTGGAAATTCATGCCGCAGTCAAATGGCAGAAGGATACGCTAAGGCATTTTTGCCACAAAATAAATTTGAAATTAGAAGTGCTGGAGTCGAAGTCCATGGTTTAAATCCTGATGCAGTTAAGGTGATGCTTGAAGATGGAATTGATATTTCGCAGCAATATTCAAAGAAAATTGATCTTGGCTACTTTAAATCTTCTGACTTAATTATTACGCTTTGTGGGGATGCAAAAGACAAGTGCCCTGTCATTTCTGCTGAAACGCAGCATCTTCATTATCCGTTGGCAGACCCAGGGAATGCAGTTGGAAGCTATGAAGAGCGGCTCGATGTTTTTCGAAATATTCGTGATAAAATTAAAAAAATAGTACTTAGTTTAGAATAAATATGAGGGTGCGACATAGGTTGGTAAAATTTGAGTAGTAACGAGAAATTACGAGCATAACGTGTTCCTTGCTATGAATAATTCGAAGTTAGACGGAGAATTTTGACTTACGGAACACGTTTATCCGGAATAAATAAAGAAGACAGGTCAAACCTTAATTTTTGCCCCAGTCTTGTTCCAACGATATGCTGAGAAATTTTGAATTACGTGTGTTTGGCATGCTCGCCATCTTCTTTTATTGTTAACTAATTAAAATTAATAGTTGACAGTTAACTTTTGAATACTTACAATGATTGTTATCAAAGTGAGAAGAGGTTAACTTATGAATAATCAAAGACTCCATCTTTTAGTATTATCAGGAATTTTATTAGCAACAATGATTGTTTGTTCACAGATTACGATTCCATTGCCAATCGTACCACTTACAATGCAGACTTTTGCAATTGGTTTGGTTGCAAGTCTGCTGCCAGTTATAGACAGTTTTACTGTTTTATGCATCTATCTAATAATGGGTGCTGTCGGGTTACCTGTTTTTGCAGGGTTTTCTGGCGGACTAGCAGTCTTTACGGGACCAACTGCAGGGTATCTCTATTCATTCCCAATAATGTGCATAGTGATTGGTGCAATTTTGAAGTATTGGGGCAAGAATTATCTGTCACTGCTTACTGCAAATATAATTGGAATGTTTGTAGGTCTAATAATGGGTTCCTTGTGGATGATACCAAATCTGCATCTTAGCCTGAAGGCGGCACTGATGACAGGAACGATCCCATTTATTATTCCAGGAATTATCAAGGTACTATTAGTCGTAGTGATTGCACAACGTTTGCAAGGTGTAGTTCAAAAGCAGTTGGCAAAGTAGTGTAGACGACTAAAATATATAAAGCAAAATATTTTTAGAATGTGATATAATGTTCTTTAAATTCAAGATTTATTGATTGTAAGGAGCATTCTAATGGGAAATAGTAAATTTAATGAGAAAATTGAACAAATTGGTATTTCAGATATTCGACAATTTGATACTGATACAAGTGATATTCCAGGAATCATTAAGCTGACACTTGGTGAACCTGATTTTAATACACCAGAACACATTAAGAAAGCCGCTATTAAGGCAATTGAAGATAATCAGTCGCATTATTCTCCTAATGCAGGGATTCCGGCGTTGCGTGGAGCAGTAGCATCTTATTACAACGAGAAATTTGACTTGAACTACACTGCAGAACAGGTTGTCACAACGGTAGGTGCAACGGAAGCAATTGCGGCTAGCCTGCAGACGGTTATAAATCCAGGAGACACTGTAATTGTTCCGACTCCAATCTTTCCAATTTACATACCAATCACAAAGGTTAATGGTGGTAGCGTCATTTTGGTTGATACAAGTGATGACGCTTTTGTCTTAACGGCTAAGAAGTTGGAACAGGTCATCGATGAACATCCACTGGCCCATGTTAAAGCTGTTATCTTGAATTATCCAAGCAATCCTACTGGAGTAACTTATTCACGCAAGCAGATAGAGGAACTGGCAGAGGTTATTCGCGAGCGTGATCTTTGGGTGGTCAGTGATGAAATCTATGCTGAATTGACATATACTAAGAAACATTTTTCTATTGCGCGTGCCATTCCAGAGAGAACGATCTTGATCACAGGTCTGTCAAAGTCACACGCCATGACTGGTTGGCGAATAGGATATATCTTAGGACCGCAAGATTTCGTTGATCAGGTTGTGAAGTCACACCAGAACTTTGTCACAGCATCTACGACCATTTCACAATTTGCAGCACTTGAAGCAATGACTAATGGTAAGGATGATAGTAAGACGATGTTAAAAGAATATGGAAAACGGCGTGACTTCATGATTAAGGAACTAGCAGAAGTCGGCTTCAAGGCAGCAAGTCCAGATGGTGCATTTTATATTTTCGCTAAGATCCCAGCTAACTGTTCGCAAGATTCTTGGACCTTTGTGCGCAGCTTAGCTAACGAGGCTCATGTTGCAATTATTCCCGGTGTGGCATTTGGACCAGGTGGGGACGGTTATGTACGTATCAGTTATGCGTCAAGTCTTGAAAAATTACAGGAAGCCGCAAAACGTATTAAAGAATATGTGAAGAATAGAAAGTAAATAAAAAGGGAGTGTGACATAAGTCGGTAAAATTTGAGTACTAACAAGAAATTACGAACATAGTGAGTAACTTGCTATGGATAATTCGAGGTTAGACGGAAAATTTTGACTTAAGGAACACGTTTATCCGGAATAAATAGAAGAGCTAGGTTAAAATTTCACTTTTGGCCAGCTCTTTTTTTGTGTCGAAAATTAATAATAATTTCATAATGGTATTTTATGGAATTATGTTGAAATCATTGCTTTATAAAGTCTTTTTTATTCTCCGTTTTTTTAAAAAAATAAAAAATAAAAAACAAATAATGTTTATTTGCAATTTATAATCGAACTAATTTAGTAGTTTTTTTAAAAAAATCAGGAGGGGTTAAAAATGGATTCGAAAAAGATACACTACAAGATGTATAAGGCTGGTAAACGCTGGCTATTTGCAGGGATCATTGTAGTTAGTTTTGGTTTAGGGAGTAGTGTTGCGGTTACGAAGGTAAATGCCGATAGTACTTCTACAACGGGTGCAACAGCTAGCGATAATACATCAGTCGCAGGTACAAGCCAAGCATCAACAAGTACAAGTGGAGCATCAAGTAGTAGTGAAACAGCGAAGTCAACCGAGACCTCCGAAAGTTCAAACAGTGATACGACAAACGCGACAGAAACATCTGAAAATACAAGTAGTGTGGCAACAAGTGCTACAGAAACGTCTGAAAGTACAAACAGTTCATCAACGAGCACGGCAAAAACTTCAGAAAGCACAAGCAGCGCTGCCACTACCTCTGAAGATGCAAGTAACTCCGCAACAAACACAAGTGATAGTAGCTCCACGACAAGCAGTTCACAAAGTTCAACTACCGAAAGTACGGTGGACAGTAATACTGCAACAACTGCAAGCAGTACAAGTTCAAGCAGTACAAGTTCAAGCAGTACAAATTCAAGTTCAAATAGTAGTGCGGCTGTGAGTTCATCAACTGAAAGTACAGCAGATACAACGACGGCTGGTAACGCTGCGGCAACTACAAGCAGTGATTCCAATAGTGTCCAAGTTTCTTACACGACATTGCTTGATCAGTTAAAGGCTAACACAGTTCTTGCAAGCGAAAATGATAGCTTTGTAGAAGTTACTAAAGATAACTTTCTTGATTATTTTACGCTCAATGGTTCAGCAACATATGATGCAACAACGGGTATTGTGACATTAACACCAGATGAAAATAATCAAGTAGGGAATTTTTCTCTTAATAGTGAAATAAATATGAATACCAGTTTTACCTTGACTGGAAGTGTGAACCTCGGTTCTGATCCTAATGGGGCAGATGGAATCGGTTTTGCATTCCACACGGGAAACACTAATGATATTGGTAATGCGGGTGGTAACCTTGGAATTGGTGGCCTGCAAAATGCAATTGGGTTCAAATTAGATACATGGAATAATGGTTATCAAGCACCTAATAAGGACGTAGATGGTGCACAGGTTTCTTCCACTGATTCTAATGGTTTTGGTTGGAATGGTGATTCGATGAGTGCTCCTTATGGGACATTTGTTACTACAAGTGATCAAGAGATCAAAACAGCAGATGGTACTGAAGTTCAAAGATGGTGGGCAGAAGATCAAACTGGGACTGCTAAATCATTAAGTAAAGCTGATATTAATGGGCAATTCCATAACTTTGTGGTAGCATACGATGGAGCTACAAGAGTTTTAACCATCAGCTATACTCAAACAAGTGGGAAAGTTTTGACTTGGAGTACTACTGTAGATTCTTCATATGAAGCAATGGCAATGGTTGTCAGTGCATCAACAGGTGGGGCAAAGAACTTACAGCAGTTCAAAATAGATAGTTTTGATTTTCAGCAAGCAGCGACAGTTAATGTGACATATGTTGATCAAAATGGTAATGTGTTAGCCACTGGGGAAGTAGATTATCCGGATGGACCATATGTAGATGGAACATATACTACAGAACAAAAAGACATTGCAAATTATAAATTCATTGGGATGGCCGATGGTACAAATACAACCACAGGCTTAAGTAGTATTGATGCAAATGGGACCTTAAATGAAAACGGTAATAATGGGACTGTCGTTTACGTCTATGCGCCTGACTATCAAGCAACTTCGAAAACAGTTAATGAAACTATTAACTACGTTGATCAAAATGGAAAAACAGTAGCGGAATCATCCAAGTCAGCCGTAACTTTTGTTACAGTAACAAATCCAGTAGACGGCAGTGTAACTTACTACTACAAGAGTGGAGCCGTTGATACACCAACAATTGGTAATGATGGAATACCAGAGGGCGAAGGTTGGACACAGACAGATAGTGGCAATTTTGCTGAAGTAGCAAATCCAACCGTTGCTGGTTACAAGGTGATCAGTAATGATGCTCCAGCCAGTGATTTAAGCAAAGTCGCAGCACAACAGGTCACGAATGATAGCTCAGACTTGAACTACACAGTAGTTTATGCGCCAGCCTATGCAGCAACAACAAAAACAGTTAACGAAACAATCAACTATGTTGACCAAAATGGCAAGACAGTTGCGGATGCCTACAAAGCAACGCCAATAACCTTTGTGACGGTGACAAATCCAGTAGATAATAGTAAAACCTACTATTACAAGAGTGGAGCCGTTGATACACCAACAATCGGTAATGATGGAGTACCTGAAGGAGAGGGCTGGACTAAAGCAGACAGCACTGGCTTCTCAGCAGTAGCAAATCCAACTGTTGCTGGTTACAAGGTAATCAGTAATGATGCACCAGCTAGTGATTTAAGCAAGGTCGCAACACAATCGGTTACAGCTGATAGCTCAGACTTGAACTATACAGTAGTTTATGCGCCGGCATATCAAGCAACAACAAAAACAGTTAACGAGACAATCAACTATGTTGACCAAAGTGGCAAGGCAGTTGCGGATACCTACAAAGCAACACCGATAACTTTTGTGACAGTAACAAATCCAGTAGATGGTAGTGTAACTTACTATTATAAGAGTGGGGCCATTGATACACCAACAATTGGTAATGATGGAGTACCTGAAGGAGAAGGCTGGACTAAAGCAGACAGCGCTGATTTCTCAGAGGTAGCAAATCCAAATATTGCCAATTATGAAGTGATCAGTAATGATGCCCCAGCTAGTGATTTGACGAAGGTCGCAGCACAACAGGTCACAACTGATAGCTCAGATTTGAATTACACAGTTGTTTATAAGTTAAAGGAAGAAAAAGCGACGGTTAAATATATTGATGATACAACTAATACGACTTTAACCAGCAAGGATCTTTCTGGAGCGTTTGGTTCAACTGATGACTATAGAACAGCAGATACAATTAAGTATTATGAGAATAAAGGGTATGTTCTTGTTAGTGATAACTACCCAAGTGATGGTGTGGTTTATGATCAGGATGGGGTTATAAAGAGTTATGAGGTACACCTTGTTCATGGAACAACTCCAATCAACCCAGATAATCCGCAAGAACCTGGTGAGCCAATCAATCCTAATGATCCAGATAGCCCTAAATGGCCTGATGGAACAGATAAAGATTCATTGACAAAAACAGTTACTGAAACTGTTCATTATAAGTATGAAGATGGGACTCAGGCAGCACCAGACAAGACTGATTCAGTAACCTTTGAACATGAGTTCGTGATTGACAATGTAACTGGTGAAATTATCAAAGATAATGGTTGGAAGGCAGTGAATGACGACACAACATTCGATACTAAGGTCTCGCCTATAATTGATGGGTATACAGCCGATAAGAAACAAATTGATGAAATTACCGGATTAACCCAGAACAGCGCAGACGTTGTTGAGACGGTCATTTACACAAAGAATGCTGAACCCGTTATCCCTGACAAACCAGTAACACCGGATAAACCTGTTGTTCCTGACAAACCAGTAACACCAGATAAACCTGTTGTTCCTGACAAACCAGTAACACCAGATCAACCAGTAACTCCTGCAAAGCCAATGACACCAAGTAATAATAACGGCAGCACAAATAGTAATACGCCAACTAATAGTAATGGTGGTGATTCAGTGACAACAACCCCATTAAGTAATGTTACTACGAAGCCTGCCTCATCAAAGAAAACGGTAGCTAAGGTGACAGCTGCAAAAGCAAGCTTGCCGCAGACTGGTGATGAACAAAGTAGTAAGGTGTCCGTCATAGGTGCAATCTTAATTGCTCTGGCAAGTATTGGTACACTGTTTGGTTTAGGTAAGAGAAATAAAAAAGAATCAAAGTAAATAAATAGCCTGTGCAAGAAAGTATTAGTGCAGTCTATGCAATAGACAAGAAACCAGAATGAAATATTTCTGGTTTTTTTGTGTACAATGATTGTAAGAAAATATCCAGCAAAACTGTTGAGTAAGAATAATTTTAGAAGATATTGAAATCATAATTTTACTTTAGTGTTATGTTCTAATTTAAATAGTATAATAATGGTAATATCGATATAAAGGAAGTATGGCTAATGTATGAATTAAAGAGAGATTGCCCTATCGGTGTCTTCGATTCTGGAGTAGGTGGTATTAGTGTTCTTCGTGACTTGTACCGTCTTATGCCACAAGAAGACTATCATTTTTTCGGAGACTCAGATAATGCACCGTATGGAATTAAAACGACTGATGAAGTTAAAAAATTGAGTTTTGATATTGTTAACCATTTTATTGAACAGAATGTTAAGGCGATTGTGATTGCCTGCAACACTGCCACAAGTGCCGCTGTTAAGGATATTCGGCAAGCTCATCCAGATCTTTCAATAATTGGACTTGAACCTGCCATTAAGCCGGCCGTACTGCGAAAACCTAATTCACAGATCTTAGTGATGGCGACACCATTGACACTAAGAGAACAGAAATTCCAAGAATTATTGGCACAATATAAGAACCTCGCAGATCTGGTATTAGTTCCAGCACCAGACCTTGTAGAATATGTGGAGAAGGGTGATTTGGATTCTCCTGCTGTAATGAATTATCTGGAAGAGTTATTATCACCTTATAAGGAAACGGCAGACTCCGTGGTATTGGGCTGCACACATTTTCCATTTGTGAAACCTGCAATTCAGAAAGTAATGGGAGGCAAACAATTCATTATTGATGGTGGTCCAGGAGCATCAAGAGAATTGCAAAGAATCCTGCGGGACAAAGAATTATTACAGCCATTGAGTCATCAAGGAAGTGTTACCTTCGCTAACAGTGAGGTAGGTACAGGCAAGATTGAATTGAGTAAGAGATTGTTTGAAGCTTAAATATATATAATGTTAATGTAAAAAAGGAAACTAGTTCAAAATTAAACTTTTAACTGGTTTCCTTTTTGTTTAACCTAAATTACATAGACATAATAAGAGTTACGAAGTTTTGATTTAACTAAACTCATCTCTCAAGAATCTTTTTAGCTTTCCTAATAACTCCGTCGCGCCATTTGTAGATTGCCTGTCTAGACACACCTACCATTTTTGACATCTTAGTGATACTGATACCGGCCACACGGTTCGCAAGATACGCTTGCTCTTGCAGTGTGCATTTGTCCCAAAGTTCTTGGAAGAACGCGCTGGAAAGAATCTCTCCTTCGAAATTACTGGCTAATGGATCGGGATAGCTGGTGTCTTCATCAGCTTCATCAGAATGAATCGTAATCAAAGGCTTGCAGTGTTCCTGATGATTTGCCTCCTTACGAACACGATCTAACAGACGCCACTTGATTCGCCTGAAGGCATAGGGACCAAACAGCTCAAGGTCTTCAGATGAATGTGTTGCAAAGAAATCCTCATAGGCTTCCACATATAATAGACAGCCTTCCTGATATAAGTCTTGATAATCGCTTCTTGACGGTGAGATACCAAGGTTTTTCAGTACTCCATGAATCAACTTGGTATTATTATCTTTCAATAGGTGTTTGAATGCAAAAGTAGATATCTTGTTACTCATTTTTGAATCACTCCAATTATTTTGAATTGATTCAAGGCCTTAAATCATATTCAGAGTACACAAAAATATTATTTAGAGAAACCTAGAGGAAAGTGCTAAAAAGATAGTTCAAAATTAATATAGTAATTTATTAGGGAAAACTTTATAATGGGAACAAGATATAAAAGGGGTTGCAAAAAATGTATGTAGGGTAGAGGGGGAGATAAATGCATCATGAAAAGATTTTATTTCATGGATTCGATCTTGATGAAATTATTTTCAATTCAGAAGTAGATACGAATGCAATGATTAATGCGCAAAGTACGTTATTTATCTTTAATTGTCTTAATTATAAGAAACTAGGCTGTAAATCAATCTTAGTTGACAAGTACAGGGGAATCATCAGAACTAACAAGGAGACTAAGAAGTTAATTAATCAATTTGTTGACAAGCAGGCAATTACCTTTTTGGGAACAAGGATGATGGCACAAAAACAAGGCGGACTACCATATGTTTATGGGAAGCAAGTCATAATTCCATTGGGCGGAGCCACTCAGCATTCGACTGACTGGTTGTTAATGAATAATATTGCTGGAATTATGTTTACAGAAAATAAAAGGAATATGACGGTGTTATTCAAAGAATTCCTAGGTGCCCCGCTAGAGATGGACTTTGAAGTTGATAAGACGATAGTTAGAAGACAGCTGCGGATAGCTGGTAATATTTTGCTGCGACAGTGCAAGCTAGTAGCTGAACTCAATGATGCATTTCATGATATTAAGCAATCATCTGTTTATAATATTTGTATACCATGTTCAGATCAGGATACTGATCATAGTTCGCTAAAGAGTGAACTAGATGGGGGAATATACTATGTTACTGAGATGGCACTCAAAGGCATTATGGGTAAAGATGTGTCTGAACAATTAATTGAGGATACTATGAAGGACATTAGGAGGAAAAGTAGAGGAATCATCTAAGTATTAAGATAAAGTTGTCTATGATGAATTTGAAAAAAAACAAGGAAAAAATATTGTATTACATTAGTATAAGATAGCGCATACATGAATAATATAGTATTACAATTATTCTCTTTTTAGGTTTGATGTGAAAAAAGAAGATTTTGTGAATTCTGTATGTCTTTTTTGTATTTTAATTTACTTAAAAATGTGTATAATTAAAACGTAACTGATTTTCCATTAATAAATTTATTTGAAGGGGGAGTCACAGGCGTGATTGATGATTCACGAGGGAATGGTTTCAGCAATAAGCGAATACTCGATCAAGAAAAACTCAGGAGTCGTCATCTATACCATTTCTGCAAAAGATTGATAGATATGGTGCTAGGTGTCTGTGGTTTGGTGGCATTATCTCCAGTATTACTAGTAATTGCTGGGGCTATTAAGAATGAGGAAAAAGGCGGAACAATTATTTATAGGCAGCAGCGTGTTGGTAAGAATGGAAAGCTATTCTCAATCTATAAGTTTCGTTCTATGTGCATGGATGCTGATAAGAAGCTTGAAGAATTGAAACAGTTGAATGAAGTTGAGGGAGCAATGTTTAAGCTTCATAATGATCCTCGTGTTACCAAGGTTGGCAAGTTACTTAGAAGAACGAGTCTTGATGAATTGCCGCAATTATACAATGTTCTGAGGGGCGACATGAGCCTTGTAGGACCACGTCCCCCGTTGCCCGAAGAGGTTGAACAATATTCCGATTATGACAAACAACGCTTACTGGTCACACCAGGATGTACAGGCTTGTGGCAGGTAAGCGCCAGGAATGAAGTTGGATTCCATGAAATGGTCGAATTGGATTTACAATATATCCAAAAAAGCGGATTACTATATGATTTAGCAATAATATTAAAAACAATAAAAATAATGATAGTTCCGAATGGAGCATATTAAGAGAAGGTAGAATATGAAAAAAATGAAAGTTTGTCTTGTGGGTTCTAGTGGTGGTCATTTGACACATTTATACTTACTTAGACCATTTTGGGAGAAGTATGATAGATTTTGGGTTACTTTTGACAAGGAAGATGCTAGAAGTTTATTGAAGGATGAGCAAGTATATAATTGTTCATTTCCAACAAATAGAAATTTGAAAAATTTAATTAAAAATACTTTTTTGGCTTGGAAAGTTTTGAAAAAAGAGAGACCGGATGTAATAATTTCTTCGGGGGCAGCTGTTGCAGTTCCATTTTTTTACATAGGAAAGTTATTTAGATCAAAAACTGTGTATATAGAAGTTTTTGACAGAATAGATAAACCTACTTTGACTGGAAAGTTGGTTTATCCAGTTACAGATAGATTTATTGTACAATGGCCAGAAATGAAGAAAGTTTATCATAAGTCTATAAATTTAGGCAGTATTTTTTAAGGAGATAATTATGATTTTTGTAACGGTTGGTACACATGAGCAGCCATTTGATAGACTGGTAAAAAAAATTGATTTTTAAAAAAAAGATGGTCTAATTAAAGAGGATGTCTTTATACAATATGGCTTTAGTAATTATATTCCAACTTATTGTGAGAGAAGCAAATTTGTTGAGTATAAAAAAATGATTGAATTAATAAAAAATGCTCACATCGTAATAACGCATGGTGGTCCAGCCAGTTTTATAATGGCTATTAATGAACACAAAGTACCCATAGTTGTTCCAAGAATGTTTAGTTTTGGTGAACACATTAATAATCATCAAGTTGATTTTGTTAAAAAAGTGGCAGGAAATAAAAAAAATATAATACCAGTTTATAATATTGATAACATAGAAGATATTATAGAAAATTATGATAAGAAAATGGATAGTTTTGAATCAAATATAAATTTTAAAAATAATCAAAAAAAATTTATTGAAGGATTTGAAAAAGTTATTGCCGATTTAATAAAGTAATTTAGAAAAAGAGGTCTAAAAATGATTCCTAAGATAATAAATTATTGTTGGTTTGGTGGGTCAGAATTACCTTTAGAGGTCAGAAATAATATAGACAATTGGAAGAAAATTTGTCCTTCTTTCCAAATAAAAAGATGGGATGAAAGTAATTATAATGTAAAAAAAAATAGTTATATAGAGAAAATGTATGAGGATGGGAACTACGCATTTTTAACTGATTATGTGAGATTAGATATCATATACAACTATGGTGGAGTATATTTAGATACAGATGTAAAACTAATAAAGTCCTTAGATGAAATTGTTTCAAAGGGTGATTTCATGGCTTTTGAAGAAACTGGAAGAGTTAATACTGGGATAGGCTTTGGAGCTGAACCAGGAAATGAAATTATTAAGAAGAATATGGACTATTATGAACAGGATGATCTGAATGGACAGGTTAAGGTTGAAATATGTGTTAAGGTTACAACAAGTCTTCTTATTTCTTATGGATTGGACTATGAAAAAAATGTTCAACAAAGGCTTAGCAAAATTATAGTATATCCTTCAGACTATTTTTCACCGATAAAAATGGGTACTTCAAAAATAAATATCACAGATAATACAATTGGTATTCACGAATTCGCAGCAAGTTGGTATAAGGGGAATAAGTTGATTAAAATGATCAAATATAGACTTATACCTTTAAAAAAGTTTATAAAGGTTGATATTTTGAAAAAAAAATTATTTGAGTGATGGTGATTTTTTGGATCTATTTGGCATAGTAACAACCGTTTACAATAGGAGAGAAAAATTAAAATTATTATATAAAAGTCTTATTCAACAGAGTAGGAAAGATTTTCACTGGATTATTGTTGATGATGGTTCAACTGAAAATGTTGAAAAAATGGTTAAGTCGTGGATTAAAGAAAATAAAATAAAAATTATATTTACCAGACAAAAAAATATGGGGAAAATGAATGCTTTGAATAATGCCTTGAAGAATTTGGTTGACTTTAAGTGGTTCTTGGTTGTTGATAACGATGATATTTTAGGTAAAAATGCAATTGAGATTGTGATTAATGATATAGAAGAAATAGAAAAAAAGGACAGAAATTTTGCAGGAGTAATATATCCTAGGTATTCAGAAAATTATGATAAAAAAGAATTAAAAAAATGGGATAAAGTAGATAGTGAAATAAATATTATGGATTTAAAATATGTATACAATATAAAGGAATCAGCAATAATTTTAAACGTTAAATTTGTTGCACAGGAGTTGCCAAAATTACTATCTAATAGTGAAAAGTTTTTAAGTGAAGAAATCTTATATAATAATTTGGCAAAATACGGTAAGTTTATAGTAAAAAATAAGTTGTTTTATTATTTCAATTATCTAAATGATGGTCTTACCAATAATTTAGTTAAAAATTGGAAAAAAAATTTCAGAAATTCTGTTTTATTATTTCAATCAAGGTACTATTCTGTGGCCGATATCTCATTTCAAAAGCGAGTCATTGAAAGAATTAAAACAATAATGAATTTAAATGCTTTATGTATTTCAACAAAAAACAATTTTTTTAAACCATCACCAAATAAAGTGTTGAGTTTATTACTTTTAATTCCATCTTTTTTGTATTATCTGGTTAAATTTCGAAACTGAAAGGAAAATTGACTATGAGCTATCCTCTAGTGTCTTTAGTAGTACCTATTTATAACGGTGAGTCTTACATCCGCAATTTAGTTAGATGTACAATGAATCAAACCTATGATAATTGGGAACTAATACTGGTTGACGATAATTCAACGGATAAAACTTTGAAAATAATAAAGGATTTTTCTTGTGAAAAAATTAAAGTTTTTACGAGTCCTGGTTCTGGTGTCTCATTTGCAAGAAATGAGGGTATAAAAAGATCATCTGGAGAATATTTTATGTTTATTGACGTAGATGATTCGTTTGTGCCTGAATATATAGAGAAAATGATAGATGCAATTTTAAAAGAAAATACAGAAGTTGTTCTTTGTGGATATTACGAAGTTTATTCCAAAAATAAAATGGAAAACTCTCTTCCATGGAGTGGTTACTACGATAATGATTCTATTTTGCACGAGATATTACCGAATATTTTATACCCGATACATAGAGAAAAGAAAGTTTGGTTTCCAGTCTGGAGAACTATTTTATCAAGGGAAAGTATTGAAAAAATTAATTTTGATATAAATGTTTCTACTGCTGAGGATTTTCTATTTATGTTAGAAGTTTTTTTGAAATCAAAAAGTGTTTTCTTTTTAGATGAAAATTTATATTTTTATAATAGAAATGCTGGTTCAAGTTTGAACAGTTATATTTCTAAAAATATGGATAAACAAAGACATAGCCATGAGGCAATGTTGAAGTTACTTAAAAAATATAATGTGTTTGAAACTCTTCGAGAAAGATACTTGCTAAACCGAGAATCTATGTATACAACAGCAATTTCAAATGCTGTAAGAAATAAAAATAAAAGAGAAATTGATAAAGAACTAAAAAAAATATACAAGGAATTTAAGAATGATAAGCTTTTAAAAAATAAAGTAAGAGTATTTCAAAATGAATTTAAAGTAAGTTGCCCTCTGTTGTTACTACAAATGGGATGTTTGAGGCTACTAAAACTAATTTTTATTTTTAAAGAGTTCTTAAGATTACGTAAATTTAAAGATGCTTAAGAATCAGGTTCTCTTTGGAGGGAAAAATGAATATATCTTTTTTGGTTAATAATTTCAATAATAAAGGTGGTACCGAAAGAGTTCTGTCTATAATTGCGAATGGTCTGATTAACAGAAACAAAATTGAGGAAGTATCAATATTGTCTATCTGTGATGGAAAAAGTCCCCACTATACAGTCGACAAGCGAATAAGGGTAGTCTCTTTTGATTGTGAGAACAAAAACAGAATTTATAAAAGAATCATTATTCCAAACTTAATTCATAAGTATATAAAAAATCACAAAATTGACTTTTTTATATGTGTCGATATAGGTATGTATAGTTATATGCCTAAGTTTAAAGATATTGGAACTTGCAAAGTAATAATTTGGGAGCACTTTAATTTTTTTAATGGAAAAACATTGAAAGAAAAAATAAAAAAAAGGTATGCTGCTGGGCATGCGGACGCAACTGTTGTTTTAGGAGATAAAGACTTTGATAACTATAAGAAAAACTTAAAGAGGATTAAACTGCTGAAAAGAATATATAATCCAGTCCCCCTTAATTTTAACCAGAAAAGTAATTTGAAAAATAAGAGAATAATTGCTGTTGGAAGATTGGTAGATCAAAAAGGATTCGATATTTTAGTTAATGTCTGGTCTATCATAAAAAAGGATAAAATTTCAGAAGGTTGGACACTTGATATTTTTGGAGAAGGTCCTTTAAGAGAAAAACTAATTAATCAAATAGATGAACTAAATTTAAGTGATATTAAAATTAATAATTTTACAAATGAAATAAAAAAAGAGTATTTGAAATCTTCAATTTTTGTCTTGTCATCTCGTTTTGAAGGTTTTGTACTTGTTTTGATGGAAGCACAGTCCGCTGGACTTCCTGTTGTTAGTTTTGATATTAAAGAGGGTCCAAGTGAGATAATAGTTCAGGGCGAAAATGGCTTTTTAATTAAGCCCTTTGATAAAAACGAAATGGCAAGAAAAATACTATTTCTTATGGAAAATGAAAATAAAAGAATTCAATTTTCTAATAATTCTGATAAAATAATAAGAAAATTTGATACTAAATTAATTATTAATGACTGGGAAGAATTATTTGAGGAGTTAAGAAAAAATGAACAAATTCCAGAAAATTAGTATAATAATACCAACGCATAATAGCTTAGAAACAGTAGGCGGTTGTTTAAACAGTTTTTTAAGACAAGGTTATCCAAATGTGGAATTAATATGTATTGATGATCATTCTAATGATGGAACTTTTGAATTTTGCAAAAAGTATAGTAATAAATGTAAGATGGTTTTTTCGTACTGTTTAGAAAATAAGTTGGGAGTTTCTGCTGCCAGAAATTTGGGTATAGAAAAATCCACAGGTTCAATTATTGGTTTTGCAGATGCAGATGATTATGCAAGCAAAAATTCGCTATTTATTGTAAATAATGATTTTAATGATGTTAGGATTGATATTGTCTCATACGGGTATAATGTGGTATACAGGGGCAAGAATGGTAAAAAAGTTACTAAAATAAATGTTTTGAAAAATAAAAGGGTACACAATTATGAATTTCAGTTTTATTCTTTGACTAGTAAAAGGGTTCAAGGTTTCGTGTGGAATAAATTCATGAGAAAAAAAGTATTGAATGGTATATTATTTTCTGAAGATTTAACTTTGGCGGAAGATTTAAACTTTGTCTTGAAATTATCGAATAACATTAAAGGTGTTAATTTCTTAATTTCGAATAAAATAGTTTATAACTATGTGTATAATGTGAAAAGTGTCAGTCATGGGTCTGTTGATTATCAGTTCGATAAGTTTAACAATTTGAATTATGTTAATTCTCTCATGAATTTCAAAAATGATAATTTAAAAAAAAATGATAAAATAATAAATTTATTAGGATACAAAATATATCAATGTGCGCAAGCTGTAGTAAGAATGGAAGAAGTAGATGGAGAAAGAAAAAGGAAAGCTAAGTTTTTGATGAATGAAGTAAAAGAGGATTATATTAGATGTTATTATATAAACTGGTTTTCGAATACTCTAAATAGCATTAAGCATTGTTTAGGGAAAATTGGTTTTTTGAAAAGAATTTATAGATATTATAAAAACAAAACAAATTTGAGGTGATTTACAATTTGTCATTAAAAATTAGAATAAGTAAAATACAGGTTATTTCTGCTATCGTATTTCTATGTAGCATAGACATCGGGTATATAGATGACTTGGTACATGTTTTACCAAAAATAGTATTTTTGATTCGATTATTTTTAATAATGATATTTTTTATGGGACTATGCGTAAAATCATATAAAAAAAATTTTCAATTCTCGACTTATTTTTTATTGTTGACAATTGTATTCTTTTTTATTTCAATTGTTACCATAGAAAATGGAGGTAGCTTTTTTGAATTTTCAAAACAATTTTCAATGATTTATTTAATAGCAATATTCATTGAAACGTATAGAAAAGATGATGCGATTTTTTCTATTCTAGAGATTTGGAAAAGTTTACTTTTTATATTAATATTACTTGATTGGGTTTCGATGCTACTTTTTCCAAGTGGACTTTATACAACAATTTACACTGATAATTGGTTTTTGGGTTATAAAACAGAGAGATTTGTTTTTTATCTACCTTTTGCAATTATTTCAGGCTTTTTGTCATTGAAAAAGCACAATAGAATTGGTATAAATACCTATTTTACTATGATACTATGTATGTTAGCTCTTTTGTATTGCAAAGGAACTTCGATTTTTTTTGGAATGTTGATTGTTTTTCTTCTGTTTATTTTACTGGATATAGGTATTTTTAATAAAAAGATTAATTTTATTTTAAATAAATCTTTGAGTGTTCCTTTTGTTTTGAGTATATACACGGTTGTTAATATTTCTTTATTAAATGCTATAAGTTCTAAATTTTTAGATTATCTTTTGGTTAATGTTTTTCATAAAGATTTGACTCTTGATACTCGAACTTTGATTTGGCAAAGTTGTTTTCAATTAATAAAAACTAATAAATTTTTTGGAAAGGGATTTCTAACATATCAAAATTACCAGTACTATACTAGCAATTTGTATGCAACTTCTGCACATAATATGTTATTGACATTACTAGTTACAGGAGGATTTTTTCTACTGTTGTGTTATGCTGTAATAATTTTTCTAACTGTATCGCGGCATGTGTATATGAATAATAAATATAGTAATTTTTCTAAAGTGCTTGCCATTGGAGTAGTTAGTATGTTAGTAGTAGGTGTCACTTCTTCAGAGTTTGTTTTTTCTGAATTTGGCTTTATTTTTTTCTCGTTAGGAACAATAGACTTAAAGATCTTATATGAAATGGGAGATGAATGAAATGTTCGGAATAAAAACAAAGATAATTAGAAATCGAATAAATATTAATGGAAATAGAGTAAGGAAAGGAATAATTAATCTTGAGTGGTGGAGTGAAAAAGAGAATTTAGGGGATTACTTATCTGTAGTTATATGTGAGTGGATGTTAGGGAAAGAGTTCTTAGCTTTAAATTCACCAAGCTCAATAAAAAAAAAGAGACAGTATATTCATTTAATGGGTGTAGGTTCCATAATTGGAATGGGAGATTTCGATGCGACAGTATGGGGAAGTGGAGTGCATACAAAATCAACTATCAATAGTGTATACTTACAAAGAAAAAATAGAAGATATGATATTAGAATTGTGCGCGGGCCATTAACAAAGTATGTGTTAGAATTAGCCAATTATAAGTGTCCTAATTTGTTTGGTGATCCTGTTGTTTTGATGCCATATATTTATGATAATAATTTAAAAAAGATACATGATTTTAGCATTATCAAGCATGTAACAAAATCTCCTCGTATGAAACTTGATAAGTACAATTATATAGATATGCAAACTCATGATTATCAAATGGTGGTTGATGAAATAAAATCTTCAAAAAAAATTATTTCATCATCATTACATGGAATTATACTTGCTGAGTCCTATGGAATACCGGCTATATTTTTAAGTACAGGCGTAGAAGATGAAATGTTAAAATATTTTGACTGGTATTTTTCAACAGGAAGAACTGAAGTTAGATATGCTAGAACTCTTGATGAGGCTTTAAGATTAAAGCCAATGGATTTACCAGATCTTACTAAGATGCGTGAGGCTTTATTGTCTTCATTTCCGTATGATTTATGGAGTAGGCGAGTTATGGGGTGTAGTAATGAAAAAGAGTAAGTTAAAAGAAAAAGTTTTTAATGGAATGTTCTGGAGATTTGGAGAACAGATAAGTTCACAGTTGGTTACTTTTATAATATCAGTTATTCTGGCAAGAATATTATCTCCAAGAGAATATGGTTTAGTTGCAATTGTGACGATATTTATTGCAATTGCAAATGTTTTTGTCACTGAGGGATTTGGAACGGCGTTAATTCAAAAAAAAGATGCGGACATAAAAGATTTTTCATCAGTGTTTTATTTTAATTTGATATTTTCTTGGTTAGTTTATTTAATAATTTTCTTATTGTCAAATTATATTGCAATTTTTTTTAAAGAACCAGAATTGAAACCTGTAATGAGAATTTTGGCTATTGTAATTCCTATTACAGGGCTGAATTCAATTCAACAGGCATATGTATCAAAAAAAATGATTTTTAAGCGTTTTTTTTGGTCGACTTTGATTGGAACTACTATCTCAGGATTGTTAGGAATTTTTTTTGCGTATAGAGGTTATGGTATCTGGTCATTGGTCATACAACAAATTATGAATATTGCTATCAACACAATTGTTTTGTGGTTTACTGTAAAATGGAGGCCAATTCTATATTTTAGTTTAAAAAGGATTCGCACTCTTTTGTCGTATGGTTGGAAGATTCTGGTTACTAATTTAATTAATTCAATTTATGATAACTCTATTAATATTTTAATAGGCAGAATGTATTCAAGTAGTGCTTTAGCGTTCTATAATAGGGGAATTAATTATCCCAATTTAATCATATCCAATGTTACTACGTCTATTAGTTCAGTGATATTTCCTGCACTATCAGAAATACAAAATGATCGAGAAAAAATGAAGAGAGCAATACGTATTTCAATTTCTGTGGGAACTTTCTTAATTTTTCCCTTGATGGGAGGCCTGTTTGCAATCTCTAATAATTTAGTTCTTTGGATGTTAACAAAAAAGTGGTTGCCTGCGGTACCCTTTATGAAAATTGCATGTATTTTTTTGGCTTTATATCCAATAAATATAACAAATTTACAAGCAATTATGGCTGTTGGGAGAAGTGATGTATATCTACGACTCAATATAATAAAAAAAGGTATTGGATTGACTTTGATTGCTTGTAGTGTACCTTTTGGATTGTACGGTATGGCATCAAGTCAAATTATTGTGGGTTTAGTAGCTATTTTTACAAATATATCAGCTAATAAACGACTATTCAATTATTCATTTGAAGAACTGTTCTATGATTGTTTTAAAAATATAGTAAGTTCTGTGTTTATGACAGTAATCGTTATGTTCATTGGTAGTACTATCTCTGATAGCACAAATATATATATAGCTTTTATTTTATTGATACAAATCTTGATTGGTATATTATTGTACATTGTTTTTTCTATTTTTCTGAAATCAAAGGAACTTTATTATATTTTGAGTATTTTAAAAGGATATTTTCTGAAAAAAAAAATTAATTAAAAGTATAGTTTTATATTCGTTATTGTTATAATGGAGTTCGTTAATTAGTGTAACATTTTATTTTTATTTGGAGATGAAATATATTATGAGCAATGTAAATGGACGTAGGCATCGTAAATCCAGCAAAAACAAAAAAATACTGAAAATAGTTGTTTTCCTTTTAATTGTTTTTTTTGCTATTGATGGGGTAATAATTGCCAAAGTGTATAACGATGCTAAGAACGCAGTTGATACTACATATCACAAAGTTAAACATGATAGTGAGCGTAATGCGGCAAGAACTATTAATAATGGAAAGCCATTTTCTATCTTACTTTTGGGGACTGATACAGGGGACTATGGTCGTACATATAAAGGACGAACTGATACCATGATGGTAGCGGTTGTGAATCCTAATACGAAGAAAACAACACTTGTAAGTATTCCGCGTGATACAAAGGTTGCTATCCCTGGTCACGGCTTTGAGAACAAAATTAATTCTGCTTATACATATGGTGGTACTAGTATGGCGATGAATATTGTGCAGAGTTATTTAAATGTTCCGATTGATCACTATATTGAGATGAACATGGGTGGCCTGGTACAGTTATCTGCGGCGCTTGGTCCAATCAAGGTAAACAATGATTTGGATTTTACTAACTTAGGTTATCACTTCAAAAAAGGTAAGGTTACTATTAACAAAAGTAATATTCTTGCATACACTCGTATGAGGTATCAAGACTCTCGTGGGGATTATGGTCGTCAATTACGTCAAAGACTTGTGTTGGAAGGACTTGTTAAGAAGATTGCTACTGTTCAAGGTATTACCAAGTATCAGAGTATCTTGTCAGCACTCTCTAGCAATATGAAGACGGATATTACGTTTAGCGAGATCAAAACGATTGCTACTAAGTATCGTTCTGCTGACAACGTTAAACAGACTCAGCTTCAAGGATATGGTAAAATGATTGATGGTATCTCGTTCCAAGTCGTTCCACAAAAGAACGTCAATGCTGTAACTAAGGAATTGAGAACTGCATTGGAATTAAATAAATAGTATAGGAGCAAATTGATGAGTGAAGAAGTAAATAATGAAACAGTGATTGATCTCAGACGATTGTTCGTCTTACTCAAGAAGAATTATCTTGGAATCATCTTGTGGGGGATAATAGGAGCAATAGTGGCTTTTATTGTTTCCTTTATCTTCATGACCCCACAATATAGTGCATCGATTGATCTTTTGGTTAACCAAAAAGCTGATAACGAAAGCCTGCAATACAATGTGCAGCAGGCTGACTTGCAGGCAATCAATACCTATGAAGATGTCATCAAGAAACCCGTTATCCTAGAACCTGTTGTGAAAGAGTTGCGTCAGAAGGATAACTATTCTGGTTCTGTTGCATCTCTTGAGAAGTTGGTGTCAATTTCTAATGCTACGAACTCTCAAGTGTTGACAGTTACGGTTACCGATACAAATGCATATACTGCTGCTGATCTTGCCAACAGCATTGGTAAAGTCTTTAGTCAGAAGATTAAGAAGATGATGAAGGTTGACAATGTGACTATTGTTACCAAGGCAACTGCGAATACGACGCCTGTATCTCCCAACAAAAAGCTCAACTTATTAATTGGGGTCATCGTTGGTTTGTTGATAGGAGTTGCAATTGTTGTCATCAAGGACTTGCTTGATACAACTGTTCGTGATGAGAAGTTCTTGACTGAAGAACTTGGACTTACGAGTTTGGGTGCAATCAGTCATATTCAAGGCAGAAAGTATCGGCGTGTTGTAAATGTAACCATTGGTGGTAACGTGGATAGCGAGAAGCTTTCAAGGCGAAGAGTATAGGAGGGAGGTCAAGAATAATGTTTGAATTTAAAAGTAAGAAGAAGAAAAAGAATGAATTGTCCATGGATTCAATGCAGAATGGTGTTGAAATGATTTCTGCAGCCGATCCAAGTTCTGTAATTTCTGAGCAATTCAAAACAGTTCGTACCAATATCCAGTTTTCTAATGCCGATAAGCGCTATCGCAACATCCTTTTGACCTCTTCAATGGCTTCAGAAGGAAAATCGACGATTGCTGCAAACTTAGCAGTAACCTTCGCCAACCAAGGCTTAAAGACTTTGTTAGTTGATGCTGATATGCGTAGACCAACTATTAATGCAACATTCAGTATTGCTAATCCTAAGGGTTTGACTAATTACTTGACTGACCGTGACTTCGACGTTAATCAAGCAATCTATGAGACATCAGTCGACAACCTCTTTGTTATGCCAAGTGGGCCAGTACCACCTAATCCTGCTGAATTATTGAATTCGAAGCGGATGGATCTCTTGATTAAAGCACTTTCGGAACAGCTTGACCTAGTTATCTACGATGCTCCACCATTGTTATCGGTTACTGATGCGCAGGTTCTCTCTACCAAGGTCGAAGGTACGATCCTTGTGACTCGTCAGAATACTACTGAAAAGGAAGCTGTAAGGCACGCTGTTGACCTGTTGAAACATGTAAATGCCAACATCATTGGTTCAATTTATAACGATGTTCGTTCGGAAGGTGGGAGTGGATACTATGGCTATTATGGATACGGATATTACGGAAAATCTGACAAAGAGCAAAAAAATAGTTGATTTGCATTGTCATCTGATTCCAGGGATTGATGATGGTTCACCTGATTTAGAACATTCATTAGAGCTTGCACGACAAGCTGTTGCTGAGGGGATAACACATATTTTGGCAACACCACATCATTTGGATGGAGATTATGTCAATCATCGTGCTGATGTAATCAAGCATGTTACTGATTTTCAAAATGAATTAGATAATCATGGAATTCCGCTTGTTATCTTCCCCGGGCAAGAAGTTCATATCAACGGTGACTTAACCGAAAGGTATGACGACTTGTTAGGAATTGATGAAGATAAGAAGTATATGCTGATTGAGTTTCCTCATGGCTCCGTTCCCAAGTATGCCAAGCGTTTGTTTTTTGAACTGCGTAAGATGGGGACAACACCTGTGATCGTTCATCCAGAACGCAATCATGAGATTCAGGGAGACTTGAATCTTTTGTATGACTTTATTGCTGATGGTGCTTTAGCTCAGCTGACGGCCACCAGCTATATTGGTGGTTTTGGTGAGAAAGTCCAGGATATCTCCGAACAGCTGGTTGAACATAATCTTGTACAGATCTTTGCATCTGATGCCCATGCATTGAAGGGGCGCAACTTTGCTTTGCGAGAAGCATTCATCAAGCTCCGTACCGAATTAGGGCAGGCTAAGGTTGATGAATTCGAAGGCAATGCGGAGAATCTGCTCAATGGATTACCAGTTTTTGCAAGAGACTATTCAAGAATAGCTAAAAAGAAGAAATTCTGGTTTTTTTAGAAAATTTATATTATTGTAGGGTAAGTGTTTGTTTCTTAAGTGAAATAGATACTTATTTTTTATTTATATAAATTTAATTGTTATTGAAAGAAATTCATTTGACTATAAATATACAAATTAATATTATAAAAAAATAAAACAAATAAACAGTATAGATAATTATAGAACTCTAAAAAAATAATTACCTTATTTAGGGATAATATATTACTTTATTTATAAGTGGATTTTTTGCAAGAAATTTCTTTTGCTTAGTAGTTTTAGGTAATCAAATATGATATGATGAAAAAAGCGAATTGTGAATTTTATATCAAATAAATTTATCTTTATCTATAATATTAACTAGGGGAGTATTATGAAAAAATTTTTGTTGATGCTGTTCTCTATTTTTGTACTATTTTTTATCAGCAATACAAATGTAAATGCAGCTAGTACAACTGCAGCCAGTATTAAAATCGATGGCAACTTTGATGATTGGACTAATATAACTAAAACAAAAGTTGGTTCTGGTTCTTCTTATTATAATGAAGCCGCTGTTGTTGATGGAGACACACTTTATGTTTACGTGGATAATAAGAACAATTCATGGGGATATATTCCGACATGGGGAGGATATACTATTTCTGTAGGCGGTAAATCTTATTATGCAAATTTCACTGGAAGTATTTCGAGTCTTACAACCACTGGCTCTTCGAATAGTGCTAGTTACGGTAATGTTGGAACCGGTGTTGAGGTTCAAGAAAATTATGGGCAAACAAGCATGTTCGAGTTTTCATATTCTCTTTCCAAAGTAGGTGTTTCAAGTTTAAGTAATCAGAGTGTTACCGTGAGCAATTCCTCGTTGGGGTCGCAAGTAGTCAATGCTGAAAAAATTGAGACCTCGTCCTCATCAGATAGCTCAACTAGCAGTTCTTCAACCAGCAGTTCGTCTTCGAGTTCTAGCAGTTCAGGTTCGTCCAGCAGTTCGAGTTCATCAGATAGTGAAAATAGTTCTGGTGAATACACAGTCGGCCAGTACAACATTGTGATTGATGGTAGTTTCTCAGATTGGGATGACATTAGTAAGACTGATCTGACTGAACCTGGTGATGACGGAAATGTAAAGCGTGCGGCAATGGTTTCAGATGGCACCAATCTTTATATTTACGTGCAGATGGATTATACAAATAATTATGGGTATAATCACCTGCAGACAGATGGTTATTATTTGACAGTTGGCGGGATACAGTATTATTTCACTGTTAGGAGCCCAAATGGCAGTAATTCGCTTAGTAACAATCTCAAAAATTTGGGTGATAAGACAGCACTGAAAATCGGTCTTGGAAGTAATTATAATGGTAACTATTATGCTGAACCAAGCAACATTGAAGCTGAAGCTGCACGAATCGCAAATAATGCCGGTTCTCCAACTGATACAATGGAGATCAAAATTCCATTGTCAGACTTTACTCTCTCCAGCCAATCTGGGCAGATAATAACTTTGAAAAACAGTAACTTGGGGTCTCAAACTGTTACAGTTTCCGGTGGTAGCACAGGTCCAATTATTTTAGCAGTTATCGGTCTAGTGATTGCATTATTAGGTTTATGGAAATTTAAAGGCTTTAGGAAAAGAAAAAAGGGTTGGGTGAATAGATGAACCCGTTAATTATAATAGGAACAGTCATCTGGCTATATGTCTTGACAGTTCTTAAGCGAACGCAACTGATGGCCTACTTTTTTATATTCGGAAGCGTGGGCCTCTTCTTTATATTGATTGCTCTCAGTGACCCTTATTGGGTCTGGTTCTTCACACATATGGTCATTCAAGGGGTGAAGGGGTTTGGTATTCTCACTGGAATGTGTACTGTGATGTCTAAATATGGCACCGTCCATATTATAAGTGGTAATATGTCAAGTCTATTAATGACGATTGACTATGAATGTTCAGGTATCATCGAAACATCAGCCTTTGCAGCACTTGTAATCTTTTTTCCGGCATATTCGAAGAAAGAACGGCTCTTTTATGTCATATTAGGAACGCTCTGGATATATCTCGCTAATGTAATTCGCCTCGTAATTGTGGTCGTGATTGTCCATTATTTTGGATACACAGCTTTCTTTTTGGCACATACCATCATAGGAAGACTGGTTTTCTATGGTTTGGTGATAGCACTTTACTACAATGTATTTACGTATTCGCAGTTATCACAGGGTTTATATAATAGGTTTAAGTCTGCTTTCTTGATTAGGAAAGGGAGTGCAGGTAATGATTAGTTACTGGATGGATTTAACTCTCCTTAAGATGGGATTCTGGATTACGTGGACAATAATCCCGGTTGTGGTGGAGATTATTCCTGCATTTGTGTCCAGTATTCATTTGTTATTCAGCTATTACAATAGACCGAAACTCATAATACCTAAGAAACTGCCGATGATAACTGTGATTGTGCCAGTCTATAACTCTGCAGATACACTATTCGAGTGTATTGAGTCGATTGCTAGGTCGACATATCCTACCAACCTGACACAAGTAATTATTGCTGACAACCAGAGTACTGATGATAGTTTTGCTGTTTTCAATGATGCTCAAAATACTTTCAGTAATCTGAATATGCAAATAATTCATACTGACAAGGGAAAGGCACAGGCACTGAATTCGGCAATCTATGGTGCTATTGGCAAATATATCATAAATATTGATAGTGATGGGATTTTAGACGAAAAAGCCTTGATGAACATGACTCTTCGTTTTGAGAACAACGAGAAAGTTGCAGCGATGACAGGTACGATCTTATCCAATCGGCGACTTATTAAAAAGATAAGTGGTTGTTGGCACAAGATAATAGCTGAGAATGAATATTATGAATATGCGCAGGCTTTCTTGTCTGGGCGAACAATTGAATCATTCAAGAATGAATTATTTACCATGTCTGGTGCCTTCTCAGCATTCAGAAGAGATGTACTGCTCAGAACATTCATGTATAACACTTCGACAGTGGGCGAAGATACCGATATGACTTTTCAGCTAAGACAGCGTCTAGGAGAGCAAGTTGTACTGTGTCCAGATGCTATCTTCTACATTGAACCGATATCTGGGATAGGGGAGTTGTACACGCAAAGACAACGATGGCAACGAGGTCAGTTAGAGACCTCTAAGAATTTTGCAGAAAAGAAGACAGTTGGTCTAATGTCTTTCTTTAAGAATTTCGTTGTCCGCCGTTTAATTATTGATCACACATTTATGTTTCCAAAAATGATTTGGTTTTTTGCCACGTTTGTATTACTCTTTTTCCGTTACTCACCAGTGATACTGCTTGTTTCATATCTATTGATTTATATTTTATATGTTTTAGTTTGTACCTTGAATTATATCTGTGTTCGAATCTTATTGCAGCCGTTTCCGGATGAAAAGATTTATTATAAGAAGCTTTGGTGGGTCGTTTTCACATTTCCATGGTATAACTTAATCTGTTCGATCATCAGATTCATTGGAGCAATTAATACGATAACAAGACCGACTAATTGGAATTCTGAGAAATTTTCTGTTGAAGCTAAGCGCTTAGTCACACGTATAAAAGACGATATTAAAAATCTGAGAGATGATAAAAATGAGTAAATTATATAAGACCTATAGAATCCGTTCATACGTTAATGCCAGCCATGCCATGAAGTGGAAAGATGGGGTTGGTGAGAAGCACACTCACACATGGGAGTTAATTTGTGAGATCGGCAGTAATGATGGAGAAATGATTATCTTTAATGATATTGACAAGGCAATTAATAGGGTTACAACGTATTTTTCGGGGGAATTTCTAAATGATTTGCCTGAATTTGCTAAGAAAAATCCTTCACTGGAGAATTTAACAGAAATTCTTTTTAATTTATTAGAAAATTCACTGCATGAAATAAATGCAAGTTTAATGAGGCTTGAAGTTGGTGAATCACCAACACATTTTTATGCACTTACAAGTTCGTTATTTTTTGGAAGAGATGAATGATTCTTTTCTATGAAATAAGATTGACAGTCACGTGAGACAACGAAAGCCAGGGACTGCCGCAAAATAATTGTTTTTGTTACAGTCTCTGGCCTTTTCTTTTATAATTTAATTTTTGAAGAATCAATCTTTTCTTGCCCAAGCAATGATTTTTTTAGTTCTTGCAATTGCAGGTGTAAATGATATTGTTGCTAGCAGTAATATAATCGGCAAGTATTGGATGATATAGCGGCTTCTTCCTCCTTCAAAAAGCAGGAGAAACAAAAATCCGCCTACAAGAGAGAGTTTTAGAAAATCTCTGAATTTCCATTTCTCGTAACCTAAGGCAATAATACTGAGTGTAAAGATCCACCATGTTTGCGCCATAAAGCGAAAATCAGCAATATTTCTTCCATACAGGAAGATAAAGTTTTTTAATTTACCACTGATTGTTTTCGTTGTCGGTTTTTGGTTTTCTCGAAAGAAGTGGCCTTCCTGTAACCAACCAAATGTACCATCAGCAGTATTATTACCTTGTTTTTTAATAATGAACTTTAAATATCCAAAAGCACCAAGTTGTTTTAGGCGCTTGAATAACATTTTCTTTGAATATTCGGTTTTTTGTTTTTT
Source organism: Liquorilactobacillus mali (assembly GCF_001437155.1). Lineage (GTDB taxonomy): Bacteria > Bacillota > Bacilli > Lactobacillales > Lactobacillaceae > Liquorilactobacillus > Liquorilactobacillus mali_A. Next base: position 108,265 of record NZ_JQAR01000002.1, read on the forward strand.
TGTCTGTAATACGGCCATTTCAAGAGCTTGTTTTGCATTATATCCACCAGTACCATATACTCCCATCGACATGAAGTGGATGGCAGGAATTGAACGCCAAGATTGAATTTTTATATATTTCTGTTCTTTAATGGCATCACTTGTTATCTTATAAGTTGTGAGAGACACACCACCAATGACAGTTAGTAATAGAATTATTTGGATTAAGTGGATGTTAAAAAAGTTGATTTTTCGAATCATCAGACTTAAGATTTCAATTATTACGATTGCGATAACAGGAATTATTGCTGAGGGTTTTATGAAATATGCCAAAATAATAGCAAGGCCAAATAAAACGGCAGCAATTACCTTAAAAGTAAAATGGATACTTTTCTTTGCCATGATACAGTAACAGAGAATATAAAGGGAAACAAAGGGTAAAACCCATGCATCAGTGTATGGCATGATGATGCTCAGGAAAAACAAGAGCCATGCACAATGCACGTAAATGGCAATTCCAAGTGATTTGCGTTTTACAATTGCGATGCTCAGAATATTAAGTATCGCTGATATATCAACTAATACTAAGGTAGTGTAATCAAAAAACATCCAGGAAGAGTGACCAGTTTGAACTATTATCCAACGCATTAATAAAGTAATCGGTAAATTATTTTGGTTCAAGCTGTAGTAAGCTGCAACATTGGGTTCAAGAACATGTTTGTGATTAACAGCTGCGTAGTGCAACATGCCGGCATCAAATCCACTAACCGGATGTACATAGTATACAAATAGTATTTGCAAAATAATAATTATGATAAAAAGTAAAGGGGCAGTTATGTATTGATTCTTAATGAAGATAAAGTAAAAGAAGTTCTTAACTTTTTGGAACAATACAAGCGAAGTGACTAGTATGATTGCAGCTATGATTGCGTAGGTAGTTAACCACGTTGTACTTGTTCCAAAAGTTGAATTGTCCCCGAGAATAATATTTGGTGATGTCCAAGCAAAATAAAGGGTAAGGGCAAATAGAATTCTCCAAAAAATGTTAATAGTTTTGTATCCTAGATCATATATGATTTTCAAAGAAGTACCTCCAGAATAAGATTTATAATCCAAATTAGTGATTTTAAATTCTTGTTTAACTGTAGTGCCAAAACAAGATTAGTGAAGATAAATTTTAAGTTTCCATCAAACTGCTGTAATTAATGTAAGCGAAAAGGAAAATTGATTAATAATTATGGTGACTTTTATTAGAATTTTTTGTTGAATAAGATTAGTTAATGCGTTTAAGAATTTTTGGGTGGTTATATATAAAATGTTAGAAATGTTTATTTTAGGACTCATGACTCCAATTATCACAATCTGTTTTTTATTTTGCAAGTACTATTTTTTTAGAATATATGTGGTTTCCTTAGAGCGTAAGCTTTGGGCCAATATTATCTTCTATTTTTTCCTAAGTACTTTCTATTTTGTAGTAGGAAGCTTCAATTATTTTTACCTTGAAATTGTTTGTTTTCAATATGTCGTTGGAATTACCGCTTTCTTTCTTGATGGCAGAATCAGAGGTTATATAGCATTTGCATTGATGCCTCCAGTATTAACAGTTGTAGAACTAGTGAATGGTGTATATTCTGCAGCAACGATTCGTTATATTTTCTTAATAATGCTCGGCTCCATTGCATTTTGCGAACTAATTAATTTCTTGACTGATATTGATCTATTTTCAAAATACGCTGCTTCTCTGGTTGTAATAAGCATTGCTTCACCAGTTCTGATAGGAGCTCAGTGGAAGAATGTGCCTCAAACATGCGAACAAGTCTATATACCTATTTTGATCGGATCTATCATTATTGTGGGCTTTGTTTATGGTTATTCAGCGGCTTTGCAACGAAAAGAAGTACAAATACTAGAGCTTAGGTATGAAGCAACATATGATGGGTTGACAGACTTACAGAATTACGATTCTTTTTCTAATTATGTAACTGAAAATGATACTGAAAAACCGCAAGTGCATGTTGTAGTTATGCTTGATATTGACAATTTTAAACAGATTAACGACACCTTCGGACATTTAGAGGGTAATAATGTTATTAAATTCTTTGCAGCTAGCTTAAAGATCTTTTTCAATAAGAATTGTCCGAAAAATGTTGAGATCTATCGTTTTGGAGGCGAAGAATTTTGTATCCTATTTAAAGATCAAAACATTGGGGACTGTTTTGATCTGATGCTGCGGTTTCAAGAAGAATTAGCTTCAAAAACCTTTTTGACAGATAAAAGACAGGCAGTTGATATAACATTCTCAGGTGGTGTGGCCGAAGCAAATGAATTTGATGAAATTGATAAAGCTGTCAAAGCTGCAGATATGGCGCTGTACCTAGCTAAGAAGACGGGACGAGCTAAGATAGTCTGTCCTGATTGCGAAATCTGATGAAAACTTTAATTGGTGAGGAATTTATGAAGTATTAGATTAAATTTAATCTTAAATTTAGCTTGTACTATGAGTACTACTCCAATTATAATGTAAAAAGGGGATGAGAGCTTAATTAAAGGGGATTAACGATTGAAAAAATGGGGTTTAGGGATAATAGTTATTTTGTTCGGTTCATTGTACGCACTATTGGCGGCTAACCAACATAATAATCAAATAACTAATAAACAGACTAATAATTCAGAAATTGTGACCGAAAAAGGTTTGGGAAGCCAAGGTGCATCCCTTAAAAGTAGTAATAAGTTTGCAGCGCGATTGCAAAATAAAGGTGCAAGTACGGCCACTGTGGCCAATGTTACATTATCAAAATCGGCTAAACTCGCAAATAGTGTGATAAGTGACAAAAGTGATAGAGTAACGGTTGCTGGTGTTTTATCACAAAAAAGCGGAGTGGCTCTGTGTAATCAAGTAATATATGCTAAAAGCTCAGTTGAGGATATCAAGCTTTCTACGGATGGAGAAGGCGATTTTTTTGTACATTTATTAGGTGATCAAAAATATACTTTGACTACTTCGGATGGATTACAGCTTGGCAGTATTACAACTGGTGATATGAGTAGAAGCACTAATGATGATGGCATAATTGAATTAGGGAGAACATTTAGAAGCCAATCTTCTTCAGGGTACATTCAGCTTAATTCAAATACTATCTACTTTCCAAAATCAGAAGTGATTTCGGCAGGTAATAATGAAATTATTATTAATGGGACGCAAGATGTGTATGTTGGTGATGTGGTGCTTGCGGATGGAGGATTGAACCATGCAGATGCAGCAACTGTTAAGATAACTAGTGTACAACATGAGAATAATAAAACAATTTTAAATGGCACAAGCGTAACCATGACATCACTCTTTCAAGAGATTCATTCAGGGAGTCATGGATCTTTTAGTACAGTGAAGATTTTACCGAATACACAAGTTGCAAGTCTTAATCAAAGCGGGAATAGCCTAACAGTCGACGACGGGCAAGGTAGTACTTTGAATGTAGAAGTAGCTACAACACCATCTCTTGATATTGATTATTCAAGCACCCGTGGTATGAAACAAATAGTGGCATCTTTTAAGACTACTGCTAAAATACAGGGGCATATTAGGGCAGAAGGGACAAAGGTGACAAGTTATAACATTGGCAATGCGATAATCTCGACTGATATTCCTTTTCTATCTGTTGATGTACCGTTAACCCTAAATGAATCTTTGCAAGCTGAAAAGGGCAGTACTGTGGATGTAACAGGTGAATATACTTCAAATATCAACTTACAAATTAATAATAATGAACTAATGAAAACTGCAAGTCATGAGGTAACTACTGATTTGTCTGGCAGCACAAATGCGCTGCATTTAAACTTAGGTGTGGGTGTTGCACCCAACATCTCAATTGCGGGTAACAAGTTGCTTAGTATGAGTAACTACTTGGGTTTTAGTGATAATGTGGATGCTGATTTAAATGAGACTCAAGATAGTCATTATAGTGCTGAAGTCGAGAGTCCTTTCTTGGGAAGGCCATATAGTTTCGAAGAAGATACACCTCTTTTTAGAACTGCTAATATGCAGGTGAATACTGATACCTCAGGAGCAGTGACAAATATGACACTAATTCCAGGTGAGACAAAGATACTATATTTACCGGAGTATCGTGGCAGTAACGCTGATTTGACTTCTAATACTGATGGTCCAATCTCAATCACTAAACTATCAAATGGTGTGTATGAATTGACAGCGGATGAAGATGCTGTTACTGGGGGGAGTGCCAGCCTGACATTTTTAGATACCTCTTTAAATGGGCATCTTATTAGTAGTAAGGCAGATCTTACAGTGAACATTGTCCAATCAGATAAGTCTAATATCAGTGGGGACATAGTGGATGACTCAAATAAGGTTGGAATAAAAAATGCGCAAGTAACTTTAGTGAACGAAGCAACAGGCGAAACTTACAGTACCATTACTGACGAGAGTGGCAAATATACAATGGAGCTGCCACGTGGTAATTATCAAAGTACAGTTACTGCAAGTGGATACAATTCTGGGAGTGAAAGATTAAATGTCAATACCGATAAATCAGTGTATGACACTGAGTTATCTTTGACCGAATCCGGTTTGCACGGAGTTATCAAGAATTCAGTGACTGGTGCGAACATTGACGGAGTATCGTTATCTTTTAGATCCGGTAGTGATAATACAACAGGTGAATTGGTTGGAACCACAATCACTGATGGAAGCGGTGCTTATAGTCTCAATCTTCCTACAGGTAATTATACAGTCGAGATAGTGAAAGATGGATTTGTGACAAGCTATAAAAATATTACTGTTAATGAAGATACAGAAGGAACTGGGATGGATGTACCGTTACTTCCAAGTGAGAGTGTAGCTGGCTCCTAAGTTAAAGTATGCGTTAGGGTACTTGACTGCTTAAAATAGATAAGGTTAGAACTAGTATAAAATTGGGTGGACAATACTGGTTATTTTGTTGTCTTGTATTACTGCTAAGAGAGCGTACCGTGAGAAAATAAAGTAAAGAAAATTAGTTGTTAATTTACATAAATTTATTATCTTTAGTTTATGTAAATTAATAAAAGGTGTATAATTTATTAAAAAAGTTAGGCTATGGTTCTAAAAACAGCATATTAAGGTTGTGATATTGGATATGTTTAATGCACTATTTGTTCTGGTGTTAATTCCTACGCTTATCGTTGGATTTATATATGAATTTTATGTGTTAAGTGAAAGCGAAGACATGAAGAAAATAAATTCACTCTTCAAGTATCTTGCATTGTTATTTTTGTTTGTTGTACAAGAATACTTTATCGCTTACATAACGTATAATACAGTCGGTTTCATTTGTTTTCAATATGCTATAAGTATTGCAACCTTTATGATTTCTCGCAAATTTGCAATAATGACAAGTTTGTTCACACCAGTTGTTATCAGTTTGTTTTTGTACAACATTGGTGAGTTTTCAATAATACTTTGTGTATTGAGTTTATTAGCTGTTTTGATTATTTTTTTGTTGACGAATACTTTTTTGCAAAAGTCGTTTACCGTTCAATTCTACCGGTACAGCTGTACTTTAATTTTCATCAGTTTATTAACAATGAATCCGGCTACTGGGCATTTCAATCCTGATTTTTATACAATAGCAAATTTTTTGAAGGTTTTAACAGGATGTCTGATGATTATTTGGTTTTCATCTATCTTCTTTAGAGAGATTAACCAGAAGAAGAACAGGATAAGTGAGTTAGAATATATGAAGTCTCATGATAAACTAACTGGTCTTTATAACTATCGAGAATTCACGAAGAATTTAAACATCATAAGCCAAGGTTCTGATAAAAAATATGTAACTGTAATGTTAGATATTGATGATTTCAAGAATTTCAATGATGAGTTTGGTCATAATGAAGGAAATGGAATTCTGCAAAGCTTCTCGAAAAGGCTGTTAGATTATATGGTAAGCAATAATGAGATAAATTCAACACTCTATCGTTTTGGCGGAGAAGAATTCTGTATTTTAATTGAGGATACACCTATTGAGTTTGCATACACAAAATTAAATAATTTTATTAACTGTCTAGAAGCTGATAAGTATAGAACTGAGTCGGGAAAGGAAATACGTGTTTCATGTTCTGCAGGTATCTCGGATAATCAAGACTATGCGACGATATATGAGACTGTTAGAGCAGCGGATGATGCGCTTTATCGGGCTAAGAAAGAGGGAAAGGGTCGTGTTATTGTCAATACAGGTGATGCCTTTACTACAAATTAGGTAAAGTTGATTCTGTTCAATAGTGATTATTCAAGGTATAATAATTCCACAGCTTGAGAATTTTATTTGTAAGAGAGAAGAAAAGGGTGCAAATTTAATATGCTTTGGATTATTATATTTTTGGTAATTGCTGGTTTTTTTGCTGGACTACTGCAATCAGTTGCAGGGTTGGCATCATTAGTATCTTATCCAGCATTATTGCTGGTTGGTGTTCCACCAGTAATCGCCAATGTTACCAATACGACAGCATTGATTTTTTCAGGAATCGGTTCGTTAATTTCTTCATTTAAGGAATTGAAAAATCATTGGAAAAAATTATTATTTTTTGTAGTTTTATCGCTTGTTGGTAGTGTGTTTGGTAGCTGTTTGTTGCTGTACTTGCCGTCTGCGTCTTTTGAGAAAATTGTGCCATTCTTTATTTTTGGTGCAGGTGTACTTCTATTGATGTCTAGTCGTAAGAAGAAAGTGGCCGGTGGCAGTGAACTAAATGGACAGAATAAAGCGCAAAGTATGTCAAAACTAGTTATCAGTTCGATTTGTATAATTTTAGTTGGTGGATATACTGGTTATTTTGGTGCAGCGGGTGGTGTGTTGTTTCTTGCAATTCTCTCGGCAATTACAGACGAAGAATTTCATATCGTTAATGCAATGAAGAATGTAATAACATTTGCCGGGAACTTAACTGCGACATTCATCTTTATTTTTAAATCGCATATTGCATGGCATTATGTGATCCCAATGGGTGTAGGATTGTTGGCAGGTGGATATGTTGGACCAATCATTGTTCGTCATGTCAATATACATTTATTGCGGATCTTAATTGCATTTGCAGCATTTGGACTTGCTATTTATTTGTTGGTTACAGCTTATTAAGAAAGTTTATCAATTTAATACAAAACACCACAGTAAAAAAATTTTCATTTTCTTGCTGTGGTGTTTTGTAATATTCTTATATGTCAGTTTTTACGTGATTATTCGAAAATCGGTGTATCTGTTGTCTCTACATATTTAGCAGAGATTGGTGTCGTATAAATTTGTTCACCGCTTTTGTTGACGAAAATCCCAAGTTCGGCTAGATCTGCCATCGTCTTTTGAATGACTTCTTTGTTCAGATCGTTATTCGCATAACTAAGACGAAAGTGATTCTTTGTTTTACCAGATTGACTGCCAAAAACCATGTCTAATTGCTTCATTTGAACTCCCCCTAATTTTTATTTAGTATCTGTAAAGCTATTTTGCAACTGTTTCAACAGTGGTGAGCTTTGTTTCTGAGATCTCATCAGCTAACAAAGTATTCAAGATTGCGGTGAAAGTGATAACATCGGCTTCTGTTAAACCTTCTTTAAGGTTGTTGAAAGAATGCTTAATTTCTGAGCCATCTGCACTAATACCTGTTGTTGCGATACTTGATTTAACCCATGCTCTACTCATGTAAAACACCTCCATTTTTATTTTGCAAGTGCTGCAGCAGCTTACACTTATACAAACGAAATGAAAAGTAAAAATGTCAACTTAATTTTATTTTTTTGTAAAGTTTAATATTTTTTATATCAAGTCTTGTTAGAAGTTCATCCCAAAATATTGAAAAAAGTAACCTAATTCTAGTTCAAAAAAATAAAGTTAATTTTCCCGAAATCAAAAAAGTGTTGCGCTTACATTAAGAAAACATATAAAAAGGGGACATTTAACTTTTGAAAACAAGATAAAAATCGTAAATCGGCAACACTATGTCATAAAATCCTACATGAATGATAGTAGTAAAATTGACATTCTAAGAATATGATTATAAAATCATTAATACATCAAATGAAAGGTGATGTTTGTATGAGTAGTATTTTTAGAAAGAAGAGTGTAGCAGAGCTCACAAGTGGTGCGACCCCACTTAGACGTACACTGCGCACTATGGATCTGACTTTTCTAGGAATTGGTGCTATTATCGGTACTGGGATTTTTGTTTTAACAGGTAAAGGTGCTTTGACAGCAGGTCCTGCATTATCTCTATCATTCTTAATTGCTGCTATCTGTTGTGGATTTGCCGGTTTATGTTACGCAGAGTTTGCATCTATTGCTCCTGTTGCTGGATCAGCCTATACATATTCCTACGTAGCATTTGGTGAAGTTATTGCTTTTATTATTGGTTGGGATTTAATTTTGGAATATGCATTAGGTGCCGCAACGGTTTCAGTTGGATGGTCTGGTTATTTCGTTAACCTCCTAGATAACATGGGAATTCATATACCAACTGTTCTTACTGCAGCAGCTGGAACAACACCTGGTGTCAGCACAGTGTTCAATTTACCAGCGTTCTTAATCGTTATCGTAATTACATGGATTATCTCAATCGGGATCAATTCAACTAAACGTGTTAACGATACAATGGTTATTTTGAAGCTTGCTGTTATCGTATTATTCATCATATGTACAGTTTGGTTTATCAAGCCGCATAACTGGGTTCCATTCTCACCATATGGTTGGTTCTCAACACATGCCGGTGCCAAAGCAGGAATTATTCCAGCGGCTTCAATCGTGTTCTTCGCATTTATTGGTTTTGACTCTGTTGCTTCAAGTGCTGAGGAAACAATCAATCCAAGTAAGACTTTACCGCGTGGTATTCTGATTTCACTTTTGATTTCTACAGTGCTTTATATCATTATGACATTGATCATGACAGGTGTTGTTAAGTATACTGTGTTCAACAAGTTCCTTAATGCTCCTATCTTGGCTGTCCTTGCTTCGACAGGTCAGACATGGTTATCAGTAATCGTAAGTATCGGTGCTATTTTAGGTATGACAACTGTTATTTTGGTTCAGCTTTATGGTCAATCAAGAATTACTTACTCGATGTCACGTGATGGACTGTTTCCTAAGTTCTTCGGTGATGTTCATGAGAAATACAAGACACCATTTAAGGGAACTTGGTTCTTCGGTATTATCACAGCTCTTGCAGGTGGTTTTATCAACTTGAACATCTTATCAGAACTTGTAAATATTGGTACTTTGACAGCATTTATCTTAGTTTCTGCAGGTGTTCTCTGGATGCGTAAGACTCAACCAGATCTTCACCGTGGTTTCCGTGCACCAGGTGTGCCGGTAACACCAATTATAGCTATTGTTTTCTGTTTAGTTTTAATTGCTGGACTTAACTGGGAGACTTGGTTAAGGTTCCTTGTATGGTTTGCAATTGGTATGATTCTATACTTCACATATGGTCGCAAACACTCATTGATGAATTAATAAATATAAATTTAAGATAAACAAAAATCACAGCATGTTAGCATGTGCTTTGTATTTTATTTAAAAGAAGGACTAGGTCAAAATTATCTCTTGACTTAGTTCTTTTTTGATCGCGTAATAATGGTATCCATAATGCAAAAGGCATAATATTCAAGCCTTAGCAACTTAGGTTATACATTCTATTGTTTAACATTCTTAAGTATTAAACCCAAATTTTAATGTAAAGAGAGGTTAATGAGTATTTATGCAAAACTTCTTCTCTAATCAATGAGATTATAATATACTTTAATATTAGATTGAGGAAGAGGAGAGAGATTGAAGTGAATAATGACAAAGAAAAGAGTTTAAGTGTCTCCATTGAGGAGCGACGCACATCAGCCTGGGATATGTTTGCAACGTGGGTTGGTGCAAATGCTAACAATGGTACGTGGTATATTGGGGGAGTTCTTGCTGCATGTGGTTTTGTTGCCGCAATGAATGTTTTGGTATTTTCGTCGGCCTTATCATATGTTTTTTTATCTTTGATTGGCTTTATTGGTTATAAGACTGGGGTATCAACGATGGGAATCAGCCGAGCATCGTTTGGAATTCGTGGTAGTTTTTTGCCATCATTGATTAATTTTACGCAATTTATTGGATGGACCGCAGTCAATACCTTTATTGCTGCGACATCAGTTAGCTATCTTTTACATGACTTGGTGGGATTGCCTTTATTCGGGCATCCAGGTGGTAATACTGGAATGTTCTTGGGAATTGCGGTAATGAGTATTTTGCATATTATTAGTATTGCAAGTGGTTCGCGTTCTGTCCAATTGATTGAACGTATCGGAATAATACTTGTATTTATTTTTGTATTCTGGGAGTCAATCGTTGTATTCAAGACAGTGTCGCTTGATCAGATTGCTGCGTGGCATGTTCCTAGTAAGTTCAAGATGAATATTGGGGCAGCAATTGATACGGTTGCAGCGTTTAACCTCGCATGGGTAACTGCCGGTGCTGATTTTACCCGTTTTACCAAGAAAAAGAGCAGTGCAACTGTAATGCCATTTGTTGGTGCATTGATTGGGGTACTCTGGTTTTCATTTATTGGTTTAGTTGCGACAATCAGCATTGCTGTCTCATCTGGTGCATATGATCCGAATAATTCTGATCCAAGTGCTATTGCAAGTAAGTTAGGACTTGGAATAATTGCCTTGCTTGTCATTATATTAACCAGTATGACCGCGAACGCCGTTAATCTGATGGCCGCAGGTTCAGCTCTTTCAAATGTTTTTCCAAGATTGAGTTTGAAGGTTTCCTTATGGATTGTGGCTCTACTTGCTACCATTGTGACCTTTATTCCAATGATCATGGGCAGCTTCTTGGATGCCTTTACTGCTTTTCTTGATTACATTGGAATGGTTCTTGGACCAATCATCAGTATTGTTATAGTAGACTATTATATTTTGAAGAAAAAAGATTACAAGGTAAACGAATTAACAAAACAAAATGGAATATACTGGTATCGCGGTGGGATTAACTGGACTGCGATTATCACATGGGTAATTGGAGCAGTCTTTTTCTTTGTTTTGCAAAAAGTTGATTTCTTAAACTTGACAGTGGGTGCTACTTTTATCGACATGCTGCTCAGTGCGGCATTATACTTTGTTTTGATGAAATTTTCTCAGAAAGGGAGAGATTAGATGCTAATCAGCAATGTTCATATTGATAATGAACAAGAATTGAAAAGTATACGGATTGAAGATGGCAAGTTTGCTGCGATTGCTGCAGATTTGCAGCCCAAAGACGGTGAAGAAGTAATTGATGGGGGAGGTCACCTACTATTACCACCTTTTATTGATTCACACATTCATTTGGATGCAACTTTGACCGCCGGACAACCAGAATGGAATCAGACAGGGACACTCTTTGATGGAATTAGAATCTGGTCTGAACGTAAGAAGAGTTTGACCATTCAGGATGTTAAAGAACGTGCCCGTAAAACAATTTATCGCCAGATCAAATTCGGAATTCAGTTTGTGCGGAGCCATGTAGATACTACGGATCCGAATCTAATTGCTCTTCAGGCACTTTTGGAACTCAGAGAAGAGTTAAAAGATGTCGTTGACTTGCAGTTGGTTGCTTTCCCACAAGAAGGTATCCTGTCATTTCCTAATGGTAGAGAACTATTAGAGCAGGCTCTTAAAGAGGGTGCAGATGTTGTTGGCGGTATTCCTCACTATGAATTCAATCACTTTTATGGTGCTGATTCACTTAAGTATCTGGTTGGATTGGCAGAGAAGTATGACACGCTGATTGATGTTCATTGTGACGAGATTGATGATCCAGCTACTCGTAATCTTGAAGTTCTTGCCACCTTAGCTTATGAGACTGGTTTGAAGAATCGTGTAACTGCAAGCCATACAACTGCCATGGGTTCATATAATGATGCATACACTTACAAGTTATTCAGATTATTAAAGATGGCAGAAATGAACTTTGTCTCTAATCCACTGGTCAACATGCACTTGGGAGGTCGTTTTGATACATATCCCAAGCGGCGTGGATTGACACGTGTTAAGGAACTATCAGAAGCAGGAATCAATGTATCCTTTGGCGAAGATGATGTGCAAGACCCATGGAGCCCTCTAGGTGATGGGAATATGCTGGATCCCGTCCATATGGGGGTCTACGCTGCACAGTTAATGGGATATGAACAGCTCCAGTCTTCATACAAATATGTGACTTATAATGCGGCTAAGACTTTGCATATTAGTGAAAAATATGGGATCAAAGTCGGACTGCCGGCAAACTGTATTTTATTAAATGGAGCGGACTTTTATAATGTATTGAATAGGCACGCGGAAGTTCTTTACAATATCAGGGGCGGTAAAGTTCTAGCTAAGACTACTCCAGCACATTCTGAGTTATTTATAAAGTAATAGATAATTTTAATTATCTCTTTGCCAAAATTAGTCAGTTAAAGTTGCCAAATTGTAAGTAAAGTTGCAATATAAGGGTATAGTTACTGAAAAGGAAGTGCAGATAGTTATGGTTGAGATGATGAATGCTGTTGGATACACAGAACATTTACCTATATCTGAGGAGAATAGCTTGTTTGACTTTAAGACAATTAAGCCAATTCCAAAAGGGCGTGACTTGCTAGTCAAGATAGAGGCAATTGCAGTCAATCCAGTTGACATTAGTACTCGTAAGAACAAGAAAGAAAAATTAGATAAGAATCATCCGAAGATTCTTGGATGGGATGCTTTGGGTGAAGTTGTTGGCTGTGGTGATGAAGTTCGTCTGTTTGAAAAAGGCGAACGTGTCTTTTATGCAGGTGCAATTGACCGTCCAGGTTCAAATGCTGATTACCAATTAGTTGACGAGCGTCTTGTAGCACTCGCACCAAAGAAGTTAACACAACAACAAAGTGTGGCAATGCCGCTAACTTCCTTAACAGCATGGGAGGCGTTGTTTGAAAAACTCCAGATATCAAGAACTAAAAGGATTGAGAATGCAAAGAAGACGATCCTGATTATCAACGGTGCCGGCGGTGTTGGATCGATTGCAACACAGCTTGCAGCTTGGGCAGGTCTTAAAGTTATTGCAACGGCTTCAAGAGAAGAGTCAATTCGCTGGACACTGGCTCATGGTGCGATCGATACAATTAATCATAGAATTGATATGCCAACACAACTAAAAGAAAAAGGAATCGATGGAGTAGATTATATTCTGCAGCTCAGTGATATCGATGGGCATTGGGCCGAGATGGCGAAGATGATTAAACCTAATGGTCGAATTACTTCAATCACAGGCAATCAAGAACCGCTTGATCTTGGTTTGTTAAAGCCTAAAAGTGTTACTTTTTCATGGGAATGGATGTACACCAAATCTTTCTACCAGTTGCCAGAAATGATTTCACAACACGAGATTCTTGAGAAAATTTCAACAATGCTGAATGATGGTGTCCTTAAGTCGACCGTGACGGAAGTATTACATGCTGTTAATGCTGAGACATTGCGTAAAGCACATGAAATGATTGAAACTAATCGAACAATTGGTAAGATTGTTATCTGCAATTAATAAAATTGCGTAGTACAAAAGCATGCTTTGGAGGGATTCTTAATGAAAAAAGCACTTATACTTGTGAGCATAAAAGACACTCAGTTGGAATATTTACGTGCTAAATACCCAACCGTTGAATTTACAACAGATGCCAGTGATTACTTGGATGCAGAGATTATACTTGGCTGGAAAATCTCTCAGGCAGATGAACTACTAAAAAGCAGGAAGCTCAAATGGGTCCAATCCAAGTCGGCCGGTGTCGACTATTTTCCACTGGAGGAATTTGCAAAGCGTAATATTAAGCTAACAACGGCTTCTGGTCTGCATTCACGCTATATTGCTGAAACTGTTGCTGCATATTTACTGATCGAGAATCGTGGATTAAGACCTATTATAAAGAATCCAGGTGCTTGGGATGAACCGGAAGTATATGAAACTTCCGAGCAAACAGCATTGATTTTTGGAACAGGTAACATCGGCAAGGAGATCGCACGATATTGTCACTTCTTTGAGATGAAAACTATTGGTGTTAATCGCCATGGAGCTGATGCTGGATTGGCAGATGATTTTGACAAGGTCATTACGATGGATGACTTTGAGTCGGCCAAGGAGAAATATAATGCTGACTATGTCATAAATATTCTTCCAGGAACCAAGTACACTAATGGATTCTTTAATAAAAACAAGCTGGAGAAGATCAAACCTGGTTACTCGTTTATTAATGTTGGTCGCGGTACATCAGTAGTTACCTCGGATTTGACACAGCTTCTGTCCGATGACTATGTTAAGAGTGCATATCTGGATGTTTTTGAAGAAGAACCTTTGAAGAAAGATTCACCATTGTGGTATTCACCTAAAATCATAGCAACTCCGCATATTTCAGGCCTGATGGCACACTTTAAGGATACATTTGTTCCTTTGTTTGATGATAATCTTGAGAAGTATCTCGCAGACAAGCCATTACACAATTTAGTTGATTTAGATGCGGGGTATTAGAGTGACTGTATTGATTTTGTTGGCTATTTATTGTAAAATTACAACATTGAATTCTTAATATTGACTGTGAGAGAATAAGTAATCTTCGGATTTTCACAAGAGAGTCGCGCTAGCTGTAAAGCGATGTCAATCTGGAGACGAATAATGGTTCTTTAGAAGTCTGAGATGGTGAGTTGAATTAGTAAATAAGCCATTATCCGAGTGATACTCGTTATTAATCTTAGATAATTTAAGGGACCAGTATGGTCTGAAGATTGGTGGTACCGCGCTTGTGCGCCCTTTCAGCTGAAGGGCGCTTTTTTAATCCAGTTAATTTGAGAAGAATAAATAATTTATTATTAATAAGGGGATGTGTTACTGATGTCAAATAAGAATAGATCTGTTCAAACCGTTGTAGCTACGGGAATTGGCGCCGCAATTATTTTTGTCTTAATGAAGTTTATCGCTATTCCAACTGGTATCTCAAATACTCAGGTAAATGTGGCTGAAGGATTTTTGCCGTTATTAGCTGCAATTTATGGACCAGTTGCGGCGGGGCTGGCAATGTTTATCGGACATGCTTTAAATGACTTTGTTACCTATGGTTCTCCTTGGTGGACATGGGTCATCGTTGACGGTTTGGTCGGAGTTGCTTTTGGTTTGTTCAAACGTCAACTAGATATCCAAAGTGGTAAAATTTCAGTTAGTAAATTAGTTCTTTTCAACGTCTATCAAGTTGTTGTTAACTTTGTTGGCTGGGTTCTTCTTGCTCCAACAGGTGATATTTTGATTTATCATGAACCAGCAGGCAAAGTATACGTTCAAGGACTTGCAACTTGGTTATTGAATAGTATCTCTGTAGCAGTTATTGGTACAGTTCTCTTGGTATTATATGCAAAAACAAGAACAAAACGTGGTAGTTTGAAGAAGGAAAAGTAAAATGGTAGAACCACTGATCAGTTTCAAAGATTTCTCATTTAAATATGATTCACAAGCTGAAGATACATTGAAACATATCAATCTTGATATTTATCCCGGTGAGAAGGTCTTGATAGCCGGTGCATCAGGCTCTGGCAAATCCACACTTGGGCGTGTTATCAATGGACTGATTCCTCACGCATATCCAGGTACGATTAGTGGCTCCTGTGTTGTTAATGGCAAAGAGGTTGCTGATAGTTCATTATTTGATCTATCTTTTGATGTGGGAACTGTATTACAAGATCCCGATAGTCAATTTGTGGGCTTGACAGTTGCGGAAGATATGGCATTTTCACTTGAAAATGATCAAGTATCCCAAGCAGAGATGAAAAAAGCGGTTTCTAAGTGGGCAAAAACATTGCAGCTCAATGAGTTGTTGAAGAATTCACCACAAGAAATCTCTGGTGGACAGAAACAACGTGTTGCAATGGGAGGTGTCTTGATAGATGAAAGTCAGGTTTTATTATTTGATGAACCGCTTGCTAGTCTGGATCCGGCAGCCGGTCTTGCCTCAATGAAGCTAATTGATGAACTGGCAACAAAACAGAGCTTGACAGTGGTGCTTATTGAGCATCGAATTGAAGAAGTTTTGCATGCGAACATTGATAGATTGGTAGTACTGCGTGATGGTGAGATTGTCGCAAATGATAGTCCGAATGCAATTCTCGAATCGGAAGAGCTTGTTGGGCTTGGACTAAGAGAACCGTTATACTTGAGCGTTCTTAGACGTGCAGGAATTGCGATAACGGATTGTCAGCAGATTGGTCATGCTGAAACGATCACTAATCCTGCAATTGCTGAGAGCTTGAAGTCATGGACTAAGGGTGCAAAACTAACATATGCTGATAAAAAAATGACAAATTTATTGGAGCTACGAGATATAAAATTTGCCTATGGTGCAGGTAAAAACGTGATTGATGGCCTTAATCTGATCGTTCACCAAGGTGAAATAATTAGTCTTGTTGGCCAAAATGGGACTGGTAAGTCGACACTAAGCAATTTGGTTACAGGCTTCTTGACGCCAGATAGCGGCAAAATATTATTTGCTGGAGAAGATATGGCTGATCTGTCAGTCAAAGAACGTTCTGAAAAAATCGGGTATATTTTGCAGGATCCTAATCAGATGATTTCTAAAACGACTGTTTTTGAAGAAGTTTCTTCTGGATTGGTGTTGCGAGAAATTTCAAACGAAGAGATTCAAACGCAGGTCAACGAAGTTTTGAAAATTTGCGGTTTATATGAAATGCGTCATTGGCCAATCTCGGCACTCAGCTTTGGACAGAAGAAACGCGTTACGATTGCAGCAATTCTTGTGCTTGATCCAAAGATGCTGATCCTCGATGAACCAACTGCAGGGCAAGATTTCAGGCATTACACTGAAATAATGAGCTTTTTGGAAAAAGTATGTGCTGAAAAAGATCTGACAGTCATCCTGATTACCCATGATATGCACTTGATGCTTGAATATACTACGAGAACGATTGTCTTGGATGCTGGACATGTAATCATGGATGATACTCCAGCAAAGGTATTGACTAGTGATAACATATTGCAGCGAGCATCTCTTGCAAAGACAAGCCTATATACGCTGGCTAGCCGCTTTGGATTACCGTCGGCGGATGATTTTGTTGCAAAGTTCATTGAGTCGGAAAGGCGGATGAGATAATGTCTAAAAACCTCTTTGTCGGCTATAACGAACGTGATACATTCATGCATCGTTTGAGTGGCAGTACCAAGTTAATTGGCTTTGTCAGCTTGTCCATCATTGGGATGGTAACTTTCGATACACGTTTTCTATTAGGTATTTTTTTGTTTTCAATAATTTTATTTTGGAAATCACAGATCAAGCTTAGCGAGATTTCCTTTATTTTGAAAGTAATCATAGCTTTTGCTGCTTTCAATATTTTCTTGGTATATGTTTTCTCACCAGGATATGGGATTTCTATTTATGGAAGTCATCACATGATACTTGGAAACCCAAATCAATTTTTTAATCTATCTTGGGAAGAATTACTCTATCTTTTCAATGTATTATTAAAATATACGTTTGCTGTTCCATTGGCTCTAATTTTCTTATTGACCACTGAACCGAGTGAATTTGCAGCTAGTCTTAATAAAATTGGGGTCTCTTATCGAATCAGTTACTCAGTGGAGATTACATTAAGGTACATTCCAGATGTTCAACGTGATTACCGAACTATTAGTTTGGCCCAACAGGCACGTGGTTATGAGATTTCTAAGAAGGCCAATCTGATAACAAGAGCAAAGGGAGCGGTTCAGATTATCTTGCCGCTGATTTTTACAAGTTTGGACCGAATCGAGACTGTCAGTCAGGCAATGTCGCTAAGACGTTTCGGGCGGCATAATAAACGTACATGGTACATGGCCCGGCGCTTTAAAATGGCGGACTACTTGGCATTTTTTGTAATTTTTCTGATTGTAATCGTTGGAGTCCTACTGTTTAAGGTCAATAATGGGCGTTTTTGGAATCCATTTAATTAATTTTTCGTCAGCTATAATATATGTTAACGGTAAAAAGAAACCTCAAGCTTATACATTGGTAAATTTTAGCCGAGGTTTCTTTTTTGATTTTAGAATAAATATTTATGAGTAATGAAAGGTAAGATAAATTATAGATAACTGCGCAGTCTTGGTGGAGAATATGTATTGACAAACGTTACAGCTTCACTAAGTGATTTTGCAAAACACAACTTGTTCAGATGATCGATACTCAAAAAATCGTTAGCTACCATTTCATTAAAGAATTGCTCGAGCAAGTCATAATAATGATCAATATTCAATAGCACACAAGGGCTAGGGTTGTCACCAATACGAGCCCATGAATATGCTCCAGCGATTTCTTCGAGCGTTCCGGCCCCTCCAGGAAGTGCAAGACAGATATCTGCTAGTTCGAGCATTCTTTTTTTACGTAGAGACATGTCAGAAACAACTTCAAGTTTTGTGATACCTACAAGGGCAGCGCCACGATCGAATAAGTTTTGCGGAATTATACCTGTGACTTTTCCACCATTATCCAAGACTGTATTGGCTAAAATACCCATCAGGCCATATTTTCCACCGCCGTAAACCAATTCATAATTATTTGAAACTATCCATTTGGCAAGTTCAATAGTTGCTTGTTTAAAATGCGGATTGTTGCCAGTTGATGCACCACAATATACTGCAATTTTTTTCAAATAAATCACCTCATAGTCATTGATTATCTTATCTTAGCATATAATACTACTATCGTATTAGCAATGGAACGTAACGATTAAATTTGCTTCAAATATTGAGGAGGAATAATAAAATGAGTTTTAAAAACATTGCAAGTGTAGCCTTTTTTGGATTTATAGGCGGAAGTTTCCGTTATTTGCTCGGAGTCTGGTTTGATTTTAACGGAACTATCATTGTTAATATTATTGGCTGTTTCTTGCTAGCATTTCTAACATACTTCTTACTTGAGTCGCAGACCCCAGCTTCCTGGATTACACTTGGATTGGGAACTGGGTTAATTGGTTCCTTTACGACTTTTTCAAGCTTTTGTTTGGATACCGTTAAGATTGCAGAGTTACATTTACATACATATATGATTGTCTATCTAATAATAAGTATCGTTGGCGGTTACTTGAGTGCCTTTTGCGGCATGAAGCTAGGTAGGTTGAGTGGTCGTAGTATGAAACGGGGGAATAGAATGTGATTTATTTTGTAGGAATTGGGGCAGCTTTAGGATCTGTTTTGCGATATTTAATTACTACAACAATTAAAAAGAATTCACGAACGATTTGGCCGACAGCAACATTGTTAATTAATTTATTAGGTTCATTTTTGTTAGGCATATTATATGGTTTATCAACGATTAAAGCTGCGTATTTAATAATAGGGGTTGGTATATTAGGAGGCTTTACGACATTTTCAACGATGAACGTAGAAATTTTAGGATTGATCGAAAGTAAAAAGCGTATATATGCATGGTGGTACATAAGTATCAGCTATATTTGTGGTATCATTTTATCTGTCCTAGGTGTTATTATGGGTAACATGGTGAAGTAACGTAAAGTAGTAACATTGGATGTCACTAAGAGAGAGCATAATTTATAGATAATCAGGGACAGGGTATTTAAAATTTAATTTTACTTCCGATACTAGTCATAAGGGACTAAATAATTATCTAATTTCAAACTAATAAATATTCATTTAAATGAGTTTGTGTGTATAATACTCTTAGGTAAAGATTTTCTCTAATCTTTGGTTATATGTGCGCCAATTTTTAGTAGGATAATATCGAAAGTTGTGTTGCTTGGACCTCTGATTTTATAATTATATCTCTAAAAGGAATGGTCAGATGACAGAATATAAGGTTCATATATTAGACGAATTGAAACAATTTTATTTAGTTTGCCAACCTATTGTAAGGATTCAAGCAAACCAATTGATTGAATCGGTTGCTGACTACGAGGTTTTGATTCGTTCTAGAAGAAATGATAAGTTTCCCTTTGAAACTTTTAGAAAATTGATTGAAAGTGAAACTTACAATGATATTTTTATTAAGTGGTTTGAGAAGGAATTTAGGTATCTGCTGCAGAAATTTCCAGATTATAAGTTTGATATCAATATCGACCCACAACAATTTAAATATCCTAGAACGTGGGTTTTTATAAATAATATTTCAGATGAACATCAAAGAATTGCCATTGAAATTACTGAAGCTATCCCGCTCAATAAAGAATTTGCGACACAGGACGAATTTTTCGAAAAGTCACCACTGCCTGTATTAAAAAAGATTGGTTTTAAGACCGTAATAGATGATATTGGTACTGGACAGAATTCACTTCAATTTGTATCCAATAATCTGCAAAACATTGACAGATTAAAGATTTCTCTAGTTGCTTTTAGGGGATTAAGAAGTGATATCATTTATCGATTTTTAGAAGCATGGTGTAATCTGGCAAACAAGTATAATTTTGAATTTGTCGTTGAGGGAATTGATAATAAGATTACCGCAAAAAATCTGGTTTCCGGTGGCCTTATCATGCAGCAAGGTTTTTTCTGGCAAGAGCCGCATGTATTAAAAAATGCTACAAAAATGCTAAAAAATATTTACTGAGTGCTTCTAGTTTGATCTAGGTGTACGCTATTTGTTGGGTGTGTGGAAAAATTTTTTAGAAGTTGTTGAAGTAAATGAAAAATTATAAGGCATTTAATTGTTGATGTCCTAACAGAAAGATTTATCAGTGATTTTGCAGAAGTTTCTAGTGGAATTTTACCATTAGAGGCTTTTTTTCGTGTATTATTGAGTTAATAGTTATCAGGAACAAGGAGTGAAACTAATGAAAATTGGGATTGATAAAATTGGTTTTGCCACATCGGATTTATATTTGGACATGGTGGACTTAGCAAAAGCGCGTCACGAAGATCCAAACAAATATCTGATTGGCATTGGGCAATCCAAGATGGCAGTAATTCGGCCAACACAAGATGTTGTAACAATGGCAGCAGCAGCAGCAAAAAAAATTATCTGCCAAGAAGACAAAGAAAAAATAAGTTATGTTATCTTTGCGACAGAATCTGGAGTAGATAATTCAAAGGGTGCCGCGATATATTTAGCTAATTTACTGGGACTTAAGCAAAATATTAGGACGATCGAGATGAAACAAGCCTGCTATGGCGCAACGGCTGCACTTCAACTTGCGAAGGGGTATGTGGCACTAAACCCTGAGAGTAAGGTCTTGGTAATCGGTGCCGACAATGCTCGCTATGGGATTAAAACGCCGGGTGAACCAACACAAGGCGGGGGCGCAATTGCCATGATTATCGGCAGTGATCCTAAGATTCTTGAACTAGAGAATGAGACCTCGGCTTACGCAAAAAATATTATGGACTTTTGGCGTCCATTGGGGCATTCTATGGCCTTGGTGGATGGTAAGTATTCTTCTGGAGTGTACCTTGATTTTTTGAAAAATGTTTGGGATGAACAACTCAAAAAAACAAACTATCAGTTGCAAGATTATGGAGCACTACTTTTTCACTTGCCATATACCAAAATGGGGCTGAAAGGCCTCAGGCAAATTCTGCAGGATGCTACAGTTGAAGACAGCACACGATTGATCAGAGAATTTGAATATGCAAGACAATTCAACCGTGAAGTTGGAAATCTCTACACAGGTTCGCTTTATCTGAGTTTTTTGTCGTTGCTCGTCAATAGTACTTCGATTAAAAGCGGTGATCGGATTGGGTTCTTCAGTTACGGATCGGGTGCACAAGCCGAATTTTTCACTGGTATTTTACAGCCTGATTATCAGAAGGGACTTGTGGGATTCGACTATTGGGCAATGTTAAATAAACGCCAGTCTGTTTCCGTTACAGAATATGAAGATCTTTTCGAAAAACATGTCTTTGATATAGAAAATATTGAACTTGATTATCAAACTGACAAATCTGCCTTTCTTTTGGCAGGTATTCACAACTATAAACGAAAATATTTAAGTCGCTAAATCACATATACTGGGGGTTTTAGGATTAGAATGTTATAATTATACTGGAGTTGCTTATTCTTATTAGAGATTGAGAAGCAAACATAAATTATAAATAGAAATTGTGATTGTAAGGGGAGATTATTTTGGCAAATAGTAATACGGTGAGTGACAGAGAGCACGTGCAAGCAACACAAGAACTCTCAAAGGCTGTTGCCAACAAGATTCGCTATCTGCAGACATTGGCAACGGCGATAGATAATAAAGATGACCGTTTGGTGTATCAATTGATCGATGGTGACCGCTACTCGGAACAGATCGTTCAAGCAAAGCATGGCAGTGCAGATACTGATAATGAGAATCTTGTAAGTGATATCGCAGCCAAATTAGGCCAGTATTTGAGTGCCAATCTCTTAGCTTATTTGGCAGAAACATACCCATTTTTTTACTTTGAACAGATTGGTTTGGGTAAATTTCAGTTTTATTTTGGCAACTGGTGGGATCGCCGACTCTTTGGTGAACTAGATGTCATCAAAGTTCAATTTATCTTCGATTCAACTGAATATGAAAAGCTGAGAAGGGCATTTGAATTAGAGGGTCAAAGCAAACGATTGAACAGTGACAAGATCAGCATGCTATCAAGCCAGGCAGATCAACTGCAAGCGTTGATTGATTCGCAAGAACAAAGAGATACTGAAAAAGAAAAAACCAGATTGCAGTTAAAGAAACTTGCACAGGAAAAGGTTATGCCTTGGGAAGCTTCCAAAGCAAAAGAAGCCAAACAGCAACTTGTTAACCAACTTTCAAACTTGACTGAACAAGATGAAAAAGCGCAAGATGCATATCGTTTGATCAAGGATAATGAGAAAAAGGTTCTTGAGTTATCGAAAGAAGACACTTTGATCGGCTATGAGAAGCAGAGCATTATTGCTAAATTTGGTAGCTTTGATGCTTTCGAAGCTCGTTGTGAATCCCTATATCGTGATTACATTGCCGATTTAATAGCGACAAACGGGAGGAAGAATACGAATGAGTAGAGAGTATGAAAAACCAACCGAAGTTTTTAAACCACATAACAGTGCAGATGTTGAACCAACTGAAAATGCCACAACCTTAAGTACTTCTGGTCGTCTAATTTCCTATAATGATCAGCTAAAAGATAGCCTTGAAAATGGATATAATTTTACAAAGTTGCTAGATCAGTTGATTACGACAACAAGTACAAATGAATTATTTGAAGCTGCACAAGCTCTTAGTACATATCAATTGGATACTGCATATTTGACTTTTCCGCAGCAGTATAGCCAGTCTGATTTCTATCTAATCTTCATTAATCGACTGTTAGCACTCCATGACAGAGAGCGTGTGATTTTACAATCATCTGACCGATACAATGAACTCTATCATGAATTTCCAGGAATTAATTCAGCTGGTTACTTCATTTTTAAACTAGAGAACACGGTTCAAGGCGGAGCATACTACACAGAAAAGACAACTGGCGAGGCTCTATTTTATTTGAATTTTGAGAAGCATGTATTGAGGTTCAATAGCCGTGCCGTGACCCAATTATTATTGGTCGAGTATCATGAAAAAATCAGCCAGGATGCTATTAAAGGCTTTGAAAATTATTTGCTTGATATTGGTAATTTCTTGAAAGAAGATTATGGCTTTGATGTAGACTTTACGCTGCTTGATCCTTCCAATAGCGCAGTTTATCAATTAGCAGATCCAAATCTTCCAAATTCAATCATTGATCGTTTATTCGTTGAAGCAGCAAATGGCGGCAGAATGCTCGAATTGGGGGAGAATAGCTCACCAATTCTTAAACTTGATAGTGGAACAGTCATCGAATTGTTTGAACAACATAATTATGAAGACGATATTGATTTGGGTTGGGGTATCAAAGTTTATGATCAGCAACACAAAATTGGTTGGTTTGATGTGCTGTTGCGCTATGAGTTCTTGAGGTCATGGTATCTTGAGAATTTGAATACGCTAGAGATACAGTCAGATGCTCTTTATTTTAATTAGAATAAGTATGAGGCTCTTTAATAATGGATATAAAAAAACTAACTGATGCAGTACGTTTTCGTGAAGTCGCTCATGATTATAGAATAGAACAAAGGATTCCCGCTAATAAGCTGATGAATGCCTATTTTGAACTGAACTATTGCATAGGAAATCTTTTTAAAAGGTCAGTCGTTACTGATAATATTGAAGATGATTCTGAGGCAATCTTGGATTTGTATTGTGAAGCACTGGTTTCCTTTTTTCAGGTAGCTAATCACAAAAAATGGACATATTTGCTATTAGTGTCTGATGAGCAGCTGCATGAACTTGAAGGCAAATGGAAAACACAATCTTTTGCAAAAATTTATCTGATTTTACAAAAGCTGCTCAATCAGAGTTATTTTGAACATCAACCCAACTCATTTCAACATGCTTGGCATATCTTCTTGAAATTCGGGGTTGTCGAGTTGAGCTTGCCATTGAATCAGATTGAAGAAAGATTTCTGAGCTTGTATGGCAAGAACAGTGCTGATTCTTAGCACGAGTTTGCAAAATAAAATTTTTAGATGGGTACAAAAAAGAAGCTAGGTCAAAATTTTGATCTAACTTCTTTTTATTTAGTATAAACTTGTTTCATAAGTCGAACTATAAATTATATAGAGTAAGGAGTACCCAACTCTGAATTTGCTAACTTTAATTTATAAAGTGTACTCATTTGAATGTTTATCTGATTCTAAAGGTACTAAATATCATTTCTTTTTCTTGTCCATAAAATCAAACAATGCACCTTCACGCAATCCATGATTCGAAAATAGTATTTGTGGAATATGTAGTGTTCGCATGATTAGAGAAATCGGTGTAAGCCCACCTACGATAACATCAGCACGTGCCTTAGCTAGTCCAGGAATCTTTTCCCTTTCGCTCTTATCCAAGTCTACCAATTCAGCAAAAATATCAAAAGCGGCATCACTGCTTAATATAAATCCATGAACATCTGGGGGATTTTCGGCATCAATTTTACGGCGTGCAATCTTTGCTAAGGTACGATTACTTCCCCCAAGAACCACAAGCTTGGTTCTATGAGCCTCTACTAGCCAATCAACGCCTGTCAAAGCTTTTTCCACATCGGTCATCGCAAGGAATAATTCAGAAGCCTTAATCTTGTTATCGAGGTTGAAAGCTTGGGAAATAGTTACAGATCCGAATGGGAGACTTATCAAATGAGCAACTTGATTTTGCTTTACCAGAATCAGTTCTGTACTTGCACCACCCGTATCCATAATTAGACACTCTTCACCGACATCTAAAGTTCGGGTTACACCCAAGAAATCTAAGTAGGCTTCGCGTTCGCCTGTGATTACTTCAAAATCGATACCGACCTTTTCTTTTACAAGTTGTAAGAATTCGGCTTGATTGGTAGCAGCCCGAACAGCCGCAGTTGCTAATGCCTCAATATGAAGGTGAGGAAGCTTCTCATAAACTTTTTCAAATTTTTCAAGAGCTTCCAGTGTTCGCTTAATGGGTTCTTCTTGGAGAACTTTTTTTTCACCCATATTTTCCGAAAGACGAACCATTTCTTTTAATTGGTGAGTAACCTTGGTTGTACCATCATCTGCGATCTGAGTTATAGTCATTCTGACTGAATTAGATCCAAGGTCAATCACCGCAAAATTAATCATTTCTTTACTCCTCCTTGCCACTACCAGAGAGACGTGCAGAACCGTCATGATGGGTCATCGGAATAAAAGTTGAGGTATTCCTTTTTTCTGCACGTTGCTGGTCTAGTAGTAATTGATTTTTTCGTTCTGCCTCTTTTATAAAGTGTTCCTGTGCATTCAGACGCGTGTGGCCACGACGGTCTATATGTGTGAAAATGTCTCCATGCAGCATACGCGTCTTTACATTATCATCCCACATTGTCCCAAAAATTGAAATGATTTTGTGTCTGATACCGTCATCAAGGGCAGGGAATAACAGCTCAACCCTGCGATTAAGGTTTCTTGTCATCATATCAGCACTAGAGAGATAGACATCTTCATTTCCTTCATTATAGAAGTAATAGATGCGACTGTGTTCGAGAAAGCGTCCAACAATTGAGTGCACTTCTATGTTATCACTGACACCTGGAATTTCTGTTTTTAAGCAGCATATTCCACGGACAATCAGTTGAATCTTGACTCCGGCCGCAGAGGCCTCATACAAGTGTTCAATAATCTTTTGATCGGACAAGGAATTCATCTTCATCTTAATGACAGCCTTGTGGCCTGATTTTGCAGCCAAGATCTCATCATCGATCTTTTTATCAATAAACGTTCGAATACGTTTGGGAGAAATATGCAATTTATGGAAATACGGTGGTTCTGAATAGCCTGAGAGCATGTTGAATAAATTAGAGGCATCAGTTCCAATATCATTATTAGCAGTAATAATACCCATATCTGTATAGAAGTTGGCAGTCACATCGTTATAATTACCAGTTCCAAGGTGAATGTACCTGCGAATTCCATCGTCATCATGACGAATAACTAAGGCAATTTTACAGTGTGTTTTTAATCCAACAAGGCCATAGATAACATGGCAGCCCATCTTTTCAAGCTGTTTAGCCCAGTGAACATTATTTTCCTCATCAAATCTGGCCTTTACTTCAACAAGCACCGTAACTTGTTTGCCATGCTGCGCTGCAAGTCCAAGATAATTAATAATTGGTGACTTGCCAGAAACACGATAAAGTGTCATTTTGATTGCTAACACATTTGGATCAGTTGCTGCCTGACCTATAAAGTTCACGACTGAATCAAAGGAATCATAGGGATGGTGCATGAATAAATCCTTTTTTCTGATAGCCGCAAAGAAATTTTTGTTATTTGACAGGGATGGTTCGATAAATGATCTGAATTTCGAATATCTCAACTCAGGATGTCCCTCTACCAAGCCAGGTAATTTCTTTAAGAAAGTTAGATCAACCGGTCCATTAACTTCATAGACTGCTTTTTTATCAACATCTAATGTTTCAATCAATCTTGTTTTTAAGCGGTTATGCATCGAATTTTCGATCTCTAAACGCATCACGCCACCGTGTTCACGTTTTTTCAGTTGGCGTTGAACTTCCCGCAGCAAATCAGAAGTGTCTTCTTCAGCAACATCCAAGTCCATATCACGAATCACACGATATGTAGAAGCATCGCTGACCTTGTATCCAATGAAGAGACTACCAATGAATTCCTTGATAATATCTTCAAGCAGCATGAAGGTATTTTCTTCATGCGGTAATCTGATAATTCTTGCGAAGACATCAGGAATCCTAACGGTTGCAAAGCGCCGGTTTTTCTTGTTATCAGTTTCATGGAGACGCACCGCAATATTCAATGAATTATTACTGATGAAAGGGAAGGGACGAGATGAATCATCAGCTAAAGGCGTCAGAACCGGATATAATTCATCATTAAAGTAACGCTGAATGAATTTATATTGTTCTTCAGTAGTCTCTGATGGAGCAATTATCTTGATATTGCTTTTTTCCAACTGCGGTATCAGTGAGCGGTTGTATGTTGTATAGCGTCGTGTAACCATCTCTTGTTCTTTTTCATTGATTTTGTCGATTTGTTCTTTAGGTGTCATCCCTGAGGCGTCGGTAGTTTTAATGTTTACAGAGTACATTTTATTCAAGGAAGCAACTCTAACCATGAAAAACTCATCGACATTACTTTGTGTAATCCCAAGAAAATTTGCACGTTCAAGCAGTGGATTCTCAGAATCGCGTGCTTCCTCAAGAACACGTTCGTTGAATTCCAGCCAACTTAATTCGCGATTTTTGAAATAACTCTGCTTATCAAATTTACTCATTGTAATTGCCTCCGTTGTTTTAAAATTGCCTTCAAACCAAATACTTTTTCAAAAAGTTTTGCCTTATTACTGAAAGACCATTGTTCTAGGGCAATATTCTGATTTGAATATGCAAAAATAATTAATTCTGTTTCGTGCAATGACACTGATATTTTGCGAATCTTTTCTTCTCGTGAGTCATCTAAAGCATCAGCAATACGTAAGAAGGAAGATAACTTAGCTACTTTCATTTGGACATCTGGATCAAGATTCCTAAAATGAGTATCATTTGAAGATGGTGATTCACTACTATGATAACGTGCTATTTCAGCAATAATCAAATTTTCAGTATTTGACAGGCCTAAGACCTTTGTAGACTGCAAGATATAGGCAGAATGATTATAATGACCCTGTTGATTGATATAGTTACCAATATCAGCGAGAATGCAGGATACCTGCAGCAACAGACGTTCTCTCTGACCAAGATGATGCAGTTTCTTTAATTGATCGAATAGATGCATAGCAATCAAAGTGACGTTTTTTCTATGTGATTTGCTTGTAAGATAACGGGTAGCCATGTTTTCAGCTGTGGTCAAGATTAATTCATCGAAGTTTTGTTTTCTTAGCCCAATGCGCTGAGCACGTTCGATTGCCAAACCATCAGAAACCGTGATATCGGTCAAAATAATATTACGTGCTTTAGTTAATTTCACGATCTTGTGTAGCAATAAAAAATATGAGGTGACACTTGTTATCACATTTTCATCAACTTCAAAATAATCCATCAAGAATTGGTCAGAAGCATTAGTGACTTTCCGATAGAGATTGTTAAATTCCTCAAGCGGCATCGTATAGGAAGTCTGATCGTAAGGAATGAATTTCTTATTAATTATTAATGCATCTTGTAAAATCAGATTGGAAGGCATTGTTTGATTTGCAAAAACATGTTTAAGATGTTCAAGCTTGCTCCCAATGTAATCATCAAGTACAGCTATTGGGTTGTTCATATTAGGCTTTAATGCCACATTAACATCGTAAAGTTGTGCCGAACCTAAATCAATATTCCAAGTAGAGGCAAACTTTTGGTTACTGAATTGTGACAAGGAAACACGTTCAGAACCTAGACTCAATAGGAATGTTAGGGATGAACTAATTTTTTTAAAATTATCTAGATGTGTAATAATAGCAGCAGCTTTGTAATAGGTTAGTTGGCTTGTGTTCAGCCAGTGAACTTTTAATGTTGTACGAACATAGATTTGCTCACCCAAGTAGCGAGCACTAATATCATCCAAAGATTGCTGGTTGCCCCAGAAACGATAATTTTTGACACCATATTCCTTTAAAATGAGTAAGAAACCATTAAGTGCCATCGTAATAGCTTGGACATTGTGTTGATATTCATATGTGTGATTACTGTAAAAATTGGACGTAACATCTTCTACGATCGAGAAATCGTTCAAATCAACGATAGAGAGCTTAAGTTGTCTAGGAGTCATATAAATGATACCGTATAGCTTCTTTACCACAATATTCACCTCAAATTTTAGTTTCTAACTTAATATTAACAATTTTTTACTTTTTTTAAAAGAAAGATTATGTAAAGAATAGGTAACTAGGAAGTCCACACACAGAAGGAACCATTTGACAAATTAATATGGCATAATAGAAATATTTTACTTGTTTGTTCAGGAAACTTTGACGACATCTTTTGGTTAGAACATTTTATAAAAATACAGGTCCAAATAATAAATTGATGTATTTTGACTGACAAAATGAACTAATCATGGTAATATTTTATAAGATATTAAAGCATTTTCAATATCAATAGTTTTACATCACCGTATGATAGAAAAAACCGTATAATAAGATAATTGATAGGAATGGGAATTTTCATGGAAAAAAAGAAATTACACGTTGCATTGTTTTTTGGAGGTAACTCATCAGAACATGCTGTTTCAAAACGTTCTGCACACAACATTTACGATGGAATGGATAAGGATAAGTATGATGTATCCGTATTTATGTTTACAAAAAATGGCTACCTTTTGGGAAACAAAGATTCAATGAGAATTTTTAATGGGGAGGATGAAGACAAAGTTGTTGCTGAAGCAACTGCAAATGTCGATTTTTCTAATCCGCTTGCAAACATTCAAAATATTTCTGAGGTAAAAGATATTGATGTTTTCTACCCAGTCATTCATGGCAATATGGGTGAAGATGGTACAGTTCAAGGCTTGTTTAGATTATTGAACAAACCATGGATTGGCAGTGGTGTTGCATCTTCGGGTGTGTCTTTTGACAAGGATCTAACAAAGCAATTATTGACGTTCCATGGTATCCGCAATACGAAATATATAGTAGTTACTCCAGAAAATCAGGCAGAATATACTTATGAAAAATGTAGTGAGAAGCTTGGGACAACGATGTTTGTCAAACCAGCTCGCCAGGGTTCTTCAGTCGGTATCTATAAGGTTGAAAACGAGGCTGAATTTGACAAGGCCGTTAGGGAAGGATTCCACTATGACTTTAAACTACTTGTTGAAGAGGCAATTGATCATCCACGTGAGGTTGAATGCTCAGTCCTAGGTAATCGCAATGCTAAGGCTTCAAAACTTGGAGCAATCAAGATACCGGAAGATGATGTCTTCTATGACTATAACAATAAGTTTGTCGATGCTTCGGGTGTTGAATTCCAGATGCCGGTTGAATTACCAGAGAAATTAACTGCAGAAATCAAGCAAATGTCGTTGGATGCTTTCCGTGTGCTGGGTAATCGTGGTTTGGCAAGAATGGATTTCTTAGTTGACAGTAATAATGTACCTTATTTTGGCGAAGTTAACACATTGCCTGGATTTACAAATATTTCATTGTATCCACAGTTATGGGCTGTGTCGGGAATCAAATACAGTGATTTGATTGATCAGTTAATTGAGTTAGCGATTGAAGAATTTAATGATAATGCAAAACTTCACTATGATTTTGTCGATCTTGGAGAAGAGAAATTACCAGAGAAAAAATAGATAATACTAATTAAAGCATAATATAAAGCGATACAGCTTGAGCAGCAATACAAATTTATGAGATTGTATTATTGCAGTACTATAAGTATTTTATGGGTGAATGCAAAACTTTGACTTATGGAGTACCAACCATATGTGATTAATGAAGAGGGTGTGTCAGTGGGGCATGCCTCTTTTTGTTATTATAAAAGAGATAATCATTTTTTTGCGTATTTTCTACATAATGAGGGAGGAATTTGATGAGGTGTTCATGGGCAACTGGAAATGAATTGCTGATAGCGTATCATGATGAGGAGTGGGGAGTTCCAAAAAAAGATGAAGAGATTCTTTTTGAGATGCTTTCGCTGGAAATAATGCAAGCAGGTTTGAAGTGGGAAGTGATTTTGAAGAAAAGAGCTGGGTTTAAAGCTGCTTTTCATAATTTTAAGATACAAAAAGTTGCAGAAATGACAGAAGAAGATATTCAGCAGTTAATGGCTAACAAAGAAATTATTCGTAATCAGCGAAAGATTCGAGCCATTATTAAAAATGCACAAACTTTGCTTAGGTTAAAAGAAGAAGGTTTTGATTTTGGGCAATACTTATGGAGTTTTGTCGGAGATAAGCAAATTGTCAATCATTGGGAGTTTGGCGAGCAGGTGCCAGCACAAACGGCACTTTCGCAAAAAATTGCAAAAGACATGAAAAAAAGAGGGTTTGCTTTCATTGGCCCAACAATTATTTATTCATTTATGCAAGCGATTGGAATGGTCGACGATCACTTGATAAATTGCGAGATAAAAAAGGACAATGGACAATGAATGTAAGTAGAAAATAATTTTATGGAAGAAAAAAGGAAGAATGCTAACTACAAAACAAGTTCTGAGCATGACAGTATTTGGTTGCTGTTAAAATTGATAATTGTAAGACATTTGTTTGTGTGGGACAAGGCAAAAAAAGAGGAGTCAGGCTAAAATTAACTTTTAACCGAACTCCTCTTTTTGTTATGCAAATATATTTCATAAATCAGAAACTTTTGTCTAAACTTGAATTTTATAGACCAGTACACATGACTAGTACACGCATTAAATTTATTTGAACAAGTTAATTAACTTTCAAACTATCTAATCTACTAATCGATCTTAATCTATCTGACTATGTTATTCAGGTTTCTTATTATCTAAATCAGTTCTAACAACAAGAACATCACAGCTTGCGGTTCTTGTGACGTATTCTGTAACCGATCCTAGGAGCAAGCGTTCAACAGCATTCAACCCAGTCGCACCGATCATAATTAAATCGGTTTTCAGTTCAGTAGGTTTGTCTTTAGCAATAATTGTTTTTGGTGCACCATATTCGATGGAATAAGATACATTTTCAACACCGTCGGCTTTAGCTTCACTAATATAATTTTCAATCTTTTTCTTAGCGGTCGCGACAACTTCGTCCACCATGCTAGTGTCGTAACTTGAAATATTTTGGAAGGCACGTGTATCAACAACATGAGGTAACTCTAAGTGTGCTTCTTTGCCATTTCTCTTAGCAACAGCAACAGCTTTCTTGAAAGCCAATTCAGCTTCCTTGGAACCATCGACAGGTACTAGAATATTTTTATATTGTTGTAACATACAAATCACCCTTTCATCTTTCAATTCTATTTTACCGCAATTTGCTAGAAATCTAAAGCAAAATGGTAGATTATAGTGAACTATTTCTCAATGTAACTAAGCATTAGAATTGGTAAGATTGGAATGATTGCTACATCAAGAATCAGAATAACAGATAGGAATATTTGGTTGTTAAGTATCAAACTCACAAAGGTCAAAAATGCCAAAATTAGTAGAAGTGTCCCAGTAATTTGGATAATGATTCTTAGATCCTTATGCTTTTCAGGATGAAAGAGCATGAAAGGTTCGTTCTTGTGTTTTAGTAGATATAAACTAATAAAAAGTAGCAATATTCCAAGTAAAAATATGAAAAAGCTTATGATTGTACTTATCATCACAATTCCTCACAAAAATATAGTATATGTTGTAATCTCTTGAAATCAAAGAAATTAGGATTTGCAAAACGAAAGAGCCATGCCAAAACAAATGTTTCAGCATAGCCCCTCCTGTCCAAAGAATAAACTTTGGAATCCGTCTAATGCCGTTAATCGTCTCTGTAGTTGAACCCGCAAACAAGCAGGTGGTTTCTGATAATTTAACTTCTAACTTCCCAAACAGTATGGGCATGTTATCCACAAAATATTTCAAAAGCCAAGGTATATAATTGTTCGGTCAACCTTACATTGTGAGACAACGCGTACATTTCAGATTATGCTTATATGTTATCATACAAGTTGCCTTTTTTCAAATGTTAACGGTTACTTTTTGCCTTTTTGCATCTTTTTTAAGCGTGCATACTGCTCTTTCAAAGCAGCTTCATAGCGACCATTATCTTTTGGCTGATAATAACTCTTATTCTTGAGTGGGTCAGGTAAATATTGTTGGGGGACCCAATCGTGCGGGTAGTCGTGCGGATACAGATAATCAACTCCGTGACCAAGTGTTTTAGCACCTTGGTAGTGTGCATCCTTTAAATGAGCCGGAACGTCGCCATAACCACCATGATCGATATCTGCGAGTGCGCCATCGATAGCCTTTATTGCTGAATTGGACTTAGGAGACAGACAGAGATCGATCACGGCAACTGAGAGGGGAATTCTGGCTTCGGGCAAACCAATTTTTTCGGCTGCAGTCACAGCCGCAACAGTTTTTGCAGCTGCTGAAGGGTTTGCTAAGCCAATATCTTCATAAGCAATGGTCAGGAGTCGACGATTAACACTGATCAAATCACCTGAAGCAAGCAAACGTGCAAGATAATGCAGCGCAGCATCCGCGTCAGAACCGCGAATAGACTTTTGAAAGGCCGAGATCACGTTATAATGAGCATCACCGTCTTTGTCTTGAACGAGCGCTTTGTGTTGCAGACATTCCTCGATAATAGGCAATGAAATATTGATTTTTTTGCTTTTATTTTCTGGAAGGGTAGACTTGACAGCTAATTCAAGCGCATTTAATGCACTACGTAGATCACCATTTGTAGCTCGGCAAAGATGACTCATTGCTTCTGGTGCTACATCAACATTCATCGTGCCTAAACCATTAACTTCATCAGACAAGGCTCGTTCAATAGCTTTTTTGATATCATTTTCAGTCAATGGTTTGACTTCAAAGATTTGTGTACGGCTTCTAATGGCTGGGTTAATTGCTATATATGGATTCTCAGTTGTAGCACCGATTAAGATTATTTGGCCGCTTTCAAGATGAGGCAGCAGAAAATCCTGTTTAGGTTTAGTCAAACGATGGATTTCATCAAGCAGGAGGATAACTGTACCACTCATTTTGGCTTCCTCAGCAACGACCTCTAATTCCTTTTTGGAATCAGTCGCTGCGTTGAGCATTCTAAATGCATATTTTGTTGAACCTGCAATAGCACTGGCAATGCTTGTTTTTCCTGTTCCAGGAGGACCATAAAGGATCATCGAGGATAACAATCTTGCATCGACCATACGTCTGATAATTTTACCAGCTCCAACTAAGTGCTGCTGCCCGACAACTTCGTCAATACTTTTTGGGCGCATACGGTAGGCTAGAGGTTTTAGCATAATCTAACTCCTTTCATGTAGATAAAGTATAGCATTATATTAAAGATTGTTGACTGTGATTAAACAAAAAAAGCCAGATTCATAAAAGAATCTGACCAAACTGACAAGAAGTCGGTTATTAAAGTTTGTTGTAGTATTCAACGATAAGAGCTTCATCAACTTCAGCTTCAAGTTCTTCACGTTCTGGTAAACGAACTAATGAACCTTCAAGCTTGTTTTCGTCAAAAGTTACAAATTGTGGACGGCCGACAATTGCTTCAAGGGCATCCTTAACAACTTGCAAGTTCTTTGACTTTTCACGTAATGAAATTACATCGCCTACAGAAACTTCGTATGAAGGGATATCAACACGTTTGCCATTGACTGTGATGTGACCATGGTTTACCAACTGACGTGATTGACGACGAGTTGTAGCTAAACCTAAACGGTAAACGATATTATCCAAACGTTGTTCCAACAAGATCATGAAGTTGTCACCATGACGACCTTGACGAATCTTGCCAGCGCGTTTGAAGAGGTTTGAGAATTGGCGTTCTGAAAGGCCATAGATCATACGAAGCTTTTGCTTTTCGCGTAATTGCAAACCATATTCAGATAACTTACGACGGTTGTTCTGACCGTGTTGTCCTGGAGCATATGGACGACGTGCTAATTCTTTACCTGTACCAGTCAATGAAATACCTAAACGACGTGATACTTTCCAACTTGGACCTGTATAACGAGACATAAAAAAAGTTCCTCCAATAATTTTTTTTGGAGTAAAATAGGCTTGTCTGCTTAGTATTCGTGCAGTTTGTTTTGCAGTGTTCACCCTTGCAGCCGAAGAGGTACTAACTGAACCGAATAGGGCAACGAACTGTTGACGAGCTTACCGCAGACTGCTGCATATTTTACACAGGGAACAGTATAGCTAAAAATCTATTATTAGTCAAGCTAGTCGCAGTGATCAAGCAATATTTCAACTAGAGAGTTCAAGGTAAGACGATCATCTTTTGTAAAACGATTCTCGCTGGGGGAGTCAATATCAAGCACTCCAAGTTTTTTACCATTTTTGATCAGTGGAACAACGACTTCTGAACGGCTTGCAGCATCACAGGCAATATGTCCCGGAAATTCCAAGACATTGTCAACTACTATGTCCCTTCCTTCCTTAAAGGCTGTGCCACAGACACCTTTGCCGATTGCAATGTGCATGCATGCAACTTTTCCTTGGAAAGGTCCAAGAATCAGTTCATTGTTCTGATGTTCATAAAGATAAAAGCCGGCCCAGTTAATGTTAGGAAAACTTTCAAAAATTAAGGCAGATGTATTTGCTAAATTTGCAATAAAATTAGTTTCATTTGTCAGCAATGAATCCAATTGTTGACCTAAAAGCGTATTTTTCATCTCAAAACTCCCATTCAAGTGTACTAATCTAGTGTAATGTCACTACTTACTATGATATAATTAAATAGATTTTAGATTGAAACGAACAATTAAGCAAGTTTTAATTTTTTTATTTTAAATAATAGTAAGATATTAGTTCTTACTGTGGGAAAACAAAAAGTGTATATACATAGGAGTGAGGACTTGATGACGTTAGTTTTGAGTGCAATTGTAATAGTCGCTGTGGTGGCTTACTTTTCTTTTTTTTATTTGCAACGGAAAAATAGTTCCGAAATCGCAATAAAAAAGGAACAAGTTAATAATCTTGTTGGGTCTTCAGTACACGAGGAGATTCTTAGCACGGAGAAAATTAGATTATCTGGGGAGTCGCTTACTCAATTTGAAGAGACAAAACAAAATTATTTATATATGATCAATCACAAATTGCCTCAGATATCTGAACATCTGGCAGAATTAGTGGAAGCAAACAGCCACTACCGTTTTTTCGAAGTTAGAAGGGAATTGAATTTACTTGATACTAAGCTTGAGAATGCCAGCAAACTGGAAAAAGAAACAAAACAAAATCTGCAGGCATTCAAAAAAAGTAATTTGGAGCACCAAAAGAGGACAAAAGAACTAGAGCAAAAGTATCAAAATCTTCGTAAGACGCTTCTTGCAAAAAACTTTTCATTTGGTCCCAGTATCGATAAACTCGAAGAAAATTTAGCTGAAATTGAGAAAACTTTCGACAGTTATAGTCAGACAACTAATTTGGGCGATTATGTGAAGTCAACTGAGATATTGAAAGTATTGAAAAAAGAAACAGCTTTGTTAGAGAATGCAATAAAAGTTATTCCTCCATTGTACCGTAGTGTAAAGAATGTTTATCCAGAGCAAATAACTGAAATAAAAGAAGTATATGACAAACTGTCTGCCTCTGGATATGGTTTTACAACAGATTTTGACAAGAAAATCTCTGAAATCCAGACATTAATTGCAACGAACATCGTTAATTTGAGTGAGTTGGAACTTGATCATGCCAAAGAAACGGATCAGAAGATTGATCAGGAAATTAATGATTCATACGATGAGCTTGAGTCAGAAATAAAAGCGAGAAACGAAGTTGAAGACAAGATGGAAACTTTTGAAAAATTCGTTTCTCATGCTCGGAAGAATCAGCGTGAATTATTGATAGAACTTGATCGTTTGAATCAGAATTATACTTTTAACCATAATGAAATGGAAAATGCCAAGCAGCTTGATGAGGATTTGAAGGTAATTGAACAAGAACTTGCAGACTACCAAGAGAAAATCAGTGATAAAGAAAAAATTGTATATTCTGTTATTAGGGAAAAGCAAGCCAAACAGATCGAAAAGCTCGAAGCTATCGAAGAAAAGCAGGCTAAGATCGGTGATAGTGTGCAGAATTTATGGAACGATGAACAAGAAGCTCATAAAGCGGTTCGACAATTTGATTTTGACATCCACAGTATGAAGCGTGACCTTGAAAAATTGAATTTGCCTGGATTATCTAAAGAATATTTAGACTACTTTTATGCTGTAAATGCGGAAATTGATGACTTAGCCGACAAGCTTGATCAAGTTAAGATTGATATGGATGAAATAACCAAGCTTTTGATCGATACTCAATCTGATTTGGATGTACTTAACGAGAAAACAAACGATATAATTGATAGCGCATCTTTGACAGAGCGTTTGTTGCAGTATGCTAATCGATATCGTTTACGTTATCCAGAAGTTGCTCAGTCTTCAGACAAAGCATATCATCTTTTCAATCAGAGTTATGACTACGCTGGTAGTTTAGAGTTAATTGCAACTGCTGTTGATAAAGTTGAGTCTGGGGCATATAAAAAAATCGAAGACGAGTATTATGCAAATAAGACGTCTACAACCAGCAAATGAGCACAAAGTAATCTAGGTACAAGTTAAGAGATTTTTGGGGGCCGGGTCAAAAGTTAACTTTTGACCTGGCTTCTCTATATTATTTCGGATAATGCGTTCTCGTTACATAATTCAAAATATTCTGTCTAAGCTATTACTCGTAGCAAAGTCTCGCTATGTTAGTAATTTTGAACCATTACTCAGGTTTTGGACAGTGAGAATATATTTTTTAAATATCTAAAATTTAACTTTGTTTTCAGCAGCATATATTGTAAAATAACTTGCGAGTTTTATTTTCAAAAAAATATAAAGTATTTGAAATAGGAAGGATAGAAATGATTTATTTTGATAACAGTGCAACAACTAAAGTTGCACCTCAAGCTTTGGAGACCTACACCAAAGTCAGTAACCAAATCTGGGGAAATCCATCTTCACTCCATGCTTCAGGTGAGAAAGCATTTGGGTTATTGGAACAGGCAAGACTACAAATTGCTAATTTGATGGGTGTCAAGCAAGATGAAATCTTCTTTACAAGCGGTGGCACCGAGGGCGATAACTGGGTCGTTAAGGGAACAGCAATTGAAAAAAGAATGCACGGCAAGCACCTAATAACCTCAAGTGTTGAACATCCTGCTGTATTAAATTCAATGGCTCAATTAGAGAAACTAGGTTTTGAGGTAACATATTTGCCAGTTAATGAGAAGGGACAGGTTTCTGCTAAAGAATTGAAAGCTGCGATTCGACCAGATACGATTTTAGTCTCAATTATGGCTGTCAATAATGAAATAGGGGCAATTCAACCAATCGATGAGATTGCAGGTGTGTTACGCAATTATCCCAAGATTCATTTTCATGTTGATGCAGTTCAGGGCATCGGCAAGGGAATTCAGCAGATGATCATGAATGATCGGGTTGATTTTGTAACATTCTCAGGCCATAAGTTCCATGCTCCAAGAGGAATTGGATTCATGTTCAAACGGCGCGAACGCAAGCTGGCATCATTGATGAGCGGTGGCGGGCAAGAGAAAAATTTGCGCAGCGGAACGGAAAATCTTCCAGCAATAGCTGCAATGGCAAAAGCCTTAAGGTTATTGTTAGAAGGGGAGAAAGATAAGGTTCAAAAACAACTTGAAATAAAGAAATTTATTTATGATTACGTCACAAAATTCCCTAAAGTCACGATGTTTTCGC
This sequence comes from Liquorilactobacillus mali, assembly GCF_001437155.1. Taxonomy (GTDB): domain Bacteria; phylum Bacillota; class Bacilli; order Lactobacillales; family Lactobacillaceae; genus Liquorilactobacillus; species Liquorilactobacillus mali_A. The sequence continues at coordinate 147,140 of NZ_JQAR01000002.1, forward strand.
GCATGACACCAGACTTTGCGCCACATATTCTTTGTTTTACTATTGACGGTGTTCGGGGTGAGACAATAGTACACGCTTTTGAAGAACACGGCATTTATATTTCAACGACAAGTGCATGTTCATCTAAAAAACACGTTGTATCAGGAACTCTAAATGCAATGAATATTCCTGAGAAGATCGCAACTTCAGCAATTCGTATTAGTCTTGATGAGCATAACAGCCTAGCAGAAGCTCAAGAATTTGTCGATGTTTTTGAACAGTTGTATCATCAATTTGAAAAGATCAATTCGTAGAAATGAAAGGAAGTAAAGTGTGCAATATACAGAAATAATGGTTCGCTATGGCGAATTATCAACCAAAGGAAAGAACAGAAAAAGCTTCATTGATCGTTTAGGCTTTAACACAAGAGAAAGTCTTCATTCTTTCCCTAAGCTGGCCATTAAGGCTAATAGAGATCGAATGCATATCCAATTAAACGGCGAAGACAGTACCGCAGTGATGAAACGATTGAAGCAGGTTTTTGGTATTCAGAATTTCTCACCATCAGTCAAGGTTAAGCGTGATGTGGAACTTGTTAAGCAAAAAGCTGTTGAAATGATAAAAGAACAGTTTGAAGAAGGCACAACTTTTAAAATTAACACTCGTCGTTCAGATCATGACTTTGAACTGGATACTAATGCAATGAATGATTTACTTGGTGGATATGTACTCGACAATATCCCAGGAATCAAGGTCAAAATGAAGAAACCTGATATTACGTTGCGCGTGGAAATTAGGAGTAATGGAATATTCTTATCCAGCAAGACAATCAACGGTGCGGGCGGACTTCCAGTTGGAACTGCTGGAAAAGGGATGTTGATGCTCTCAGGTGGAATCGATTCACCTGTGGCAGGTTATCTCGCAATGAAACGTGGAGTTGCAATTGAAATGGTTCATTTCTTCAGCCCACCTTATACAAGTGAACAGGCTTTGAATAAGGCAAAAGAGCTAACTTCAAAGCTTGCTCCGTTTGTTGGGAGTATCAAATTCATACAAGTTCCTTTCACGGAGATTCAAGAGACGGTCAAACATGATGTACCATCAGGTTATTTGATGACCGTCCAAAGACGCTTTATGTTACGCTTGGCAACTTTGATTGCGAAAAAACGTGAAGGACTTGCAATTTTTAACGGTGAGGCACTTGGTCAGGTGGCATCACAGACCCTCGAAAGTATGGTCGCAATAAATGATGTGACAACCCTACCAGTATTACGTCCAGTAGTTTCAATGGACAAGAACGAAATTATTGAAATCGCACAAGAAATCGATACATTTGATCTATCAATCATGCCATTTGAAGATTGCTGTACGATTTTTGCTCCGCCAGCCCCTAAGACAAGACCACGTTTGGATAAGGCAAGACTCTACGAAGCACGCTTAGATGTTGATGGATTGATAGAAAGGGCAATGGCAGGGATTAAAATTACTGAAATTAAGAGTGATCAGAAATTCTTGGCAGAAACCAGCGATAGTTTTGCCGAACTTCTATAATTAGGCTTGACTGCTCTATGTATTCAAGCTATTATATACTGCATAAGCGAGGAACAAGAGGGTTTCATGGATTCTAGTTTTCAGAGAAGAGGCTGATTGCTGAAAGGTCTCTAGCTGGGTTTGAAATTGTAGCTTGTAAGCTGTTGGACTGAAATGAATTCTATGAGTTCATGCGTAGGTCTGACCGGACATGTTCGTTATCATGGAATTAAGAGGGGTTAAAAGCCCAACTTAGGTGGTACCACGGTGAAAGTCGTCCTAATTTTTTAGGATGGCTTTTTTGTTTTATAAAAAGAAAGGAATGAGAATATGACAAGAGAGATTGAAATGTCGACGAAATATGAACCACAACAAGTTGAGACTGGTCGTTATAAAAAATGGTTGGAACAAGGAGTATTTAAACCGAGCGGGGACAAAAAAGCAAAGCCATATTCAGTTGTTATTCCACCTCCCAATGTAACTGGTAAGCTGCATTTGGGACATGCTTGGGATACTACATTGCAAGATATGATTATCCGTCAAAAAAGAATGCAAGGCTTTGATACTCTGTGGCTTCCAGGGATGGATCATGCAGGAATTGCAACTCAAGCCAAGGTTGAGGCACGTCTTGCTGAACAGGGAATATCTCGCTATGATCTAGGCCGAGAGAAATTTATTGAAACTGTTTGGAAATGGAAAGATGAGTATGCAGATATTATTCATCAGCAGTGGAAAAAACTTGGATTGTCTCTTGATTATGATCGTGAACGTTTTACTCTTGATGATGGGTTATCCAAAGCAGTCCGTAAGGTATTCGTTACACTGTATAAAAAAGGCTTGATTTATCGCGGTGAATACATTATTAATTGGGATCCTAAAGCCAGAACAGCGTTGTCAGATATTGAAGTTATTCATAAGGATATAAAGGGTGCTTTTTACCATGTTAAGTATCCATTTGCCGATGATACAAAATTCAATGGTAAGAACTATATCGAAATTGCCACAACTCGTCCTGAAACAATGATGGGTGATGTTGCGGTTGCGGTCCATCCAAGTGATGAGCGCTACAAGGATATTGTCGGGAAGACACTGATTTTGCCATTACAAGGTCGTAAGATCAAAATTATTGCTGACGAGTATGTTGATCCGGAGTTTGGAACAGGGATGGTTAAGATTACACCAGCACATGACCCTAATGATTTTGCCGTTGGTAACCGTCATGACTTGGAAAGAATCAATACCATGAATGAAGATGCATCAATGAATGCCAATGCTGGTAAATATGAAGGCATGGATCGTTTCGAAGCACGTAAGGCGATTGTTGCTGATCTTGATGCCGGAGGATATCTGCTGCGAGTTGAACCAATTACTCATAGTGTTGGACATTCCGAGCGTACAGGTGTTCAGGTTGAAGCTCGTTTATCGACGCAATGGTTTGTGAAGATGAAACCATTAGCTGAGGTTGCATTGGCAAATCAAAAATCAGAACAAAGAGTGAATTTTGTACCCGGTCGTTTTGAGAATACCTTTACACAGTGGATGGAAAATGTTCATGACTGGGTTATTTCACGCCAGCTTTGGTGGGGGCATCAGATTCCTGCGTGGTACCACAAAGAAACTGGAGAAATTTATGTTGGTGAAGAAGCTCCAAAAGACATTGAGAACTGGGTTCAAGATGAAGATGTGCTGGATACTTGGTTTTCAAGTGCATTATGGCCATTTTCTACGATGGGCTGGCCAGATGAGGACGCTGCTGACTTCAAACGTTACTTCCCAACTGACACATTGGTTACAGGTTATGATATTATTTTCTTCTGGGTGTCAAGAATGATTTTCCAAAGCCTCGAATTTACAAAAGAACGACCATTTAAGCACGTACTCATCCATGGATTGATACGTGATGAGAATGGTGTCAAAATGAGTAAATCATTGGGAAATGGGATCGATCCTATGGATGTGATCGATAAGTATGGTGCAGATGCATTGCGCTGGTTCTTATCTAATGGTTCTGCTCCTGGGCAAGATGTTCGGTTCAGCTACACAAAAATGGATGCTGCATGGAACTTTATCAATAAGATCTGGAATGCCAGTCGTTTTGTTATTATGAATCTAGATGATGAGACAACAGGGCAATTGCCTGCAAGAAAACAATGGAAGTTATCAGATAAATGGATCATCAGCCGTCTGAATGAGACAATCGGTGAAGTAACACGTTTATTTGATAGTTTTGAATTTGGTGAAGCTGGAAGAGCACTTTACAACTTCATCTGGAATGATTTCTGTGATTGGTATATTGAAATGTCTAAGGAAGATTTGAACGGTACGGATGAACAAGCAAAGAAGGATACGCAAAACATTCTGTGTTACGTACTTGACCAAACCTTAAGATTGCTGCATCCAATCATGCCATTTGTTACAGAAAAGATTTGGTTGGAAATGCCACATGAGGGCGAGTCACTTGTGACAGCAAAATATCCTGAGTATAATGCTGCCGATGTTGATGAAGCTGCTCAAAGTGAGATGGAGAACTTGATTGAGTTGATTAAAGCAGTTCGTAATAGTCGCGCGGAAGTTAATGCTCCTATGTCAAGTGCAATTGAAATCTTGATTAAGACATCCAGTGAAAAAACAAAGAAGATTTTTGAAGCTAATATTGATTATATTGAGCGTTTCTGTCATCCAAAGAAATTAGAAATCAGTGCTGACGTTGTTGCACCCGATTTGGCAATGACTTCTGTTATCACAGGTGCCGAGGTGTACTTACCACTTGCAGATTTAATCAATATCGATGAAGAAATTGCTAGATTGCAAAAGGAAGTTAAAAAATTAGAAGGCGAAGTTACTCGTGGAGAAAAGAAACTGGGTAATGAACGCTTTGTTGCAAATGCACCCGCTGATGTTGTTACTCAAGAAAGAGAAAAACTTAGTGAGTATAAGGCAAAATTGGAAGCAACAAAAGAAAGAATTGCAACTTTAAAGAAAAACTAGGATATAAGGTATAAATTTATATTAATATGCAAAGAGAGAATCCAAAAAACATTTACTACATTTTTTGGTTCTCTTTTTTTGTATGAATCAATGTTTATACTCAAACCTATTATTTTTAGCATAATTTTAATTGTACTAATTTAGGTATAAAAATATATAAAATCACAAAATAATAATTATTTGTTCACGGAAAATTCATACACTCTCTCTACACTAAAAGTAGTAAAATAGTTGCACTTTTTAAAGTGCTTTTTGGTATGAAGGAGAATTTTGTTTATGAGTTTAAAAAAAGCATTGCATTGTTGCATTAGAAGGACTCAATTTTTTATTGACTTACCATATGAGCAAAAGACTGGGAAAGAACTTAGGAAAAGTGAATTAAGGGCAGTAGTTACTGGCGCAGTAAAATTAGTCAGTCTGTGGGCAAAAAGAAATGATTATTCACAAATAAAATATGATCTTTCTATGACAATAATTTTGAAGAATGAGGCACCATACATTAGAGAATGGCTTGCGTATTATATTTCAATTGGTGTCGAGCATTTTTACATCTATGACAACGATAGTCAAGATGATTTAAAAGAAATAATAGACTCATTTGGAGATAAGGTAACTTATGTACGTTTTAGTGGTATTGGAAGACAAATGGATGCATATAATGATGCTCTAAATAAGTATGGCAGATACTCAAGGTATATGGGTTTTTTGGATGCAGATGAATTTATTTATTTGAAAGAGGGACAATTGAATTTTGTTGATTTTTTACATAATTATTTTGCTGATCCGCATGTTGGAGGCTTTGTAATCAATTGGCAAATTTTTGGTTCTTCTTTTTTGAAAAAGAAACCTCATGGATTGGTAACCAATAATTTTGTATATCGGGCCAAGAAAGATTTTAAGAAGAACTTTCATGTAAAAACAATTGTGGATCCTAGAAAAGTAGCGGGATTCTTTAATGATCCGCATGGTGCCTATTACTTACCTGGCTATTACGCAGTAAATGAAAAAAAGCAAAAGGTGGATGGACCATTCTCTCACAGTGTAAATACGGATAGGATTCAAATTAATCATTACTTTACTAAATCAGAAGAAGAATTTATACAAAAAAAATCACGTGGGCGTGCGACTAAGAATTCACAAAGAACCATGCAAGATTTTGTGGATCATGACAAAAATGACATTCTTGATGACTCAATGAGAATATACAATCAGCGAAATAAACTTGAGTAAAAAAATGCATACAATGTTTTCCTCCATGTAACCAAGTTAGCGGTTATCTGGGGGAATTTTTGTTCAAACAGATGAAAATTAAAAGAGATAGAACCATCTTTTTTTTAGATTAATGCAAAAGTTGTTTGTTCTAATAAGTCCTTTAATGTACAATAAATCTGAGAGTAAGAAGGGTTGAAAGTAATGGCATTTGATGATTATGAACAGGCGATTTCCTTTATTCATGGAAGAACAAAGTTTAAGAAAATTCCAACTCTGGCTAGGATGAGATTATTTCTAAAGTATTTGGGTAATCCTGAAGCGGGCTTAGAAGTAATTCACGTAACGGGGACGAATGGAAAGGGGTCAACCGTAGCTTTTTTAAGAGAATTATTGGAAGAGCAAGGACTAAAAGTTGGAACCTTCACGTCGCCATTTATTGTCAGGTTCAATGAAAGAATACAGATTAATAAGCAAATGATACCTGATAACAAACTGCTGAACCTCGTTAATTTTATCGTACCGATCGTTGCACAATTGGATGAAGAGTTAGCTGATGCTGAGGGAGGACCAACCGAGTTTGAGATTGTTACCGCATTGATGTTCTTATATTTTTCACAAGAAAAGGTTGATATTGCAGTTGTTGAAGTTGGTATTGGGGGGACCTTTGATTCAACTAACGTAATAAGTAAACCGCTTGTGTCGGTCATCACAACGGTGGCTCATGATCATGCAAAATTATTAGGTAATTCTCTGGCACAGATTGCAGGGCACAAGGCAGGAATAATTAAAGAAAATCGACCAGTTGTGGTTGGAAATATCCCTGAAGAAGCACTTGATGTAATTAAGAAGAAAGCAAAAGAAAAAAATGCAAAATTATATACACCAAGTGAGAATTATTCTTTTAAAGAAGCTTCAAAAAAAGCTTTGTGGGGTGAAGTTATTGATTATGATGGCTTTGGTTTAACAATTAATGATTTGCGAACTTCACTTATGGGAGAATTTCAGCGTGAGAATGCGGCGGTGGCACTCAGTGCTTTTTTGATTGTTTCAATGCAAAAAAAGTGGCACGTGAATAGCAAAGAAATTCGTTTGGCTGTAAAAAGGGCAACTTGGCCAGGCAGATTTGAAGCTGTGAGTGAAAAACCCCTAGTTGTACTGGATGGAGCCCATAATGTTGCAGCAATTGATATGATTGCAAAGACAATTAGAAAAAATTTCAAGAGCCAACATGTTTACATAATTGCCGCAATGTTAGCTGATAAACGGCCACGTGAGATGTTCGCCCAATTGAGTCAATTGCCCAATACGACAATATATGGAACAACATTTGCAGGCCCGCGACCGGTGGCTAAAGTCAAGGATGTTACTGTGAAAAGCGAAGGAATTGAATATTCTAAGAATTGGCAGGAAGCCTTGGTTAAAATTGTTGCACAGATGTCAGAAGAAGATATAATTTTAATTACTGGATCTTTGTATTTCGTTTCTGAAGTAAGACACTATTTTTTAGATTAGGTGAGGACATTTAAGATGAATGTAAAGTTAGTAATTTTTGATATGGATGGCTTAGTGGTCGACTCTGAAAAGATTTATTTTGCTGCGAATAAAAGAGCGGCAAACAAATTAGGAATGCAATATTCGATGGATTATTATCGACGCTTTATAGGTTCGGGCAACGATATGATGTATTCAGAGATGAGTCGTGATTATGGCAGCAGAGAGTTGATTTCTGAATTTATTAAATTAAGTAAACAACAGGTCTTTGATGTTATTAAAGAAGAGGGATTACCACTGAAAAAGGGTTTTTTAGAATTGGCATCTTATCTACGCGATGCACGTATTCCAAGTATTCTAGCATCAAGTAACGATCGAAGTGCAATTGATTATTTCTTAGATATTGCTAAAATCGGTCAATACTTTTCAGAAATAATTTCAGCAGATGATGTGGTTAAGGCCAAACCCGAGCCTGATATCTTCGAACAAGCATGGGCAGCGTCAGGTCAGCATAACAAGAATGAGGCGGTAATTCTTGAAGATTCGTATAATGGTGTTTATGCGGCAAACAATGCACATATCCCTGTAATTATGGTTCCAGACTTGATCCAGCCAACAAAAGAAGTTGCTGAGAGAACGCAGGTAGTTTTACCAAATTTAAATGAAGTAAAAAGCTATTTTGAAAAATAAGATGAATCCCTTTTGTTTACGTAATTAAAAACGAAAGGGGTTTTCTTATGCTGACAAACAGATACAATGAAGAAGAAATAATACAAAGATTGACTAAATATAGAGGATCCAGTATAAGTCAAAAAGAACTTTTGTTTTTACTTATTTGCGGTTTTTTGGGAAAAGAAAATGCATCAAAAAAAGTTAATCAGTTTTTTTTACAATATACAGACTTGCGTCAGATAAAAGATCTTTCTGACATAGAGTTGATGGAGATTGTTGAAAGTGAGCATGATGTTCAGATGTTTAGAGCCCTTTGCGAATTCGCAGAGAGGCTCAATAAAAGACCAAAACTGACACTAGGAAAAATCTATACGAGTCAGGAAATAGGCGAGGAGATGTCACTAGAACTAGGACTGTATCTGCAGGAAGTATTATTTGTAATATTATTAGACACAAAGAATCAAATAATTGCAAAAAAAATTGTTTTTCAAGGGACCTTAGATACCGCTACAGTACACCCACGTGAAATTTTTCGTTTTGCATTGCAGTACGCTGCTGCCAGAATAATAATTGTTCATAATCATCCCAGTGGTGATACTGTACCTTCAAAGAATGATCTGCAGTTGACTAAGAGAATCGAAGAGTGCGGGAATATGATTGGTATAGGATTGCTTGATCACATTATTGTAGGATCATCACAATATTTGAGTATGCGTGAAGAAAAAATTCTTTCTTAAAGATCGCCTTGAATTCCTTGTTCAAGTGGGATGAATATGCTAAACTTTTCATTAGTTAATTATCAAGAAGGATGTGTTTATTTGCTTACAGGTACAGTTCATTTTTTCGAAAAGGATGAAGGATACGGCTTCATTACCCCAGATGATAATGAACAAGATATTTTTGTTCATTTTTCAGCAATTAAGACTGAAGGGTATAAGACGCTAGCTGAGGGACAGAGAGTCGAATTTGCTGTTGCCATGGGCAAACGGGGTCCGCAGGCAGTTAATGTCCATTTATTACAATAAATGATTGTATAAATAATGATTAAGAATATTGAGAGTTAAAGACATTTTGTGTATCATTTAGTATGCTATCGAAGTAAGCAATTTTTAGTAAACGCCATTTAATTCTTATGGTATAATTGAACTATTATTGAAGAACTGCGTTATTTATTAAAATGAGGCAACGTGAAGGGATGAAATATATTGTTCGGAATCGGGACGAAAAATATTGGTATAGACTTAGGTACAGCAAATACAATCGTGTATGCTGAAGGTAAGGGAATTGTATTGCGTGAACCCTCAGTTGTAGCTAAGAATACAAAAACAGGCGAAATTGTTTCAGTTGGATCTGAAGCACGGGACATGATTGGACGTACGCCGGCAAGTATTGTTGCAATTCGTCCAATGAAAGACGGTGTAATTGCAGACTATGATACGACGGTCGCAATGATGAAGTACTATATTCAAAAAGCTTTGGGTCGTAAGACAGGCAAGCCATATGTGATGGTTTGTGTTCCTAGCGGCGTAACCGAAGTAGAAAAAAGAGCAGTGATCGATGCTACACGTGTTGCCGGAGCACGTGATGCTTATGTTATTGAAGAACCATTTGCAGCAGCTATTGGTGCGGGTCTTCCAGTTATGGATCCAACCGGAAGTATGGTCGTTGATATTGGTGGTGGTACAACAGATGTTGCGACCATCTCATTAGGTGGAATTGTTTCTAGTCGCTCAATTAGAATGGCCGGTGATAAGATTGATGATGCTATCATTTACTATGTTCGTCAGCATCATAATCTATTGATTGGTGAAAGAACAGCTGAAAAATTGAAGATGGATGTTGCATCGGCTTCAGTTGAGGCTGCAAAAGAGTTGGATAGTCAGACAATTCGTGGTCGTGATTTATTAAGTGGGCTTCCAAAGACAATTGATATTGAAGCTGTTGATGTTGCGCAATCAATTCAAGAGGTTGTGCAAGAAATCATTTCTGCAATCAAGGAAACATTGGAAGAAACATCTCCTGAGATCGCTGCTGATGTAATCGACCATGGGATTGTTCTTACCGGTGGTGGTGCACAATTGCGTCATTTGCCTGAAGTAATTGCAGATGCTACAAAAGTACCTGTATTTATTGCATCGGAGCCATTAGATTGTGTGGCTATCGGTACTGGTGAATCTCTAAAGAGTATTGAAGTAATGAAAAAAAGATAATAGAGACGATTGAAGCGTGTCATGTTGGGAGGTTGGGAGTATTCGTCCAGCCTCTTAATTTTTTGATACGTCTTTGAGTGTAGTGGAGGAAATAATGCAAAGATTTTTTTTCAATAAAAGACTTATCATTGTACTTATTACATTGATTATCGGATTTGTATTAGTAGCATTTTCAGTGACTGTTAGAAATAATAAATCAACGCCGCCAATTATCCAACAGTTTGGTAACGATGCTGCGGGTCTTGTTGATAGAGTTGTAAGCTATCCGATAAGTGCGGTCGGAAATGTTGGTGGAGCAGTTGAAGATTTGCTTAATACTTATCAGGAAAATCAAAAACTAAAAAAGCAAGTTGATAGTTTGGCATCTGAGAAGGTTTCTAATCAGACAATTCGTAAAGAAAATGCTGCTTTAAAAAAACAACTGAAGTTGAATAAGTCTTTGACAAATTATACTGCAGTTACATCTTATGTTATTGCAAGAACACCTTCTTCATGGCAAAATCAAATAATCATCAGCAAGGGTTCATTAGCTGGTGTTAAAAAGAATGCTGCCGTGTTATCTGACAAAGGATTGGTTGGCCGGGTTACTGAAGTAAACAAGACAAATAGTAAGGTCGAATTGATCAGCACAACGAATGATGACGCTGATCGCTTTGCTACAACAATCATCACAGATGATGGTTCAGTCAATGGATTGATTACTAGCTACAATGCCGATACTAACAGACTAATAATGGGGCAAATTGATTCTCAAAAAACAATGAAGAAGGGTGACAAAGTCATTACTTCTGGTATGGGTGGCAACTCTCCTCAGGGAATCTATGTTGGAACTGTTATGAAAGTTGAAAAAGACGATTATGGATTGGCCTCAAAAGTTGAAATAAAACCTGCGGCAGATTTGACGAATCTTAATATAGTTACTGTTGCAAAAAGAACGGATTAGAAGGTGGTTTGATGAGAGTTTCAAAAATACGATATTATTACCCCTTGGGTCTGTTCATAGCTCTTTTTCTAGATGGAACTTTAAGCAATATTTTTGCGGGTAACTTTTTTACGGCTAATTTGTCCATTGAAAGTCGCTTATTTCTGCTTTGGGTTGTAATGAGTGTCTTTTTTGCAAAAGTTGAACATCCATTTTTTTGGGCAATTGCGGTTGGATTAACATTTGACTTGTTTTTCACGGGTATAATTGGACCATTTTTCATGTTAGTCCCACTTATTCTTTATTTGACTAGAGTGATGTATAGTTTTTTTACACCATCCTTTATTGTGGTACTATTAATATATCTGATAGATATTGCACTCTTTACACTTTTATTCTACTGGATTAACGTACTGATCGGTTTTACGAGTGTTTCGCTTGCAAGCTTTATCAGTGGTACACTTGGACCCACATTAGCCTTTAATCTGGCAGTATTTGTAATATTATATTTGCCAATTAAAGGTCTGATGGAGATGTCCTCAAGATAGGGGGTGGCGTTTAAAATGCAAAACGTTGTTTTAAAAGGTCATAAAAACGGCTATGTGATAGCAATTCGTGCAGATTCCAAGTTTGAAGATGTTCTTGCTGAAGTAACAACTTTGTTTGCAGATTTGCAGAAGGATAAGAAGCGTGATTCTGCACAGCCAATTTCTTTTAATATCACCACAGGAACACGGCTGTTAAGTGCCGAAGAAAAGAAAAAGATTGAGGATGTTGTAAGTAATTATCCGCTCTTTTCGATACATAAGTTTACTTCTGATGTTATGCTTGTTCAGGATGCTATTGAGATGGTCGAGAGTAAAGTTGTACATCTTAATGCAAATACTGTGAGAAATGGTCAAATTGAATATATCAAAGGTGATGTCCTATTCATAGGCAATTTGCATCGTGGAGGGATTTTGAGAGCAACTGGGAATGTATTTTTACTTGGTAATTGTGAAGGAATCATACATGCTGGTTATTTAAGCGATGCACAGGCAATTATTGCTGGAAATGTTTCAAAAGCCCAACAGGTCAGGATTGCGGATGTGGTCGATATCATTTCTGATGATGAAGAAAAAATGGCAAGAGATAGTGAAGTCGTAGTTTACGTTAATGACTTGCACGCACTTGATTACACTGAACGTGATCAAGTGAAAGTGATTAGACCAAAATTATTTGCACATATGGGAGGTTACTAAAGATGGGCAAAGCGATTGTTGTTACTTCTGGAAAAGGTGGGGTAGGAAAGACAACTACTTCTGCTAATTTAGGAACCGCACTTGCACTCTCTGATAAAAAGGTTTGTTTACTTGATTTGGATATTGGATTAAGAAACCTTGACGTTATTTTAGGCTTAGATAATAGAATTATTTATGATATTGTGGATGTTGCCAAGGGAAGAGCGAAGCTGCATCAGGCTTTAATCAAGGACAAGCGCTTTGATGACAAACTATTTTTATTACCAGCAGCACAAAATGCTGATAAATCAGTGCTTGAACCGGATGAGGTCAAGGCAATAGTTGATGAATTAAAACCAGACTATGACTATGTTCTGATCGATTGCCCCGCTGGAATCGAACAAGGATTCTTGAATGCTATTGCTGGGGCGGATCAAGCAATTGTTGTTTCGACACCTGAGATTTCGGCCGTTCGTGACGCCGACCGTGTGATTGGACTGCTTGAAAAAGCAGGTTTAAAAGAGCCACCACAACTGGTTATAAACAGAATAAGAACTCACATGATGAACGATGGGCAGGTCATGGATATTGATGAGATAACACATCATTTATCTATTAATTTGCTTGGGATAGTATTTGATGACGACAAAGTGATCAGTACATCTAATAAGGGTGAACCTATTGTTTTAGATGAAACTAACCCAGCTGCACAGGGATATCGTAATATCGCACGGAGACTGCAAGGCGAGACGGTACCTTTGATGAATATCAAAGAAGTTGAAAAGAAGGGATTTCTTCAAAATATTTTTTCGTGGTTTAAGAAAAAGTAGAATTAATTTCTAATGTGAGAAGAGCGGAGCCAATTATTATGGCTTCGTTTTTTTATTGTGCTAATAAAAATGACAAATGAATCAATGAAGAGTAAAATTTTTCATAGATATCTTGTTTTTTGCGCAGTAATGTTAAGCAAAAATCAGAAAAGGGGAAGTAGATGTCCATAACATTAATGATTATTGAAGTTGTTTTTTTATTGAACCTTGTTTTTGCAATGTTAACAGTTTTTAGGGAAAAACGTGAAATCTCAGCCACATGGGCTTGGCTCTTGGTTTTACTGTTATTACCTGTAATAGGGTTTATTCTGTATTTATTCATTGGGAAAAAGCTTTCACGAAACAAAATTGATGATATTAGAACACAAAAACAAATTGGTATCGATCAGCTGGTTAGCCTGCAAAAAGAACAGTGGGATGAAAAAGAATTACTGCCAGCAGATGAGATAATTGATACGGCACGCGAGATGGTTCATCTTTTTCTAGAAACCGATAATGCTATTTTAACCAAGCATAATAAGGTTGAAATATTGACAGATGGTAAGGAAAAGTTCAAAAGGCTGTTTGAGGATATAGCGGCTGCAACCGACCATGTTCATGTAGAGTATTACACGTTTTACAACGATGAGATTGGGAACCAACTTTTGCATCTGCTTGAAAAGAAAGCGGCTGAAGGTGTCAAGGTACGAGTCATTTATGATAGTTTTGGTTCACATGGTACAACCAAAAAGTTTTTTGCTAAGTTAGAAGAACTTGGTGGTCGTGCAGAAGCATTCTTTGGTTCAGGTCGAAGTTTCTCTAGTTTTCGTTTGAACTATCGTAATCACCGTAAGCTAGTGATTATTGACGGAAAAGTTGGCTATATTGGCGGCTTCAATGTTGGAGATCAATATTTAAGCAGAAGCAAGAAGTTTGGTTATTGGAGAGATACTCATATTCGTGTTCAGGGAAATGCTACTGATTCTATGCAGTCCAGATTCTTCATGGATTGGAACGCTACTGCTCCAGAAAAGGATCGTATTGATTATCAAGAAAATTATTTTCCGCTGGTCAAGCGCCAGGGAAAAACGAGTATCCAGATTGTTTCAAGCGGACCTGATAATGACATTGAGAAGATTAAACTTGGATATATTAAGATGATTAATAATGCTACTGAATATATAATGATTCAAACTGCTTATCTGATACCAGATGATCCCATTTTAGAAGCTCTTTCATTAGCGGCATTTTCGGGAATTAAAGTCAAGATTATGATTCCCTCAATGCCAGATCATCCTTTCGTATATCGTGCAACACAGTATTATGCGAAGTCATTAATTACAAATGGTGTAGAGATATACAGATACGATAATGGTTTTTTACATTCAAAAACATTGGTTGTAGATGATAAGATTGCTTCTGTTGGTTCTGCAAACATGGATTATCGCAGTTTTAAGTTGAACTTTGAAGTTAATGCCTTCTTGTATGATCAAGAGATAAGTGAACAGTTAAGTAATATTTTTAGGGAAGATATGAAGAAATCTACAAAATTAACGATTGAAGATTTTAAGGAGCAATCAATGTGGTTGAAGTTCAAACAGTACTTTTCAAGACTTTTATCTCCGATTTTGTAGAAGTTATGTATTAGTAAGAAATAACGCGAAATGAAGCTAGGTCAAAGGATAATCCTTGTTTCGACCTAGGTTATATTTTGTTTGAAAAAACAGATGGAGAAAATTGATGAGTAAGAAAAGAATTTTTGGGATAGTATTTGGATTATTAGTTGTTGTAGTCTTGGTAGGAATTGGTGGTGCAAGTGTGTATCTCTATAACTTTGCTTTTGAACCGCAAAGTCATCTCAATTCAAAGATTCCTGCTAAGAAGGCAAGTCGACTAGCTGCTGATAAGAAGTGGCTGAAAAATGTAAAGCAAAAGAGTTGGAATGAGATTTCCGCTAGTCAAGATCTAAAATTACATGCAGCTTATGTTCCTGCAAAGGAAAAAACAGAAAAGACAATTATAGTGGCTCACGGGTATCAGGAAAATCATAAGGACATGGCTAGTTATATCCGGATGTTTCATGAACTTGGATACAACGTTTTAGCACCGGATGATCGTGGGGCAGGTGAAAGCCAAGGAAAATACATTGGTTTTGGATGGCCAGATCGTTTGGATTATGTAAAGTGGATTAGGAAGGTAATTGCAAAAAATGGCAAAAACTCTGAAATAGGTCTTTTTGGTGTTAGTATGGGTGGAGCAACGGTCATGATGGTTAGTGGTGAGAAGTTGCCTAAACAAGTCAAAGCAATCGTTGAAGATGCTGGATATTCAAGTATTGAGAGTGAATTGACGTACGAGCTCAAGGCACGCTTTAATTTGCCAAAGGAACCATTAATCACAACTGCGGCCTGGTATACTGACTTTAAAGCTGGGTTTAATTTTAAAGCAGGGAGTTCGTTAAAGCAGTTACGCAAGAATAAACTGCCAATATATTTTATCCATGGTGGCGAAGACACGTTTGTTCCTACAAAGATGGTCTATCAAAATTATGCAGCTACCAAAGGAACAAAGAAAATATGGGTAGCTGCAAAGGCTGGACATGCAATGACTTACTATGATTATCCAACTGAATACCAGGAAAAAATTAGTCATTTCTTTACAGAATATTTGAATTGATAATTTTGATAAAAAAAGAGTGTGATCTTCAGCAGGTTTGAGCCAAAACTCAAATTTTACTGATTTATATCACACTCTTTTTTGTATGCTCATATTACATTTTTACCAAAAAATAATTTGTTCGATTTTTAAATCTTGTTTTAATTGTAAGAGACTGTTGTCATCAATGGGAGTAATTAAAGGTGTGATCTTGGTTGGATAATTTGCTGCAGTGACAGGTCGTAACATTGGATCAGTGTAGTTATTTTCAGCATCGATTATCTCTAACTTTGTATCAACTTGCTGGATGACTGCTAAATTTTGTTCATCTTTTGAGAAGGAAGTTAGGAATTCATCATCTGGGAAGAAGAAGTTTAGAAGTTCAGCATATTCCCTTTGCCAGAGAATTATCCTATCATGTTCTCTGGCGGTCTCGTTATATTTAGCAAGACGCTCAGGATTCAAGGGTGAGAATAGAACTTTTGCAGGAGCGTCAGCTGATACATGTGAAATGAATTTGCCAAATTGTTTTTGGATACCCGTTTCACTAATGATTGTATGAGAATTATTTGTGTACATTTTCGCATCCAAGTAAAAAGATGATGGCTGATTTTGCCGAATAACTTTTTTCCAGTTTTTGAGCCGCTTGCTATGAGCACCCTTGTTGGTGAATGAATGACAATAAAAAATAGATTTACTTGGTGAGTTGATAAGAAAGGCGAGTGAGCCATACAAGGAATCATCATTTTTGTAGGCAGTTATTTCAACTCCATCGATCCTTTGCGGGTATTGTGCTGGAATTATTTTTGGCTGGCTCTGCAGCTTGTCGATGAAGCCAAACCGTATTAATTTTTGAATTAATGTGTAAAGTTCTTGTGATAAATAAAATCTGATTTTTTTGTCAGATGTTCTTAGAGCGTTGATATTGTTTTCACTATAATGTGTGATAAAGACATATTTTTTAATAACAGTTTTGCGAACATCAAACTGAATGTTTTCGAAAACAAATTCTGAATTATTTTCTGACATATTGAATTCTCCTTAGATAAATATGAACAATGCTAACTTTTTAGAAGCAAATACTTTGAGTCTTCAGATATAACGTGTACAATATAGTTGAGACATAGTAGTTAAGATATGGTAAAAAAACGAATGGAGGAACTGAAATGTATTTAAAAATCACTCCGGAAGCACAAGCAAAATTACGAAGTAAGATAGGCGACGCAGATGTTAAGGTCTTGCTAGACTTTGACGATGGTGTAGGTGCCCTGTCACGCGTGGGCACATGTACTTTAGCATCTGTTTTCCGTGTACTTCTAGTTGACCCAGCTGTCGATTCACATGACTATGATGAAAGCATCGACACTGACATGGGTCCAATTGCTATCAAAGGCTACAGTAAAATGTATATGGACGAAGACATGACCTTAGAATTAAATGAAAAGACGCAAATGTTACGTCTTAAGGGTGCCAACTCTGGTGAGTTAACCGCTGCTGTTAATGTTGAGCGCTTTGAAGTCGGAGTCTAACTCTGACAGCTGAACTGAATTCCTTGATTTGAATAAAGTGACAAAAGCCTGCATTTCTTGATTAGGCTCTTGTCACTTTTTTTATCATAAATTAGCGTCGGTTTTAAAATCAAGTGGTGAGAATGCAGTCGCTTCAGTAATCAGTTGGGCAGTTAGTTCTTCAACTTTTCTGCTTGCGTAGAGAGCATTTTCATTTGAATATTTTGTGAGGAGCTCACCTTTGTTTTCTGATTTTACATCGCTTTGAATATGCTGATCAATTTCGCGAATACGCTTGTTTAATTCAATCCTAACTTCTTTTTGCATAGTCTTTAGCTTTTGGCCAAACTCTAGGTAATTACTATCAACTAAAATACCAAGCAATTTGTATTCCCAATAAGCTGAGTCTGAACTGTATGTCGCAGCTCCTTTTTTATAAGATTCTGGAGTATCGTTGATTGCTGCGTAAAAGGGAACGAAGATACTTTGTGCAGTGACTCCCAGTGCAAGCCATTGTATTCCTGCAAGTTCAAGTGGGAGATTAGGTCGAATTTGGAGAATATGTGATTCCTGCGTCTTTGCTAGGCTAATTGGACGGAACTTGTGCTTTAAATCAGCGGGACCTTGTCCAATTGGATCATAATCTGTTCCCTGAAAGTGCGATCCGAGAATGAATTCAACATCTTCGCGGCTTATTAGACGATTAGCTTTGCGGATGAAAGGAAGCTCTTGACTCATTGGATTTTGTTCAATTTCAGGATTTAAATATTTTTGACCATACCATACACGCGGGGTACTATAGATCGCATCGCTTAAATCTTGCGTTCCAAAGATATTACGGAAGTTGAAAGAATCTGTGGCAGTGTTTAGATTATTCAGCGAAACAAATTCTGTAATACCCGTTGAATACAAGAAGTTATCCTTATCAGAAAAGTCGATTTCTTGGATTGCTAACTGATTGGCAACCACCGCATAGGAATCGTCAGGTATCCGTTGTGCTACCCAATGATGACCTGTTGCAATCTCCATGTACCAAGCGTCTT
This sequence comes from Liquorilactobacillus mali, assembly GCF_001437155.1. Lineage (GTDB taxonomy): Bacteria > Bacillota > Bacilli > Lactobacillales > Lactobacillaceae > Liquorilactobacillus > Liquorilactobacillus mali_A. The sequence continues at coordinate 165,379 of NZ_JQAR01000002.1, forward strand.
TTTGATCGGCAAATAAAATACCATTTGATTCACTTGCCCCTTTTTTTTCAACTATTCTACCAAGGTATTGGACACCTTCTCGAGCCGAATGAATATATGGTAGTGTGACTGTAATCATTGCTTCTTCACCGATTCCATCAGAAATTAGCGGATCAGCTCCGAGAACTCGTTCATTCGCATATGCGCTTTCAGTAGCACTCATAGCAACACCATACTCGTTAAAGCCATCCTCAGCAAAGATACCGTACTTGTCGGTCCATTCGGGAGTAGCAGTGTAACGTCCGCTAGTTTGGGGCAGTTCCATCGTAAAACCATTGTCTGGCGAAACAAAGACCTGTTTATCGTTATGATCAGTGTGAGGGTACACTTTAAAATGTTTTGGCCATGCCGTTTTTGCATCTTCGTTTCGTGCAATCATGATCGAGCCATCAATGCTTGCTTTTCTCCCTACGAGCATACTTGTACAGGCTGAAAAACTCTGTTCTTTAAATGACAAATTAATTCCTCTTTCTTTTTCTAAATTATTTCGTTAAAATGATTCTAGCATAGCAGAGCTTTTTATTGTAAGAAAAAGTTGCTGCTGTGTAAATTAATTTGAAGTGGAGAACTTAGTCGTGCTTTTAAATAAAATACCAGATCAAATAAAGAGAATCGCAATTATTTTTTGGTCATCAATCCTTTTGGCATGTGCTTTAAATTTATTTTTGATTCCAGGCAACATTTTTGGCTCCGGTCTTAATGGGATAGCGCAATTAATTTCATCCTTGTTGGTAAAAATCACAGGCATAAATATTGATACTGGATACTTTATATTCTTACTGAATGTTCCAGTTGGGATATTGGGTTGGTTAAAGGTTGGTAAAAGTTTTACGTACTATAGTGTTTTGACGGTCTTATTAACCACTATCTTAGCCATTGTCATACCTGTTATTCATTTGACTTCAAATCTCCTGATGAGTGCCTTATTTGGAGGAGTCATCACAGGTGCTGGAGTTGGATATGCCTTGAAATTCGGTTTTTCAACAGGTGGGATGTATATTATTGCAGTTGTACTTAATAAGACAACCGGTAAATCCATCGGAAGTTTAATGATGATAACGAATATGATAATTATTTTGACTGCTGGTGTTTATTTTAGTTGGCAAAGTGCATTATATACAATCATTTCAAATTATGCGATGACAAGAGTCGTTGATGGGATCCACACATCGCATCAAAAACTTACTGCTTTCGTGGTTACGAAACACGCAGAGGCAATCATCCCGGAGGTCAAAAACTCGCTGATTCGTGGTGTGACAGTTTTACAGTCAAGCGGTGGGTATTCAGACAGCAAAAATCAAACCTTGATGATAGTCTTGACTCGGTATGAACTGTATAAATTCAAGCAGATTATAGAGCAAACTGATCCAACTGCATTTATAAATTTTGTCAATACTGCTGATGTTGCGGGGAACTTTGCAGATGAAAAGCAGCAGGATGAAATCAAGAATAAGTTGAGCAATTAATAAGAAAGGGAAACAATCTTTTTTAAATAGCTTTTTTAGGATTTTTAATTGCTTTCCAATGTTATTTCTGCTTTAATATAACTATCATTTGTTTTGTTGAAAAGAGGAAAATTTATGCCAATCGTACATATTGATTTGATTGAAGGCCGTACACAAGATCAACTTAAACACCTCGTGGAAGATGTCACTAAAGCTGTTAGCAAAAACACTGGAGCACCAGCTGAACATGTCCACGTTATTCTTAGTGAGATGCAAAAAAACCGCTATAGTGTAGGCGGAGTTCTCAAAAGCGATGAATAATTAGGTGTGTATGAAGGGCTGGGGCAGTATTCCCGGCTTTTTTGTTTAATTAGATTTTTTTGAAAAGAAAGGATGTTTGAAGTTGACAAGTTTATCGGATGAAATAGCAACAAATGAAGCAGGACATTTAACAATCGGTGGGGTCGATACTTTAGAACTTGTTTCTAAATATGGTTCACCTTTGATAGCATACGATGTCTCAAAAATAAAAAGTCAGATAAATCACTTCAAACAGGCTTTTATTGATGCAGATGTTCCTTATCGAGTGACCTATGCAAGCAAGGCCTTTTCTGCTGTTGCTATGTACCAACTTGTTGCGGGTGAAGGTCTAGGCTGTGATGTGGTTTCTGGGGGAGAATTAGTAGCTGCGTTAAAGGGTGGTATGCCGGCAAAAAGGATTGAATTTCACGGGAACAATAAATTGCCAGTTGAACTGGAGATGGCAGTTGATGCTCAAATCGGTTGTATTGTGGTTGATAATTTTCAAGAAATAGCATTTCTGGATAAGATCCTAAAAGAAAAAGACACAACAATTTCTGTAGTTGTACGTGTTGCACCAGGAATTGAGGCTGAGACACATAAGTACATTTCAACCGGTCAAGAAAATTCGAAGTTTGGTTTTGATGTACACAGTGGTCAAGCTAAGAAAGCACTAAAAGAGTTGATCGATAATCCTAGAATGAATGTCCTTGGAGTGCATTGCCATATCGGTTCTCAAATATTTGCTGCGAGAGGTTTTGTAATGGCCGTGGATAAAATGGTTTCCTTATTGAAGCAGTGGAATGAGGAGTTTGGTTTTTCTGCCAAACTACTAAATCTTGGTGGGGGTTTCGGAGCACGATATGTTGATAGTGATCAACCTTCACCTGCAGAGGATTTTGTAGAACAAATTATTGCAGAGGTTAAGAAGAAAATATCTGAAGCTGATCTTGAATTCCCAGAAATTTGGATCGAGCCAGGACGTTCACTAGCTGCTGAAGCGGGCACAACTTTATATACGGTAGGCTCACGCAAGGATGTAGAAGGAGTTTGTCACTTTGTTTCAGTTGATGGAGGAATGGGAGATAATATTAGACCAGCACTTTATCAGGCAAAGTATGCTGCAATTCTGGCTAATAAACCACATGCATTGAAGGAACAAATCGTTACCGTAGTAGGAAAGTATTGTGAGTCTGGTGACATCCTAGTAAAAGATGCCTTGCTGCCAATCACTCATCCAGGTGATATTTTGGCAGTTCCATCGACGGGAGCATACGGATATACGATGGCAAGCAACTATAATCGTAACCCGAGACCGGCCGTAGTCTTTTGTGAAAATGGCGAATCTAAATTGATTATTAGAAGAGAGACTTACGAAGACTTATTAAATTATGATTTGGGTCTCTGATTTTCAATCCTTTAAGAAATGTTATAAGAAACTTGAGCACTAGTTCGATTGTTTAGAATATCAGCGGGAAATAAATAGTATACATTTATACAAAAATAATAATAAGCAAGTTTGGCATAGAGGAGCCAGGTCAAAAGTTAACTTTTGACTTGGCCCTCTTATTTATTTCAAATAAATAAGTTCCATAAGTTAATTTTAAAAAGTGGAAATTCATCGTTTTGAATGAACTTAACAAGATTAAAAAAATTATACTGTAAACGTTTTAATTTATTATTTTACATAACAAATAACAAATTGTGACAGGATATTTACATTAGTACGGTAGACTCTAAGTTGAGGGAGATGATGTAATGGAATATAGTGCTAAGAAAAAATTATTTTTAGTTTTAGCGATTATTTGTGTAATTTTACTTCTTATTGCAAGTTTTGGCGATTTGGCAATCAGTAATACAATAATAAATTACAATAGTATTTTTGGAACGATTTTTCAAACATTTGGAGAATTTCCAGTTTATTGTATTTTTGTTTTATGTGGTGAGATTGCGATGGCATATGCTTTGAGACATCTTGACGAAATGTTGTTTTCAAGTGTTCTATTTATTGGAGGTCTCAGTCTTTCATTATGGCAGTTGAAACAGTATCTTAATGAGATTGAAAGTTATGCTTTATCTGCACTCAGCAATATTCATTCAGGTAAAGATATGGGGTTAGCAAATAGTGATGCTGCAACAGCAAAACTTTCAGTAGGAATTGCTATTGCCTTGTGGTTGGTTGTCTACATAATCATCACGGCTTTAATTCAATATTGGATGGCCAAGAAGGATAATACACAGCTTACCCGTTACTTGATTGTAGCTGTTTTTGCATCATTGACAGTTTGGTTTGCCTTAGAGGTCAACCTGACTTTGAAGGATGCTTGGGGTCGTGTTCGTCCTTACGAACTGAGCGCTTCTCAAAAGGAATTTACACCTTGGTTCCATCCAAATGGTGTTAATGGACATAAGTCTTTCCCTTCAGGTCATACAATGGCAGGAACGTTGTGTATTGTATTTTCTTGGTTTGCAACACAGCCGAAGTGGCATAAACGTCTTTGGGTCACAGGAATTGTCTATGGAATCTTACTCGGGGTATCGCGTGTAATCATCGGAGCTCATTTTCTTTCTGATGTAACATTCTCGTTCTTCCTAACTGCAACAATCATTTTTGTTATGCGTGAATTGTATGATCGTCTTTTGAGTGATGATTTAAAAATGTAGTTTAAGCAGCATTAGAAAAAACTTGATTTAGTAAAAGCAGTGGTTTTTATCTTAATTCTAAAAAAATAAAAGGAATGGGGCAAAATTTAGATTTTGCCCCATTCTGTTTATTTATTTCCAGATAAGTGTACATCCCATAAGTCAAAATTTTAGTGATTTATGAAACACTATTTGTTTATTTTGAATTAATTATTCGGCTAAACCAAGATATTTTTCAAGATAATTTGCTAAACCATCTTGTGTGTTATCGAATTCAGTTACATCATTACTGATTTTTTTAAGTGCATCTGTTCCATTCTTCATAACAACACCCCAGCCAGCATAATCGATCATCTCGTAGTCGTTATGTTCATCGCCAAATGCGACAATATTTTTACGGTCAATATTATAAGTATTAGCTAGAAGTCGAACTCCTTTTTCTTTAGTGATGCCCTTAGGAGCTAGCTCTAAAATTGGGTTTGCGCCACCCCATACACCAACCTCAATGTAGTCACCATAATTTTTCTTCAGTTCAGAGATGATTTTTTCTTTAGCGTTTTCCTCGACCAAAAGTGTAACAGAAGCTGGATCAGTTGCCAGATTATCCTCGTTTAGAAGCTGTTGTGTACTTAACGAAGTAGGGAAGAATCCATCGGTTACAGGATTAACACTGTCTGCCAGCATCATTGTTTTTGCTTCGGCTGCAATTAATTTAATTCCCAAGTTTTCTTTATTTTTTAATAAATCAAAAGCAATCTCGCGTGAAAAAGTATCTTGATATTCTTTACCCCAACTTCTGTAAGGAATGTGGCCAAGTGCACCATTGAAATTAATCATGGGTGTTTTTATTTGCAGTTCGTCGTAGTATTTTTTTGAGATACGATATGGTCGGCCAGTGACAATTGAGACAATGTGTCCAGCCTTACATACTTTTTGCAGAACACTGATAGTTTTTGAACTAATAAGTGAATCTGCATTCAGCGTTGTTCCGTCTAAATCTAATGCAATTAGTTTTTGTTCCAAATTAACACCTCATTCATGAAAACTCGTAGAATTTAAGATACCATAAAAACACTAATTTTACTAGAGTTTGGTATAAGCAACGGTGTATAATTGGTACATAATTATATGGAGGCGATAGCACGATGATGATTGTTGAACCAAAAAGCATCAAAAATATTCCTGTTCTAGAGGTTGTTTTAGCTGATAGGAAAGAGGATAGTCTACCGCTGGTAATTTTCTATCATGGTTGGACTGGTTGCAAGGAGCGTGTCTTAACGCAAGGATATGAAATCGCAAAGAGGGGATTTCGTGTTGTTTTACCAGATGCCCTTTATCATGGTGAACGAGAAGTAGATGGCCCCGCAGAAAACCATCAGTTACAATTCTGGCAAATAATTGCGAACTCTGTTAAGGAATTTCCAACTTTGATTAGTTTTTACAAAAAGGAATTTGGCATAAAGGATAACAAAATAGGGGTTAGCGGATTGTCAATGGGAGGGATCACCACCTGTGCTCTGTTGAGTATTTATTCGGAGATAACTGCCGCGGTATGTCTGATGGGCTCGCCGCGTCCTGTAGAATTTGCAAAGACCTTGTTGGACAGGATTCCAGGAGTTCAAGATGCAGATCCCGCATATGTTGAAAAAGAACTTGAACAATTATCAATTATTGATTTGTCCATGAATCCACAAAAAATTGCTGGAAGGCCTGTACATTTCTGGCATGCAACTGGGGATCGAATGGTTCCTTATAAGCCAACTAAGGAATTTTATGATAGGATTAAAGATCATTCGTATGCTGAAAATGTTAGTTTTACCACCACTCAAGGTGGCAGCCATAAAGTTTCTCAAGCAACAACCGTAGAAATGGCAGAAAAGTTTTATGAATATTTTAACTAAACTTAAAGCGGGGGATACAGCATGACTAGTAGAAATGTTGAAGATGTAAAAGATGAGATTATTGAAAAGTTAGAAAATGTAATTGATCCTGAATTGGGTGTGGATATTGTGAATTTGGGCTTGATTTACGAGATAGACCTTGACTCAGCTGGTTCATGTGAAATAAAAATGACACTGACAACGATGGGGTGTCCGTTAACCGATGTTTTGGCTGAAATGATTGAGCGTGAACTCCAGCCAATTGCTGAAGTTAAACAAGTAAATATTAATTTTGTGTGGGAGCCAGCATGGACGATTGACAAGATGACAAGGTATGCCAAGATGGCTTTGGGGATTCACTAAAAAGGCTAGGAGACAAAATAATTGTTAACTAAAAGACTGTTCTTACTTTTATATACCGCTGTGTTTGCCATAGCAAGTGTGTTTCTTTTTGTAAAAATTCAACAGAAAAGTTTAATAATTCAATTGGATAATCATAATTTGTCTGCCGCTGCATATCATGTTACCTTGAGTAAAAAAGAGACAATTTGGGATGTTACGCAGACAATTAAAAAAAGTAAAAATATCAAAAATGTGCAAATCCATTTTCAGGATAAAAAAAATAAACACCTAACTTATTTTTACGGTACCGGTTCTTTTGGCGTTCCACCAATGATTAATGGTAACTTTTTTGGTACTGGAACTTTTGACTCTGAGGTTGAAGTAGCAGTTGTTGGAAAGAATTATGAGAAGAAGCTGTATGAACCAAAAGACCAAGAATATTTAAAAATCGATAACAAGTATGTGCCTGTATTAGGCGTTATGGGTGACAAGTATTCATCTCAATTGGATAAGCAGATTTTTATAGCGTTAAGTATTGAAAAGAGCAAACGTTTGATTGCCAATAACTATCGGATAATAGTTGATGGGAAAAAGGCATTAGACAAAAATATGTTGAAGTCTGTATTAGGAGCCAAGAAAGTTGAACATTTGGCACAGAGACACTTTTTGATCAATCAAGATTCATGGATACTAGATCATTTTCAAGAGTTGTTAATGTTGTTTGCACTGTTCGGGTTGCTCGTATTTGGGGTAATCGTTTGGATAGTAAGCAATAAGAGACGGTATCGTAATCTTCTGGATCAGGGGAAAGAACCTCTGCAACTGTTATTTGAAGAGTGGGAGTTCTTTGCTCTTCTATCAGGTTTAGGAACAGTTTTTGGTGTGATGGCTGGTATGTTTATTACTGAATTGACTAACTATATCCCATTACTGATCTATAATACAAGCAGTTTTATTCTGATAAACATCATATATATCCTGCTATTAAGAAGAAGAGTAATAAGTATGAATAGGGGTCAGTGATTTAATGAAGTTTCCAGTGGATTTTAAAGAAAAATATACGAACCTTCTAGGTGAGGATGCACCTGCTTTTTTCGAAGGGTTGCAAACTGAACCTGTTAAGGCATTTCGTGTCAATCCGTTAAAAGAAAATTATGAAAACATTGATTACGCGCTTGATCGTCCAGTACCTTACGTACCAACTGGATTCTATGGAAGTGTTAGTGGTAAGTCGTTGGATCATCAGACAGGGTATGTTTATAGTCAAGAACCCAGTGCCATGTATGTAGCAGAAGTTGGGGATATCCAACCAGGTGAGGTTATTTTGGATTTATGCGCGGCACCTGGCGGCAAGTCAACCCAAATTGCAACAAAATTAGCTGGTCAAGGCTTACTCGTTTCAAATGAGATCAACAGAAAAAGAGCAGGTATTCTTGCTGAGAATATTGAGCGTATTGGCGCAACAAATGTTGTGATTTTAAATGAGAGCCCACAAGCGTTGGCACAAAAAATAACAAATTATTTTGACAAGATTTTTGTTGACGCACCATGTTCAGGTGAAGGAATGTTTAGAAAAGATCCAGATGCAATTAAATATTGGCATAAGGATTATCCAGCTGAATGTGCAGCAAGACAAAGAGAAATCTTGATTGAAACAATGAAGATGCTTAAACCGGGTGGTCAGTTAATTTATTCGACTTGTACCTTTGCGCCTGAGGAAGATGAGCAAATTATTGAGTGGCTTATGGAAAATTATGAGTTAGAACTGGTTCCTGTGAAGAAGTATGCTGGAATGGATTCGGGTTTTCCGAGATTTGCTGCTGATAATATGAAGATGGTAAAAGCGGTTAGACTGTTCCCTCATCATTTTAAGGGTGAAGGACACTTCATAGCTAGGCTTCAAGATAAGAGAGAGCCAATTAGCAATGGTGGTGGCAATGACAGCAAGAAAAATAGAAAAAAGAAAAAGGTAACCTCAGTATTTAGAAACCTTAGCAAAGAAGAAGAGAAACTATGGAAAGATTTTGAAAAAGAAGTCTTCAATCGGCAACTGTTTAATGCAGATAGTCTGAGGTGCTGGGGGGATCAACTTTTCTATTATTCAAATAAGTGGCCCAATATTGAAGAATTAAAATTTGTAAAACCAGGATTTCAGGTTGGTGTATTTAAGAAAAAAAGATTTGAACCGGCATATGGACTTGCTTTGGCAATCAAGAGTTCAGATGTCTTAAGAATTATAGATGTGACAAAAACTGAATGGGCAGAGTATGTATCTGGAAATATAATTTCACTGGTTGATACGCAGCTAAAAAAAGGTTGGTATGTTCTACGCTGCGATGGGAAACTCTTTGCTTTTGCTAAATTGGTCAATGGGACTTTAAAGAATTTCTTCCCAAAGGGATTACGTTTTACGGTTTGATGAAGGAAAACTTCTTCATACATATTCATTAGAAATCAATAAAAGTAGGAGCCGGATCAAAAGTTATATTCTGATCCAGCTCCTTTTTTTATTTTGTATAAACGTGTTTTTCATAAGTCAAAATTGTGAATTACTCGTAATCTCACGTTAGTACTCAAATTTCATCGACTTATGTCTTTTTTAGATCACTTGTTGTGTTTCTAATTATGCATTTAAAGGTTGATAGAAAAAGTTAATTTAGCATCCAAGATTAATTGGAAAACGATGATTCTGGTGAAACCAAGATTTTAACTTGTTCTTTTTCAGACGACAATGCTTTAATCCCTTGTTCAACGACTTCGCTTAAAGGAATCTTTTTTGTTACTAACTTTTCGAATAACTCACGATGATTATTCAACATTCCTAAAACTTCTGGATAGGAGTTATTATAACAAAGAGTGGTTATAATATCGATACCCTGCATAATAACATCATTTGTCATATCCACCTTAAGCGGTTTCCCAAAAAGGGCAACAATCTGCAATGTGCCGGTTCTCTTTGTTAGCTGTAATGCACTTTCAAATGTGGCTTGAACACCTGCAGCTTCGAAGGAAACATCAACACCATTTGGACATTCTTTTCGAACTTCTTCTAATACATCTACTTTACTGGGATTCAAAATACGTTTAAGCCCTAATTCCTTTGCTTTGTTCAAGCGATCTTGTGAAACATCAATTACAAAGACACGATTTGCTCCTGCAAGCTTTGCTAAAATTGCTGTCAACAAACCGATTGGTCCTGCGCCCTCAACAGCAACATCTTCTCCAGCACGTAAGCCACTCTTCTTGATCGCCTCAAACACTACAGCAGTTGGTTCGGCAAGTGCCCCCAGTTCAAAAGGCATTTCCTCTGGCATTTTATGTGCAAAAAATGAGTCTACATTAGCATATTCAGCGAAGCCTCCATTATCTGAAAAGCCTAGAAAGTTTCCGGCACCATCTTTTGCAACTGCGTTATTACAAAAATTATAAAATCCTTTGCGACAGTTTTCACACTTACCACATGCTATCAGTGGTTCCACCGCAATTGCATCGCCAACTTTCAGGTCAGTAACATCGCTTCCGACCTTAACTATTTCTCCAGCAAACTCATGGCCTAATGTAATCGGAACTGTCTTTCCAGTTAACGGGTGTGCGACAGTAGGAAGACCCCAGCCTTCAAGATATGCATGCAGGTCACTTCCGCAGATTCCGCAATACTTAACCTTGATCTGAACCTGGTTTTTCTTAGGTTCAGTAATGTTAACATCTTCTAACCGAACATCTTTTTTCCCATAAATCCTTGCCGCTTTCATAACTAAGACTTCCTAACTTTAATATTTTTGATCATTAGCAAGCGCTTTCGTAAGCGCTTGCTAATGATAGTATAAGATAAAATAAATTATTTTTCAATAGGTTTAATAGTTGAAGTAGTCATAATTTAAATTGGTAAAAGAAAAGATGATGATTTAAAATAGTTGATAATTTTAAACTAATGCCTATAAGAGGAGCAAGCAACAATTCTCTGCTTGCTCCTTTTTGCATTTTATATACATAATTGTTTTGAATTAGGAGGGTAGTTATGAAATTTGGCGAACGTCTTAAAAGGGCATAAACAGAAATGAGTTTAACTCAAGGTCAGGTTGCTGGGGATTTTTTATTACTAGGTAAGCTATTTCTAGTTGGGAAAATGAAAAAACTTATTCTGATATTTCCAGCTTGATTAAGTTGATAACGACTAGCGTATTTCACTAGATACATTATTAAAGGAGAATACAGGGATGTGTGAATATTTGGAGAAAAAGGGGTTATCATGGAAATTCGGCCATTTATCGTAATCTCATATTTATTGATTTACTGTTGTGTTCGTTGATGATTGGTGATGAATTTGATTTAATACACTTGGGGACATTCATATTTCAAATTCTTTTTTGGTAATGTTTAGCGCATCTTCGCCGAACAGGTTAAGAGGTTTTGATAATTCGCGTTTTCTTGGATTAAAATACGAACGGCAAAAATATTTATCTGGAGATAAAGGATTAAAATATGATTTATTGCGTCATCCTTATTTATAGCTGTAGGAATTATTGCTTTTTTTTAAAGAGCTATATGTTGGAGGAGGAGCTATGTCTTTTGGATTTATAATTTTGTTTTCTGTTTTAACTAGAGAAAAATGTTTGTAAATTCATGTGAAATTATAAAATCATATTATAAATATTTTTAATAAATTATTAGGGCCACGATACAGTAAAAGAGTGTAACATAAGCCGAAAATTTTGAGTATTAATATGAGATTAGACCGAAAATTTTACTCTATTTATAGGACAATTAGGATATTTTTACACGGAATAAAGAGAGGGGATGTCTCAAAATATAACTTTTGAAGCATCCCCATATTTGTTAATTAATTTAATTGTTTTTTAAAGTTCAATAAATCGCTAGAAAGAATTAATGGAACTTGTCGAAGTTCACTAATATTATGACAACCAAGAATAGTCATAATAGCCTTGACTTGATGTTTTAAATCCTCAATTTGTTTAACTAGACCAGCAACATCTTCCTTTAGAACGGTGTGTAGGAATAATCCAGAGATTCCTACATTGTCTGCACCTAAACAGAGACATTTGACAATATCCATTGCGTTACGGATACCACCAGAAGCCGTAAAGGAAAAATCATTTTTATATAACTGAGCAGCAATTAGACTTTCAGCTATATTCATACCAAAATCGTCTAAACTATCGAAATTTTCAGTATGAAGCCTCTGATTTTCAATTCGGGCAAAGTTAGTGCCACCCCAACCGGATAAGTCTATGTATCTCACATTTATCTTTTTTAATTTGCCTAGAGTAGCAGGGGAGATGCCAAAGCCGACCTCCTTTACGATTACGGGAACATCAAGATTAGCTACAATCTGAGCAATTTTATCACGCCAGTAAAAATCTCGATCTCCTTCAGGCATGATGATCTCTTGGATTGCATTGAGGTGTATTTCCAACGCATCGGCAGAAATCATCTTGATTGCTTTTTTTGCAGAATGCAAATCATTACCTGCGCCTAAATTGCCTATAACAAATCCATTAGGCATAGACTTTCTGACAACTTGAAAGCTGGCACTTGTATCAGGAAACTTAATAGCGATGCTTTGAGATCCTGTTGCCATTGCGATTCCTGTTTTATTCGCCGCGAGGGCTAATTTCTTGTTTAGTTTCGTAGTGGAAGGACTTCCGCCAGACATTGCATTGATAAAAAAGGGAATAGCAGCCTTTTTGCCTGCAATGGTGGTAGAATAGTCAACTTCTTCAACTGCAATTTCCGGCAAATTATTAGGGAGTATCCGGATTTGATCAAGCCCATTATCACTTTGGATATTGAATTGTTTTTCTGCAATAAAAACATGTTCGTCTTTACGATGTGCGTGTCTTTGATCCAAAATACTCCTCCTTTACAAGTTAGTCACTAATTTGGTGCACATGAAGATTTAATGGATTAATGCCGATCTTTCTCCAGTTATTAGTTAATAATTGTGTATCATATCTTTTATTTATTACAACAATTCCGCAATCACCACCACCAGCACCAGATGTTTTTGCGGCACCTTTAGCTTTCTCGGCAGTTTCACATAACTGGTGAAGAAGAGGTGTCTCAATCTCAACATTACTCAGTCGACCAAGTTCTTGCAACAATTCACGATTTCTGCGAATTTCTTTCTGAATCACTTCGATACTACGATTATGAAAGCCTTCAATCATATTTAGGAGACAGTTCTTACTTGAATTCAAGAACTCTTGATAAGATGACCGTTTCTCAGCTTTCTTTAGTCCAACGGCATCAACTAAATGTGACGTTGATGCCGGTGAACCTGTCCAGCCTATCAATAATTCTAGGTTCTCAGGTGGCGTCAATAATTCAACGTTTAGTTGAGGCCATTCAATTGAGAGCAGTTTTTTTAAACTAAAAGTATTTCTTGCGCTTTTAAGCCAATCACGATCAAAAGAACGATATGCAATCCAGCCACCGTAAACACTAGCTGCGATATCACCCAACGACCCATTTCCTTGAATATCAAGATGTGCAATAGCCGCCAATTTAAAGAGGGTGTTATTTGCGATTGGTAGGTCATAAAAATGGCAGAGAGCCTTGACCGTTGCCACGGTGACGGCGGCTGAACTTCCCAAACCATATTTTTTTCCATCAGGACTATCAAGGTCACTATCAATACTTAGGTGATAGCACTTCATAGTCTTATTTAAAGACTGAGCATATGATTCTGTCAGACGGATTGCAGATAAAATGTAATGGAATGGATTATCACGATTATCGAATATCATATTGTTTCCATCACGTTTCCAATATAATGGTGTTTCTTTGTATTGTTGAGAATTAATTGTTCCATAGTCATCACTTTCTTCAACTGTGACTGTTACGAATTGATTAAGTGCAACTAATATAGCAGGAAATCCAGTTTCAACGACAGCATATTCACCTGCAATATAAAGCTTTCCAGGAGCTTTAACGGTTATCAAAAAATCATGTCCCTTCGACAATAAGTTAAATTAAGTGCGCAGCAGGTCCAGGTCCAGCTACAAGCACTTTTTCTTGACCAAAACTGTCTGAGAGAGTGTCTGCAATCACTTTAACATCCTTTTTCAGACAGATGACTTTTACATTTGGTCCAGCATCTAAAGTATAATAACAGGATACACCTTCTAAACGCAACTTTTCCACGATTTGCATGGCTTTTATTGAATTCGGTTCAAGATAACTAAAATGAGGATGAGCACTCATATTCAGTGCATGCATCTTCATTGCATTTTCTTCAGCAATTTCACCAAAAGTTTCAAAGTCTCTTTTTACTATAGCCTGTTTGATATTTTTAAGATCTTTAGCTGCAGTTTGGACCCAAGCCGGATAGTAAGGCGACGTTTCAACGACACGTTTCATACCATCTCTGCTAGAAATTTTTTTGTAATCTGCATTGATTACCAGAGCAACCATCGTAATTTCAAAATTATTGGGCATCTCAATTGGATATGCAAATGAAGTTTGATCATCAGTACCTTCCTGCCATTCGACCAAACCGCCGTAAATGGAGCGGCATGCCGAACCAGAACCGCGTCTTGCTAAACGTGAAAGTTCTTTTTTATCTAAGTTCAATCCCGCGGCTTTGCTTGCAGCCAGTGCTAAAGCTGCATAAGCCGAGGCTGAGGAGGCCAGTCCTGCTGTAGAAGGCACATGGTTTTGTGAAATAACTTTTGCTTTTATATTAATCTTGGCTTTTTTTCGAACAATATCGAGAAATTTGCTGACCTTATCGCCATTTTCTCTAGAGCCATCAAGCAAAAACAAATCATCTTTAAGTTGCTCATCAAATGTAACACTTGTTTCGGTATAGAATCGATCCAGCGTTAAAGAGAGACTGTTATTCATTGGGAGAATTAGTTCTTCATCTTTTTTCCCCCAGTACTTAATTAAGGCAATATTAGTGTGCGCGCGAGCTGTGTAAGTTGTCGCATTCATTAATTAACTTCCTCCGTTACAGTAATTCCTAATGGCTGAATCCAAGTTTGTGTGACACCTTCACGCTTTAGGACATATTCGGCCTTCTGTGCCACTTCTTTGGATGGCATCAAGCAAATGAAACAGCCGCCACGACCACCACCAGTTAACTTGCTGCCAAGAGAACCGAGCTCTTTACTAATGTCAATCAATCTATCCAACTTCTCATCACTGACACCGAGTTTTTTGAGTTGATCATGTGCTCGATTAAAAGTATCCCCTAATCCAGAAATATCGTTGTTATTGAGCTGCTTTTTTGCATCATATGCTAATTTTTCAAGCTTATTCAATAAAACGGATGTTTCAAAAGGCTTTTTTTGGAGCAGATTGCGGACACTAGCAACCGCTTCGCCGGTCCTGCCCTTAATGCCACTATCACAAATCAATAAGCAACCATCAAGATGAATTGGAATTTCTTTTAATTCATGATCCTTGATCATCCAGACTGGTTGATTACTGGCTGATGTAGCTGCATCTAAGCCACTTGGATTGCCGTGCATGTCGATTTCAGAGACATTAGCAAGA
Source organism: Liquorilactobacillus mali (assembly GCF_001437155.1). GTDB lineage: Bacteria > Bacillota > Bacilli > Lactobacillales > Lactobacillaceae > Liquorilactobacillus > Liquorilactobacillus mali_A. Next base: position 180,548 of record NZ_JQAR01000002.1, read on the forward strand.
GCTAACAACTCTTCTTGTGTAAGCTCTAACCCAAGAAAATTGTAAAGAGCTCTGGTAACTGCAATTGCTGTTGCAGCAGAAGAGCCCATACCACGCTCAGCGGGCAGATCGCTTTTTATGGTCATTGTAAATGAGAGATCCAGTTTATTATTTTTCTTTAAAATTAATAATATTAGGTGTTTTAGTCCCTTCATTGCATTAGGCATTGATGTTAAAGGACCATCAAAATACCGACTTTTTATTGAAGACGGCATATTATAGGTTTGTTCTATTGTGACAGTTGTTTTAACCTCAGACAAAGGTAAGGCAATTGCTGGTTTTCCATAAACAACGGAGTGTTCACCAATCAAAATTATCTTAGCATGGCTTACTCCTTCACTAAAACGGGCATGAAACATAGTCAAAATGCCGCTTCCTTTCTTGCGATAGTATTTATAACGCAGTAAGTTCATAAGTTGTACAAGCAAATAGATTATACATATTTATCATAAATATGACAAATATCTGTAATTAAAAACACAATTAAGGAAAATTTTAATTACTATTACAATATTTTGCAAGATAAATTTCTCTAAAGGGCGTAAAGAATCTGTTTTTGTGCTAAAATTGCGAATAGATTAAGCTAGAAAGTCGGTGGACTAATGCGCTCGACAACCACATATGCAGTTGTTGATATTGAGACAACTGGCACAAGTATGGATGGCAGCAATAGGATGCTGCAGTTCAGTTGTGTTTTTATAAAAAATAAAGAAATAGTTAATACTTTTAATACAATGATTAATCCTGGGATGCCAATTCCCACTGAAGTTCAAAAATTAACAGGTATCAGTGACAAAAATGTCAGGAAAGCACCTTTTTTTGAAGATATGGCAGGTACAATTTATTCTTTACTGCAAGGAACGGTGTTTATTGCGCATAATATCAACTTTGATTATCGTTTCTTAAACGAAGAGTTTTTGCGCTGCGGCTATCCAGAGCTGAATATTCATGGAATTGATACCGTACAGCTGAGTCAAATTGTTCTACCTACCTTACCAAGCTATCGTCTAACATATCTTGGTGAGTATTTCGATATCAGGCATGAACATCCGCACCACGCTGATAGTGATGCTTTTGTTACGGCAAAACTTTTTTTGATGCTGTTAAAGGCAATTGATAATCTGCCAGTTCAGGTCTTGAAAATAATCAATCGTTTTCGTGAAAGTCTCCTTTTTCAAACAGGATCTTGTTTTGATGCTGCTCTTAAAAAAAAGCAAGCGCAGACAAAACAGCTGCCAAGCTATCTTGAAGTTGTTGGTGATCTAGTACTAAGAACGGAAACACTGACAATTGAGAGCATAAGAGAGGGTGGTTATCCGCAAACTCGTGAGAAGAAGGAAAAATTGTTCGGTAAGTTTTTGGAATGGCGACCGACACAATCAGAAATGATGGATGAGGTGTATCGTTTATTAGTACAGCGAAAAGAAAAGCTGCTTATGATTGAGGCACCGACTGGATTAGGTAAGACACTAGGATATTTGATACCTGCTCTATATGCTGCAGTCAAGGGACATCCAAGTGTAGTATCGACAGCAACCACAACTTTACAAATGCAGTTATTAGAACAGACTATTCCACTGCTTAGGCAAATAATGCCTTTTAATTTTACGGTAGCTGTTTTGAAGGGAAGTCATAATTACATAGATTTACAGAAGTTTATTTTGTCTCTGAGCAAGCCGCAGAATAAACCATCGAGGTTATTGCAGCTGCGTATTGTTGTTTGGCTAACGATGACTAAAACTGGTGATTTGAGTGAACTTCATCTGACAAAAATGCAAGATCCGCTTTTTGATGACATAACACATAAAGGACCATTAAGTATTGACAGCGGTAGCGTTTATTACACACATGATTTTGTGTTAAGGCAACAGCTGAAACAGGCAACGGCTGATTTGATAATTACAAATCATTCCTATCTGTTAAATCATGCTGAGGGGCTCGGGAGATTTAAGAAGAAGTCGTTGATTATTGACGAGGCACAGCATTTTGGAAGTATTGCGTTAAAGAGTAACCGTGCAGTCATTGATTTTGATTTGATCAAAATTATCTCAGACACACTTTTAGTTAAAATTGGCTCGCAAAGATCTTTCTCATTCAAGGAGTTGGAACAACAGTATTTTCTGACACCGGCAGAGTCGAAGAAAATTGCAGCACAGATCAGAGTAATCGATAAGAGGGTACCTGTGTTAAGAGAGTTGTTACGCAGTAGATTCCTCCAGAAAGAGAAAAAAGAAAATGGGGAGGATACTTTTAACGAAGTTGCTGTAAAGACAAGTAAGTTCCAGGGATTTGTGAAAGAAAATCTTGCAGATTATCAAAAAGTTGCCAAGGCTAAAGCAAAATTTCAGGTACAGCTACTGCAGTTAAAGACGAAATTTATTGAATTTAAAAATCAAGAAAGATTGGATCGAAATGCGCAAACATTCGTACTGGATTTTCTTGATGGCGGTTTTGAACTTTTAAAAGCATTGGAAAACTGGCATCGATTTGAACTTGATGAACTTGATCAGATAGCTGAGGAAGCAGTAATTAGTCTGCAAATTCCAGTCAAACAAGTCAATGGTCACTTGCGGCTTAGTTTTGGAATCTTTAAGACAAATAACTATCTTTCGCCTTTTGTTTACTCGAAGTTTGAGCATACACTTTTCGTTGGTGCTGCATTAGTTTTGCCTGAAGGGTCAGACTATATGAAAAATCAGCTTGATTTAGCTCCTGAGACACCTGTATTAAGACTTGAAGGCGGTTTTGATTATCAGAAACAGGCATTGGGATTATTAGTTGCCGATGCTCCTGATATCGTCACAGACACTGAACGATACGTTGCATATTTGGGTAAGGTTATTGAGAACATCTTAAGCAATAATAATAAACAGACTATGATTTTGTTTAATTCACTTGAAATGATTTCTAAAGTCTATGAGTATTTACGTCAGTCAGAAGTTTTTGACAAAAGAGTGATTATTGCCCAAGGAATTACCGGCAGCAATGAAAAGATAATCAAGATGTTTGAATTAGGTGACAGTGCGGTCTTGCTTGGTTCAGGTACTTTCTGGGAGGGAATCGATTTGCCTAAAGATCGATTGGAACTTCTGGTTATCACACGATTACCATTTCAACCACCGGATACTTTGGTCAATCGTGCAAAGTATCGGTTAGCACAAAGTCAAGGTCAAAATTCGTTTAATACGATTGCGTTACCAGAGGCAATGTTTCGTTTGAAGCAAGGCCTTGGAAGATTGATTAGAACGAAGGAAGACAGAGGAGTTGTAATTGTCTTAGATAGCCGTGTGGTTTCAAGAAATTACGGTGCCAAGTTGCGAGAGGTCTTTCCCCACGAGATGCCGGTCAGAATTATCGAGTCAACTGAAATTCAGAATTATTTGTTTGATTTTTGGGAAAATTAGAGGCGCTATCTTCAAAAACAAGGGTATTATTGTTATAATAGTACGGATGTTGATAATAATATATTTAATTTAAATGATATGTGAGGTTCTTATGAAGAGGGCAAAAAGTTATCGTAGCGGCGTAAAGAAACTCTTTGCGGTTGCTGTCACAGTGATTTTGCTTTTTGGTGTATTTATCTTCTGGTGGCAGGTACAGGCACCAAGAGAAACCGCTGAAAAGAATGCAGTTAGTTTTGCACGCAAACATGCTGATCTAAAAACAGAAACGGATTTTTATTTATTTAACAGAAAAAAGACTTATTTCACGGTGGCTGGCACAAACTCCAAGAAACAAAAGATTTACGTTATTATTGCCCAGAAGGGCGGGGCTACCAAGATATTACAGCAGAAAAAAGGTATTACTGAAAAAGACGCCATGACTTTGGCGAAAAAAGAAAAGCCCAAAAAGATTCTAAAGGCGACTTTAGGACTCTGGTCTAACAAACCTGTTTGGGAAGTAACATATCTTAACAAGTCAGGAAACCTTTGTTATATTCTGTATGCGTACAAAAATGGCGACATGGTAAAATCTATTCAAAATATTTAGTAGATTGAGGGCATAATTTATGAAAATTTCAAAAAGAGTAATGCAAATCCAACCATCAGCAACACTTGAATTATCTGCCAAGGCAAAGCAAATGAAGTCCGAGGGGATTGATGTTATTAATCTTGGTGTTGGTGAACCTGATTTTAATACACCAAAGAATATTAAGGAATCTGCAATTAAGGCAATTGAGGAAGGAAAATCTGATTTTTATACCCCAGCCACAGGAATCAATGAACTGAAAAAAGCAGTTTGCGCAAGAATTGCGGCTGATTTCGGGGTCAATTATGAGCAGAATCAAGTTGCCGTGACAGTTGGAGGCAAGTTTTCTCTATACGTTTTAGCTCAGACACTGTTGGATGAGGGCGATGAGGTTTTAATCCCCTTGCCTTATTGGGTAAGTTATGGTGAACAGGTAAAACTAGCCGGTGGGGTACCAGTATTTGTCACACCAGAAGATGGTCTGAAGGTAACTGTTGAGGAACTTGAGAACGCAAGAACAGACAAATCACGCATTGTGATTATTAATTCACCTCAGAATCCGTCTGGACTGATTTATACAAAGGATGAACTTGAAGCAATCGGTAATTGGGCTGTTGAGCATGACATTGTAATTATCACTGATGATATGTACGGTAAGCTGATATACAACGGTGAGCATTTTGTATCTTTGATCGAACTTAGTGATGAAATTAGAAAACAGACGATTTTGGTTAGCGGTTTGTCTAAGGCGTATTCAATGACTGGATGGAGAGTTGGCTACACGGTTGCACCCGCAGAGGTAATTAAGAAAATGGGTGCATTGATTGGTCATGCGACAAGTAATCTTGCTGCAGTTAGTCAGTATGCTGCCCTTGAAGCGTTAACAGGCCCGCAAGAAGTAGTTGAAAAGATGCGAGTTGCTTTTGAAGAAAGATTGAATAAGGTTTACCCTGAATTAATTGCATTGCCGGGAGTTACTTTGAAAAACAAGCCGCAAGGTGCATTTTACTTATTCCCTAATGTAAAGGAAACTGTGAAATTGACTGGTTTTGTTTCTACCGATGAGTTTGTGGCAGCATTGTTAGATGAAGCTCATGTGGCAGTAGTTATTGGGAGTGCTTTTGGAATGCCTGACCATGTCAGAATGAGTTACGCTACTGATTTGGCGAGCTTAGAAGAAGCTATTAAGAGAATGAAAGCATTTATTGAAAAACATATGTAGGAGGATTCTTTTGTTGAAAACAATTAGTATTATTGATGCGAAAAATCACGTTGGTGAAGAAGTAAAAATTGGAGTTTGGCTCACAAATAAGAGGTCAAGTGGAAAGATTGCTTTTTTGCAGTTGCGTGATGGGACAGCATTTTTCCAAGGAGTAGTGGTTAAGAACAACGTCAGCGAAGAAGTGTTTGCTCTTGCCAAGGAAGTTAAACAAGAAGAAAGCCTATATGTAACTGGAACTATCCATGAGGATGCACGTTCACCATTTGGTTACGAAATAGAGTTGTCAGGAATTGAAAAAGTCGGTGAAAGTGAGAACTATCCAATCTCACCAAAGAAACATGGTGTTGATTTCTTAATGGATCATCGTCACCTGTGGTTGCGTTCCAAGCGCCAATTTGCAGTAATGAAGATTCGCAATGAAGTAATTAGGGCAACTTATGAGTTTTACAACAAGGAAGGATTTATCAAAATTGATGCACCTATATTGACAGGGTCTGCCCCAGAAGGTACAACAGAACTCTTTCGTACCAAGTATTTTGATAAAGATGCATACCTTTCACAATCAGGACAGCTTTATGAGGAAGCCGGTGCCATGGCTTATGGGAAAGTCTTTTCTTTTGGTCCAACATTTAGAGCTGAAAAATCTAAAACAAGACGCCATTTGATCGAATTTTGGATGGTTGAACCTGAGATGGCTTTTATGCACCAAGAAGAAAGTCTTGAAATTCAAGAGCGGTATATTGCATTCTTGGTTCAAAGTGTAATAGACAATTGTGCATATGAACTTGGAATCTTAGAGCGAGATGTTGATGTTCTCAAAAGGTATACTGAGCTTCCATTTCCAAGAATCTCGTATGATGAAGCAGTGGAATTATTGCAAAAGTCTGGTGAATTTCCTGATGCTGAATGGGGTGAAGATTTTGGTTCACCTGAAGAAACATATTTAGCTGAACATTTTAGTAAACCAGTTTTTGTTTTGAACTATCCTAAAGCAATCAAACCATTCTACATGAAGCCACATCCAACACGCGATGATGTTGTTATAAGTGCTGATTTACTTGCACCTGAAGGTTATGGTGAGATTATTGGCGGCTCTGAAAGAGCAACTGATCTAGAATTCTTAGAGACACAAATCGAAAAGGCTGGACTAAACAAGGATGATTACCAGTGGTATCTAGATTTACGTCGCTATGGAAGTGTACCTCATTCTGGTTTTGGTTTGGGACTTGAACGTGCAATTACGTGGATTACCGGTGAGGAACATATTCGCGAGTCAATTCCATTTCCACGTTTGTTAAACAGAATTTATCCATAAAGAAGTAAGCTAAGGGCAGTTGGGGTAATGTTGTATATTATCTTGACGGCCTTTTATTTAAAAATGAAGAGTGGGGAGTATGAATGGATAAAGCATTCGAAGAATATCTTAAAGCAGGTCAGACAACTATTTCCAATCTTGTCCTTTATAATTATCCAATGCTTGGTTTGAATGAGACCGAGATGATATTAATAATTCAGATAATGAGTGCGACCCAATCAGGTGATTCATTTCCGGAGATAGAACTCATTGCTAAGAGGATGGGCAAAAATGAGGCTGATGTTTATCAGGCAATGCACAGCTTAATCCAGAAAAATGTTATGGAAATAGCTAGTATTCAAGATGAAACCGGAATCAAGCATGATGTCTATCAATTCAAAAAATTATTCGACAAACTAATAATTATGGAACAACAAAAACAAAAGTCTTTGGAGAACAAGGATTTGAAGACTGCTCAGGAAAAGGTCTTTCAAAGTATTGAAGTTGAATTTGGCAGACCATTGTCTCCAATCGAGATTGAAACGGTCAATCTTTGGCTACACAAGGATAATTATTTGCCTGAATTGATTCTGCTGGCCTTGAGAGAGGCAGTGTTAAATCAGGCATACAGCTTGAAATATATTGACCGAATTTTATTAAGTTGGGAAAGGCAAAATATTCGCTCTGCACAGGATGTGCAACGCGAACAGCAAAGGAAAAGAATAAAGACTCAGGATAGTTCATCGAGTCAAAGCAGGATGAAAAGTGACCCAGATAAGCCAAGCATCCCCTTATATCACTGGTCAAATAGTAATAATAAAAAAGAGGAGTAAATAAATGTTATCTGATGAAGAATGTTTGAAAGCAATTGAAATAATGGGTGAATCATTTCCCAATGCACATTCTTCGCTTGTTGCGGATACAGATTTTCATTTCTTATTAGCTGTTATTATGAGTGCTCAAACAACTGATAAAGCAGTGAATATATTAAGTCCTAAGCTTTTTGAAACCTATAGGACACCATATGACTTAGCAGAGGCTAATGTTGCTGATGTGATGACATTGATTAAAACGATTGGTTTATATCGTAATAAGGCAAAATATCTGGTTGCATGCGCTCAAAAAATTGTTTCTGATTTTAATGGAATTGTTCCGCAATCTCGTAAAGAACTGATGTCATTGCCGGGTGTTGGTAGGAAAACCGCGGATGTTGTCATGGCTGAATGTTTTGGAATACCTGCAATTGCCGTTGATACCCATGTTACAAGGGTATCTAAGCGCCTTAGAATGGTTGCACAAGATGCGGATGTTCTAAAGATTGAGCGGACATTGATGAAAAAACTTCCAGAATCTATTTGGATTGCTGCACATTTTAGAATGATATATTGGGGACGATACCAGTGTATGGCTAGATCACCTAAATGTGAAAGCTGTCCACTGCTCAAAATGTGTGCGGAAGGAAAACGGCGTGTTGGGGAAAGTTAGTACCATTTATATATATTAATAAGGGGACTGTGCCAAAGTTTAATTTTAGCACAGTCCCCTTATTAGTGAATGGAAACCTATAAACAGCTATTATTTGTTACGATGCCTGTTTTCCTGCGTTTCGCAAGCGGTTATTATTAGGTCTGTCAGTATCATTATTACTTTTCTTTTTAACTTCAGTTTTTTCGACCACTGGAGTTACTACTTTCTTGGGTGGATTTTTCTTTAATTCAGCTGCAACTTCTGCACGAATCTTTGGTCTCATTGCATTTACCAAGATAGTTTGTAAGCAAGCAAAGATTCCGCCGACAAAGAAGTATAGTCCAAGACCAGCTGGTGAGACAAATGTCATACCCCCCAACATGATAGGGGTGATAAAGAGCATTGATTGCATTTGTTTCTTTTGTTCGGGAGCAATGCCAAAAAGTGAGAGATAGGCTTGTAGGCCATAGATCAAAACTGTCAAAACAGCAAGAATAATACTTGGATTTCCAAGGTTAATTCCCATGAAAGAAGTCTTTGACAATTCAGGTGAATACTGGATCGCTGCGTATAAGGCCGCAAAGATCGGCATTTGGATAAGTAATGGTAAACACCCAATGCCACCTGTCATAGAGATGCCATTCTCACGATATAGTGCCATCATTTCCTGACTAATTGCTGTTTTTTCTTCAGCTGAAGAAGCATTTTTTTGTCGTTCCTGAATAGCAGCCATTTGTGGTCGAACGGAAGCCATTTTTTCCTGCTGGACTGTTGCGCCCTTAGCTTGTTTTAACATTAAAGGCATAAGCAACATTCTTACGATAAAGGTAATTGCTATTATTGCCCAGCCATAACTGCCGCCCATTACGCTTGTTAGCCAATTGATAACGTGTTGTGTAGGTATAGCCAAATGGTCATAAATCAAGCCATAAGGTTTACCACTTTTGGTTCTTTGTACACAGCCACTCAAAATCAAAGAAGCAGCAACGAATACTGGTAATATAGTAAGGCGTTTCATTTTTTTCATTGTATTGTTCCTTTCAAATAAACTACGCTACTTACTATACTTTATATACGATACTTTTTCAATTACACTTAGTAATATAATAATTAATTAAGAAATATTGGATTCTTAATTAATAGACAACATTGAATGAAGTGTAATTTTTTATACTATTATCAGCGATATCGTAATTAGATACATGACCGCTTGGAGTAGGAGAGGCGATAATTCTTTTTGCGAAACTATGGATTGCCTGTGGGTCACCCTGTGCCTCAATGTAGACAGAACCATCACTTTGATTTTTTACTATTCCATTTATGTTTAATTGGTCTGCTACCATTTTTGTACAATACCTGAAGCCAACCCCCTGGACCCTGCCATGGACTGTTATTTTGATAGATTTCATGATAAACACTCCTTTACTTCATTATATATTAGTATGATTTAAGTTCATCGTTATATGCTATACTTGGTTAGAAATTATTAAATTGGAGAAGATATTGATGGAGATTATTCAATCACCCCAGAATAAACAGGTTAAGGAATGGAAAAAGCTTTCTTCCAAAAAAGGGCGTTTAAATCAAAAACTATACATTTTGGATGGATGGCATCTTGTTAAAGAAGCGATTCAAGCCAACGAAAGCATTAAGCGTTTCTTAATTGTACCAGATTCACGATATATTGATGAATTCAATGAATTTAATTCAACAAAAGCAGAGGTTACATATATTTCATCGGAGGTTGCACATGCCATAAGTGAGACCCCTAGTCCACAAGGCATTTTTGCAATTATTATGATTGATGATTCTAGGAATGTGCTACCAGCAGATCTAACTGGTGCGTGGTTGTTACTTGATAGTGTCCAAGATCCTGGAAACATTGGAACTATGATTCGGACGGCAGATGCTGCAGGTTTCAGAGGTGTTGTGTTTGGAGACGGTACCGGTGACTTGTATCAGCCAAAAGTTGTTCGTTCAATGCAGGGAAGCCAGTTTCATTTAGAATTGCTGCAGTCTGATTTGGAGACCTTTATTGCCGAACTAAAGAAGAATGGTATTCCTACATTTGGAACTGAGTTAAACAAAGATGCTAAGAGTTATAATGAGATTGGTAAGTATTCTGATTTTGGATTAATAATGGGCAATGAGGGCAATGGTGTCCAAGCAAAGCATTTGAAGTTGACTAAGTATAATTTGTATATTCCGATTATTGGTCAGGCAGAATCTTTGAATGTGGCAGTGGCTGCTGGAATCTTGATGTATACTTTAAAGAAATAATTATTAAGATTAGTTTACAAACTTGCAAGATTAATATTTAAGAATTGCAAATTATACAAATTTGGGTATGATAGAGGTAACTTTATTAAGAGGGGTATTGCATGAAAAAAAATGAATGGCAAGATGATTCAGAATATATGAGCTATGTAGGTGAACTTATTGAAACTCCAGAGGTTCAGCGGTTAGCGGATTTTAGACAACATTATTTTTCAAATCGTTTGGAGCATTCGATTGCAGTCTCCTTTGATAGTTATCGAATTGCAAAAAGGATGCATTTGAATGCTCGTGCGACTGCGAGAGCTGGTCTGCTTCATGATTTATTTTATTATGATTGGCGCACAACTAAGTTTGATAATGGTACACATGCATGGATTCATCCACGAATTGCTGTGCGAAATGCAAAAAAAATTACTAATTTGTCGGCAATGGAACGTGATATCATAATCAAACATATGTGGGGCGCAACTGTGGCTCCTCCTCGTTACCTTGAGGGTTACATCGTGACAATGGTTGATAAATATGAGGCAACCTCTGAAGTCAGCGTACCTTTGTTTAACCGTTATGAAGGACTTTTAAAGAAACATTTGAAATTTGTGAAATAATTAAATTGAAAAAACTTTGCCTTTTTATTTGACGGTGAGGCTTTTTTCGTGTAATTATGGGTATGATAATATAGTTTTGGAGGTGAAGATGGTGCAAAAAACAGTTGAAACCTATGTTCAATGTCCACGATTTGAAAAAACTTTCGGTATTCTGGGAAGGAAATGGAATGGACTAATAATCGATGTTCTATTAACTGAAGGACCTCTGCGTTTTCGTGATCTTGCTAACAAGGTCGATAAATGCAGTGATAGAGTTTTGGTTGAACGTCTTAAAGAACTTGAAGAAGAGGGACTCTTGGAACGTGTCATATATGAGGATAGCTGCAGGCCAGTTTATAGTTTAACTGAGCGTGGTGAAGATCTTCACTGTGTTATGAGTGAATTGCATGATTGGGCAAAAAAATGGTACACGCTTGATGATTGCAAGTAGGACTTGACGGATTACACGTGAGAGTATAGACTCTATAAAGAGTAAAGACATTGACGGAAGATAGTAGGATTTTTATTATAGTCAGAGAGGAATATGTTAGCTGCGATTATTCCATATAAGATTATCTGAATTTCATTTCCTTAGTTGCCATCGGGATTTAGACATAATGAATGATGTGCCGCTTACATGGGCGTTAACATGAAAGTGCTGGATAGTGATGACTTTTGTGTTATTGCTGCTAGAACAAGGGTGGTACCGCGAGACCTCGTCCCTTTGATGGGACGGGGTCTTTTTGTCTTGAAAAAAATATTTTTTGAAAAAGAATAGCCGAGTAAAATGTTTTTTTACCATTGTTACGATCAGCTCTTCGTACTTAATACATATATGTCTGTTCTGACTATGTTTGCAACTTGTGTTGGTACGTGAGAGCAGTCTCACAAGAGTAATGCTCTGTTAAAAAGAAAGGAAAAAACAAATGGACTTAAAAGATAGATTAACAGAATTAAAAGCCAAGGCTTTAAGTGAAATTGATACTGTTGAAGATTTAAAAAAGATTAATGAAATTAGAGTTAATTTATTGGGTAAGAAAGGCCCCATCACAGAAGTACTGCGCGGAATGAAGGACCTTTCAAAAGAGGAACGTCCTGTTGTTGGTAGCTTGGCAAACAAAGTACGCGATGAATTAACAGAAGCAATTACGCAGCGCCGCGAGAAATTAGAAATAATCAAAACTGCCAGAAAGCTTGAAAAAGAAAAAATCGATGTTACTTTACCCGGTGTTCCAGTCAAGGCAGGGCAGCCACATATTATAATGCAGGTTATTGACCAACTTGAGAAGCTTTTTCTTGGAATGGGTTATCAAGTGGTGGACGGACCTGAGGTTGAGGAAGATCATTATAATTTCGAAATGATGAACTTACCTAAGGATCATCCTGCACGTGATATGCAAGATACTTTTTATATTACCGAACAAATTCTGATGCGTACACAGACTTCTCCAGTACAGGCTCGGACTATGGAAAAACATGATTTTACAAAGGGTCCATTGAAGATGATTTCACCGGGTAAGGTGTATCGCCGTGATACTGATGATGCAACACATTCTCATCAATTTCATCAAGTTGAAGGGCTTGTTATTGACAAGCATATAACAATGGCTGATTTGAAAGGAACCTTGCAGATCATTGCTCGGACTGTTTTTGGAGATGAACGTGAAATCAGATTACGACCGAGTTATTTTCCATTTACAGAACCTTCAGTGGAAGTAGATGTTTCTTGTTTTAAGTGTGAAGGTAAAGGCTGTGCTGTATGTAAGCATACTGGTTGGATTGAAGTTTTGGGAGCTGGAATGGTTCACCCCAATGTTCTGACAATGGCAGGTGTTGATTCGGAAATCTATGGCGGTTTCGCCTTTGGTTTGGGTCCAGATCGTTTCGCTATGTTAAAATATGGGGTCGATGATATTCGTGAGTTTTATTTAAATGATGTTCGCTTCCTATCACAATTTGCGCAGAAAGGATAAAGACAAATGAAGGTTTCTACAAAGTGGCTCAAAGATTATATTGATTTAGATATTAATCCAGAAGAATTGGCCGAAAAAATTGAAAGAACGGCAGTTGAAGTTGATAGTGTATCTAGACTTGATAAAAAATTAAAAAAGATCGTGGTTGGCTTTACTGTCGAAGTTAGGAAACATCCTGAATCGGATCATCTTAATATTTGCAAAGTTGATGTCGGGGAAGATGACTTATTACAGATTGTTTGTGGAGCACCAAACATTGCTGCAAACAAGAAAGTGATTGTAGCGTTACCTAATTCGAGAATTGCTGGGAATGTTAAAATCAAAAGAAGCAAGATGCGTGGAGAAGTTTCCGAAGGAATGATCTGTTCACTTCAAGAAATTGGCTTTTCAGATAGCGTCGTTCCAAAAGCCTATGCTGATGGAATATATTTCCTCCCAGATAATGCCAAACCAGGTGAACCAGTATATTCATACTTGGGGATGGATGAAGATATCATAGATCTTGATGTCACACCAAATCGGGCAGATATGCTAAGCATGAGGGGAACGGCCCACGAATTAGCAGCGATTTACGATAAGAAGGTAAATTTAAAGAAACCTGAATTGAAAGAAGATTCAACTGATAATGTTTCTAATTATATTCAAGTAACAGCTGATAAGGAGTTGGCTCCAACTTACTTACTGCGTGTTATCAAAGATGTGCATGTTAAAGAAAGTCCAATGTGGCTGCAAAAACGTCTATGGAATGCTGGTATTCGTCCAATGAATAACGTTGTTGATGTCACAAACTATATCTTATTGGACTATGGGCAACCATTACATTCTTTCGACTATCAAAAAATTGCTGGTAAAAGGATCGAGGTTCGTCTCGCTAAACCAGGTGAAACATTGCAAACACTCGATGAAGAGGAAAGAGAGCTTTTATCAAGTGATATTGTGATTGCTGATAATAATGGTCCCATTGCACTAGCAGGTACAATGGGTGGACTAAATAGTGGTATTTCGGCGAATTCACAAATTATAGCTCTCGAAGCTGCAGTCTTCAATTCATCAGCTATTCGTAAGACTGCTAGAAAACATAATTTGCATAGTGAAGCTGCTATGAGATTTGAGCGTGGAATTAATCGTGAAACAGTTGCAGAAGCATTGGATATGGCAGCACAATTGATTGCTGAGTTAGGAAATGGGGAAGTTGTTTCAGGATTTGCAGTTGGTGCGCAAGCTAATGTCCAGTCTGTAGTTGTTACCATTACGGCAAAAAAAATTAACGATGTATTGGGAACTGGATTACAAGATGCAGAAATCAAGGACATTTTTGAGAGACTTGGCTTCGGTGTTGAGGAAAAGGCGGGAGCTTTCAAGGTTTCTGTACCTGCAAGAAGATGGGATATCAGCATTCCAGCTGACTTAATCGAAGAGGTTGCAAGAATTTACGGTTATGATAATTTACCAGCAACCTTGCCTAGTGGTGAATTAACACCCGGAAAGTATACGTATAAACAGCAAGTAATTCGTGATACAAGAAGCATCTTGGAAGAATCAGGATTGATGCAGGCAATTTCTTATGGACTGACTTCGGATAAGAAAGCACAGAGATTTATGATGGAAGATGCCCAGCCAACTAAGTTGGATTTCCCGATGAGTTCAGATAGAACAACTATCAGGATGAACCTTATTAGTGGTTTATTAGATGATGTCGCTTATAATAATGCTCGTAAAGTTTCAGATGTGATGTTATATGAACAGGGACGCGTTTTTTATCGTGATGCGAACAGTGATCGACCACGCGAAGTTGAACACGTGGCTGCGGCAATGACGGGATTATATTCAGCACAGTCTTGGCATGATGAGAAAAAGCAGATAGATTTTTATGTTGCCAAGGGCATTGTTGAACACCTGTTAACTAAGCTAGGGGTCACTGGTATTAGTTACGAAGCGTCGCAAAGACATGAGGAAATGCATCCTGGTAGAACAGCTGATATCTTCGTGGGTAATCTCTTTATTGGATTTATAGGCGAAGTTCATCCAAACATTTCAAAGGAATACGGGATAGGAAGAACGTACGTCTTTGAACTTGATTTGCAAAAGATTATTGATTTCAATAACGAGTTGATTGTATATCAACCTGTTTCAAAATATCCTGTCATCACTCGAGATGTTGCGCTAGCTGTAAGCAAGGATATCGAAAACGCTGATATTATTAACTTCATCAAAGCACAAAGTGGGAAAATTTTAAGCAAAGTTCAGCTTTTTGATGTTTATGAAGGAGCTAAAATAGGTATTGAACAAAAATCATTGGCCTATGAACTAACATATAGTGATAGCTCGAAGACCCTAGCAGATGATGTTGTTAATGCTGATTTTGAAAAAGTAATGAGTAAATTAAAAGAGAAATTTAATGTAGAGATCCGCTAATTTGATACGAAAAAGCTATGGATAATAGAAGTCTATGGCTTTTTTCGTATAAACTAATTTTTTATATATTAAGTAATTTTGAATCTTGGTGCAAATTCAAGCAATCTTATGTATAATGTAATAGATATTGTATTTCGAATGGAGGGATACTTTGAATAACAAGAATGAGGACAATATAGATTTGCAAGAAAATAAAAATAACGATAATAAACTTTTCGCGAATCGAATTGTTCGAGGAGTGTTGCTCCTGATAGTTGTTTTATTAGTTGTAATAGGAATTATCGGCCATCATTACTTCGAAAGTGCGAAACAGCCATTGAATCCTGAGAGCAATAAGGTGATCGAGGTTAAAGTACCAATTGGCAGCACAACTAAGCAGATTGGAAGTATTTTAGAGAACAAGAATGTAATCAAAAGCGGTTTCGTTTTTGATTATTATGTCAAAGCAAAGAAGTACGGTCAGTTCAAGGCAGGCTATTATGAATTAAAACCTTCCATGACTTTAAAACAAATAGCTCTTAAGCTGCAAAAGGGTGGCGCAAGTGAGCCTCAAAATTCTGGAAAAGTACTCATTCGAGAGGGTGTAACGGCTGACCAAATTGGTGATGTCATTCAGAAAAAAACACGATTTAAGAAGAAAACCTTCTTGGCGTTATTGAATAATAAAAATTTCTTAAATGAACTAAAAGAAAAATACCCTGATTTGTTAGGATCAGCAGTGGATGCTAAAGATGTAAGATACAAGCTAGAGGGTTATTTGTATCCTGCAACTTATACTGTTGGGAAGAAAAGCACATTGAAACAATTAGTTACCTCAATGGTCATGAAAACTGATCAGATGTTGAGACCTTATTATTCACAAATCAGTGAAAAAGGATGGACTGTTCAAAAGGTAATAACACTTGCTTCACTAGTAGAACGAGAAGGCGTGACTGACTCGGATCGAAAGAAGATTGCAGGTGTCTTTGAGAATAGATTGGACAAGAATATGAAGATACAGTCAGATATATCTGTCCTGTATGCCCTTGGGAAACACAAAAAATCGGTTACTTACAAGGATTTGAAGGTCGATTCACCTTACAACTTATACAAGAACACAGGTGTGGGTCCAGGACCATTCAATAATCCAAGTATTGATTCGATAAAAGCAGTGCTGAATCCAACTGATAGGGACAAAGATTATTTGTATTTTATCGCAAACATTAAGACTGGAAAGGTCTATTATTCACAAACATACGCCGAACATCAGAAATTGACAGCTAAGTTAGAAAAAGATAATAATTAAAATAAGCAAAGGGGAAACAAGAGATGACAGCAAATTCGGGCAAAAAACGACCTGTTATTATTGGAGTTACAGGGGGCTCGGGCAGTGGCAAAACTTCTGTAAGTATGGCGATATTTAACCAGTTAAAGCAACATTCCCTTTTGATGGTTCAAGAAGATTCATACTATAAAAATCAAAATGATATGCCTTTTGAAGAGCGTATAAAGGTTAATTATGACCATCCGGATGCTTTTGATACTGATTTGCTGATCGAACATCTGAAAAATCTTTTAAACTGGAAGCAGGTAGCGGTTCCGGTGTATGATTATAGTGCGCACACTAGGAGTGACAAAGTACTAATAAAAGATCCACAGGAAGTAATAATTGTTGAAGGGATTCTGGTACTTAATGATCAACGCCTTCGTGATTTAATGGACATTAAAGTTTTTGTTGATACTGATGATGATATTAGAATTATTAGACGAATAAAAAGGGATACTGAAGAACGCGGGCGTTCCTTGGAATCAATAATTTCACAGTATTTGCGGACGGTTAAACCCATGTATCATCAATTTATTGAACCCACTAAACGATATGCAGATATTATTGTGCCTGAAGGCGGTGCGAATCAGGTAGCGATTGATTTATTAACAACGAAGATCCGTGATGTTCTTCGTCATAATAGACATTCGCACAGTTAATTTATTTTGAGAGGAGTCATAAGATATGGCAGAAGAAAAAACATACCCCATGACAATTGAGGGAAAGCAGAAATTAGAAGAGGAATTAAACACACTCAGGACGACAAAACGCTCGGAAATTATTGAGCGAATCAAGATCGCACGCAGTTTTGGCGACTTGTCTGAAAATTCTGAATATGAGTCAGCAAAAGATGAACAGTCTTTTGTTGAAGGACGAATAAAAACAATTGAACAAATGTTGAATCACGCAGAAATTATTGATAATGGCGATATTGATGCGGATGAAATTGCTGTTGGAAAAACGGTAACTTTCCAAGAATTGCCCGATGAAGAACCGGAAACATATTCAATCGTCGGGGCTGCGGAAGCAGATCCATTTGCTGGTAAGATATCAAATGAATCACCGATTGCGAAGGGGCTGGTAGGCCATCGTTTGGGAGAGGTCGTTGAAATTGAAACACCAGGTGGCTCAATGAAAGTTAAGATTACTGAAGTTAAATAAGATCCAATTGAGGAAAGTGAGACATAAGACGGTAAAAGTTGAGTACTAACGCGAATTGCGAGCATGACTGGTAATTTGTTGTAGGTAATTCAACGTTAGACGGAAATTTTAACCTATGGGACACGTTTATCCCAAATAATAGAGGAGTAGGTCAAACACCAAATTTTGACCTGCTCTTTTTTGCGTTTAAATCGCTGTACATTATTTTATTACAAAATTTTGGGGTATAATATGCGAGTGAAAGGGTTGTTAATATATGAAAAAATCAATACTTATTTATGGTTGTATTACTGCTTCTTTGGCTGGCATACTATTGTACAGAAGGAACAAGAAAAAAGTTCTCGTAAAAGATAATCTTGAAAATCATTTGCTAGAAGAACCTGTCGGAGAAAAAGCAAATATTAAAAATAATCTGGTACGTATTACTGATGGACCTGATTTGATAAAAATACATAATAAAAGTGATGCGGTTTCCACAGTTGAAGCGCAATTGGGTAACAATGACGGAGATTGGACTTGGAACTGTCTATGGTGTGATGATGAAAAATTTTTTGTGAAGGCAATTTCTAAAACCGCACTTGCAGAAGGTTCAATGACGGGGACAGCATATTCTGTATTCGTGTACCGTGATGGGTCAGTCAAAGAAGATTCGTTTGAGTTAAATTTTGAATAAAAGATTCCTAGATTACGAATCAAGTGGTAGAATTGTATCATCATTTTATATGAAGGAGTGTTGTTCCAGATGATTAAGAATTCAACTATTGATAAGCAGGTTACTCATAAAACAATTAGAGCCTTTAAAGACCAGACACTAACAAAAGACCAGTTAACTATACTGGTAGATGTGGCGAGGCACACTTCATCAAGTATGTTTATGCAGCAATTTTCCATATTACATATTACCGATGAACAGAAACGGATGAGTATTAGACAAATATCTGGGCAAAAATATGTCGGTGCAAATGGTGACTTATTTATTTTTGTAGTCGACTTACACCGGAATCAAAGTATATGGCATCAATTAGGTAAAGATGATGGCAGACTGCATCAAACAGATATTTTTTTGCAGGGTGTAGAGGATACTGTTCTGGCAGTGCAAAATATGGTTAATGCGGCCGAAAGTATGGGATTGGGGGCAGTTATTTTAGGAAGCGTTAATAATAACCCAAAAGAATTGTTAGAAGTATTAAACCTACCTAAGATGACATTTCCAATACTTGGATTACAAGTTGGAATAGCAGATCAAAAACCACAATTGAAACCACGATTGCCTTTAGATGCGATTTTCTTTGAAAATGATTATCATGAGATTAACGTTTCTGATTTAAAAGAATATGATGAGGTCGTACAAACATATTATGATTTGCGGGATTCTAATCGCCGAATTGATTCATTCACGAAACAAGTAAGTTCCAAGAAGTTAGGGACGAAGAAGACTCTGAGGGATGAGTTATTAGAAGTTTTGCATGAGCAAGGGCTATGCCTAAAATAATTAGTTTATGATTGCATTGCATTCCACCCTGATAATTGATATAATATTTATCGTTGTTGGAGAGTTGGCAGAGTGGTAATGCACCGGACTCGAAATCCGGCGAACCGGCTTATACCGGCGCGCAGGTTCAAATCCTGTACTCTCCTTATTTTATTAATTTTATTTAATTATATACATCTAGAAACGTTGGTATATCAACGTTTCTATTTTTTTACTTACGTTAATATACGTTATTTTTACAATGTTGTGCGCACAGGTTATAAAATTTTGGTTTCATTTTTGACCGATTTTGGCACAAAAATATCGAGAGTTTTTTCACTCTGATAATTATATACTGGATGATTCTCTAGAAATAGTAGGAGCGGTCTAACTAAATCAGTCGGGTGTTTTCTTCTTGAAAGAGGAAGTAATATATATCAGGAAAGGTTTCTGATACATCTGAGATTAGTAAAGAAGATTTGTTACCAGATATGACTAACCAGCAACAACAGATATATGGATTGCGATATTATACAAATGATTATTATGATTGGTGAGTTACTAGATTCGGTGTTGAAGAGAATGTAAGTTAACAAAAAAGCAGAAATTTTATTAGAGCGAACTGCTCCGCAAATATTCCGCTTGAAAAATGTTTATTAATGTATTGTAGCCAAGCAATTACAAAAGAACTAACAAGATTTGTGGAGAATGAAAGATGATACAGATAGTTCGTATAAGCTAGCTATTTTTCTTTGGTGTCTTCATCCTGAGATTGTAGACTTTTTAAGATTTTGTCATTTTGAGCTAGTAATACCCAATTTTGTTCAACTATAGCTCTTAAATATGTTGCGATCGCTTTTTCGTTACCATAGTCACTAGATATTATTTTCTTGCTATTTCTTAAGAGTTGTTCATCGTCAAGCTCATTTAAAATATTTTTGACCTGCCATAGTGAGTCATCATTCAATTCAGATAATCCTCTGTCCTCTAAAATGCCTGCGATGTTCTTATTGTTGAATAGCATATTTTTCACCTCCTGTATTATGTCTTATAAGTACATATTATCACATAAGTGTAAATATTTTAAGTAATGCGAGTTGCTCTTATCCTAGTATTTGGTACACAAATATTTAGACAGTTGTGCCATAATAA
>NZ_JQAR01000020.1 GCF_001437155.1 Liquorilactobacillus mali
TACAACTTCTGCTTTTAATTTTGAACTATATTTGGTCATAAAAAAAGTACCTCACAACCATTAGACTCTTTGTCTAACAATTATGAAGCACTTCAGATAACAACCTGGATATGGCTCATTTATTATTTTTAAAGCTTACTAACCACTAGCTAGTAACTTCTTCTTTCTTGAAAGCCTGTCTAATTTCAATCTGTTTTTCAACCTCGGACAGCATCTTTTCTTTTGTTTCACCTGTCCAACTGTAGTAGTTAGCCATTTCATCAATTACTTCTTTATAGACCGACTTCATATGTTTAAAGCCAAATAGCATCTGACTACTCCTGCGTAGAAGATAGTCAATTGGATGAACTACCATTTCATCTTCCAAACCATAATGCAATTGAGCATAATCAATAGGCTCTAATTCTGTATCTGCATCTTTGGCCTTTTCTAAGAACTTATAAACTTCATCGACATTTAAACCATAGCGATGAACTAATGCCTTAGCTTGCTCTTCCTCTAAGCCAGCATCAATTCCACGCTTAACTGCTCCTGGGAAAAACTCTTTAAATCCTTGACTTCCTTTACCGTCTGCTCCTGACAATGGTAATTTTTCTGTTTGTGTATCCACATAATGATAGTCACCATACTCTTGCGCAAAATCTTTAGCTAACTTATTAATAATTTTCTCCGCCATCTTACGATATCCAGTCAGTTTACCTCCAGCAATTGAATACAGACCCGAATCCGAATGGAATATTTCATCTTTACGTGAAATCTCAGATGGGCTCTTGCCTTCCTCCTGGATCAGCGGTCTAACACCCGACCAAGCTGATTCAACATCGGCAAAGGTCAGTGGTTCAATCGCAAACATTTGATTAACGGCACTTAAAATATAATGCACATCTTTACTTGTAATTGATGGTTCTTTCGGGTCTTTATCCCAACTGGTATCAGTCGTACCAAAATATGTCTTTCCTTCACGGGGGATGACGAACATCATTCTTTTATCGTTGAATGGTGTATCAAAGAAAATCGCATTCTTAACTGGAAATTTTGCATTATCAACAACCAAATGAACACCTTTAGTAAGATGCAGATGCTTTCCCACATCGGAACCATCCATTTGCCTGATTTTATCTACCCATGGACCTGCAGCATTGACAACACGTTTTGCATAAATCGTGCCTGTGTTACCAGACACCCGATCAACATATCTTGCACCATTAACTTTTCCTTGACCATTGTATGTCAAGTCTGTAACTTCTGTATAATTTGCTAACAAGACTCCTTGTTCGTTTGCTTTTTTTGCAACTTCTAGCACAAGCCGGGCATCATCTGTACGATATTCAACATATACCCCTGTTCCTTTCAAACCATCGGGCTTGAGATACGGCTCGCGTTTAAGAGAATCACTAGGGTCAAGCATGAACTTTCTCTCACTTTTTTTAACTTTTGCTAAATAATCATAAACATCTAGGGCAATTGCCGTTGTAAATTTACCAAAAGTTCCACCCGCATAAAATGGGAGCATCATCTTCAATGGTGTTGTCACATGTGGCGCATTCTCGTAGACGATTGCACGTTCTGATCCAACTTCTGCTACTTCATGAATCGCAAGCTGCTTAAGATAGCGCAACCCACCATGAACAAGTTTAGTCGATCTACTGGAAGTTCCAGAAGCAAAGTCCCTCATTTCAATCAAGCCTGTCTTCAATCCTCTAGTCTCAGCATCTAAGGCAATTCCAACACCTGTTATTCCGCCGCCAATTACCAGTACATCAAGTTCTTCATCTTGCATTTTCTGTAAATTATTTTCTCTCGTCTGCATATTAAAAACTGTCATCAATATTCCTCCTATTACTTCTGGCGTTTATTATATTTGAACTCCATTGTTGCTTTAACCGCATGTTTCCACCCAGTATATAAATCGTTCCGTCTTTCCTCATCCATATTTGGTTCAAATTTCTTTCCTACAGAGAAGATTTGCTTCAATTCATCAACACCACCCCAGAATCCAACTGCTAGGCCTGCCAAGAAAGCGGCTCCCATCGCTGTTGTTTCAACATTTGCAGCTCTTTCAATAGGTACATTCAAAATATCAGATTGGAATTGCATTAAGTAGTTATTGTTTGATGCTCCACCGTCTACTCTTAAAACTGGTATTTTGATTTTTGTGTCTTCATACATTGTGTCAACCACATCTTTTGATTGATATGCTAGTGACTGTAAAACGGCCTTGATAAAATCTTTTCGGGTTGTTCCACGTGTTATCCCAAAAACTGATCCACGGGCTTCAGAATCCCAATATGGAGCACCCAAACCGGTAAATGCAGGAACAACATAGACTTCGTCCTGACTTTCAGATTCAAGTGCAGCTTTTTCTGAATCAGGTGCACTGTCAACCAATTGCATTGAATCCCTTAACCATTGAATAGCTGAACCGGAGACGAAAACTGATCCCTCTAAAGCATAATTAACTTTGCCATCAATTCCGTATGCAATTGTTGTTAATAGGTTGTTTGCGGACATTATTGGCTCAGTTCCCGTATTCATCACAATGAATGATCCAGTCCCATAAGTATTTTTTACCATTCCCGACTCTAGAGCTAGCTGTCCAAATAACGCACTTTGTTGATCACCTGCCATTCCTGCGATTGGAACAGAACTACCGTAAAAATGGTAATTAGCAGTTTTTCCATATACCTCCGAATTACTTTTTACTTCTGGCAGCATTACTTCTGGAATATTCAATAATTGCAAAATATCTTTGTCCCACTTAAGATCATGGATATTAAACAGCATTGTACGACTAGCATTACTGTAATCTGTAACATGAATCTCTCCGCCTGATAACTTCCATGCAATCCAAGTATCAATAGTTCCGAAAAGAAGTTCACCCTTTTCTGCTCGCTCCTGTGCTCCTTCAACATGATCGAGTATCCAACGTACTTTTGTGGCAGAAAAATATGGATCGATTACTAAACCTGTTTTTTCATGAATCATCTTTGCATATTTTTTATTTTTCAAATCCTGTGCTATCTCATTTGTCTGTCTAGACTGCCAGACAATCGCATTATAAATTGGAAGTCCCGTTTGTTTATCCCAGACTACAGTCGTTTCACGCTGATTTGTAATGCCAACAGCTTTGATTTGTTTCGGTTGTATCCCTGAATTAATGAAAGCATTTGCTATAGTTGATAAAACAGCATTCCAAATCTCGTTAGCATTATGTTCAACCCAACCTGGATTTGGAAAGTATTGTGGAAACTCACGTTGTGCATCAGCTACAATTTTACCGTTATGATCAATGATTAGAGCTCTTGTGCTTGTTGTGCCTTCATCAATTGTTAAAATGTAATTCTCTGTCATTTTATCTAACCTCCATTTTTTGATAGCGCTTTCTATAAAATTATCATATACCATTAACATGGAATTGCAAGAAATTGAGCTTTCTTCTTTTTGAAAACAGCGTTTGCTTTAGCTGCTCACTTCATCACAAATGTATCGTGCAAAACATCTTATTACAAATTTCACAATCTTTTAAGGTATACCAATTCTTTGATCTATCTCGAAATATTATGTTGTATAATATCACTAATCAATTAATTTTTAAGGAAGGTACTTTTATGAAAAAAATAGGTTTGATTGGTGGTATGGGACCAGTTTCGACAATTGACTATTATCAGCAACTGGTAACTAAATTTCAGCAAGTACATCCTAATGCTTGTCCACCAATCGTGATTGACAGTCTGGATGTTTTTGAACTCTTAAAATTAGAAGAAACAGGAGATAAACAAGCTCTTTTACAGGAACTGTTGACTAGTCTCAACAATCTAAAAAATGCAGGCGCTAGTTTCGCTGCTTTAACAGCAAATACACCTCATATGGTTTTTACTGAATTAGCCAGCGCTTCCCCGTTGCCTTTGATAAGCATTGTGGACTCGACCTTAGCGGCCATCAAGAAAAACAAACAAAAAAATATTGGACTACTTGGCACAAAAATGACAATGGAGCTTGGATTTTATCAAAAAAAATTGCAATCTGCAGGCATTAATCCTGTGACCCCATCTGCCGAACAAATCAATACCATTCACCAAATAATATCTAAGGAATTGGAGGTTGGTATTGTAACAACTCAAAGTAAACAAAAGCTGCTTGAAATAATCAAAAAAATGAGTTCAAAAAACAACCTAGATGGAGTAATCCTAGGTTGCACCGAACTCCCATTAATATTAAGCCAAAAAGATATCACCATAACTGTATACGATACTGTTTCAATTCATGTAGCTGATATACTCAACACTGCACTGCAGGGATGAGTTAGTACTTTATCCCGAATAAAATCATTCTAAAAAGAGATGTTATTGTCTCCTTGAAATCTAAGCCATTTTCTTCGAGATAGTTTCCTCCCAATAAGCGATTAAAAGTCTGCTGTATCAACATTTGTAAAACTTTTTTTTCAGTACTGGTTAATACTCTGATATTTTCATTCTCAACTACACGTATATATATCAGTTCACTCAACTCGTCTAATTTCTCTTGTATTTTAATCCGTTGTTCTGGATAATCATTCTTGATTTTTACTACAAATTTAATTAGTTTATCTACATCAGAATTATTAGGGAAATTGCTACATCGACACCTCGAAAAGTCTGAGAGTGACAGCTCGCCTACTGCTTTTTCCCAACTGTTTCTAAACTCATAAAATACAAAATCAATTGTTTCACTGATGATTGCGGCCTTACTTGGAAAGAGCATGTACAAAGTTCTCTTACTAATCTTAAGTTCTCTAGCAAATTCTGCCGTAGTAAGCTTTGTGTCTTCTTTCTCTAATATGCATATAATTTTTTCATATATTTTTCTGTCTTTATCCATAAAATGGTTACTCCTAAAACTTTTTTGAATAATATATTATCGCTAATAGTTATTTTTTCACAAAGATTAAAACACGGGCACATATTTTTTTAAAGTATTTAGCTATCTTTTTACTTTTTTTCCATCCTTAGTGTACAATCAGTATTGTGCTTTAAAACTAATATAACACGGGAGTGATTTGTTTGAGTGTTGACTATACAAAGAAAACTACCATTGTAAACATCAGAGATATTGGTGGTATCCCTGTTACACATGGTCAATTAAGAGAAAAAACATTTTTCAGAAGCGGCGAATTGTGTAACATTTCTACCCATGATATCTCTTTTCTTGAAGATAAACTACACTTAAAAAAAATATATGACTTTAGACGACCAGAGGAAATAGAGCGACGGCCAGATTCTCCATTTGAAAAAGTTGAATATGAAAATATTAATTTGATGTCCAAAGCAGGTCGAGCTAACCCAAGTCTTAAAAACATGACCATTTCTGATGACATAGAATCACAAATGCTTGATGCGTACACAGAACTTGTACTGGGCAACTCTGCTCAAACGGGCTACCATACTTTTCTTATGGAATTAGTAAAAAATCCGCAGCCTATAATTTTTCACTGTTTTGCTGGCAAAGATCGTACTGGTTTCGCTGCAGCTTTGCTTCTAAAAATTGCAGGTGCTGCTCCAGATGATATCTATAAGGATTATTTAATGACAAATGAAGCTCGCAAGGAAGCTAATGAGGCAATTCTAAATGCCTTCTCTGATAAACTATCTCCCAAAAAATTAGCGGGGCTAGAAGTATCATTAAATGTTAAAAAAGATTACTTAGCATACGCATTTAAATTAATCAATCAACAATTTGGAAGCTTTGACAACTATCTTCTTGATGCTCTTGCCCTTCCAAAAAGTTATGTTTCAACTTTCCAAGATATTTATGTCATTTAGCCTTATGAAAAACTTACTGTGCATAGATCATGGATAGAAACAATGACTATGAAGCTCTTTTCCTTATATAAAAAGAGGGGAGTCAGGCCAAAATTTAACTTTTGACCCGATCCCCTCTTTATTATTCCCTTATTTGCAAGACTATCCATCTCTTGACAGATAGCTCCTAAAAAAACAGAAATTAATCTTCGATCACTAATACACGTTTATCGTCATCCATGTAAACTTTCTCTTCACGTGTTGCTTCTATTGATCCAAATGGCATTTCTGCACGCAATACCCAGCCTTCAGGAACATTAAATGCTTCCTTAAAAGCATCATCTATAAGTGGATTGTAATGTTGCAAACTTGCACCTAGCTTATTTTCTGCTAAAGCAACCCATACACTCTGTTGAGCCCCACCAAGTCCTTGTTCAGACCAATCTTGGAAGTTATCAGCATACAAAGTAAACTGTGCTTTATTATCATCAATTGTTGTTTGGTCTGTAAAGAATAAAATCGTCCCAAAACCAGCTTTGAATGAATTAATTTTTTTCTTTGTCTTTGCATATGCTTCTTCTGTGGGTACTTCAGACTTCAATCTTTCAATTACCAAATCCCAAGCCTTATCTGATGCATTTCCAAAAAGCACGATAGCACGCGTTGATTGGTTATTAAAAGCTGTAGGTGATTCCTTGATCGCATTTTTAACCAAATTAACTATTTCTTCTTTTGATTCAGTAACATTTCTTCCCAAAGCATAAATTGAGCGTCTATTTTTTAATAATTCGATAAATTTTCGTTCCATTAAAAATTCTCCTGACATGAATTGATTTGTTATCTTTTATATAACATCTTTAATTGTAATTAACTTTTTCTTACTTGTCAATACTTACTTTTTAAAAGTCTAACTTTCTTGACTTTTTGCATGTCTCATTACATTTTGCTATGCTTTATGAATACTATCTTGAAAGTTGGTAACACTCATGAATACATATATTTTACTAAAGAATAAAATGCCTTCATCCATCAAGAAAGCTTGGATTATAAAAGATCTGATAACTTTTTTTATTTCAATTGCTGTCATTGAAGCACTTCGCTTTTTTGCTAAAGTTTTTTGGCACTCTGCCTGGATAAATAGATCTCAACTAATTCTTATACTCATTGTGACATCAATAACCGTATTTTCTTTAATTTTAATTCCATATAAGTACTTTTTTCATCGTTATGAAATCAATCAAACGGAAGTGGCAATTCAAACTGGTTTTTTCTTCCGCAAAACTATCTATATTCCCCTAGTCCGGATACAGCACATTGAAGCTTCTCAAGGACCGATCCTTCGTTTAATAGGTCTGACCGAATTGTCAATTCATACTGCTGCAAGTACTCACCACTTGAGCGGATTAGATATTAAAACAGCTGCCGACTTACGTGCACAAATACTGGAGTTAGTCGAGGTGATTCGTGAAGATGTCTAAATATCAACGTCTCCATCCTCTTGTAATACTAAAAAAGAGCATTTCATGGTCATATTCTTTCGTACTCATACTAATTTTCGATATCTTACGTAATCCCAGTGACGGACCCAATTGGTTTTTTAGTATCTCAATCTTTGGTGCCTTAATTGCGGTAGCAATTATATTTAATGCATACCAGTGGGTCACATTTAAATACCAAATCAGTTCCACAACTCTCTCAATTAAAACCGGTATATTTTTTAAACGTGAACAAATCATCCCTTTTTCGAGAATCCAGTCAATTCATCAGGAATCATGGTTTTTATTTCGGCCATTTCAAATTATTAAACTTACTATTGAGACTGCTAGTTCAGGTAGCAAGGTTGAAAATACGATATTGGAGGTAGTACCCCAGTCAACGTATGATTTACTTGAAAAACTACGGCTTGGAAAAAATGATATTATCGACACAAATATCAACCAAACTAATGAACAGCACTATAAAGAACAATATTCTGTATCTTTGAATGATATTATTGTCTTTTCACTCGTTGATTTTGATGTTCTTTCTGGCCTGTTAGGATTAGTTGCTGCAGTTTATCAATTTAGTAACTTTTCCGATAAATATCTGAACCCGTTTTTGAATAAGGTGGTTACAAGTGGACTATTAATCATTTCTTCATTTATAATCATAATTATTGTAGTCACCATTTTTGTATCTATTGCCAAAAACATTTTCAAATATTACAAATTCAAGGTATATCGAGAGCTTGATAACATAATTATAGAACGCGGTTTTTTTACGCGTACCATTTTAAGTGTTCCAATCGAACGGATTCAAGCTATTCGTACAAAAGGGTCTTTGTTACAAATTCTCTTAAGCATTAGAAGCGTTGAACTTTTATTGGCATCTGGTAAAAAAAGTGAAAATAATGAAAATACCGAAGACACTACCTTTTTTCTTTTTCCGATAATAAATCGTCGTTTATTATCCACGAAACTGGCACAAATTATACCCGAGTTCACTGAAACACTTAATCAAAAGGAACCACAATCATTCCCATGTCCACCACATTATTTTCTATTCAGCCGATTTCATTTTCTAGGCCTTTTCTTACTAATTCCGCTATTTTTTTGGAATAGTAGTAGCGGTTGGAAATTCTTGTTTGTTATACTAATACTTTCTTTTACATTATTGTCAGTTATTAGCTCTATTTGGAAAACTAAAATTCAATCTAGCACATATTACGAAAAAGGATTACTCACAATCAAAACCGTTCATTTTTTTATACTCAATGAATATCTCTGCCCTTTAAATAAAATTCAATCAATTTCAATATCAACTACACCATTTCTCTATTATCAGAAGCTTGGACACACAACTCTTTCACTTAAAACTGGAGAAACAGCTTTGAAGATAAAGTTAAAGTATCTATCATGGCCGATTTGCGAGAATATTAAAAAATGTTGTTCCCCTAAAATCAAAAAATATACTTTAAAAAAATGAAAAAATAATTTGCTGACTAGCCTGGTAACTATAGTCAGCAAATTATTTTTTCATTTCATAGCAAGATTACCTGCACTTTTTGCCTCTATTCCTCTTTTTGTTGTTTCAAAAGAAGCTAGTGCCGTCCTCAATTCATCATATCCTAAATTTGCACCAAAAACTGGACTTCCTGGTTCCATTCTAATTCCCTGAGAAAGATTGCCTCCATCCAAGGGATCAAAACCAAAGTCATCAACTATTGCAGCAACTTTTTGAACTGCATCTTTGTTGTTACCAACTATGGCAATCGCTTTTCGTTTCTTCTGTCCCTTAGACTTCGCTTCATCATACAAGTTGTGGTACCCCATATGATTGAAGGCTTTTACAACAATACTTTTCTTTAGATAATTTTGAACTAATTCACTTGATGAACTACTAACATCAGTTAGTTCCGGACGCTGCCCATCAACTTCCCACCAATAATTCATCGCATCAATTACAAGTTTACCTGCTAATTGTTCAGCAGAAAGTGTCTGATATTTGCCTAGCGGAAGCGCTAGAATAAGAGTATCTGTTTTTTCTATAACTTCTTTTGCGGTAAGTGCCTTAGCACTCGGTAACAATACCTCTACCGTTAATGCAATCTTTTCAGGACTGCCTGATCCAGCAATATACACTTGATATCCTGCCCTTGAGGCAAGTTGGCCTAATACCATCCCTAATTTTCCAGCTCCCAGAATTCCAATTTTTTTCACCATTTCTATCCCTCGCTTAATAACTCACGCACCTTTGGAATTATTTTAGTAGCATACAGTTCAATTGTACGTTCACGAGCATTTGCTGACAATCCTCCAGCACCATACACTAATTCAAATCTTCCTATACCTAAAGTCTTGATCATTCTGGCAATTCTCTTTGCCACTGTTTCGGGTGAACCGACATAGAATGAACCATTCTGAACTTCACCTTCATACTGTTCTCGCGACATTGGTGTCCAGCCACGATCTTGCCCGATTCTTACAAAACTTGCTCTGATATGATTCCATCCTAATTCAATTGCCTCCTCATCCGTGTCTGCAATCACTCCATGTGAATGGACTGCAATTGGATAGGCTGGTTGTTCGAATTTTGCTGCAGCTTTCTTATATAACTCGATATATGCATTGAATCTTTCAGGTGAACCTCCGATAATAGCTAAAGTCAATGGAAAACCATATCTTGCAGTTCTCACAACAGACTCAGGTGAACCACCAACTGCAATTCTTGTCGCTATCTTACCATTATCCGTTTTTGGAAAAACATCGGCATCCTTTAATGCTGCTCTAGTTGTACCTTCCCAAGTTACTGGCTTTTCTTCCAATAACTTGGAATACAAGTTAAGCTTTTCTTCAAAGAGAACATCATAGTTTTGTAGATCATATCCAAATAACGGAAATGATTCTGTAAATGACCCCCTGCCTAATACGGCCTCTGCACGGCCTCTTGATATTGCTTCAAGAGTTGCAAAACGTTCATATACTCTCACTGGGTCATCCGAACTCAATACTGTGACACCCGTAGCCAACGTAATTTTCTTCGTAATAGATGCAATTGCAGCTAAAACTGTATCTGGACTTGAAATTGCATAATCAGCTCGGTGATGTTCCCCCAAGGCTATGACATCAATTCCTAATTCATCAGCCATTTTTGCTTCCTTGACTACCTGTCTGATAGCTTCAGCCTGTGTGAAGGATTTGCCGTTTTCATCTTGCGGAATATCTCCGAATGAATCCAGACCAAACACTAATTCCTCTGGTTTTATCATTTTTTTACCGCCTTCTCCAATTATATTCTTATTTTTTGTAAGTATATTAAGATACTAGTATTCATTTCTTTGAGTGTCAAGAAATATAATTAATATCTCAAATCCTCCCTTATCTTAATGCTAGCTTAACAAAAAGCACTATTATTCATTAACTATTATTCATAGTTTTTTCAAACTTGGACCCTATACTATAATCATAGTCTTGATACAAAACATCCCGCTCCCCCAAAACGGAGATGCTATAGACTACTAAAATTCGTTTTTTCTCTACTCCCTTTCTCCGTGGTTAACCCCAAGACCACGGAGTTTTTTTGTGTAATAAATAGCTGCCGACTGTTGAAAAAATTAATTACAAAAACTCAAAAGCTTAATTCATTCGCCAGTTAATTGATTTCAATAACATTGTATCGTCATATATCTTTTTTACCCAATAGATACATCTCATGAGAAACCAAATTAAATAAAATTTAAATACAAATAAAATTTACAATAAAATAATTATTGGTAATTAAAGTAAAAGTTGTTGCTTTTTTTATCACATGTTGTTATAGTTACTGTGTCAAGAACATAAAAAATAAGGAGTGATTTTTAATGACTAAAACAGTTGGTCTAATCGTTGGTAGTTTAAGAAAGGGTTCTTTTACTAGAGCTGTTGCTGAACAAATGGCTGCACAATTGCCTGAGGGATTTGAAGTTAAAAACATTGATATTAGTAAGCTTGATTTGTACAATCAGGACTTGGATGATGAAGATAGAGTTCCTGCAAGCTGGACTGAATTCCGTGAGGCAATGAAAACCGTTGATGCAGTGATTTTTGCAACACCTGAATTTAACCGTTCTGTTCCTGGAGCATTAAAAAATGCACTCGATGTTGGTTCACGTCCTTACGGAGCAAGTGTCTGGGACAAAAAGCCAGCAATTATTCTGAGCGTCTCACCAGGTGCAATTAGTGGCTTTGGTGCTAACCATCACCTTCGTCAATCATTGGTATTTCTCAACATGCCTACTATCCAACAACCTGAACTATATATTGGTAATGTCACAGAACTACTTGATGATGATTTGAAAATTACCAATGAAGGAACTATCAAGTTTCTTGGCAGTGCGATGGTTACCTTTGCTGATTTCATTAATCGTCTGTCTTAAAATTTTTCAATTAATCTTATATATTCAAGCAAGCAGATATAGATCTGGCGGGTCGCTCATTACTGACTGCCAGTTTTTTATTTGCTTTTTTAAATTTGTTATTTTTAAATGTCTTAATTCATTCTCAATAACCCACTTTATTAATTCTAAAGGAGCTATAAACCTAAGTTCAGTGTAGTAATGCTCTTTCCTTGATTGTGAATAAGTTTCAATATAAAATTAGGCTGTATCACAAATAATGAAGGGTGGTAATCAAGAATGACGAAAACAATTGATTCTTCCAAAACACAATTGCAGTTAAACCAGCTATTAGCAGATTTGACTCAATTGCAAAATAATATTCAACAGACCCACTGGTATATGCGTGGTAAGAATTTCTTTCATCTGCATCCACTGATGGATGATTATAAAGATCAGTTGGGTGAACAACTTGATGAGCTCGCTGAAAGACTTATCGCATTGGGCGGAAGTCCTTATGCTACGGTCAAAGAGTTTATTTCTAATACGGGTTTGCCAGATGAAAAAATCGAATTCGATCAGTTTACCTTGCCGGAATTAATGAGCAGATTGTTAGATGAGTTTAAATATTTGCGTGATCAGTACCAAATCGGGATAGAGGTTACTGATGAAGAGAAGGATTTCCCAACTCAAGATATTCTAAATGGGTATAAGAGTGACATCGATAAAATAATTTGGATGATTAGTGCTTACTTAGACGAAAGTCCTACTGATTAGCATCGACTAAAGAATAAAAAAGTAGCACCTTAAAGTGATCTTTTAATGGGACACTTTGATGGGTTACTTTTTTATTTTTTTGTTTTGTAATTATTCTAATTTAATTTGATTTGAGCTATAATGGCCTTGAATAAACGGCGTTATCTTTTCTATTGTAAGTTTTGATACTGTTCCCAATTATTTTTGGAGGTGCCTTATGAAAGTTGCAATTTTTTCAACATGTGTCGTCGACCTGCTCTTTCCCAATGTTGGACAAGCGATGGTCGAAGTACTAGAAAGACTCGGTTGTGAAACTTCCTTGCCAACTAATCAGGTTTGCTGTGGTCAACCTACATATAACAGTGGCTACCATAAAGAAAGCAACAAAGTTTTTTACAACGAGATTGATGCATTACTATCTACCGATGCTGATTATATCGTTGGTCCAGCAGGGTCTTGTGTTGCGATGCTACGTCAGTATCCGCACATTCTAAAAGATAATCCTGACTACTCCAAAAAGGCACAAGAATTGGCTGATAAAAGTTATGAGTTCTCACAATTTGTTTATAATATTTTAGGGGTTGTTGATGCAGGGGCACAACTTAATGCAGTTGCAACTTATCACCGCTCTTGCCACATGACTCGGCTGCTTGGTGAAAAGACTGCTCCTTTTGCTTTACTGGACAATGTTAAAGACTTAAAAATGGTTCCACTCCCTCATCTTGAGAATTGTTGCGGCTTTGGTGGAACTTTCTCCGTTAAGGAACCAGAAATCTCAAAACAAATGGTTGATGAAAAAGTAGACTCAATTATCAGTACGGGTGCACAAGTTTTAATTAGTGCCGACGCATCCTGCTTGATGAATATTGGTGGCCGTTTCAGTCGCCGAAATGAGAATATCAAAATTATGCATATTGCAGAGGTACTCAATCATAATGTAGATGCTAGTCGTATCCGGTACAAAAATCAGCCAACTACTGTTTAGAAGGAGGCAATTATGACAATATCAACTAGTGATAAACCCTTTTTAACGCGCGTCAAAGAATCTGAAAATGATCACTTTATGCAGCAATCTGTTGCAAAAGCACAAGATGCACAATGGGACAAAAGAACTGCTGCTCGAGAAGAACTCGGCAATTGGGAACAATGGCGCGATTTAGGTGAACAAATTCGACAGCACGTTATTAAATACCTACCCGACTACCTAGAACAATTTAGTGATAATGTTGAGAAAAAGGGCGGTCATGTTTTCTTTGCTCAAACTGATGAACAGGCCGTAAATTATATCAAAAAAATTGCAAAAGAGAAAAAAGCACATAGAATCGTAAAATCAAAATCAATGGTTACAACTGAAATTAATCTTGATAAAGCATTATTGTCACTCCCAGAAACTTCGTTAATGGAAACAGATCTTGCAGAATTCATTTTGCAAGAAGACAATTGGGATGAACCAACACATATTGTTTTTCCTACCCTGCATAAAAATCGTGATCAAATCCAAAAAGTTTTTAATAAGCTTGGTTACTCAGGCAGCAACGACCCTGAGGAAATGGCTAAATTTGCACGAAAATATCTTCGCGAATATTTTATGCAAGCCGATTTAGGAATTACTGGTTGTAATTTTGCCATTGCCGATAATGGCATGATTAATCTGGTAACTAATGAAGGAAATGCTGATTTAACAATGGCTATCCCAAAGACACAAATTGTTGTCATGGGAATGGAAAGAATCGTACCAAGTCTTAAGGAGGCAGAAGTCCTAGATAATATGTTATCTAGAAGCGCCGTTGGTCAAAAATTGACCAGCTATTGTTCATTCAGTGGCCCACAAGTTAGTGGTGAAAGCGATGGACCTACTGACTTTCATGTTGTTATTTTGGATAATGGTCGATCAAATGCTCTTGGAACAGATTTTGAGCCAGTTTTGCAATGTATTCGTTGTGGTGCTTGCTTAAATGTCTGCCCAATTTATCGTCATATTGGTGGACATGGCTATGGTTCGATTTATCCTGGCCCCATCGGAGCTGTCTTATCCCCAGTACTTGATGGTTATGAAAAATTTGGTGATTTACCATTTGCTTCAAGTCTTTGTGCCGCTTGTACCGAGACGTGTCCTGTGAGAATTCCTTTACATCAATTACTTATCAAACATCGTAAGGTTATGATGGATAAATTAAAGATGGATCACAGCTTTAATAATGTTTTGATGAAGGGTGCTGGAGTTGCCACAAGCTCCCCAATTCTCTTCAAAATTGCCTTGGAAGGTGCCCATATGGGATCAGCACCTTTGTCTAAGAGTAAAGAAACTTCAGTTGATAATCTGTTCAACTATGGTCATATTGAGAAAGCACCTTCACTTGCCTCCGGTTGGACTGATGTTCGCGACTTGGCAAGGCCCCCAAAGCATTCTGATGATTTCAGAAGTTGGTATAAGAAACATAAAAAAGAACAGCAAGAAGGTGCTTCACATGACTAATTCAAATCGCGAAGTCTTTCTTGATAAAATCGCAACTAAGGCTGGTAGGACTAGGCATCAGTTGAAAAATCATCCCTTCGTTCCTATCAATGATTTACCGGAATCAACCTTAGCTGGTAAGTCCCAAGATGAATTGCTTGAACTTGCGCAAAAAAATAGTGAAGCAGTCCATGTTACTTTTGAGAAAACTAATAGAATCTCACTTTCGACTCTGTTAAACGATTTTTTGAGTGCGAAGGATATTAACAATTTAATACTGCCTACCTGTGATAAATGGGCTGCTTTTGGGTTATCTGATTGGGAAAATAAACTTGCAGATTCTGCAGAATTCTGGACACCTGAGAGTTCACGTACGGAAAATCTCGCTAAGGTAAATGCCGCAGATGGAGCAATTGGATTTGCTGATTATTTACTAGCTGAGTCCGGTACAATCACAGTCGCTACTACTCCTGGGCAGGGGCGTGGTTTCCATTTCTTACCCACTCACTATCTCAGCATTATTCCTAAAAGCCATATCTTATCCCGAAGCAGGCAAGCTATGCACAAGTATGAAGCAGCCATCGCCTCTGGTAAATTAACAACTTCGAATATTAACTTTATTACCGGGCCATCAAATTCTGGTGATATCGAAATGGTCCTGGTAGTTGGTGTCCATGGCCCACTTGATATGACCTATGTTGTTGTTGAAGATTTATAACTAAAATTATTCGAAGCTGCAAATTTTATGATATGTATTATAAAGTCAATAAAAGGACTGGTTCAAAATTTAAATTCTGAACCAGCCTTTTTGCTGATTTTAAATAACTGTTGTTCTACGTTTAAAATTCTCCCTAACCATATTTCATACTCCAATTTTTTTATAGCGACTCTATTTTATTTTTCACGTGAAACCTTGCAGAACCATAACTATTTAGCACATCAATAATTGGTCCCATCCAATTTTTTTTTTAGTATCTTCGTATAGAATTATTGACCTCAACCTTTTTTTGGATTACTCTCTATTTGTAAGTTGTTTATGAACTAATTAGTTTATGACAATTTTTATGGTCACGTTTTCAATTTTTTGGAAATTTTTTCCATAACACTTCATGAATCAATAATCTAGAGGAGGAAACAAAATTGGCTTACAAAACTATTAACCCATATACAAATGAATTAATCAAAGAATTTCCAAATGCAACTGATGCTCAAATTGAAGAGGCACTTACAACAACCCATAGTCTTTATCGTACATGGAAAAAAGAAAATGTCGCTGATCGTGCGCAAAAATTGCATGATGTTGCACAAACATTTCGTGATAATTCAGAAGAACTTGCAAAAGTATTAGTTACAGAAATGGGAAAATTAATTAATGAAGCACGTGGTGAAGTTGAATTATGTGCCATGATTGCTGACTATTTTGCTGATAATAGTGCAGCTATGTTATCACCTGTTCCATTAAAGACAACTGCTGGTAACGCGCGCATTGAAAAAGAATCAGTTGGTGTTTTAATGATGGTTGAACCATGGAATTTCCCATACTATCAGATCATGCGTGTCTATGCACCTAATTATATGGTTGGCAATCCCATGATTTTAAAACATTCTTCAAACACACCTTGGGCTGGAGCCATTTTCCAAGAAATGATCGAAAAAGCTGGTGCTCCAAAGGGCAGTTTGATTAATCTCTTTTTAACACATGATCAGGTTGATAAAGTTATTGCTGATAGCCGCATTCAAGGCGTTGCCTTAACAGGTTCTGAGCGTGGTGGTAGTTCGGTTGCGCAAACTGCCGGTAAATACTTGAAGAAGTCTTCGATGGAACTTGGTGGCAACGATGCCTTTATAGTTCTTGAAGATGCCAACATTGACGAAGTTATCACAGTTGCAAATCGTGCACGTACTTACAATGCAGGACAAGTATGTACATCATCAAAACGCTTCATCGTTGCTGACAAATTATATGATGAATTTTTGGAGCGCTTGGCTGATAATTATAAAAAATTTGTACCTGGAGACCCAATGGATGAGAAGACGACCCTTGCCCCTTTATCATCTGCTAAAGCAAAGCAAACACTGCAAAAGCAACTGGATGATGCTCTTGCTGCTGGTGCAAAATTATACTTTGGCAATACGCCAATTGATCTCCCAGGACAATTTTTCCAACCTTCGATTATCACAGATGTTACTCCTGATAATCCTGCATACTACGAAGAAATGTTTGGTCCAGTTGCACAAGTTTATCGTGCTTCTAGCGAGCAAGAAGCAATTGATATTGCTAATGACTCGCACTATGGCTTAGGTGGGATTGTATTCGCTGGTGACAGTAAACACGGTGAAGAAGTCGCACAACAAATCGATACAGGAATGGTTTTCGTCAATACATTCTTGTACACATTACCTGAAATTCCGTTTGGCGGGGTCAAACGTTCTGGATATGGTCGTGAAATGAGCAGTTTGGGATTGAACGCATTTGTGAATGATAAATTAATTGTTTCAGTTGAGAAACCTAACTTAGATAACTTAGGCGGAGCTTTATTCTAAAAATATTTATTATTACACTTTAAATTACCTATATAAATGAGGCTGGATCAAAAATTAACTTTTGATCCAGCCTCATTATCGTTTTTTTGTATAGATCTGCCCCATAAATTAAAATTTTGTCTAATGTCCAGCTCTAGATAATTTATCAACATTCGCTCATAACCTACGCTTTGACATACCCATAAGCGATGTATTTACCATCAACTTGTTTCAAATAAACACCTTGTATTTCTGGATCAAAGCCTGGAAACTTAGTCATTGCGCCCAATAACGTCTGGAAATAGTCAATATCATCTTGTTCCCAATTTTCTCCGGGGGCAACAACAAATACACCTGGTGGATAAGGCAAAGCACCTTCAAGCGCCATTTTATTTTTAATTTGTGACAATTCGACTAGCTTTCCCTTATTACGTATGAATTCTAAGTCTGCTTCACTAGGAAGTTCTTCATACGATTGAAAAGAATGTTTAGCAAATAATTTCTTTTGTAATATAAAAGTCTGATGGTTCCTGTAATAATCATGCATCTCTTTGCACAACTGTTTCAGGGTGTAGCCATTGTATCTCCCATGGCTTTTTTCAACTATCTTGGGCAACACATCAACTAACGGTGCATTTTCCTCATACTTTTTCTCAAATTCAAGAAGCTTTTCCAACAACCGCTCTAACTCATACTCTCCGTCTCCGGGCGTCAGTAAAAAGAGTAATGAATTCAAATCTGCTTTGGCTGACATCACACGTTGTTCTGTCAGGAACGCATTGACGATCATTGCAGGTATCCCTGTTTGCTCGTAAACACCATGTTCAACATCCACTCCGGGTGTTTTAATTATCAACTTGAATGGATCTTGCATGACCTGTCCATCTTTTACCTGAGCAAAGCCATGCCATAGATCATCAGAGTTAAGCATCCAAGCATTTTTATCAGTGGCAAGATGCTCTGTTGCAACCTCGCTCCAATTCACAGTGGCAATCTTTTTAGGGACAAATGGAACAAACAGTTTTGAACTATCCAATAGTCGTTTACGCCATTTGATTCCTCGTATCAAAGTTTTACTCCATTCTTTTACAGCAAAGTTTCTTTCTGCCATATAAGCATTAACAGCAAGGGACGCATAGATAGGATACGAGTAGCTCGTAGTTACATATTTTAAATATGTATGGTTAAAATGTTTGTGATCTATATACCGCTCTTGCCCTTTTATATGACTGTCTTTCTTCAATAT
This sequence comes from Liquorilactobacillus mali, assembly GCF_001437155.1. Classification (GTDB taxonomy): domain Bacteria; phylum Bacillota; class Bacilli; order Lactobacillales; family Lactobacillaceae; genus Liquorilactobacillus; species Liquorilactobacillus mali_A. Next base: position 18,609 of record NZ_JQAR01000020.1, read on the forward strand.
TTGCGATGATTGGGCGACTCCAGCCTGTTGCTTATGAACTGATTGTGTCACTAAGATACCAGGATCTTCCTGACCAAGATTACTTGTAAATACAGAGAGAGATTCCATTAATGGGACAAATTGCTCATATCCACCCCATGCGCAATCAAATAAAATATAATCACATAAAGGTCCTATCTTTTTTATAATTCTATGCGCATCATATATTATTCCATCATAAGTTTCTAACTGTATAACCGCCATCCTGAACGGACGTCTCTTCCTTGCTTTAGCAGGAGCAACTTTGCTAATTTCTTCTCTTAATTTCTCCTCATTGAGATATTCCTCATCCAGTGGACCAATCGCCCCTAGACCATTACGATCTGTGGGAATGTATACAGGAACTGCCCCAGTCATAATTAGTGCACTATTGTAAAGCGACTTATGGTTGTTCCTATCAAATAAGACTAGATCACCGGCAGTAAGAGCAGCCAATGAACAAATTGTATTTGCGGTTGTCGTTCCATTTGTAACAAAGTAAACCTTATCAGCATTGTATGCTTTTGCAGCCTGTTTTTGAGCATCAAGTGGTGTCCCCGCATGAGTCAATGTATCACCCAATTCTGTTACAGTATCGCTTACATCGGCCTGAAAAAAATTATCACCCATAAACTTTTTGAAGATTATTCCTGCAGGATGCAGTGAGTAGAATTTACCACCATGATGACCTGGTGTAGTAAAACTAACTGGTTTTTCCTTAGCATAACTCACTAAATCTTCGATAAACTTTGGAGTACTTTTTCTCTCGTACTCTTCTGCAATTGCTTCAATCTTCTCAATTTGCTGCATTTGCTTTTTATTTTCTATATCCACGTCAAAAATTGGTATTTTTAATCCGCTTTGAATCAGATTTTGTCTTACATCTTCTGGGATAGTCTCATCTTTTAACTTCACGATCTCTGCGATTTCAGCCATCTTTGTCTCGGAATTCAATGAAATTAAATTTCTAACATTGCCGCCTAAAAAGAACATTGTTTTTTGTGTTGCAGCGATCTTCAAAAAGCCCATTTTTTCGTCTCTTTCTTATTTTAATTTACTTTAATTCAACTACATAACCGTAAAATAAACAAGTTCAAAATTAATGTAATCCCACAAAGAACCTTAATTTTTATGTTTTAAAATTTATTGTTTTGCTAACTAACCGAAAATAAGTTTATAATAAACTTACCTTTTAACAATTCAGGAGATGACATATATGCTTGCAAAACTAGAAAAATGGCAACGTAATCTGATTGTCTTATGGATTGGCTGCTTTATTGCAGGCATTGGTTTTAGCGAAATTGCACCCTTTCTCTCCCTTTATGTCGGTGAACTTGGCAACTTCAGCAAAGGACAGTTAACTATTTATAGTGGCTTAACTTATGCGATTACTTTTCTCGTCGTTGCAGTAGTCTCACCCATTTGGGGTCGTTTGGCAGATCGGCGTGGTCGTAAACTCATGTTACTTCGATCTTCTCTCGGAATGGCAATCATAATCGCCGCCTGTGGTTTCGTCCACAACATCTGGTCATTATTGATTTTGCGCTTTCTTCAGGGACTGTGTGCAGGCTATATTCCTAACGCTTCTGCACTAATTGCAACCGAATCTCCGAAAGAAAAAAGTGGTTCTGTTTTAGGTATCCTGACTACAAGTTATGTCTCAGGTAACCTGATTGGTCCTGTCCTAGGAGGATTTCTTGCCCAAGTATTTTCAATTAGAATTACCTTTGTACTGACTGGAATACTTTTATTGATCGTTTTCTTCTTAAGTTTATTTTTTGTACATGAGAGCTTTATACCCGCTCCCAAGTCTAAAGAAAAAACAAAACATATTTCAACGCTTTCACAATTAAAAAATCCTAAAATAATTATTGTGCTTCTTTTTTCAACAATGATTATCCAAATGGGGAATAACTCAATCACACCAATCATTAGTCTATACGTCAAAGAGTTAATGCATAATGTCGGTCCAATCACTGTTGTGGCTGGGATAATTGCCGCTTTGCCTGGATTATCAACACTGATTGCTGCACCAAAGCTCGGTGAACTGGGTGATCGTAAAGGAAATCGCAAAATTCTTGTATTTGGTTTTTTGTTTGCCATTATTATGTACTTTCCCCAAGGATTAGTAACAAGTGTTTGGATGCTTGGTGTATTACGCTTCATGATCGGTATCTCAGATGGCGCACTTTTTCCAACAATTCAGACCATCCTATCAAAAGAATCACCTTCAAAGTTAACTGGGACTGTATTTAGCTGGAATCAATCTTTTCAAGCCCTTGGCAGTATGTTTGGTTCTCTCATCGGAGGAATTATTCCAAACTTTTTTGACTATAATGGTGTGTTCATTTTTACTGCCTTATCCTTATTAATAAACTTTCTTGTTGTTATTATTTTTTTACCTGAGCTTAGGCTCTCTTATAACAAGAATAAAAAATAACAAAAAAAGGTAGTTCGGCAATGTTACCGAACTATTTTTTGTTAATTAAAAATACCTTGATATAAAGTTGTAGCTACAATTGCTCCTACAATTGGTGCTATTACAGGTACCCAACTGTAAGAAAATTGTGAACTTCCTTTAAATCTAAATGGCCATATAGCATGTAAAAGCCTTGGGCCCAGATCTCTAGCAGGATTTAGTGCAGGGCCTGTTGGACCACCGAAGGAAACAACAAGACACATTACTAAGAATCCTAGTCCGATGAAATCTGCACGAGAATCGACCTTATCGGCCGTAATGCATAATGCACCAAATACTAACATAAACGTACCGATGAATTCATTGATAAATCCATTGAGTTTACTATTTGCAGCATCAATTGTCGAGAAAGTTCCCAGAATTGATTCTGGATTTTCAGTCTCATCGTAGTAAGGACTATAAGCCAGAATAATCAACAATTGCCCAAAAATTGCTCCTAACATTTGTGCAACAATATATGGCACAACTTCATGCCAAGGAAAACTCCCTACAACTGCTAAACCAATCGTCATTGCTGGATTAATTTGTGCTCCTGAAACGGTAGCAAACATTAGCGCTGGAATCATAACACCAATTCCGTAACCAAAACCAATTAAGACCCAACCACCATGAAAGCCTTTTGTCCCTTTTAGTTCAACGTTAGCTACCGAACCGTTGCCTAAAGCAACCATGATAGCTGTTCCCAAAAATTCTGCTATACAGCGTATAAATAAAGAATAATGCATCGAATTCTACCCCACTAAAATATTTAATTTTTCTTCTTCTGAAAGTTCTTGGTTCATACGTCCACTGACAAATCCTTGCAAATCGACCGTAACATATTTATAGCCGATTTTATTAAGTTTCTCAGTTATGGCTGTCTTCTTAGCAACTAAATTCACAATTTCTTTTTCAGGTACTTCAATTCTTGCCATATCTTCGTGAACTCTAACTCTAACAGTCATAAATCCTTGCTCTCTTAAATATTTTTCGGCAGCTAAAACACGACGTAATTTTTCACTCGTTAGTTCAGTATTATATGGGAAACGTGATGAGACAGAACATGAAGGAATTTTGTTCCAATTCTTTAATCCCATTTTTTGTGAAAGCTGACGAACTTCATTTTTATATATATCAGCTTGTTGCAAAACAGAAACAGCCCCTGCTTCATCTCTTGCACGAAGTCCTGGACGAAAATCAGCTGCATCATCCATAATCATTCCATCCAACACTACATCTGTATCAAATTTTTCAGCAATTTCCATTAACTTGGCATAAAAGATTTTTTTCATGTAGTACCATGAATTTGGCTTATTGTTTCTTACATGCTCATCTGCCAAATAGTCTAATTGCACACCTTTTACTTGTGCACCTAATTCTCCTGCCAACTTAATTGCCTTTTCATATTCTTCGTCTGAAAAAAGCTCAGAATTTGCTACTACTGCTAAGACATTCTCTTTACCAAGTGCATTGATTGCTTCTTTCAATACAAGAGTCGAATCAATTCCGCCTGAAAATCCAATCACAACTCGTTTGTAACTTGCCAAAATAGATTGTAATTTCTTTTCTTTTTCTGTTAATGTACTCATTTTAAAAAACTCCTTTTATGATTTAATTATTTTGTACAAACTCCATAATCCTATTTCTTAACTCTCTTACTGCCACTTTATTTTTTCTCGCTAAATCTACTAGTTCATCATGCTCCAGCGAGATTTTTGAAAAACCGTCATAGGATAAATATTTAACGTGAATATCACCGAATCTCGTCTTTACAGATTTAACACTACGCTGCATTATTTTTCTACTCATCAGTTGTTGTCTAACACCGATCGACGGCGTTTTTTCAAATAACATTTTCACCAACTCTTCACTCTTTGTCGGTGCTGCCAGCAAACAAAGCTTGTACGCTGGGCGTCCCTTCTTCATAATAATTGGTTCCGTCCATGCGTCTTTGACTCCTTCTTCGAGAAGTATCTGTGTTGCGTCAGATAACTCTTCGCCAGTAACGTCATCTAAATTGGTTTCTATCAACATTATTTGATCTTGCTCTTGTGTAACTCTTTGATTGCTCAACAAGGAATTACAAAGACATCCTCTTAACGCGTTCAAACTACCTGTTTCTCGTGTTCCAAAACCATATCCTACTTGTTCAACCACCAAGTTATCTGGAATTCCACCAAATGTATCCGTTACAAGCTTTATAATTCCAAAGCCTGTCGGGGTCACCAATTCCGTGAGCACATCTTCTCTTTGTCTAAAAGGTACTTCGCTATTTATTCTCATCTGCATTACTGCGGGAACAGGTACAGGCATTACCCCATGTGCTACCTTGATTGTTCCAGTTCCATCCACGAGTGTTCCACAAATAACCTTATCTATCTTCAACAACTCTAAACCAATAAAGAATCCTACTACATCAACAATTGAATCTATTGCTCCAACTTCATGGAAATGAATCTCATCAATTTTCTTGCCGTGTACCTGTGCCTCAGCCTTAGCAATTTCTTCAAAAACGGCACAAGCTGATTTTTTTACACTTTCACTCAGTGAAGAATCATTAATAATACTCTCAATCGTAGCTAAGTTTCTTCCATGATGATGAACTTTTTCAGCACCTTCATCAGTATGATGTCCTTTAAATTCTGCGCTCAATGTAACTTCAAATGAGTGCCCCTTGATCGCTGATTTAGCCGTTTTTGTCAAGGTTAATTCGTATCCGGTTACTTCTAATTTTGCCAATTCTTTCTTAAAATCTTCGAAGTTCAGCCCCAGATCAAATAGCGTACCCAACAGCATATTTCCACTTACTCCTGAAAAGGGATCAAGATATAAACTTTTCATTTTGCCGCCTCCGCTAAATGATTTATTTTACTTGCAGAATAACCAGCCCCAAAACCATTATCAATATTCACCACTGTAATGCCAGTTGCACAGCTATTTAACATTGTTAGTAATGCTGCCATTCCATTGAATGACGTCCCATAGCCAACACTAGTTGGAACTGCGATCACTGGAGAACTTACTAGTCCGCCTACAACAGAAGCTAGTGCCCCTTCCATTCCCGCAATCACGATAACTACCTGTGCAGCTCTAATCTCATCTATCCGTGCAAACAGTCTATGAATTCCAGCAACCCCGACATCATAGATTCTTACAACGCTATTGCCAAAAGCCTCCGCCGTAACTGCAGCTTCTTCAGCAATCTTCAAATCGGAAGTCCCAGCCGTAACAACAGCAATCTTACCGATTGTCTTAGCTACCGGATTTCTTTCCCACAATAGCATTTCAGAAACATTGTCGTAGTGCAGTTGTGGTAAGCTTTCTCTAACTTCTTTTGCTTTTTGGGGATTGACTCTTGTCACCAAAATGTTATTTTGTTGCTCTAACATTGCTTCAACAATTCCAATTATCTGCTCAGCCGTTTTACCCTCGCCATAGATGATTTCCGGAACACCGGTCCTTTTATTTCTTTCCGTATCAATCTTAGCGAATCCCAAATCGGTAAACCCAGAGTTATTAATAATCTCAGTCGCATCTTCCACACTTATTTGTTTTTCAGAAACAAGCTGAAATATTTGTCTTACCTTTTCCGCTTCCATACTATTTCTTACCTTTTACAATTACTCCAAGTCCATCAGGAATAACAACAACTTTTGCTTTTTCGCCTTCGCGTTCGTAAGCTCTTTTCATTGCTTCATCCAGTGAAGTTGCAAGTTCCATATGCATATTGGTAATTAACTCTGGATCAACAAGATCTGATACAAAAATAACATGATGATTTACTAAAATACGTGCCAGGATCTGTGATGTCCATTGATCTGGAACTGTCTCAAGTCGCGGTGTATTAATAGCTTTATCAAGAAACTCCTTAGGATCAGCAACATCAGCGATATTGTGATAGAAGCCTTCACCACCGTGTCCATCTCTGCAGCCCGCAACCATAATAATTGTTCCACCAATCTTATTAGTTGCTTCGGCTGCGGTCATGCCTTTGACTGCCTGATATATATTTTGGTCTAAAGGATAACCACCATTTGTCGAAATAGTAATGTCAGATTCAATTGCGTCAACCTCTGATAATGATTCCACAAACTCTGTTCCTTTTTTGTGTGCCTTTTCTAGGTCGCCTGCGAATGAACCAATAATCTTTTTATCTTCATCAAGCACAACATTTAAGATAAATGCTAATTTTACTGTTTTAGCAGCATAAACCATGTCTTCATGAATTAGATTATGATTTAAGTTTCCAGTTCTTGAATGTTTATCGTTGATAAATTCACCTGAATGATTTGCCATAATTGTTTTATATGATGAAATACCAGGCAAAACGGCTTTTCTTCCGCCAGAGAAACCAGCAAAAAAGTGTGACTCAATAAAACCTTCTGAAATTAATAAATCCGCCTCTGTTGCGACTTTATTAATGATGAGATCCCCACCTGAAGGCAACTTGCCAACCTTAACCATGTCTTCATCACGTTCAGAAAAATGCATCACAATTTCTTCATTATCAACAATTTCCTTGCCATATTTGTTGATTAATTCTTCCGTTGTTGAAGGCCTATGGAATCCAGTTGCGACTAAAATTCTAATCCTTGCGTCTGGAGCGGCTGAACGAATTCTACGCAATAGAATTGGCGTAATTATTTTTGAAGGAACTGGACGTGTATGGTCAGAAGAAATAATTACAATATTCTTTTTGCCTTTTGCCAATTCTTCTAATTTTGGAGAAGCTGTTGGATTATCCAGCGATCGTTCCACCAACTCTTTTTCTGAATATTTTGCATGATATGTGGCTGCCTCGGAAACTAAGGATCCTGCAAAATTTTGTTCATCTATTTTTGCAGTAACCGTTCCACGATCATAAGGAAGCTTTATCTCAACCATCTAAACTTCATCTTCTTTCTTTTTTGTTCATAAATAATAGTAACTGCTATGTTTATATCTTTTCTTGTCAATAAATATTGTTTGAAAACATTATTCAAGTGTATGTTCTTTAAACATTACCAATTGATAAGATGATATGATAAAATTAGGAGTATTATCTAAATCAAGAAATAAGTTTTACATAATGAGAGGATAAACAATGACTAATAAGATAACTAATAAAATGACTAATAAAGATATAGACTACCTTGTGAAATTCTTAAAGGATAAACAAATTTCAACTATTACCAAGGATTATCACACTTATTTGACCTTTCATGGATTAAAGGCAGCAAGCGTATTCATACTTAAAGAAGGTATCATTAAGACTTCAGTAATTTTACAAGATGGCAGGGAATTTAATATTTCATATATTAACCAACCCGATGTAATATCCTTATTGCATGATGAGGCTTTGCAATATGATGAACAGCCCTTTAACGTGCGTATCGAATCACCCACTGCAACTTTTTATCAGATAAATCGTGTAAAATTTTGGAAATATGTTAATAATAATTCGCAACTCCAAAACTATGTAAAACAATATTATCGTCATAGATTGTCAGAGAACTTTTCACGCTTGCAGCGACTGACAATGAATGGCAAACTAGGTGCTTTGGCTAGCTTTCTAAGAGACTTAGTACTAAAATTTGGTCTCAAATTACCGAATAGTTCAAAAATATTAATTAATTTTGATGTTACCAACGAAGATATTGCTGGTTTTTGTGGCATTGCAACTTATGCAAGTGTTAGCAGAATGATGAAAAAACTTAAAGAGGAAGGCGTGATTGAATTTACGAACAGTGGTGAATTCAGTAAACGTAGAATTGTTGTCCGCAACGTACAAAAATTGGATGATTATATTGCCTATTAAACAGACTTATTGAACTATATATTTAGCACAACAGTGACCTTTTCTAAACATAGTCTGACAAACTATGTGATAGAATTAATTGATTGAAATCATTCTGTAGAATCTTATCATCATCAAAATATTGTAAGGACTGTTTTTATGAGTAAAAAAATCTATTACACAAACAGCCAACTGCAGCCTGTAGATGAAAAAAAACTGATTGCTTTGGCCTCAAAATATGATAATGCTTTTATATTTCAAACTCCTGAAGGTCTCAGGCTCTATTCATTTGGCTCCCTTTCGCAAATAACTCCTGGCGGCCAAGAAAATCAGTTTACTGCTGTTTCTCACTGGAAAGATCATTTACATTCACTGCTCACTCCTATAAATGCGAATGTCCCTCCACAGGTTGTTGGAGGGTTTAGTTTTTCATCCAAACAAACTGGTAAATCAGTCTGGGGTAATTTAACAAACGGTTATTTCTTTTTACCAAAATATATAGTTATCATTGAAAATAATAACTTCACACTTATAACTAGCAGCTTTAATAAAAGCGAGATCATACAAGAAAAGATTGCTTTTATTTCTCAGTTGTCTGTCATTTCTATATCAAATCGACAATTGAATAATATAATAGTGGCGAAGAAAGAACTTAATGTAGATAAATGGGCAGCTGCCGTTGCAAAAACAACCAAACTTATCAAAGAAAACGATTTAAAAAAAGTTGTCCTTGCACGGAACTTGCAAATTGAATTAGCCCACGAACCCGAGCTTTGCTTGCTGTGGCAAAGGCTTCAGCTTACACAGCCTAATACTTATCATATTCTTTTAAAACAAAAGGAATTGCTCTTTCTTAGCGCAACTCCAGAGCGTTTCGCCAAGTTTGGTGCCGCTTATTTTGAAACCGCTGCAGTTGCTGGAACAACTCGTCGTGGAGGTACTGCATTAGAAGACAAACAATTAGGGAACATACTCCTTGCGGATAAAAAAAATCGCAGCGAGCAACAATTTGTCGTCAACGAAATTAATAGCAGTTTGAAAAAAGCTGGTTTAGTTACCCATCATCCCATGGAACCGATCTTACTCAAAAACAAAAATGTGCAACATCTTTTTACTCCTATCAAAGGAACCGGTTCCTATGACTTATTTTCTTTATTGAACAACCTGCACCCTACTCCTGCGTTAGGAGGACTACCACGAAAAAAAGCATTACTGCAGATTGATAAAATAGAGCCCTTTACCCGCGGACTGTTTGGGGCACCCATTGGTCATATTTCGTTTGACGGTACTGGCGAACTAGCGGTCGGGATTCGTTCTGGTATTATAAGCGGTACTACAGCATTCTTATTTGCAGGTGCTGGAATCGTTGCCGACTCAGTACCCGAGACTGAAGTTGCAGAGACCAGAATGAAATTTAATCCAATCTTGAATATTTTAAAGGAAGATAATGAATGAAACAAAATGAAACTTTAACAAACCACATCTCACTTATTCTAAACGGATTGTTGCTTCAAGGACTCACAACAGCCGTAATTGCACCAGGGTCACGTTCAACTCCCTTTGCCTTGGCATTAGCACAGTTAGCACGTGAACAAAAAATTCAACTCTTTGTTGATGTTGATGAGCGATCGGCTGCTTTTTTTGCCTTAGGAATTGCAAAGAAAACTAACAAACCTGTTTTAATAGTATGTACTTCGGGAACTGCCGCGGCAAATTTTTATCCTGCAGTCTGTGAAGCCGCAATTTCACATGTCCCATTGCTTGTACTAACCACTGATCGTCCACCTGAACTCACAAAAATTGCTGCACCTCAAGCACTTGACCAAGATCATTTTTTTGGTAACCAAGTTAAGGACTTTTTTGAACTCCCATTACCTGAAACTAATCAGAGCTCACAAGACTATACTAATTATGTCGTTCAAAAAAGTTTTCAAGTTGCACAAAGTAATCCTGCGGGTCCTGTTCATCTTAATCAGCCTTTGCGCAAACCTTTGATGCCTGAATTACCAATCAAATTCGATCAAGACCAACAGAAATATGCTTTGCTTCCAAGCACTCCTGCCTTGCCCACTAATCTGATTACAGAACTGCATGCTTCACTACAGAAGAAGCGAGGAATAATTCTGGCTGGGCCAAACCAGCGTACAACTTCTAATACTGCTATGCTTGAATGGGCAAAAAAAAGCGGTTGGCCGATACTAGCTGATCCTTTAAGTCAATTACGTGGCCCTTCTAGGCCTAATGTTATTACTTGTTATGATTCTTTATTGAAAACCAAATCAGATAAATTAACTGACTTGACCCCAGAAGTTATTATTAGAACTGGTCAAACATTTGTTGCAGCCTCATTAGCTTTATTTTTAAAAGAAAGTCATGCTACAATTTACTCACTTGATGAAGGAAACAAACTCAATGACTATACAAAGACTGCGACATTTTCGTTAGACATATCACCAGAGGCTTTCTTTAATCAACTCCCACCTGTCAGCGTACATGGTGAATGGTTACACAAGTGGTCCACACTTGAAAAAGCATATACCTCTATCAACAAAATCGATCCTACTAGTACATTGAATGAACTGGATGTCGTCAGAGTAATTTCAGCAACCAAGAACAAAGAGCGTAATTTGTTTATCAGTAATTCAATGCCAATTCGTGATGTCGATAGTGTTTTCCAGCCTTCGACTTTCCTTCGTGTTTTCTGTAATCGTGGGGCAAATGGCATTGATGGTGTTGTATCAACAGCTTTGGGAATCAGCACAAAATCCACTGATAATCTTTTATTAATTGGCGATTTAGCCTTTTTTCACGACATGAATGGCTTAATGATGGCAAAGAAATATCATTTAAAAATAAAAATTATTGTTATCAATAATAATGGTGGTGGCATATTTTCATTCCTTCCTCAGGCGGGAAGTCCAGGCTTCGAAGATGTCTTTGGGACACCACTCGATATTGATATTGAGCAAGTAGCTAGTCTATACCACGCACAATATTCATTAGTTACGACTGTAACCGACTTGAAAGAACATTTGAGTACACCTGCGCATACACTCGAAATCATTGAAGTAAAGACTAATAGAAAAGATAATGTTGCCCTTCGTCAGGAATTAGTTGATCGATTTGCAAGGCAAATTGCAAAGGAGCTTTAATAATGTTTTTTAAAACCAAGTTTTCGAAATATTACTACACAGTATTCAAAAATGGGTCTGCACCATTTTGTTGGTTGCTTCTGCATGGCTTTATGGGATCGCACAGAGAATATCTTAATATTGCAAAAAAACTTCCTGGAATGATTATTATTCCTGACTTATTGGGACATGGACAATCTGAAAGTACTGGAAATATTGAATGTTTTTCCATTGAACAACAAGCCGATGATTTGGCCACATTATCCAGACAAATTACTAATCAAAAAGTCAATGTTTGGGGCTATTCAATGGGTGGTCGACTAGCACTTGCTCTAGCATTCAGGCACCCTAATATTGTGAATCATCTCTACCTAGAAAGCAGCACTGCTGGAATTAAGGACAATTCTGCTCGCAAGGCTAGGATTGCTAACGATCAGCGCTTAGCTCTCAAACTGCAACAAGACAGCCTTGTCAATTTTGTAAATTTCTGGGAAAATCTTCCCCTCTTCAGTAGTCAAAAATGTTTGCCTTCCAAAGTCCAAGCATTTGTACGTACACAACGCCTGCAACAATCTAGCGCTGGTTTATCTAAAAGCCTTCTGGGGATGGGAACTGGCAAAATGCCTAATTACTGGGATGAACTGCCTTCATTGCAGACTATCACTACCCTTTTTGCCGGTGAATTTGATTTTAAATTCAGCAGCATTACACACGATATGCAACTTCTTATTCCTAATTCTGAACGCTTTGTCATATCAGGTGTTGGTCATAATATTCACCTAGAAAATCCTAATGAAATTTTGGCAATAATACGCAAGAAGGAATGTATATGAAAATTATAAAGATGCACTTGCTCCCAATAAAACTCCAGTTAAAGAAACCCTTTATCAGTAATCACGAAACAATTTCAGAACGGGAAATCACAGTTATTGGATTAAAAAATGATGCAGGTATCTGGGGCTACGGCGAACTTGAAGCTTTTTCTGCACCCTACTACACGCCAGAAACTCAAGAATCGGCTCGTTTAATTATTAGGAAAGTAATCGGTCCTTTATTAAAAAACATTCAAATCAACCAACCAGAAGAAATAACAATTATTTTTAACAACATTGCGGGAAATCAGATGGCAAAGGCTGCAGTTGAAACAGCCATATGGGATCTTTTTGCAAAAACTCAAAAGAAAACATTAGCTGAACTAATCGCACAGAAAATGAATACTACGTATCGTCAAAATGTCCCAGTGGGGATCAGTATCGGGGCTAAATCTTCTCTTGTAGATCTAAAAAATACGATCATTTCCGCAAATGCTCAAGGTTACCGGCGAATCAAGATCAAAGTGACTTCATCTGAAGAACTTGATATTATAAAAAGAATATTGCAAGAATTTCCAGATCTAACTTTCATGATTGATGCAAACTCAAGTTTCAGCTTAAAAACAACCACCAAATTTGCTGAACTTGCCGCACCTAATCTAGTAATGATTGAACAGCCTTTGCGAACCACTGATTTTGTTGACCATTCCAGACTTCAATCAAGAATCAAAACCCGACTTTGTCTTGATGAAAATATATTTTCACTGGATGATGTAAAAACAGCATGTATGCTTAAAAGTGCCCAAGCAATAAATTTAAAAATTGCTCGCGTTGGCGGAATAACAAACGCATTGGCAATAATAAACTTTTGCTGGGAACACAAACTCTTGGTATGGTGTGGTGGCATGCTCGAAGCTGGTATTGGTCGTGCAACTAATCTAGCAATTGCAAGCCTGACCGGATTAAACTTCCCTGGTGATATTTCAGCATCTTCTCGCTACTATTTTAAGGATGTTATAACGTCTGAGTTCATACTTGAACACGGCATGCTCTCAGTTCCGGACGAATTAGGTATCGGAGTTGTCCTCAATTCCAAGTACCAAAAGGCACTTCAAAATACAGTTTCTCTTCTATAATTTTTTAATCTTTAAAAAAAACTAGAATTATCGTCACAAATAATTCACATTTTTACTCTACAATTCATTACATACCCTAGTAATATATCTTTTTCTTTTCCCTTGTTGTAAGAGCTGATAACTCATACAACAAATGATATCTATGTCTTTGACGCTCCCCCAAGTGTTAGAAATTTCTAGATATCATAGCGGACACAGTCATTGTTGATTGTGTCTTTTTTTATTATTTTACCAAGTATAATCAATAACTAGATTCTCTTATTTCTGTTATAATTTACGTAGTATAATTATTAGTTATCTAGACTTAGAGTTTACATGATGTTGAATTAAAAACTATTTAGCGTATAATAAGTGTATAATATGATAAGTAATGTTAATAAATAAAAAGCAGATTAAAAATCTAAGGAGCATACAGCATGACTAAATCCATTAAAATCCTGACTGACTCTTCAATTCAACTCACGGATGAAGAATTGAAAGAATACTCGATTAATATTATTCCTTTGTCCATTGAGATTGACGGAAAAACATTCATAGATGGTGAAAACATCTCGCGCCAAGAACTTATTGATCATCTGCGTGCTGGAAGATTTCCCAAAACCAGCCAACCAGCCCTAGGAAAGTTTGTGGAAATGTATGATGAGCTTGGTGCAGACGGCAGCTCAGTTCTTGCAATTATGATTTCTGATGTTTTAAGTGGTACTTGTGCAACTGCACAAACCGCTGCTGGTATGACAGATACTGAAGTAACTGTTATTAACAGCAAATCTACAGATCGTGGTCTGGCGTATCAGGTAATTGCAGCAGCAAAAGATGTGGCTGCTGGAAAAAGTATTGAGGAAATTAAAGAACATTGTCTAGAAATCCATAAACGTACTAAAATCAGTGTTTTGATTGATAATTTAGATTGTTTGGTAAAAGGTGGGCGTGTAAGTCGTTTAGCTGGTACCCTGACGAAACTAATCAACCTCAAAGTTATTGTTGAGTTGGGTGATAAAAGCCTTGATCCTGTTGTAAAAGGAAGAAGCAAAAAAACCTTCGTTAAATTCTGCGAAGAACTTGCCAAGCGTCACATTGATAATCCAATCATTGACTTATCTCTTTCGCATGTCGATCCAGAACCTGAATTTTTAGAAAGACTAAAGAAAACAATATTGGGTGAAAATAGCCATGTTCCATCTTTGATAAGACTGACAAGCCCAATAATCATGACTCATACAGGATTAAATGCTATTGGCGTGATTACCCTATCAGAAAAAGAAGATCTTTAAAAATCAGTCGATCATTTCATTTACTCACATTTTTAGTTATTTGAAGTCATGGATAATTTCGAGTTATGAAACATGTTTATATAGAATAAATAAAGGAGCTGGGTCAAAATATAACTTTTGGCTCTGCTCCTTGTATTTATTCACAAAAGATTCAAAATCACCCCGACCAGCTATTCTAATGCAGATTTGTGTACATTTTCACTTTTCTTTACAATCACATTCATCTTGTATATACTTACATTGTGAAAGCGAATTCATTAAATATGGAGGGATAATAATGATAAAATGGCTACGCAGTTCAAATGTAAGCAGTATTTTATTAGCAATTATTAGAATTTATTTAGGTGTCCTGTGGCTAATGACCGGAATTGAAAAAGTCGGCAATTTTTCTGCGGAAAAATTTATATCTGCAGCAATTAAGACGCCTGTACTTGATCCAACAGGCCATTCTGCATACGGTTGGTTTACCTCAATTCTGGAAAATTTCGTTGCTCCAAATATTGGTGTTTTTAATTTTCTAGTAGTTTGGGGCGAAATATTCATTGGTCTTGGTTTAATTTTTGGTGCATTTACCACAACAGCAACATTCTTTGCACTTATGATGAACTTCAGCTATATATTGGCTGGAAGTATCTCAGTTAATCCTAAATATATTTTCCTCGAATTTATAATTATCATTGCTGGTTACAATGCTGGAAAAATTGGGTTAGATCGCTTCATCATCCCGTTTATCCGCGAAAAAGCTCCTTTTCTCAAGAATTCGGTCGAAAACTATTGATTCTATAACAGCTAATTATTGTAAATTAGTTTACTGATAAATACTTGTAAATTTGTTCAGTAATTTCTAGTGGTGAATGATTATCTGTGTTTATACACAAATTAGCGCATTTTTGATAAAAGGGCATTCTTTTAAACTGCAGCTCCGCTAATTGTTCTACTGACATTTGATTTACAAGTGGTCTTTCTTTGCTCTTACCCACTCGTTCTAAAATCGTATTTGTTGAGGCTTCTAGCAGTATCACAGGTGCCTTTGTTGCTTGTAGTATTTCTAAGTTTTGCATACTAATTGGAGTTCCTCCACCTGTTGAGAGGACTCCATTTTTTTTCAATTGATTCAATAAGATTTGGTGTTCTAATTCACGAAATTTTTTCTCACCATAGTTTGAGAAAAATTCTGGTATTGTTTGTCCAGCATTTTCAACAATTTCTTGATCTAGGTCTGTGTGTGGCACCAATAAAGTCTTAGCTAGCATCCTTCCTATTGTTGTCTTCCCACTTCCCATAAAACCAATCAAGATAGCATCCATCTTCTATTCCCCCTTAACAATCTGGTATCCCTGACTCGAAAGTATTCTTTTTGCTTTCTCATAATCAATTTCTTTCATAAACGTCAGCTGTAAAATACCATCAATTTCTTCTCGGATCTCTAAAATCTGCAAATTAACTAAATTAATTTTATTGCATGCTAACAACTGCGTTACTCTTGCAATTGCACCAACTTTATCTGGTATGTTAACAAATAAATCATAGAAATCTGGTAAGATATATTTTTTTTGGTTACTCAATTTATCACGACTATTCTTAGCTTGAAAGAATAAATTATAAAGATTTTCTTGGTTGCCATTTTTTAAATCATCTTGGACTTCAGAAAGCTGCTGCTGGTACTTTGCTAATTGAGTCGTGAGTATCGTTGTATTCGTTTTTAAAATCGCACTCCACATGTCTGGATCAGAAGAAGCAATTCTAGTAATTGATTTAAAGCCCCCGGCTGCCATCTTCATCCCCAATGGAGAATCTGCAAATTCATCTTGCGTTCGGTTTACCAAAGTTGCTGCAATGATATGCGGTAAATGGCTGATTTGTCCCACTAATTTGTCATGTGTGCTGGCATCTACTTCAAACCACTTAACATTTGTTTCTTGCAACAATAACTGTAGCTTTTCTATCTGCTTATCTTTTGCCTTTGGTGCGACCAAAAAATAGAACGCATTCTCAAATAAATCGGCTCTTCCAGCCGTAACACCAGTTTTATGCGATCCAGCCATTGGATGACCACCAATAAAAGTTACATTTGGTTGAATCAACTCTTTAGCCGCTTTTAAAACTGTTTGTTTTGTACTTCCCACATCTGTAACGATTGCATCCTTTTTTAACTGCATTTTGCTTAGTTCATGCAATGTAGTGACAATTTGATCCACGGGAGTTGCTAAAATAATAATATCGGCTGTTTTTACGGCCGCCAAATTTCCCGCAGCTCTATCAATTATTTTATTTGCAATTGCATAGTCCAACGTATCTTTATCTTTATCAGCCGCAGTTATCACTATTTCTTCATTCTTTTTTTTAATTGCTCGTGCAAGTGAACTACCAATTAAGCCGAGCCCATTGATAAAAACTTCCGTCGTACTCATTGCATCAACTCCTTCTCAATAGAGATTTTAAATCTGTAAAAAAAGATGGATATGAAACTGCAATAGCTGCAGCATCATTAAGATACAACTCCTGGTCTGTTCGCAAAGCAGCAACTGCCAGCATCATACCAATACGGTGATCTCCATGACTATTCAGTTCATTTGTATTTATTTTCCAGTTTTTTCTTCCATGAATTATCATTCCATCTGATAATTCAGTAATCAATACCCCCAATTTACCTAATTCTTGGGTGACCGTTGCAATACGATCCGTTTCTTTTACACGTAATTCAGCCGCTCCTCTTATTTCACTTACCCCATCGGCACACGCTGCCAGTAAGGCCACAAGTGGTAACTCGTCAATCAATGCTGGAATATCGTTTTCTGTTATTCTAATTGGGGTCAGATTACTTGTGCTAATCTCAATATCTCCATAACACTCATCTGTGTTTTCCTTGTAAACAACTTTGAAATTTGCTCCCATTCGTTTTAAAACTTTTAAAATACCAGTTCTCGTCGGATTCAAACTGACATTTTTCAAAAGTACTTTTGAATTGGGCACAATTGCCGCGGCCACTAAAAAAAACGCAGCCGATGATATATCTCCGGGAACATTGACTACTTGTCCCCTTAAATTATTGATAGGTTTTATGTTGATCGTTTTTTGATCACTTTCAGTTGTGAGATCTGCTCCAAATTTACGCAGCATGAGTTCAGTATGATTTCTCGTTGGCAACTTTTCAATTACTGTCGTTGGGTTATCGGCTTGCAATGCAGCAAAAATAACAGCACTTTTGACTTGTGCACTGGCTACCTGTAACTGTATATCAATTCCGTGAATTTTACTCCCCTTAATGACCGCTGGGAGAGTTCCAAGCTTTGTTGTTTCAATTTTGGCACCCATTTTAGAAAGTGGAACAGCAACTCTGTTCATCGGCCTTTTGGATAGAGATTCGTCTCCCCTCAAATTGCTAGTGAAGTTCGTGCCCGCAAGTAACCCCATTAGCAGTCTAGTTGTAGTTCCCGAATTTCCCATTTCAAGTGGTTGTTCAGGAGCCTTGAAGCCCCCAAATCCCACTCCATGTACAATTACTTGTGTTGTACTTTCTTCAATTGCCACTCCTAATTGCCGAAGTGCATCTAAAGTGCTGCGGCAATCCTGTGACCATAAAAAATGATTAATGATTGTCTGTCCTTCACTTATTGCACCTATCATCAATGCTCTGTGTGAAATGCTTTTATCTCCAGGAACATCAATCGTTCCATGTAGTCCCCCCGTACGAAAGGCATCTAACTTAATTTTTTCCATTATTATGGCTACTCCTTAATAATCTGATATACTACCCAAACCATCTGTGGACTGAATTTTTTTAAAATAATTTCATTTTCTCTTAAATGAATATTTTTAGTATTAGTAAGTACATATTGTCCATCTTCTAAATACTCTTGATAGGCAAGGTACTTGCTCTTTGCACATCTTATTTCAGCAGGTTCAACAACCTGTCTCAATAAATCGGCTAATGCAGCGTGAGTATAGGCTATCCCGCTATTGCATCTGCTATTTTTCAGCAATACAAGTGGTGATATTTCAAATATGAAACTTGTAATTAATTTTAAACGTTCAATATTGCGATAGTGGAAGTCTCCCCAGTCAACACCTAATTCTTTAGACTTAAAAGCCGCGGGAATCACAATATATTCGCCTTGATATTTTGACATTTGGGCTATTATTTTTTCAAAACTCGTATGCAGCTCAATTTCAACACTTTGATTCATTAGATGTTGGTTAACATAATATTTTGTTGCCGCATAGCTATCAGTTTGTTTTGGGCCAAGCGTGTGTATTCGCAAGTTAGCCTCCTCTTAAAAAATTTTAAAACTCTCGAACTTCTTTCCGATAATCAGCAATTTGCTTTTTTAAACGCTCAATATTGCTTCCCTCAAAAGTAGCTAGGATTTCCTTAGCTAATTCAATTGCAACCACACTCTCGATGACAATTGAAGCTGGTACGATTGCCGTTGTATCGGAGCGCTCAACGTTAGCCTTTTGTTGCAGATGTGTCTCGACATTAACGGTTTGTAGTGCCTTGTATAAGGTTGGTATTGGCTTCATTGCAGCAAAGACCACCACAGGCATTCCATTAGTCATTCCACCTTCAAATCCTCCCAAGTTATCGCTTGTTCGTGTAAATCCTGCATCTTGGTCCCAATCAATCGGATCCATAACCTGACTCCCAAATTGACCAGCAACTTCAAATCCGTCTCCAATAGAAACACCCTTCATTGCATTTACTCCCATAACTGCTGCTGCTAATTTTGCATCCAACTTAGTGTTCCATCCTGTGTAACTTCCTAATCCCGCAGGTAAATTATTCACAACTACCCTAATAATTCCTCCAAGAGTATCGCCATTCTTTTTAGTCCTATCTATCAATTCATGAATTTCAGCTACTTTTTGATTATCAATAATTCGTAAGTCGTTTTGTAAAATCTTCTCCATAATTTCTGCCGAGTCAGTTGGACGTCCTCCTAAAGCTTTAACTGATCCAATCTGCTCTACGTACCCAACAATACCGATATCCAATTGATTCAAAAGCTGCTTACAAATTGCACCTATTGCTACACGCATTGCCGTCTCTCGTGCAGAAGATCGCTCTAAAACATTACGTAAGTCACGGTGTCCATACTTCATCCCACCAATTAAATCTGCATGTCCTGGACGTGGTCTTGTAACTTTTCTTAGTGTATTTTGTTCTGTCTCAACACTAATTGGATCCATAATTTTAGACCAATGAGCATGGTCAATATTATTAATCATCAATGCAATTGGTGAGCCTAGAGTTTTTTGATGGCGTACACCACCTACAATTTGAATAGTATCATGCTCGATTTTTTGACGATTTCCTCTTCCGTAACCACCTTGTCTAGCCGATAATTGCTGATTAATCTGATCTATATCAAGTACCACTCCTGCTGGAAACCCTTCTAGTATCCCTGTTAATTGTGGGCCATGTGATTCACCAGCTGTTAGATAATTCATTATTGAAAGCCTCCTTTAGTTTGTTAAATCATCTTTCTCGAAGTCCTCTGCCTCATATGTTCGTGAGTTCTTCATAATATGCCGATAGACATCTTGCAAGTATGGTGTCAAGTTCTCATTTGAACTCTGTACTGAAATTCTATTAAGCACTGCTTCCTCACGTTTTTCATCTAAAAATGCTTGCTGATTGAAAAATTTTATTTTTCCAACTACTTTAACTTCTTTAAAACGATATTCAAGTAACTTAATTACCAAATAATCAATTAACGTAATCTTTTTCCTAGCCTGTTCGAGATTAGTCTCAGATCCTAAAAACATACGGGCACCCACAGAAAGCACGAGGCCCACCAATGCAATCAACAAATCAAATTCCAATACTGACCTAATACTGTTCTTTGAAAGCCATCCAGTAATTAACGGAATTGAAAAAGATGCTAGACTACCAAAGGTAAAGAAAACTCCGGTAATTAGGCCTTTATGCTTTGAGAATACTTTCAAGAATAGATTTAATCCTGTCTGCATAATGCCGCCTGCAGCACTCATTCCGAACACCAAAGATGCAATACTAATCAGTAAACTATTATTGGTAAAATTAACCACTAACAGACTTATTAGGCTCAATGCATTTAACGAAATTAAAAGTATCGTTTCAGAAATATGCTTTCGCAACAGTAAGAAAACGATAACAACTCCTGTAATTGAACCTATACTGTATAGAGAAAGCAACAAATGTGCCTGCAAATTGCTAAAGTGCAGCTGTTTTTCAGCATATAAGCTAATCCATTGTGTGTATAGAATCATCAGAGCCATCGAACTGTACCCGTAAAGAGAGAGTACAACCGCTAAACCCTTTCTCCGCCAAGCTGGGAGATGAGCAAATAATTGCTGTTGAGTTTCTTGATTAAGATTTTTCTCTGGAAATTTCACTGGAAACAAAATTATTGCATTCAAAACTAAGATAATAGCAGCAAGTACAAAAGACCAGCCAAACCATAATTTGTTGACCTCTAGAAAAGAGACACCTAAAGGCAAGATAAATTCTCCTGCTGACATAAAAGCTTTAATCAAAATATTTGAAGCTCCATTATTGGTACCCATTTCAATAAATACAGGGTACGTCCCTGAATCAAGTGCTGAGTTGGCAATTCCTGCCAAAATTGCCAACAGATATGCGGACATCACGTCTTTAACTAGCAACATCCCGATAAAGAAAATAAAGTAACTACCAATTCCGATATAAATAAAACTCTTTCTTCCGTACCGATCAGCTAGACTACCAAGTAACAGGTACGCTGCTAGGCGCCCAATGCCAACACCAGAAATAACGTATGAAACAACTGCTAAGGGCTGGCCCCATAGTCTACCAAGTTCCTGCATGTTTTGGGCTAAGATTATCAAACCTATACCGTGAACAAAATAGTTAAGATATAACCCAACTGTTAGCCTCTTTCGTTTACTTGCCTCCATAATGTTCATCCTCCTTTGTAATAAAAAACTAAAATAAAAAACCAGCTAGATTTTTTTATCTAGCTGGTTTGCTTCAACCGATTATTCAACAAAGAATTCAGTCATATCACCAGCTAGACTACTACACGTCTAGCCGGCAAAAAATGACCTTGCGCACCCAGACACGGACGTCCCGTCCGTGCCACGAAACACGAACGTTACCTAAAGTAAGCAAAGCCATAATAATATGAACTTGAGAGTTTCGTATGAATACACATTTAATAGATCCTTTCTTTGTTTTATTTATTTTATATTAAAACACCTTACAAATTAAAAGTCAATTGTTTATTTTTCTTTGAATTAAAAATTTCAGTCTGGTCGAGACAGCCTTCTCTGTTCCGATATTATAAATTCTTTATTAAATAAAACTACGTAACCAGATTATACTTTTTCTAGTTTTGTAACAGCTTTTTTCGTAGTTTGCTGTCCACTGCATAGATATATAGACCCTTTCTTGCACGAGTTAATAAAACATTTAAGGCATTCAGTATTAATCGCTCTTTAGCTGCTTTGATATTTGTGTCCAAGTGTTTTATCCCATTAAAAGCAGCTTGATCTTCATAAAATTCTGAGCGAACAACAATTTTGTCCAATTGTTCATCATATCCCAGACTTGGTCCAAGAATTATACCAGCATAATTCAAATCAAAACCTTGGATTGTATAAACAGACCCAACCTCATCAATAGTATCCGCTCTTTCGGCCCATGCCAAAGATTCTTGTGGCTTGCTTCTATCCCAACGTAGGCTCAGATTCCCCGCCTTTACAAAATAATCATTTCCATCTAAGCGATATGGAAAATCGTACGTCGCTAACAATCTACTAAGTCCCTCAGTTTTCTCATGGACTTTTACTAATTCATACATTTCTTTTGCATCATTCATTATGCGAAAATCAAATTTTTGTTTTGCTGGTAAATGACTGATTTTCTTGCTGCAAAAATCACTGATCCAATTCTGCACATCAACGTTTGCTTCTATCCTAAACTGCTTCTGCAAATGTCTGATTTTGACATTGTCTTCACCTAAAATTGCTGCTAATTTTTGCTTTGACCAATAGCTTTTGGCTTTTAATACTTGTTTATTGTCAAATATCAGTATAACTATTCTTGCATACTTTAGAATTTCTTGCAGTTGATTTTCCTGATAAAAATGATTATATGCATCTTTTTTCGTCAACAATAAGTGTGCTTCGTCAATAATTACAATATCAACTTGTTCAGCACTTTTATGAATCCTATTGATAAAAGATGTTGGTCTATCAAAATTCTTTTTTAATAATATCGGAGATTCCCCTGCTACTCTTTTATAGAACTTCAACATTTCTGGATGATTAACTAGTACATAATTTTTAGTTTTACTAAAAATTGAGCTTTTATCCTTACAAGCTGCTTGAATTTCATTAAACAAAGCTGTAACTAATACACTTTTACCAGTTCCAGCTCGTCCACCGATCACAAATATACCTTTCTGTCTTGCCTCAATCTTACTCTTCACAAAATTCAGTGCTTCATTTTTAATTTCTTCCTGCTCGCAACTTAACTTACGCACAGGCCAAGTCATATCTAATTTTCCCTTATTCTCTCTTACCATTTAATACTCACTCCTAGCTAACCAATACGAGTGCAAAGACTTTATTTCCATCATAACTGTGCTCCTTTAAATCTTTTTAAAGCCTTTCTTCACATTTTCTTCACATTTCAAGCATAATATTGCACTTGTAACCTGATATAAAAACAACTTTTCATTTACTCCCCCTATATAAGTAAATGAAGTGATTTTTAATCACGTAACCTTTTCTCCGTATGTTTAGGCATACGGAGTTTTTTGTGTAAAGAACAAGTATAGCAGTACTAAAACACAACCCTACAAAAAACTGATCTGTTTAATACAGACCGAATAAAAAAGGAGTTATGCTCAGCAAGTGACCTCGCACAACTCCCATTTTACTATTATTTTCTAGTAACTACTAATCTGACTTTCGGTATTAACATTTACGATGTATGCACCCTTATTGAGTTTGGCAAGCATCGCGATTAAAACTGATCTCGGTACCGAAACACACCCCGCTGTCGAACCACCAGTTGAGACATGTACGAAAAAGCCGGAACCAGCACCCTTTACAACAGGATTAGTATTATAATTAATGACTATCCCATACTCATATTGCGTTGGATAACTCAGTAAATGCTCACTTGGAGCCTTAGCATAGCTTCTTTCTTGCCATGTATTATAAGCTGAATCGTTTACATCCTCAATCCAATAAGAGCGACTATCTGATTGTCGATAGGATAGACCAGTACTTACACTCGCATGGCTTCCAAATGCCGTGCCAAGTGTGTACGCTCCTTGAGGAGTCTTTCCAGCCCCTTCATACGTCTTCCCTAGCCCGTTATACCCAACGTGCCCAGCAGACGTAGCTATTACTTGAGACCATATTCCATTTGTATCTTTTTGATAAAGATATACATTTGCTGTCTTCTTATAGTTGGCAACAGTAACAATTGTTTGCTTCGTTTTTTGTGCGAAATTTGCTTCAGCTAATTGCAAGGAAATATTTGAAATACTTAAAGCTCCGCTTGCGGTGTTTAATGAATAAGTGATCCCATTGATTTTTTGGCGACCATACAACATTTGCCCAGCGGCATTATAGTAAACAATTTTATTCTGATTTTTGATTAATTGAAAACCTGTCTTCATTGCCCCAGTTGCTGAGTCAAAGTAATACCACTTGCCGTTAATATGTTGCTGTCCATATTGTAACTGTCCATTTGCAGCATAGTAGACCGTTTTGCGTTGGTTTTGAATATATTTAAAACCTGTCGTAACTGCACCTGTGTTATCATTTAGATAGTACCACTTGCCACCAATATACTGTTGTCCATACAGCATTTTACCATTTGCTGCATAGTAGACTGTCTTTTTCTGAGCAGCTATATACTTCCATCCAGTTACAACACCACCTGTATTATCATCAAAATAATACCATGAACCATTGATATGTTGCTGCCCATACAGCATTTTACCATCTGTAGCATAATAGACAGTCTTTTTCTGAGCAGCTATATACTTCCATCCAGTTACAACATTGCCGGTACTATCATCAAAGTAATACCATGAACCATTGATATATTTTTGACCACGCAATGAATGATCTTTATTAAGTTGTTGTGTTACAGCAACATTAACTGAAGAGGAGCTACTTGCCTTTACAGTTGTTGTACAATTCAAGACAAAAAAACCAAAAAGAAAAAAAGACATATAAATTAAACCGCTCAACAACCTATCCCAGCATTTCCCTTTATTCTTCAATTAAATTCATCCTCTTTTTTAAGTTAACTATTACTCACAATATAATTTAATTAGAAAGCATACTTTCCTAGTTTCAATTTTCTTTTCATTACTGTATCTTAATCATCATTATCTTGGCTCAATCTTCATAAATAATTTTAACAACATATTCCCCATTATGCTAGTAAATTTCACCTAAAAAAAAAAATTCATACCATTGTACAATGTTTTCTCGAGAGCGTAAAATATCTTGTGTAAATGCATAAAAGATTTCTGAATTGTATAGAAA
>NZ_JQAR01000021.1:0-40875 GCF_001437155.1 Liquorilactobacillus mali
GGTTTAATTTTACAGGGGAAAGGTATTCCCATTTACACAAACTTCTTGACACTCCCGAATTATTGGTACGAAAAGCTTTCATCAGAGGACATGAGCTTTTTTCTTTGATAATAGATAGACATTAAGGGTTATACTCGCAATGTTTTTAAAGCTTGAGTTCCTACTTAGAAAATTATATTACTCGAAAGTGATTAATCACTAATATAGACTTAACACACTACACTAACAAATCAAAATATGTCTCTGTCGTGCTTAAATACGCTGTATAGAGACAGGTGTTTAGAATAGACTACAAAGTTCATTTAGTTGAATGTATACTAATTTAAAAAATAGCACACAACTGCACAATACTTTATTTTAAGGGCAGTATTACAAGGAAATTTGGATTTATGAAAAAAATAGTGTAGACTTTCGTATTACTTTTGCTATGTAATCTTTTACCAGAAACAGTATTTATGCTACCTTTACCGACATATATAAATGTCGCCATGTCAATATTATTAGTGTTCATTTTTGTACTATCTGCGGTAACCGCGGTAAAATTGGTTGGTAACCATGAAGACCTGTAAGTATTAAATTAATGCACAGTATCGTCGTTACTTTTCAGTTGACAGTCAAAATGATTTTATGGATGTAGAGATAGTTAATTATCATCATTGAGAGAGGTGAATGTTATGAACAAAATTCCCGTACCTAAAATTAGTGAGATCTTGAAAAAAGAGTTTATGATTCCACTCGGTCTTTCTGCTCATGAATTTTATTAATTATTCTAGTTTCATATACGACTTTTATAGCAAAAGTCACTATAAATGGTTTTTCAACGTATTTTATGAAAAACTCTGACAGAATATATCAAAAAATTCTTTCCATCTTGTTTAAATTGTTTAAAATTTCTAAGTTTTCTTGAAGTCTTCAGCTTTCTTAACACCAATTACTCGTGGGTAACTTAATAGATCAATAATATTTTCAATATTTAAGTCAAGTCCAGTTCGACCAAGATTATTATATACGATTACTTGTTTATCCACTAGTGAGACAATCTTCTTAAAATAACTCATTGCTTCGTGTTGAGTTGATAGCAAATACGGCGAAAACCCTCTATTACAGCATTAATCATTGATGATTCCTAAATAAATTTGCCCAATTCTTCGCCATATTTTTGTCGAATATTTGATATTCCAAATATTAATTCAAAATTCTCAGATAATTGATTCTTATGATCAAATGTATTAATTAGTTCAAATTTTTCATTATTAGAAAAACTATACTGTTTTCCAGATAATAATATGGATTTTATTTCGTGCTGATTTAAGTATTTTACATGTTGAATTGTTCTACCAACATTCAAACTATCATCTTCGTTGAATAAAGTAGAGAAAGCTACATAGGATTTTTCTTTGATCATTATAAATCATCCGCTTTTTAACCATAGTAATTAAGAAAACTATCATAATATAGGATAATTAAAACATTGATGATGAATATGAGAATGATATTTTTCCCAAAAATATAGTTGGACTTTTCTGGACCGGATCGACAGACTCCTAGTCATGCCAAATGATTTATGGTGTTATATGTGATATGATAATTTTTAAAATTTCACATCCCAATGAAAAAATACATCTACGATATGATAAAGAGTGAGCTCTTTTAATTAACGGTGATAAACATGGAGGATAACATGGAAAAATTAGAAATAAAAGTTGGTGCTTTTGACTATCTACGTGCTTCCAGCTGTTACGTTAGAATGTCTGTTTTCGTTTTAGAACGAGACTTAAGCTTAGAAGATGAATTTGATAACAACGATCGAGAAACGACAATATATAGTGTCATTTTTAGTAATAAAAAGCCTATTTCAACTGCTAGGTTTTTACCACGGGATGAAGATATAGTACGTATTACACGTGTAGCAACACTTAAGGAATATAGAGGAAAAAAGTTAGGCACTAAGGTTGTTCGTTCTCTAGAAAACATTGCTCAACAAAAAAATTTCAAAAAGATCGTCATACATTCAGAAATGACAGCAGTAACATTTTATGAAACACTCGGCTATGTTCGCAGTGGCGATATATACCAAGAAGATGGTGTCGCTTGTGTTAACCTTATCAAGACGATTGACTAAGTTTTATATCGACGTTTCTAATAATCAATCATAAACAAGACTCATTCAAACTGTTGATAAATACTAATTTGGATAAGGAGAAAAAATATGGTAAATTTTTATAAAAATATATGGTTTTATATCGGACTATCATTAATTGGCTTGCCATTTCTAGTATTTTTTAATGCGCCGGCTTCTTGGTATTATTACGATATTCTTATATGCGCCATCCCAGGTTTGATTATAAGTATTAAAAATAAAATATAGCAAATAAAAACAAAAAAATATATATTTACCAATAAAAACTTATTTTATAAAATCAAAAAGCTCTCAACATAAAGTAGGAGTTTAATTGGATGTAGTGGGCAATAAATTAAAGAGAGCTCGTCAATCGAACGAATTTTTGCAAAATGAGATTGCTACTATCTTACATAATTCAAGACAGTCCATTTAAAAAATTAAAATATTCATAAAAAATATTTTCTTATGCATACTATTACAACTGTTGATACTAATAAAATTATTGTTAGAGTAGGTAATGAAATCACATTAAAAACATAGTGAAATGCAAAAACTAAAGCAACATATAAAATTGCAATTAATGAAAAAATATCAAATTTCATGTTAACACCGCCTTATTGTATTTAATTGAATAGGTTAAGGATAAAATTATGTTTGCTACAATTCGTCTATTACTTTTGTGTTTAACATAACCAATGTCACTTGCAATTTTTCGAACACATATATATAAGTGATTTCGTTAGGAGTAGCTATATTATTTAATTCATCAATGTTTAAGCTAGCAACATATGCACTCTTATATCTTGCTCTCCCCCACCAATAAGTACCACCATCTTTCGGTTACACCCAAGCCTTAACACTTTTCTCTCTCTTTTAAAGAACGTGGTAATTTACATCGGTATATGTAAATTATGAGTTTACTTAAGCAATTACTGCTTGTAAATCCTTGGTTTCTGGTTTTATTGAGGACTCAATCGAATCTACCAGTTCGGATATTCTTGCTTCCAATATCGCATTATCAACGTAAACTTTTGCAATGTTATCTCACTGTACGTTTTAACAACATCTGAACTACAGACCAAATTTCTGCTTATGTTGTCTGACAAAACCTATTGATTGGGGCTCTTCTACTACAACATCAACTTATTTTGTGGATGTGTTTTTTGAATATTTGCCCCATATATTTTATCTGCATCTTAATGTCCTAATCAGTAGTTTTCTATATTTAAAGCCAAATTTTTAAAGAAATCTAGATCCACATTTTTATTTTCTCCTTCTTCTGTCAGATAATCACCCAGAAACGTTGAATTTACCAATAAGAGAGCCATTGGCTGTAAGAAGTCAAAATGTTTTTCACGTCCAGCACTTAAACGAAGTTCTTTGTTAGGAAAAATGAAGCGCATCATAACCATTATTTTTAAGCACTTAAGCGGCGTCAATTCATTTTTCCCCTCCAATGGGGTGCCTTCAATGGCTAACAGAAAATTAACTGGGATTGAAAAAGGATTCCTGCTCTTTAAATCAAAAGCGAGTTCAACTAATTCCTCATCTGTTTCACCCATACCACAAATAAAACCAGAACAAACATCAATCTGATGCTCATTAACTCTTTCAAGTGTTGCACATCTATCGTCATAATTATGTGTAGTTGCAATTTTGCAATAATTCTCTCTAGGAGTATTTAAATTATGATTTATTCGATCTATTCCAGCACTTTTGAGCTGTGCTAACTGTTTATCATCCACGAAACCGGCAGATAGACAAATCTCAAGACCAAGTCTATTTTTGATAGTTGGGATAATTTCACACAGTTGATTAACTTCTCTTTTAGATGGTTTTGTTCCGCTAAGCGCAATACAAAAGACACTTGCATGATTCTTCTTGGCCAGAATTGCCTTTTTTAAAATTACAGCATTTGGCACCAAGCCGTATTTTTCGATTTTCTCTTTGCTTCTCCGTGACTGGGCACAATAGCCACAGTCCTCATTGCAAATACCCTGTTTTGCACTTAATAAGACATTTAATCTTAACGAGTTTTGTGTCACTTGATTCTTTAAATAGACAGCTGCGGCAAAAATTGACCACCAGTCCTTTTTGCTATGAAGAATGTTAAGTGCTTCTTCTTCAGTGATTTCTCTGTTCCCAGCTAAAATATCTTGAGCTAATGTCATGTAATTCAATTTTCATGCTCCTTCTGTTAACAATAATTTACACAATGGTTAACAATAAAATAATTACACATAAAATAAAAAAAAACAACTGTTAACTAAATTTGACAAAATGGTTAACTAGGATATATTGTTTAACTCGTAATTATTTACACTTAGGAGGCTTATTATGAAGGTACGAACGATAACTCAAGTCGCTTTGATGACGGCTATTTTGATTATTTTGGGATTGATTCCCGGTATTCCTATAGGCTTTATTCCATTGCCAATTGTTTTACAAAACTTAGGTGTTATGCTTGCAGGTGCATTATTAGGCTCCAAGAAGGGAACTTTAGCAGTTTTCTCACTACTTGTCTTGGTTGCCTTGGGATGTCCCTTTCTACCTGGTGGTCGCGGTGGTATTGCGGTCTTCATTGGTCCTTCCGGCGGATATCTGCTCAGTTATTTACTCTGTCCTTTAATTATGGGCAAGTCTTTTGAACTTTTTTCAAATAAGAAAATGTTGGTCGATTTTGCTATCATTTGGATTATTGGAGTTGCTTTTATCAATGTCTGCGGAGCTATTGGGTTAACTGTATCAACTGGGATGCCTTTTCTGAAGTCCCTGTTGTCCGTTCTTGTGTTTATTCCTGGAGATACAATCAAGTCGATTGCAGCAGTACTCATATTCGAAAAATTAAGAGTTAATGTAGTTTTCAGAAGCAATATCTAGTGTTAACTTCTTATGTAACATAAAATACATCTTTTGCTTAGGAAGAATTAATTGACTTGATATTCTGATATGCAATTGAATAATACCTTTCAAATGGGCGTGCGCAATCATCGGTAAGAAGGGTAAACTACGATCTAGTTGACTCTAGCTATGATTAGTTCATGTTTGTCATGAAACACTTTAATTATGCAGTATATTATAATTATCGTAGGGAACAGCTGTGTTATTTGTTAACTATTTTTTTAGTTTCTATGTTCGAATATTATGTTATAACTGTTATACATTTTGGATATTCCTCCATAGGATATTGTTTTTGGACATGCTGACCGTAACCAACAATTTTTTTAATTATATCGAAAGAACTACGCTGAAAATATCATTACCTTTTCGTGTAGTTCTTTCACTCAGGACTTATATATAACCCAGTTCCCATCACTATGAATTAACCAAAAAAAGAACCTTGATGAAATTCACCAAGGTTCTCATTATTTCAAAAAGAAAGAATAAAATTTAGTGTCTAAACAGAATAAATGAAACTAGCCATACAAGAATTACTGCACCAATAATTGATGGTACAATAGCCATTCCAGCTAATTGCGGTCCCCAAGAACCAAGTACTGCCTCACCAATAGATGAGCCCACTAAACCTGCAACAATATTACTAATCCATCCCATTGATTTGCCTTTGCTTGTAATTGCACCTGCAATTGCACCTATAATCGCACCTACAATTAAGACCCATAACCAATGCATAGTCTCTCCCCCTTCGTACAACTTTGTTTCTCAAAATTATTTGTTAATTTTCGACTTTAAATCCTCGGCAGCATCTTTAACAGCATCCTTAGCATCGCCAAGTTTTTCTTTGGCTTTACCCAAGAATCCTTCTGCCTTACCTTGTGCTTCACGAGTCTTGTCACCAGTTGCTTTTCCTTCAACTTCTTTTGCTTTACCGGTAACCTTGTCTTTCATTCCATCGACTTTGTCATCCAAACTCATATACTTTCAGCTCCCTTCGAAAATTCACTTCGTATTAAGCCGTACATAACGCTTAACCTTACATAAATTGTAACAAAGGTTAATATTGTAATCAATTTTTTTGCTTTCACGAATAAAATACGGGAATTCTTTAGGATTTTTCCTGATAACCTAGCTTGAAATACTAAAAGATTTATTATATTTTCGATTTACTTGCTTTTTTTGAGTATACTAATCTTACAACTTTTACTAATTCTGTGACTATCAGCACGATTAATCCTGTTATACTTGGAATTATCCAACCATAAACAAAATTAATCGATCCAGTGTGGAATATATCCTGCATAAATGGCAAATAAATAATACCCACCTGAAATAACAACAATATACCTATAATGTAAAAAGAGATTTTATTCTGAAAAAAATATTTTGAAAAAACAAGATGATTGTTTCGCATATTGAACAAGTAGAATATCTTACCAAAGATAATAATATTCAAAGTCATGGTACTGCCCATTATATGTGACATTCCAAGAGCAGTCATACCATTATAAGCGATCATACCTAAACCTGCGATCAGGATTGATACATAGATTATTTCAACAATATCAAACTTCGTCAAAATTCCACGACCGATATCCCTAGGTCCCCTAGCCATTATCCCATTTTCTGCTGGCTCGAAGATGAAGGCAAATTGAATTGTTAATGCTGAAACCATGTTGATCCACAGTAACTGTGTAGGATATAGCGGCATAGTCTGGTTTAACAAGATACTGAAAACAACAATTAATCCTTCCGCAAAACTTGTTGGTAGTAAAAATCGGATCGTTTTACGAATATTATCAAAAACTAATCGTCCTTCTCTAACTGCAGAAAGAATAGTTATAAAGTTGTCATCTGCCAATATCATGTCAGCCGAACCTCTAGCCACATCGGTACCCTTAATCCCCATTGCAACACCTATATCAGCTTGTTTAAGTGCGGGTGCATCATTAACACCATCACCTGTCATTGATACAACGTGCTTTCTTTGCTGCTGTGCCTTCAATATCTTTAACTTATCACTTGGAGTGGTTCGTGCAAAAACCGTATACTTATCAATATTGTCAATCAAGTCCTGTTCAGACATCTTATCAAGTTCTGGACCCGTAACAGCCTTTAAATTTTCACCCATGTCAAGTTGATTTGCAATAGCTAAAGCTGTATTAGGGTCGTCACCAGTAATCATCTTAACCTTAACCCCAGCATATCGAAGTTGCTTGATGGCATCTCTAGCTTCTTCTCTGGGAGGATCAATTATCCCGACTATCCCCACAAATTCAAACTGCTTTCCTATTTTTGCCGTATCTACAAGTTTCTCAGCGTCATCGACCTTCTGTAATCCAAGTCCAACCACACGTTTTCCCTGTTTAGAAAGTTTCACAACTTTATCTAACCATTTCTGTTCTTCTTCAAAATCAGGACTAAATTTCTTAATCTTACTTAGTAAAGTCTGTGGAGCTCCTTTAACCATTAAATAACGCTGATTTTCAACCTGAACAAGTCTTGCAGAATACCTAAATTCCGAATCAAAAGGAAGTGAATCAATCTCAGATACGTCTGGTTCTTCTCCTGTGACTTTATGATAAAGTCCGGTCAAGGCTCCATCAGTTGGTTCACCAGTAAGTATCCAGGCTCCGCCTTCCAAATGGAATGATGCATCAGAAGTCTGTCCAGCAATCTTAATAAGCTTATTCAGCTTATCATCATTTTTCCAGGCAACAACTCTATTCTCAGTATCAAGAATTTGACCCGAAGCATCATAACCAACACCAGATACTGTGTACTCACCATTGAGAGTTATTATATCGGTGACCGTCATTTCATTTTTGGTAAGAGTTCCTGTCTTATCAGTATTAACAATATCAACAGCTCCTAAAGTCTCCACTGCAGGCAAGGTCTTAACAATCGCATTCTTCCCAGTCAATTTTCTCGTTCCCATTGCCAAGACAACCGAAACACTTGCAGGCATTCCTTCCGGCATAGAACCAACAACTAGTGTAATAATCGCAACTGTTAGTGTTGGCAGACTATAGATTTTAAGATGCATACCTAAGAAGAATAGTATTGCCGCAATTGCCACAATTGCCAATGATAATGTAATCCCCAATTTATCTAGGTTTTTCATCAGCGGCGTTGCCTTGTTTTTGACTTTAATTACATCGGATTGGATCTTACCAATTTGCGACTGCATTCCCGTTGCTACCACGACTCCCGTGCCAGAACCACTTATTACGGCTGTAGCAGCAAAAGCCATGTTTGCTCTCTCAGCTAACGGAACATTCTCCAATTCAATCGGCTCTTCAATCTTATCAACAGAATTCGTCTCACCAGTCAACGTCGACTCCTGTATCTTTAAATTATCGGCTGTCAGTAGACGGATATCAGCTGGAACAGAATCTCCTGCTTCAAGACTAATAATGTCCCCAACAACAATTTCCTTTGCCTCCATCATTTTTCGTTGCCCATCACGAATAACAAAACTCTCGGCTACCAATAATCCTTGAATTTTGTTCAGGGCAGTGTCGGCAGAAACCTCTTGAAAAAATCCTATGAGGGCATTTGCTACAATAACTGCGCCTATAACAATCGAGTCTGGGTAGTGATGTAACAGGAAAGTAGCAATTGCAGTCACTGCCAAAATATAGACAATACTGTTATTGAATTGTTTGAAAAAAAGAACCCAATTAGACTTCTTCTTGACCTCTAGTTCATTTTTCCCAAATCGTTCTAATCTTCTTTTTGCTTCTTTAGCACTTAATCCAATAGTTGCATTTGTCTGGTACCTATCCTCTAACTGTGCTGTACTTGCTTGCCAATCTTGCCTCTGACTGGGGGCACCGTCATCTCCGGAATCTTCACCTTGTTCAATTAAGTGTGCTTGCTGCTCATCTTGCATTAATAAAATCATCCTCTTCTATTTATATTTTTTATCGATCTGGTATACGAAGTTCTAATAATACCCTTCTGATAGTCCTCACCTCCGATTAATTACTACCAATTATAAAGGATAGTCCTCTGAAAATAAAATTCTAGAGTTTAAGATTGCAAAAAAGGTTGTTATATTCAATAATTAACTGATGCTAACAAAAAGGACGTTTGAATATTGAAAAAAAATAACCGTATTTTAATTTTATGTGCCATTTTCGTAGCAACTTTTATGACTTCAGTAGAAGTTACAATTGTTACTACTGCTCTCCCATCCATAATCAGTCAATTGCATGGTTTATCATTTCAGAGCTGGATAATGAGTTCTTATCTCCTAATGACTGCAATTGCTACTCCTATTTACGGGAAATTAGCAGATGTTTGGGGAAGAAAATCATTATTTCAATTAGGTCTCGTATTATTTACTATTGGTTCTCTACTAAGTGGATTAGCACCAAATATCTTCTTTCTAATAATTGCCCGCTGTATCCAAGGAATTGGCGCGGGCTCTGTAATCCCCCTCACATTCACCATTATCGCTGATCTTTATTCATTCAAGGAACGTGCAAAAATCATGGCATTCACCAACACTGCATGGGGGTTATCTGCACTTATCGGCCCACTCCTAGGTGGATTCCTTGTAGACCAATTAAGCTGGCATTGGGTCTTTTTTGTCAATGTTCCTTTGGGGATACTAGTATTTGTCATAATTGCAGCCGGTTATCATGAAACTTATACTAAGCAGCAACTTACTAACATCGATAAAGCTGGAATCACCTTCCTGTCGCTTACCCTATTGCTGTTGCTGATAGGTATCCAGTTATTAAACACTCATGTTATTTTGGGAATTCTGATTCTTGTCATCTCGGGTATTTGTTTACTTCTTTTTTCTTCAGCAGAAATAAAAGCGAAAGACCCAATAATTCCAATCTCAATGTTTGTTAATCGAACATTCTCAAATCAAGTTATTACAGCAACGTTGCTGAGTGGGATTTTGATTTGTTATGAAATATACTTTCCTATCTGGCTACAGTCGCTCTACCATGTGCCCGCAACAATTTCTGGACTTGTTGTAACTTCGAGTTCTGTTATGTGGCTGCTTTCATCCTTTTTTGTTGGCCCATTACTGCAGAGATTCTCACCTAAAAAAATTATATTAGTTGTTGTTATCATCCAATGCATAAGTTATCTACCATTGATTGGAGCGGGTAGAAACTTTCCTGACTGGTCATTCTATATAATTGCAGCAATTAGCGGTGCTGGAATGGGAGTCGTTATCAGTATGAATATCATGTTGTGTCAACACTTAGTTGGACCAGAACAGGTTGGATCTGCAACCGCCATAATCACTTTAGGCAGATCGCTTGGACCGACAGTAATGGCCGGTGTATATGGCGCGACCCTAAATATTATTATTAAAAACAATCTTAATGGCGTTTCACTTGCTCAAGTTAACGATACTATCAGTTCTGCAAGTAAAACGGTGATT
Organism: Liquorilactobacillus mali; assembly: GCF_001437155.1. Classification (GTDB taxonomy): domain Bacteria; phylum Bacillota; class Bacilli; order Lactobacillales; family Lactobacillaceae; genus Liquorilactobacillus; species Liquorilactobacillus mali_A. The sequence continues at coordinate 10,434 of NZ_JQAR01000021.1, forward strand.
GCGCATCAACTCAATATTGAAAATATTATTTTGCAAGCTCTACACGGTGTCTTTGGAATCACCATTCTTCTTTTTCTTGTCATTCTCATTACAAATTTACTTGATCCAAATAAAAAGATTATTGACTGATTATTCTTTACACATTAATTACAATATTTATAACAGTTGGTTACTCCAACGACTTATAATAGAAAATGGATAATGATTTTTTCTAATTGAATTTTAAAAGGATGGTATAGAATGACAGAACAAACATTGATTTTTGGTCATCGTGGTTTTCCTGCAAAATATGCTGAAAATTCACTCGAAGGTTTTCACTATGCAATTGAGCATCACATAGATGGATTGGAATTTGACGTTCATTTGACCAAAGATAACATACCTGTCGTACTTCATGATGAAACTGTTGATAGAACTACTAATGAAAAAGGAGAAATTCGTTCTTTTTCGCTCTCGGAATTGCGAGAACTCAAATTGGAGAATGGTGAATCAATCCCGACTCTAAAAGAAGTACTGGAACTAGTTGGCACTTCACCTGTCCAATTAAATATCGAATTAAAAACTGACAAAATGAACTATCCCGGAATTGAAAAGATTGTTCTTGATATGGTTAAGAGTTATGACCTTGACAAGCCTGTTGTCTACTCATCTTTTAACTTGGATACTTTGAAAAGATGTAAAAAAATTGACGATTCGCAATTATATTGTTGGTTGACCATGCATAAGGTACCTGAAGCAGCGTTGTTTGTTAAAAAATTGGGCTTGTCGGGATTGCATCTTCATCACTACCAAAAAGATGATATTCTCCAAAGGATTTGGACAGTTAATGATTCATTTAAAATAAAAAAACTATTTAGTCAGCAAGTTGCTGGAATTATTACCGACAATTTTGAAAAAGCTTTTAAAATAAGAGAAAAGATGTTGTAAAACCTACACAAAGAGGAGCTGGGTCAAAAGTTAAAGCTTGACCTAGCTCCTCTATTTACTTGGACAAATGTGTTCCATAAGTTAACATTGTCTGTCTAACCGCTAATTTTGCGACTTATCTAATGTTTCTTAGCTCTCATCCAGACACGATATAACGTCAATAACCACGTAAACGAAATAATATACGTTGCGCTTGTGAAGGCAATGTGCATGCCATACACAAAAATACTGCTGTCATGAGCCGGATAACTTGTAATGGTGTACCCTATCTTTTGACTCATAGCAAAATACAAAATTGTGGTCACAAGGCTCGTTCCGGAAATCATCCCCAAATTTCTAGCCAATGCATTCAATGCTCCAGCTACACCAAGTTTGGCTTTGGGTGCATTAGTCATAATCAAAGCATTGTTAGGAGTTTGGAAAAAGGACATTCCTACTCCACCAAGTACCAAGAGACATCCTACAAACAATAAAGAAGACTCGCCATTAACGACCCGCCAGCCGAAAAAGGAGAGTACTAAGACTGTTAATCCGAATAACGTAACATATTCCTGATCAAATTTGTCTGCAATATAACCCGAAATTGGTGTTCCAATTAACATCGTCACCGGCCAGATCATCATATAGATTCCCGCCGTTCCCGAAGAAATGCCTCTTAGATTTTCAAAATAGAATGGTAATAATACATTAATAAAAAAGTTGCTTGTAAATATCAGAAAAGCGGCAACCAGACTAATCGTAAAGAGCGACGATTTGAAAATTGTTAAGTCTAGCAAGGGGTTCTCCGTATGAAGTTCGTGGATAATGAAAAAGATTAATAATATTATCGAAACAACAAACGAACTCAATGGAATAATTTCTACAAATCCTTGCTCTTGTCCAATATTTACACCTAAAAAGAAAATGCTAATTGTCAAAAATAAACTGATGATTCCTAAATAATCAAAAGTCACTTTTGTAGTAGACCTTACTTCCTGTGGTAATACTTTCATTCCAATAATAATCGCTACGATACCAATAGGCACATTTACCCAAAAAATATACGGCCATTTAAAATGTTCCAGTATTAATCCACCAAGTCCTGGTCCAGTAATTGTTCCCAATGACACAAACATTGCATTTAAAGCCATTGCTCGCGCACGCATCTTCATAGGAGCAGCACTCGTGATAATTCCAAAGCTATTACTCATCGTCATTGCGGCTCCCAGTGCTTGAACGACCCTTGCAAAAAGAAGAAACCATAAGCCTAAATTGATTCCAGCAAGTAATGACCCAATTGTAAAGACATAGGTCCCTATCTTAAAAACTTTAATTTTTCCTATTTGATCACCAAGGCCACCAAAAAAGGTTAATATTCCTGAAATAAATATTAAATAAATTGCAACTGTCCAAGTTGCCTTATTCATTGGAATTGCCAGATCTTTAGAAATTACAGGCAGTGCGATGTTAATAATCGATGAATCTAAAGTTGACATAAAAGTAAATATTCCAACTGCGGCAATTATTAGCCAAATATTTTTTTGTGCCCTACTACCCTCATTTCTCATTTTTTGTCCTCCATCTTTCATTTTCCCAATCATTTGAAACCTCATTTTGAAAATGAGTCCCTTTAATGCCAAACAAATAAAAAGAGTTGCTTTGGAATTTCCACAACTCTAATACTAACTAAATTAATTTCCCACAGAAAAGGAAATTAACATTTATCAAAATACTACCAGCATAACTATAAAACGTATTTTTGAATAGCTTTTGCTACCCCATCGTGATCATTATCATCAGTAGTTACACTTGCGGCCTCTTTAACCTGTGGAATAGCATTTTTCATTGCTACACCTAGCCCCGCAAACTTAATCATGCTCAAATCATTTTGTTCGTCGCCAATAGCCATGATTTCATCTGGAGTTATGCCTAAAACTGCCCCTAGCTTAGACAAAGCATTTCCCTTGTTAACTCCCTTTGCATTGGCCTCTAAGTAGAAAGGAGCACTTTTGGTAAAAACAAGCTCGTTTTCCATTTTTGAAAATGGTTCCCAATTGCTTATTGCTTTATCTAAAATGGCCTGTTCGTCAATAAACATTGCCTTGATTAAGTTAATATTACTCATTTCGTCCGGTGTACGATAGGATATTCCCAGTGAAACCAGATTGCTCTCATAAACTGTATAATATCCGATATCCTTATTTGCCGTGTAGATTCTGTCTTCACTGATTGCGTGAAAGTGCAGATTTAACTTTCGTGCCAATTTTTCAAGATCAAGATAATTCTGATAAGTGATTGGCTGCGAGCTGATAATCTTTCCCGCAGTTGTCTGAACCACTGCACCGCCAAAACAGACTACATACTGTTCATCTTGATTATCAAGTTCCAATTCTTTCAACAGTTTTCTAACACCTGAGATAGGTCTGCCCGTACATATTACGACCTTTATATTTCTTTCTTTTGCTTGAGTTATTGTTTCTTTAACTTTCTTAGTTAATTCCTTCTGCGAATTTACTAGCGTACCATCAATGTCAATTGCCACTAATTTAATTGAAATTATAATCTCCTCATTTCTTGACAGCTATGATTATGTTTTCAGAATAGCCTTAAATTAATTTACTGTAAAGCGTTTTCTACCTCAATAAACTTTCTAAACCTAATAACTTAATTCATGTTACTTTTTATATTCTATGTAATTTTAACACAAATCAATCATAGTGTAGTAAACTTGTTTATTTTTTTTTTTTAAGTTTTGTGTTATATTACTTTTAAAGTAACAACAGATGAAAGGAGATGCACTCTAATGGCTAATAATCGTTTGAGCGACCTAATTCACATTCTAGTATATATCGAGTTGCATGATAATCAAAAACTAACAAGCGAATTGATTGCAAGTAGTCTTAATACTAATCCTAGTCTGACACGCAGAATGATGGGACAACTGAGAAAAGCAAACTTACTTGAAACGACTCAAGGAGCGGCTTGTCCTAAGTTGGCAAAAAATCCAAATAAAATCACTATTTTCGACGTATACATGGCAACTTGTCCTGATTCTCCACTTTTAAAAGTCGATCAAAATACCTCGAAAGAGTGTCAAGTCGGTCACATTATTCCGACTATTTTAAACAAATACTATCTGGAAATTCAAAGTACCGCTGAGGCAAAAATGCGTAGAATAACCATTGCAGATATTGCTGATGATGTTAGGATGGATATTGCACATCATCAAAAAAATAGCGATACTTTTGCAAAAATTTAACAGTTATTCTTGACACTGAGGATAATTAACAATATACTAACATCAATAATTATCGAAAGGACGAGTTTGATTATGAGAAAGTCTAGTCTATTCACAGCGAATATTTCATGGCAAAGCCGGCATAGCGGATTGTAATTCGTAATTACACGGATACAATCTGGCAAACAGTTTGTATCTGTGCCGACTAACTTTCTTGTATTCTAAAAGAAGTCTGCATGGGTCTACGCGGCAGGCTTTGGTTCGAGGGCGACCAGGCATGCTGGTTTGCCCTTTTTATTTGCTCTCATTATTTATAATAAAAAATGGGGAGATTTTAATTATGAAAAGACTTTATGGCTTTATTGCAGCATTAGTTATATTTTTAGGGGTAGCCTTTTTTATGACACAAAATAATTCATCAAATACAGCAACGACAAAGAAAAAAATACCTACTGTTGGAATTTTGCAATTAATGACTCATCCCGCACTCGATCAGATCCATAAGGGATTTGTAGCTGGTTTAAAGGAATATGGTTATACACCCGGTAAAAATATCAAAATTGATTTTCAAAATGCACAAGGTGATCAGAGCAATTTGAAAACTATGAGTACTAAATTTTCAAATGAAAAAGTATCACTAATGGCAGGAATCGCTACACCTGCAGCGCAGGCTCTAGCTAATGTTGCTGGTAAAAAAACACCTGTTATCCTTGCGGGTATAACTAATCCATCAGGGAGCGGCTTAGTTAAGACAGATAAGCATCCTGGGGCTAACATTACTGGTACTTCAGGTGAATCTCCTCTAGAAAAACAATTGGCATTGATAAAGACAGTCATGCCTAATGCTAAAACAATTGGTATTATCTACACATCTTCTGATCATGGTGGCACATACAATGCAAAGAAGTTCGCAGCACTTTGCAAAAAAGAAGGAATAAACTATAAACTCTATACTATTTCAGGCACCAATGATATGCAGCAAGTTGCTGAACAAATGGTTTCACAAGTGGATGCTGTCTATGCACCTCAAGACAACGAAGTAGCTGCAGCCATGAAAACTTTGGTTGAAGTTGCTAACAAATCTAAGATTCCTGTTTTTGCAGCCGCTGATACAATGGTCAAAGACGGCGGTCTTGCATCATATGCAATCAGTCAATATAAATTAGGTAAAGTTGCTGGTGAAATGGCTGCACAAGTTCTTCGCGGTAGAAAAACTGCGAATTTCCCAGTTAAATATATTACTAAAGGTGAATATGTAATCAATACAAAGGAAGCTAAACTATTGGGAATCACATTACCCGATGATATTGTCAAACAGGCACAAAGCAGAGGAGAAGTTTTCAAATGAGTATGATTGTCTCAAGTATTGGTCAAGGCCTCTTGTGGGCCATATTAGGAGTTGCTTTATTTTTAACGTTCCGTATCCTGAATTTTCCAGATATGACTGTTGAAGGAACATTCCCACTGGGTGCTGCCGTAACAACGGCTACGATTACACGTGGTGTTTCTCCTTTTCTAGCGTGTATTCTTGGATTCGTCGCCGGAGCAGTTGCAGGCTTATTAACTGGTTTGCTGTATACCAAGGGCAAGATTCCTATCTTACTAGCTGGAATTCTCGTAATGACAGCTTGTCTGTCCATCAACTTGAGAATCATGGGCGGTTCCAATATTTCTCTTTTAGGAAAACAGACTATTTTCTCAAATCATTTTCTTGAATCACTTCCTAAATATTTTGATAGTGTTTTCGTTGGACTAGTCACAGTAGCAGTCATCACTATCTTATTAATGCTCTTTCTTCAGACCGAATTGGGACAGGCGTTCATAGCAACCGGTGACAATCCAATGATGGCCCGTTCGTTAGGAATTAACACTGATTCCATGACCATTATGGGACTAATGCTCTCTAATGGAATTATCGGCCTTGGCGGTGCTCTAATCTCACAAAGTAATGGCTATGCAGATATTAACATGGGGATAGGGATCATTGTAATCGCACTTGCATCAATCATTATTGGAGAAGTGGTCTTTGGTGAATTAACGCTTAATCAAAGGTTAATTGCGGTAACCTTAGGAAGTATTATCTATCGTTTTGTCATTTTGATTGTCTTACAGCTTGGGTTCAGTACAAACGACCTCAACTTATTATCGGCAATAATCTTAGCTCTTTGCTTAATGTCACCTGTATTAGGGAAAAAACTAAAGTTGACTAAAGTGCTGGCTAAAGGAGGTCTCAAGAATGCAAAATAAACCAATTCTTTCTCTTAAAAATATCGTTACAACTGTGAATGCTGGAACTCCTTCTGAGAATGTTATTTTGAATAATCTGAACCTCAATGTCCATCGTGGGGACTTCATCACAGTTTTAGGATCAAATGGTGCTGGTAAATCTACCCTTTTCAATACAATTGCTGGTAATCTTGCAATAACTAGTGGACAAATCCTACTAAATGAAAGGGATATTGCAAAAGAAACCGTTGAAAAAAGAGCACGCTACTTAGGCAGAGTTTTCCAAGATCCTAAAATGGGCACGGCTCCTCGAATGACTGTCGCAGAAAACTTGAATTTAGCGCTTCGCCGAGGAAGTTCTCGTAACCTAACACTTCGCCATTTAAATAAGCACAAATCACACTTTAAGGAATTAACTAGTACCATGAGTAATGGGTTAAATACTAAGTTAGATGTTGCCACTGAAAACCTTTCTGGTGGTCAAAGACAGGCACTCAGTTTTTTGATGGCCATTATCCAAAAGCCGGAACTGCTGTTACTTGATGAACATACGGCCGCATTAGATCCTAAAACAAGCTTTCAACTAATGGAAGAAACAAATAAAACAATCTCCGAGCAGCACCTAACATGCTTGATGATTACACATCACTTAGATGATGCACTAAAATATGGAAATCGCCTAATTGTTTTAGATAAAGGCAAGGTTGTTTTTGATGTTGCTGGTCCAGAAAAGGAAAAATTAACCAAAGAACAGCTGCTGAGCTTCTTTAATGACTTGGTCGAAGTATAATTAACAAATTAATTTTAGAATATTAGTTTAATTAAAAATAAGGATTATACCCAAAATATACGGTATAACCCTTATTTTTCTTACTTATATCATTAAAATAATTCTTTTTGTTTTACTGTAAATTTGGCCAAGTTCTCAACATCAATCTCATATCCCAATCCTTTTTCTTTAGATACATTTACAAAAGTTCCATCAAGTTCAATTTCTGGTTTAATAATGTCATCATTATAATATCTATGTGAAGCAGCAATATCGTTTGTGGTCAGATAACTTTTGAAAGTTGGAGACTACAATATGACAGCTAACTTTTTCCATCTAATATTTAGGCTATATTGTTCCTATTGAATATACACTTTGATTACTATTGCTCAAGCTGATTAATTGAATATTCTTATTTTTTTTTGTTATATTGAAGGTGTAGTAGGATGTTAAGACTAATCTTAGGAGGTAATACAATTGAGTAAAGTTGCAGTTTTAGTTACTAATTTAGTAGAAGAAATTGAATATACATCCCCTGTTGCGGCCTTAAAGAAAGCCGGTCACGAAGTCACTACCATTAGCCTTGATGATACAGCCACAATAAAAGGTAAACATGGTAATGAAATCAAAGTTGACACTGGTATTAGTTCTGTAAAACCTACCGATTTTGATGCACTTCTTATTCCTGGTGGTTTCTCACCAGACCAGCTTCGTTCTGATGAACGTTTTGTCGAATTTACAAAACATTTTCTGTTGAGTGATTCTCCACTTTTTGCCATTTGTCATGGACCACAGTTATTCATTCAAACTGGCCTGGTTAAAGGGCGTACAATGACATCATATAAATCTGTACAGCCAGACCTTTACTATGCTGGTGCAATAGTTAAAGATGAGCCCGTCGTGATTGATAATAATTTGGTGACGAGTCGTACACCCGATGATATTCCTGCATTTAACAAAGCAATCACTAAAATTCTTACTAAATAAATTAATTTTTTCAATAAAAATAGACGCTCTCAAATTGAGAACGCCTATTTTTATTAAATTAACCTGCTAATTCAAAGCAAATCATTTAGTTTTTTCAGCACCAAATACTGGCCGTACTAAAATTCCTAACAATGCTACACCTAACACTGCAACTATTAAGCCTGCGAGAACATTTCCAGCTAAGAAAATTCCTAATGCAGTTGTTGCAACTAGCCCAAAGATAGTTAAAAAGATTCCTAGTTTCTGAATCATATTTAAACGATTAAATTCTCGATAAAAGCCTGCTTCTAAGAGTAAAACACCAATAACTGCAATAGTTCCGAATAAAATGTGTCCGAATACCATAATGATTTCCCCCTATTCTTAACTTTTTGAATTTAAAGCAACTAAGTATAGACCCGAGTATATCAATCATTTTAGTATTTCGTCAAGTAGATTGTGTGAAATATTTTTAGTGATATTTTCTCATTAACTCAGCCAGATGAACTTGTTGTGTGACAAATTCATGAGTACGACACACGTAATCATGTTCACGACCGATTTTTGCGATGTATCCATTAATATAATCAACTTCTGTAGGTCTTCCCTTAGAAAAATCTTGATACATTGAAGGATAATGATACTTAAGTGCATGACTTGTAGTCGTAACTGAGTCAATTTCCTCTTGCCTCGTTTCAATCAGATAAATTCCAGCTCGCTCACAGGCATCATACGCTTCGTCAAACAATTGACGTGCCATCTGGGGAACACCTTCATACTCAATAAACTGTCCCATTTGGACTTCGAACATCGTACACAAAGTGTTAACAACAGCATTGAAAACCACTTTTGACATACACATTCCAAGATAATCCTCAACGACAATTGGTCCCAAATAGGCTCTTTTTAAATCTGTTACAAATTCTTCAGCATCTTCAGGAATACTCTTGCTTGCATACATGGCAAGATGCATGACTTCTGCACCCTTTTTCCCCATAAAATCAACATCTGCTGGACCATCCAGTCTCGTTGCAATCATAGCAGTACCACAAATTATCTTCTCAGGAGCAAAGTATTGTGCAATTTTTTCAAAATGTCCCATCCCATTCATTGCGGAAAAAACATATTGATCGTCGTGAAAAAGTCCAGCCTTAGCATCACGTGCAAGCTCTTCTTCCAACTGCATCTGTTTTTTAAAAACTATCCATACATCAGGATGGCCTTGATACTCTTCTGGATAATAAATATTGATTGGAACAACCCTCCGATTTTCATGATCTCTAGCTACAGAAACACCACCTAATTCGCGAACTTTTTCTACATTTGGTTCCCATGTATCAATGAAATCGACCTCAACACCTGCATTTTCCTGCAACATAACACCATAACGATAACCCATTGCACCCGCACCAATAATTCCATACTTCATAACTTCAACAACTCCTTTCTATTTTTAAAACAAAAAACACCCCTAGATTGATTGCATCATCAACCCAAGGGCGTTCGTAAACGCGGTACCACCTTTTTTGAACTAAAAAAGTTCATCTTAACGGAAATAACAAAATTGTCTTTCCAGCTTTATAATGGAAGTATCCATCTCGCCTCTAAAAGCAAGCTCTCAAATGCGACTCTCGTAAAACAGTTTTGATATGTTTACACCACCACATACTCTCTAAGCAAAACTGAGTCATTAATATTCACATTTGAATAAATTTAGTCTATCAATATTGGTATTAGTCTATGCTTAGAAAGTTAAGATGTCAATCTTTTTTTAATAAAAAACTAATTTTAAATTCATTTTTAATATAATTAACTTTTCTTTCAAAATCTATTGACTACAACAAAAAAGTGTATTAGACTTCAAGCATATTAAAAAAAAATGAGATAGCGTGTTGAAGAGAAGCTTTATTAATTAGATGGATTTAGCGAGCCTAATCTTGGTGAAAGTAGGTATCCTAGGTTAATAAAAATCATCTCTGAGCGTAGTGATCGAAACTCGTAATGAGTAATAAATCACTTTGGGAGCACCCACTATAGTGCTGACGAATTGATTTTTAGTTCGAATAAAGGCTCACTGTTGTGAGTGAATAAAAGGTGGTACCACGCGAAGGCGTCCTTTAGACATTTGTCTATTGGATGTCTTTTTTTATCTTCAACATCTATCTTACAAAAACATATAGGAGGAATCTTCATGAAATTTACAGTATTAGGTTCAGGTGCAATGGGTTATCGTTATGGTGTTTTACTCCAAGAAGCAGGCAACGATGTTGAATTCGTTGATGCTTGGGAACCGAATGTTGAAGCAGTCAGAAAACAAAACGGTGTCTTTGTTTCGCGTGATCATGAAAATAAGCGGCTCGTCCCTATTAAAATGTTCTATCCGGAGGAATACACAGGCAATCCTGATGTATGGGTAGTTTTTGCAAAACAAATGCAGCTTGAAAATCTACTTCAACGAATGGCACCTAAGTTCAACGAAAATCAGTATGTTTTAACATGTATGAATGGCATGGGTCATGTTGAAAAACTGTTGAATTATTTTAAACCTGAAAAATTAATTGCTGGTACTGCCCTTGTTGCCACAGTGCTAAATGGACCTGGAGATGTTGATTTCATTGGTGCCCGTGGAGCCGGAACAATGAATTTAGCAAATTATACTGAAAAACCTGACGAGATGACACACAAAATCGTGACAGAACTTGAAAAGTCACAATTCAACCCGACTCTAACTACCAACTTTTTAGGAACTTTGATGGCAAAAGTGGTCTTCAATTCTGTTGTCAATACACTGTGCACCCTCTTTGAAATTACCATGGGAGAGTTTGCAAGCTATCCTGGTGCCGACGAACTGAGTCGTCAATTGATTAATGAAGCATATGATGTCTGCGAACGTGCGAATATTACTATGATCAATTCACGACAAGAGGAACTAGATAGTGTTAACTATGTGTCAAAGGTTGCTAATCCACTACATTATCCTTCAATGTATCAGGACATGTCACACAATCGCCCAACTGAAGTGGATTACATCAATGGCTATCTTGTTGAGTTAGGTAGAAAATATCGTTATGAAGCTTCTACTCACGCATTCTTGACTCATTTGGTCCATTTAGCAGAACATACAAGACATCATTAAAAATACATTATTAGTTCACATACTTCAAAACCAAAACAAAAGGACTAGGTCAAAATACAATTGACTCAGTCCTTTTTATTTTTGCATCAATACATGATATAAAATCGAGTTTTTATGACTTCTTCACACGATTTTATAGCACTTCTTTAATTGCTTTATTTACACCATCTTGCTGTTCTGCAATTAACTTAACGCGGCTCTCGATCACACTCGTATCCATCTTAATCTCGCGTGTCAACCCAGGAACTACCAACTTTGGCTCAAAGAACTCTTTAAATTCAGTCAGTCTTTCTTCTGTACGCAAGACTCGGGCAATTACGGTAATAAAGGTCGTAAATTCCATGTCACCACCAACGGTATCTTCCAACCATTGCCACTCATTTCTGATCCAGTCCCAAGCCAGTTGTTCACCCTCAGCATTTGACAATACTCCAGCAAACCATGCACGCAAATCTTGTGGCTTAATCGTGTCGGCATCCTCAAACTTATCAATAAGTTTGCTGAGGATTGCTGGATCTTTAGAGCTTGTTAACGCTGCGCAAATATCTGATTTGTAACTTCCATCTGCTGACCGACGATGTTCTTCCAGCAGCTTATCAAACAGTTCACGACTACCAAAATTTTTGACTTCATTTATTAATATTGCTGCACGAACATCAGCTTGCAAACTTGATAATTTATTTTTATTAGCGCTAAACAGTTCATGTGCTTGAGCAACAGCCGTTTTATTATTTCCATAAATTGCTGCACCGACAACATAAGGCCTTGTTAGTTGATCATCAACTGACTCGTTTGTCCTTTGAATCCACCCCAAGCGTTCGACTTGGCGTGCACTTAATTTATTGTACAATGCTTCTAAATTTTGCTCTTCAACAGTATGAGGTGTCACAAACTTACGCAGATTTCTTGCTACACTATACAAAGCCGTGTTGACTAATGCATATTTACTATCTGCAAACTTATTAAGTAATGGAACAATTGTTTCATATGAAACCTGATTACCCTCAGCTAGCAAACGCAAGTCTTGAAGAATTTGTAATTGCGTAATTGAATCGTATCCTGTAACGTCCCGCAAAATGTCATCAAGCAGCGTATCATCGTACTTAACAATAAAGTGCGAACTATTACCAATATTAATCCGCAAAGGCTTGCCCTTTCTCTCTCGTAAATTCTGATACCCAGCAATCTTAACTTCTTTTTCCGACATAATTGTAGGAATTTCATCATAGTTACTATTCAATGGAATCTGCCATTGACGTCCCTGATCATGGCCTTTACCGATAAAGAATTGTTTTTGTGACAAAATAAGCTCATCATTTTCAATTTTTGCAGTTACTACAGGATAACCTGGTTGTTCTAGCCAAGAATTGATAATTTTTAAGACATCCATACCTGATGCTTTACCTAGTGCCTTCCATAAATCAGCACCCGTTGCATTATCATATTGGTGTTCTTCAAAATAATTCTTTAAGCCAGCTCTCAATGCGTCATCACCAATCAATGCTCTGACCATCACTAGCATTCTAGCACCCTTAGCATAGACAATTGCCCCATCAAATAATGCATCAATTTCTGCAGGATTTTCAACTTGCACATGCACCGACTGAACCCCATCGGTTGCATCTCTTTGCAATGCAGCAGGTGACTCTGCTGCTTGGAAAGTCTCCCAGATGCGCCATTCGGGCTCTAATGCATCAATTGCCACATATTCCATCATGTTGGCAAAACTTTCATTTAACCACAAATCATCCCACCACTTCATAGTTACTAAATCGCCAAACCATTGATGAGCAAGTTCATGAGCAATCACAGTGGCAACAAGCTGTTTCATCTCTAATGAAGTATTATCTGGATCAAGAGTCAAATATGCCTCACGATAGGTTACCAAGCCCCAGTTTTCCATAGCACCTGCCGAAAAATCAGGTAAAGCCAACTGCCATGAATGTGGCAGTGGATATGGTGTCTCATAGAAGTCTTCATAAAATTCAATTGAACGTTTGGCAATGTTCAAACCAAAATCTAATTCATTAGCTTTATGTGCCTTCGTTGCGAAAACTCCGATTTTAACTCCACTTTTGGTCTCAGCATACTTGCCTTGCAACTCTCCAAATGCAAATGCCACCAGATACGTTGACATGCGAACAGTCGTATCAAAATAATGTACGCCATCTTCAACACGCTTTTCAGGCATATTTGCTAGAGTTAATTCTCCTGGCTTTTCATCATACTTCAAAGCTAAATCAAATGTTGCTTTTGCTTCAGGCTCATCAACACATGGAAAAGCTTGACGGGCAAAGTTAGTCTCAAACTGTGTACCAATAATCTGTTTTTTGACGCCATCAATTTCATAATACGATGGATAGATACCCATCATTGAATCAGTTAACTTTGCCTCATACTCAACTTTAACTTCAACTTCACCTAGTTTGTCCACAGTCAGTCGAAGAGCGTCTTTTGCTGTGTCAATCTCAAACTTGCTTCGTTCTCCATTTACCTCAACAAAATTAATTTTCAAATTTTTTTGATGAATTGCAATGTTAGTACTTTTTGCAATCCCTGTTATCTTTGTTGTTCCCTCTATCTTTTTAGTACCTCGATCTATCTCAAGATAGATATCATAATGCGATGGTTGGAAATCATCGTAAAATCGTGCTATTTCAGTCATATTTTCTCCCCGCTTCATCAGAATACTTCCATTATACATCCTTGTAGTACTAACTTTAAATAGACAAGTCTTACATGCTTCTTTTTAAATGTTTAAATTGTATAACTAACTTAAATAAGAAAAAAGAACAATGTAATGTGTATCAATGAAAAGTAGAAATCACAGCTTTAGCTTCTAAGAAAATTTAGCTGTAATCAATAAAAAGACTAGCTCAAAATTCAACTTTTGAACCAGTCCCTAATCACTAATAAATTTAGCTGTAATTTTCCTATTTTATACTTACTTTTTGCCTAAAAATTGTTTCTTTCATCACATTTTCTAGATTTTCGAGCCATTATTTTGTATAACTTCTTTGTACCAATAAAATGAGTCTTTGGGAGTTCGTTTTAATGTTCCATTACCCTGATCATCACGGTCAACATAGACAAATCCATATCGTTTTCTCATTTCACCAGTCCCCGCTGATACCAAATCAACACATCCCCACATCGTATAGCCCAACAAATCAATACCATCGATATCGATTGCTTCTTTCATTGATTTAATATTGGCCTTTAGATACTTGATTCGATAGTCATCATGAATTTTCCCATTTTCAAGGACATCAGCCCAGCCTATTCCGTTTTCAACAACCCAAAGCGGCTTATGATACCTATCCCACAACGTATTTAGTGCTATTCGCAAACATTCTGGATCAGTGGCCCATCCCCAAGCATTTGTTTCCAAATATGGATTCTTTACTCCATTAGTTCCCAAGTTTCCGCTAGCTTTTGCTTCTTCTTGATGTGTTGTAAATACAGACGAACCATAACACGAAAAACTCAAAAAATCAGCAGGATAATTTGCAAGGAGCTCATAGTCCTCTGGGCTATCATTCAACACAATTCCTTCCCGCTCATATTGTTTCCACCGATACTCAGGATACTTTCCACCGGTTTGTACATCAGAGTAAAATAACATTTTTTGGTTCAATTCCATAATTTTAACTTGATCAACTGGGTCACAAGTATATGAATATAACGGCTGAAAAGCTAACATTTGTCCTACTTTTATTTTCTCATCTATCTTGTGTGCAAGTTTAACTACTTTTGCACTAGCAATAAACTGATTATGTGCCGCCTGAGCACGATTCTGTGGTGTAGGATCAAGAACTCCTCCCGCAATATATGGAGCTAAATCCATGGCATTGATTTCATTAAATGTCAACCAATACTTCACTCGATCATGATAACGTTCAATCACAATTGCCGAATACCTTTCAAAATAGTCAATTAACTTGCGATTAACCCAACCACCATATTTAATGGATAAATTCAATGGCGTCTCGTAATGAGAAAGCGTTACTAAAGGTTCAATCTCATATTTTTCCAGTTCATCAAACACTTTGTCATAAAACGCTAAGCCTAATTCATTGGGATGTTCATCGTCCCCATTGGGAAAGATTCTTGCCCAGTTGATTGATAATCGATACACCTTAAATCCCATTTCGGCCATTAATGCAATGTCTTCTTTGTAGCGATGATAAAAGTCAGTTGCTGTATGGCTTGGATAGTATTCATCCTCAAGTACAGCAGGTATAGCTTCTTCAGGTATTCCAAACTTCTTCCCCCAGATCACTGGAGCATACCCTTTTCCATTTGTTTTCTCGTTAATCCACGTAACTTTTCGTGCCTCAGTGTGAGATCCATTGGTTAATACATCCGCTGTATTTAGACCTTTGCCGTCTTCTAGATACGCTCCTTCATACTGGTTGGCAGCTGTAGCTCCACCCCACAAAAAATTTTCTGGAAAGCCCATCCTTCTACCACCTCTCGTTGATTAGAATATACTGTTAGGCCATTAAATCTTCCGCCTGCGTCAAAACTTTCGCACCGTTCATCATCCCATATGATTGCATATCAATTACATCCATCGGAATCTTTTTATCAACTAATTTCTTATTAATATCATTTTTCATATATCTAATCTGTGGCCCTAGTAAAACAACATCAATTTCTTTTTCTACTAATTTCTGATCAATTTCGGAAGCCGAGACTGCAAAAATATCATAGTCTTTGCCTTGTTCCTTTGCTGCAGTCTGCATCTTAGCAACAAGCATGCTGGTACTCATTCCTGCTGCACAACATAACATAATAGTCTTTTCACTCATAATAACCCCATCCTCTCATTATCAATTAAAGTACTTTATTACATATTCATTTTACATTATTTAGATAGCGCTTACAACCCTTCCAAATTTATACAAAAAAAGCTGCATTTTAGCAGCTCTACCATAAATACTTTCCCTCATTTATTGTTTCAAATATACATATGCTTGCTGTGCAGCTTGCCTCCCAAAAACAACGGTTTCTGCAATGGAATTGCCTCCAATTCTATTATTACCATGTAATCCGCCAGCAACCTCACCAGCAGCAAAAATTCCTGGAATCGCATAACCATTTCCATCCAGCACTCTAGTTTTTTCATCAACATGAATTCCACCCATTGTATAGTGAACCGCTGGTGCAACGTGAATTGCATAATATGGTCCATCATCTAATTTGATATTCATTCCTGTTTTTCTTCCAAATGCTGTATCCACTCCAGCCTCAACTGCTTTATTCCATTCTGCTAAAGTTGAAGTTAAGTTATTACTATCAATTTTCAAGTTTCCTGCTAGTTCAGTAACTGTTTCTGCACTCTCAACCAGTCCTATATGGTTATAGAATTCAATTGCTTTAACACGTTTTCTGACCTTCTCATCAAAGATCAAGTACGCACTTTTTCCCGGTAAAGCAGTAATTGCATGTGAAACAACTTTCCTTGTATCCAGTTCATCAACAAATCGCTTTCCTTCATTAGATACAAGAATAGCCCCTTCACCGCGAACCGTTTCACCTATCAGGTAAGCATGCGGCGTATCTTGTTGCACTGTTGGATGAATTTGAATCATTTCCATCTGAATTAATTCAGCACCTATTTCCTGTGCCAGCGATAGCCCATCTCCAGTGGCGCCACCATGGTTGGTTGTCTTATAGTTCAACAATTCTGGTCGGTACCTCTTTATCCATTTAGTACCAGCCCCGAATCCACCCGTTGCGATAACAATCGTCTTTCCTACGATCGTCTTTCGCATCTCATCACTTAATCTGATAACTACTTCGTTGTCAGAAGTATTCTTTTTTATATGTTCAACCCTGATCTGTGTAAATAAGGGAATGTTCTCTTTCTGAATAATACGTAGCAGTCCTTTAATTAGATATGCCCCAACTGGTGCAGTCGAAGCTGGCCGATGTGCTCTTTTCTTACTCATTCCACCCGTTATTGTTAAATCGGTCAATTCTATATCGTGAGAAGAAAGCCATTCAATTGCCAAGGCTGTATGTGTAGTAAAGTACTCTAGCATTTCTTGGTTATTCAGCTTTCCTCCGCCTTGATACGTCTCATTGTAGAATTCAGCAAAACTATCAACTACCCCATTAGCTAATTGAACTTCCGTTTCGGCGGCATTCATCCCAGAAGACGCACGATTAGTATTACCTCCAATTTTGTCCATCTTTTCTAAGATAACTGGTTTAAGGCCAAGTTCATGTGCTTGAATTGCACAAGTTAGTCCCGTACTACCAGAACCTATTATTATTACATCGTAGTCTGTTCCAAGTTGTTCAATCGGACTAGGTGTGAAAACAAACTTATCAGGCATTATTTTTCTCCCCCATATTTAGCTCTATTTGTATTTGAGTCTTCTACTTCATTTATTCTTTTATTTTGCGTTGATCATTGTCATCTTCTTAGGATCAACCCACTTATCAAAATCACTTTCTGAGATTTCTCCTGTTTCTAGTGCTGCCTCTTTCAATGAAATACCCTTGCTTTGAGCCTTTTGTGCTATCTCAGCACTTTTATGATATCCCAAATGTGGTGACAATGCCGTTACAGTCATCAGTGAATTATTTACCAGCTCTGCCATTTTCTTCTCATTAACTGTCAGCCCCGCAATCATTTTTTCATTAAAGCCATTGACAGTGAGTGTCAGCAGGTTAACTGATTCTAGAAAAGCATCGATAATCACAGGTTTATAAACGTTCATTTCGAAATTTCCCTGTGATGCTGCCACGGAAATTACCGTGTCATTGCCAATAACGCGAACAGCTGCCATAGTTAACGCCTCTGCCTGTGTAGGATTGACCTTGCCTGGCATGATTGACGAACCGGGTTCGTTTGCTGGAATGTTCAATTCACCATATCCGGCACGAGGTCCACTTGCTAAAAATCTGACATCATTTGCTATTTTAAGTAAATCTGCCGCCAATGTTTTTAGTGTTCCGTGTACAGCATTGATTGCTGAATGTGCTGCTAATCCATAAAATTTATTATTTTCCACATTGAATTTATCATGATAATGGTCGCTGATCTCAGCATTTACGATTTTGGTAAATTCCTTTGTCGTATTTAATCCTGTACCTACTGCAGTTCCCCCAAGCGGTAATTCATACAAACTCCGCTTCGTATTATTGATGAATGATAAATCATGCTCCAACATACTTATCCAACCGCTGATTTCTTGGCCAAATGTCAGTGGAGTTGCATCCTGCAGGTGTGTTCTGCCAATCTTTACAGTCTCCCAATAGAGTTCTTGCTTATCCTTTAACGTGGCTGCTAATTTTTGGACTTCTTCAATTAGATTCTTTAAAGCCTGAGTGGCTGCAATATTCATTGCGGTAGGAAAAACATCATTGGAACTCTGCCCCATATTAACATCATCATTGGGTAAAATTTCTAGATTGGAGTTAAGCTTCTTTGCCATATGCGCAATAACCTCATTAACATTCATATTAGTTTGTGTCCCAGAACCAGTTTGGTACACTCGTAATGGAAAATCACTTCTTAAATCTGCATCTCCAAGCTGTAATAAAGTATCTACTGCTTCGACAATTAAGTCTCTTTTTTCTTCAGTCATTTTCCCAAGTTGACAGTTAGCCACTGCGGCAGCCTTTTTAATTACTAACAGTACCTTAATTATATCCAAAGGCATCTTATTTCCGGCTTTAAAATTTTGCCTGCTTCTTTCAGTTTGCGCTCCCCACAAAGCATCGGCAGGAATATTAACAGACCCAATCGTATCGCTCTCAATCCTAAAATCCACTTTGTTGTCAACTCCTTAAAATAATAGTTTGTTACATTTTACACAATAAATTTTATAACAAAACAGTTAAAAACCTGCTTTGATTGCCTTTTTATTTTAAATTTCCCAGTTCATTAAATTCTGCATCTGTTAACTCAATCTTAGCTGCCTCTAAATTCTGCACTGCATGTTCTTTTGATTTGGTACCAGGAATTGGCATTATTACTGCACTTTTCTTCAGCAGCCATGCTAATGCAATCTGTGAAGGACTTGCGTCATATTTATCTGCAATCTTTAACAATCTTTTATCCTCACTCAACTTTCCTGTTGCAAGCGGAAACCATGGAATAAATGCCAAGTGATTTTTTTCAGCGAATTCTAAGACATCTTCATCAGCACGATCTATCAAGTTATATCTATTTTGAACGGATACGATTGGAACAATTTTTTGTGCTGCCTCAATCTCGGGAACGGAAACTTGGCTTAGTCCAATATGTTTTATCTTTCCCTCACTTTGTAATTCTTTTAGCACTCCGAGCTGTTCTTCAAGAGGAACTGTTTTATCAATTCTGTGAAGCTGCAAAAGATCAATTTGTTTTAATCCCAATGAGAATAAGTTTAATTCAACTTGTTGTCTTAGATAGTCTGGTCGACCATTAGGGGTCCATTGCCCTGGACCTTGTCTTGTAAATCCAACTTTAGTTGCTACCATTACATTGTTATCTGGTCGTTGTTTCAATGCTTCTTTCAAATAGAGATTAGCGAAGAAAGGTCCATATGAATCGGCAGTATCAATAAAATCAACTCCGTGGTCAATTACAGTTGTTATCACTTCTACAGCATTTTCAACGTCTTTAGCAGGTCCCCAAACACCCTTACCAGGTAATTGCATCGTCCCATATCCTAAACGGTTGACTTTCAAGCCCTTACCAAAATCAAAGAATTGTTCCATCGTAGTTCCCCCTTTTCATTTATATACTGATAATACATCAGATAGCCTCAATAATTGTTGCAGAAGTGTTTCTTTTTTAGTTTCTTAAATTTTCGAAAGATTTCCATTGTTTTTCTTAACTCACAGTGCTATATTTAAGATGATATGAACATATACTCATATTATCATAGAGAGGAGTAGTAATATGGATCAACCCAATAAAACAAACTTAAGATTCTTATCAGTTACGACTTTAAACATACTAATCACCTTCTTTGAATTAGTTGGTGGGTTACTTTCAGGGAGCCTCTCGCTGATTTCTGATGCATTTCATAATTTTAGTGATACTTTTTCGATTGTTTTAAGCTATCTGGCCAATGTAATTGGGAACAAAAAAGCTACTCCTAAAAATTCTTATGGTTATCGTCGCGCGGAAATTCTAACTGCATTACTCAACTCCATTATACTGGTTTTGATCTCTTTGTTCCTACTGTTCGAGGGAATTGATCGTATTCAGCATCCTGAAGCTGTTAAGGGTGCCATTATGTTCTGGGTGGCAATAATTAGTTTTATTGCTAATCTGAGTGCTGCTCTCTTATTACGTGACGGCTCACATAATAATCTTAATATGAAAGCTACTTACTTACATCTATTGAGTGACTCACTTGCCTCAATCGGTGTAATAATTGGTGCTATTTTTATTTATTTCTTCAATCTTACTTGGATCGATCCTATTATTACCATCCTAGTATCACTCTATATTGCTTACGAATCTCTACCAATTATCCAACAGACATTCAGAATACTTATGGAAGGATCACCTGATATTGATGTCGAACATGTTAAAAATGATTTGCTGGCTATTCCAGAAATAAAAGATGTCCATCATTTTCACTCTTGGTCAATTAACGAAAACGAACTAATGGCATCTGTACATGTCAATCTCCCCGATTTGCCGCTCAGTGAAACCGAGAAAATATACAGCAGTATTGAGAATGTATTAAAAGCTAAATATAATATTAGTCACGTTACAATTCAGGCGGAGTGTACTCGTGGTCTAAAAAAAGCAATGTGCCTGTCTAACGAAGATGAAGATAACGATATACGAAATGGTAAGTAAAGTCATGTTCCAGTAAATATCGAATTCACAAAAATTTATTAAGAACTCAGAATAAAACAAGTCATATTTTCCAAACAAACAGCTCTACCAGAAGAAGTCATGATTTTTTCTGATAGAGCTGTTTAAGTATATTCTAGAATGAAAATACAGACATGCTACAGTATCTTCAAAACAATACCCTAAAAAATAAAATGCTTATATAAACACGTATTACAACTTGAAATTACAGTATATTTCCATTATTATCCATGCTTTTGCTAGTTTATTTCAGTCTTTTGTCTGCCAATCGTTTCTTCATTATGACCTCCTTGATCAAAAAATTGGTTCTGACAGCACTGCCAATTTGTCACTTAAATAAATAATATATCTCCTCATATGCTAGTTGCCTTTGTTATTTACAGGTAAAGGAGTGATGCCAATTAATTTCTCAAGTGTATTAATTAACCTTGAATAATCAATTTGAGAATAATTACTCACATTAACACGAAGTAATTTTCCTAAACTAAAATTTGCATACCCGCGATCCTTCATTCTTTTTTCAAATGTTTCTATACTTGGCATTCCATCAAATTTTGTGTTTGATTCTAATATATCATCACGATGATAGTGATTCATCAGGTGTCCGAGATGTCGTGGATCTTCTTGATCGCGATTACGTTGACGCCAATACAAAATATCAACTGGAGCCTCTAATCTCACAGTAATTACTTGATAATCGTTTTTTTTTGCAATGCTTTTAAGATGTGGTTTTTGTTTATAGCTAAAAGGATAATCACACAGTATCTGTTTTTTATAACTCATCATGAGTTCAACTGCTCGATAAAAACGTTCTCGTGCCTCTTCATCAAGAACTTTTTTTTGCTCTAAATTATCAAAACCAATTTCATCGTATATGTGTTCCTTAAACATATCTAGCGGTGTATAAATTAGAAAAGGAAATGCTCGCATAATAATTCTTCCTGTGTAACTTTTACCTGTTCCTGGAGCCCCAGCTAATAAAATTAATGTTTTTTGTGCCGAATTCACTACTATCACCATCCCCACTGCAAAGTAAAAGATTGGAAAATTAACGAACTTTTCTCCCAATCTTTACTGTCACATTAAACAATACTTTTTATTTATTCAAAAACAAACCTATCTTGTGTTTTACCACATCATACACTGCCTTATTGCATGGCATGATATTGTTTCGCAAAGAGTTATTAACTTCAGTTTTATTAAAATACTTCTTAGCAGTTCGTGTCCAAGCAACTAGTAATTCAGTGCCAACATTAAATTTACGAATACCATTTTCAGTCAGACGATGATAATCATTCTCGTTAACTCCAGTACCGCCGTGAATTACAAGTGGCGTTGATATATTTGAATGAAGTTCTTCAATTAAGTTCCAATTAAGCTTCGTTTTAGACTCAAACTGGCCATGGTGAGTACCAACACCTACAGCAAGTGCATCAACTGGCACATTACTCAGAAATTCAAGTGCCTGTTTAGGATCTGTATACACCCCTTCGGCAACTGTTATTCCCTCCTCAGTACCTCCAATTGTGCCAATTTCACATTCAACTGCTGCACCACGTTTATGTGCATAATCTGTTACACGTAACGAGCGCTCCATATTTTCCCGAAAGGGCAATGCCGAGCCATCAAACATCACAGAATTGTACCCAGCATCAATTGCCTCTTTTATATTGTCAAAGGATTTGGCATGGTCAAGATGTAGATCCACATCGACAAGTAACTCTTCGGCCATCATTTTACATATAGCTACAAAGTTTTTCATTCCAACATATTTTGCAGTAGATTCACTGGTTTGAATGATAACTGGCGCTCCAGCATCTTTAGCCGCTCGAATCATATCTGGTACCATTTCAAGATTATGCGCATTAAAAGCACCTACAGTATAGTTCAATTTTTCTGCTTCACCTAACATCGACTCAAGATTCTTGTACATAAGATAACTCCTCCTGTTTAGATATAATTTTCAGAACATGTTTGAACGCAGAACTCGTTTTGACATATCCAATAATCTATCTGTTTTCCCAATCCATTTTTGAATTTCAGCATCATCTTTAGCCGCAGCCGCAATTTTGCGTTTTTCCTCATAAAGATTCAATAATACGTTATATGCGTCCCCAAACTGTTCCTTGATCTTCAAGCTTGCTTCATATGCAGAGATAGCATTATCTGTTTGATTAAGTTTCACATATACCGTACCAAGATCCTCATACAATTTAATTTTTTCATCATCAGCATTGGCCGCACTTACCTCTTTTTTAAGTTTTGCTGCTCTAATGATAAGATTTTCAATTTCCTCAGAAGTTAGTTCTTTAGCATTAGTGAACTCTACTTTTTTCTTTTTATTAAATCCAAACATGACATCATCTCCCATTCACAAAATCAGCTATTTTTGTCATACCTAGATTGCCTTCAAAATCGGTGCAAAAATAAATGCATACATTAACGCCGCGACAATCGTATCTGAATCAGTAGCACTGGCGTTTACAAAACCAAGGCTTTGCAAAGCAACAACTAACAGCGCTGGAAGTAATGTAATGAACAAGCCGTGAAGCACACCTCCGATGATTGCCCCTCGTCGCCCACCAACAACATTACCAAAAATTCCAGCAGTCCCACCTGCAAAAAAGTTTGTTAACATTCCCGGTAAAATAACGGCTAGACCCATCACTGGCATTAAGAACATACCAATTACTGTACCAATTGTAGTTGTTACAAATCCGAGAATAACTGCATTTGGTGAATATGGGAAAAGAACAGGGCAATCTAATGCAGGTTTTGCGTCGGGAACGAGCTTCATAGCAATACCACGAAATGCTGGCACAATCTCTCCCAACAGAAGTCGGACCCCTGCCAACAATACGTAGACACCAACAACGAACTGGACGGCTTGTAAGAATGCTTCAACCATATAATTAGTCGTACCGACACTTGCCCACTTGGGGCCTGCAAATGCTGCAGTGATTAAATACAAAGGGACCATAACAACAGCAACTGACAAATAAGTATCCTGCATGAATTCAAGGGCCTTAGGAAGTTTAATGTCCTCAACAGAATGCTTATTTTCGCCACGTTCACCAAAAATCCAAGCCGCACCGGCTTCAAATAGATAGCCGACTGTACAGAAATGGCCTAATGCAATTGCATCGTTGCCTGTAATCTTGCGAATAAACGGCTGAGCCAGTGCTGGCATAGCAACAGCAAAAATCCCCCCGATAACACTTCCCAAAATAACTGTTATGACAGTATTGAAACCACAAATTTTACCTCCAACGACTGTCATTGTAGACATCCATAATAATGCTTGACCTGTTAAGAAAATATATTTCCAAGGCGAAAAGCGTGCAATAATAATATTAACAATGAAAATCCCTAAGAATGTGAATGCAATTGCATTACCTAAACCCAATGTGTTCATTGCTTGACCGTTGATTGCCTCTATACTTGGAACAACACCGTTCAAATGAAATGCATGTTGAAAAATTTTACCAAAGTATGTCAAGCTGGCAACAATGACAGCTGATCCTGCACTTAGAACTTCAAATCCAAGTAATGTTTTAAAAGTACCTGTGAGCACCGTCCCAAATGATTTCCTTTGCAGAACTAAACCCAGTAGCGCAATAAGTGCAATAATAACGGCTGATTGCGTCAAAATGTTTTGAATAATGAAATTAATAACAACCATATCGTCTTACCTCCAGACAAATTTACTGACTACTTTATTCTGACAATTCTCTAATAACTGGAATAAGCTTCTCCTTAATTTCGTTCTCACTAACAATATTGTGTAAAAATACAAAATGAATTTCTGGATCCATTTCAAATTTTTCGAATTGCATTTTAAAATTCTCGGCCGAAACAATAATGTCTGTTCTTAACCCTGGTGCTGATGATATAGATTCGTGCTCTAAATCTGCCTCAATTTTTTCTTTGCTAAGCACATCTTCTACCACCATTTGGCAAGCCAAAGAACTTCCCAGCCCATTACCACAAATAAAATAAATTTTCAATTTCCTACTCATTTTTAAATCCTCTCCTTAGTCTCGTTTGGACCAAACAGCACTTTACAAAATTCGTTAATATCAGAAATATCAGCAAGTCTTTCAACCTTATCTTGATCATTAATTAACCGCACAACAGATTTCATTACATTTAAGTGTGAGTAATTATCAACCGCTGCTAGACAAAAAATAATTTTAACAGGATCATTTTCGGGATTTCCAAAATTGATTGGGTGGGCAAGAGTCATGATTGACACACCAAGTTTTTTTGCACCATCCTCTGGCCTTGCATGTGCCAATGCAATTGATGGACCAATAACGATATATGGCCCATAATCTTCAACTGACTCTATCATTGCCTTTACGTATCCCGACTCAATATAGTTTTCATCTAGAAGTGGCCTTGCAGACTTCATAATCGCATCTTTCCATCCACTAACTGGTACTTGTAATTGAATTTGACTATTGTTAATAAGATCCCTCAACATTGGTTGAACCTCTCTTTCATTTATTTTCAACCTATTTTTTTCAAATACCCTCCGTAGCTCAAAAACCAAGCCATTGCTAACGTCTATGCTATTTTCCTTGAGAACAATCAAAATATTATTGAATAATCGTGCAGGCTCTAACTGATTTTCCTCATACTTTGATAGCTTAGAGTGTTCTTTTAAGAAATTTGCTACGGCTTGAACATCTTTAACAGAAGGTATTGGATTTACTTTAAGGCTCGGAAATCCTGCAATTTCGACATCAACTGTTTTAAAAACCAATCCAACTGGTATTTTATTCAGAACATCAAGTTCAGACACACTTAAAATTGCCAAAACGTCAACATTGAAATGCTCCTCAAGTTTCGCTGCCAGTAAGCGCCCAGTTGCCAATCCATAGTTACAGATAATTGCAATTCTGTACTTACGAACCTGTTCTTGACGAATTTCAACCTGTGTAGTTGAAAAGTAAACAGCAAGATATCCTATTTCATCGTCTGAGAGATTCATTTGGTACTCCTGACCCCTTTTTAAAAAAAATGCTTTAACCGAATTGAAGATTTCTGGATAACTTTGCATAATAGTCCTTTTTAATGGATTATATGCATTTACACTCCTACTTTGTCTCTTAATTAATGCCGAAATATGTTTATATACTCGCTCGAATAGACTCTCACTTTTTGAAAATGGAAACTCAAGTATTTCTTCCATCCACTCGATCAATGCTAAACATATAATTTGGGATTTAGCCCAATTTTCCAATTCTGCTGGTTCATCAGAGTCAAAACTACTAATTGTAAATGCCAAATAACTGGCCTCTGATTTACCAACAATTTTCAAACCAAAATGTCTACTTACAGCATTTACAAATTCTGATTGATGAGTATTAAGTGCAGCCACATCTGTATCTGCGGTATCAACGTTATGACCATTTTGTACACGTAAGAGCCATACCATTGTCAGCACAATCGCTTGCTGTTGATAATTGTCATTTACTCCTAAATGTGAATCAGAAAAGATATTCTGTAAAATTGTTTTCAAATAAATAACATCAGTATTGTTAAAAACTTTTCTTGCCTCATCCACTAATATCTTCGGCCATTTAAATCTATCGCGAACTATATCTAAAATATTAGGCTGGCGACTAAGCATATCTGTAAACATCATTCGAATCGCACGTTCATTTCCTTGCACGCTCACCCCACTTGTATGATTGGTAACAATACGTAATCCATAAGGTTGAACCAACTTTCGCAAATCACGCATATCGTTGTCCATTGTACTTTTGCTAATTTGCATATCTTCTTGCAATTCAACTAAAAATAAAGGGTCCTTATCAAACAAGAATTCCATGAGCAAAAATATGATTCTTTGTTGTGGGTTTAAATATGAATCATCTTGTACATTGTCGTTTGTCATCCGGATAAACTTTTTTATTATTGTCGAGGAGAACGGATTATAAATTATACCCTTATTGATAGCTATTTGATCAAGCCCTTTGCTGGCCAGCAATTCATTGAGCTGTCTGATATCATTTCGTACAGTTTTGGTAGTCACTCCGAGCTGAATTGCTAAATCCTTCACCTTCAGTTCCTGTAAACCACTTAGTACTTCTAATACCTGAATCAATTTATCTCGCATGTTCTCACCCCACATTTACATTCTATGTAACCGCTTACCATTTTAAAAGTACTAATTGTTTCCCTCACTATGGGAAAACAATTGTTATTAGCTCCATATGTTGTAAAAGAGTATAATTTACTCATCATATTTTCTTAATATTTTTCTAAATAAAAGCAGGTACATTTTAAAAGCTATTCGGTCTCAAATATACAACCTTTTTATTGTTGCTCACCTCAATAAAACCCTCTGTTCTTGTAAATATCACCCTGCCAAAAACTATTATACTGAAAATAAGTTTTTCTCGCTAAAACTGTGCCGTTCTACTCCCACAAGTAAAATTTATGGTTTATCTGACATGTATAATAAAAAGGAATGGGACAAATTTAAAATTTGTCCCATTCCTTTTTATTGATTTCATATAAATTTGCCGCATAAGTTAAAAATTTTCCGTCAAGCTTCAAATATTACTAAGCTTATATCATATTCTAGTACTTTGGGTCTATACTACTTATTTTTATTCAAAAATTCTAAAGCAGCCTGATAATTTGGTTCATTCGTTTGTTCAATAATTAACTCACGATACGCTACTTCTCCTTGGGGATTAAGAATCCAAATGCTGCGTGCATCAACATTCCCATCTTCTACGAAAATTCCCACCTTTTTTCCTAAGGAACCATCTTTATCAGAGAGTAATTTCATCTTCGTAACGCCTTCGGCCGCACACCAGTCTTGCTGCTGCTCGACGGTATTAGTTGAAATGGTCAAAAAGTTAATATCTGGAAAAAAATCCACATCTTTATTGAATTTCTTTGTTGAAAGACTGCATACCCGGGTATTAATATCTGGAACGATACTAATCAATGTATACTTTCCACTGATATCTGTATTTGTAATGGTTTCACCCTGTGTGCTTTTTAATTCGAATTCTGGAAAACGACTTGCAATACTAATTGGTTCTCCATTAGTAGATGTTGGTTTTTCATGTCTGGTTATCTTCACTTTACTCATTCCTTCCGTAACTCGATTATCTCAATTGTATGCTAGAAACTCACTGATAAGCAAATATTTGTTCTGATAAAATTTATATTTGTGCAAAAAATTATTACTGATTATCTTGTCTTACAAAACTGTTGTATTTATACTTAGATTGCGCTAATTAACTTCTGAGAGGAGAAATTGATCATAAAAACAACTCGCAAATTATTTTATATTACTTTAGGTTCTTTATTATACGCAATTTCAATAAATTATTTTCTTATTCCAACCAGATTAGGTGAGGGTGGTGTTACTGGCCTGACAACTATTGCTTTTTATACACTACAAATTCCCACATATCTGACAAATTTTGTGCTTAATAGCATTTTATTATTGATTGGCTTAAAATATCTCAAACGAAAAACAATTTTACTATCACTTTGGGCAATTATTTGGCTTTCTATTTTCTTGAAACTTCCCGTTATTTATACTTATCATACGCAACAGACTATTATTCCAACTATCGTTGGTGGTGCTCTAACAGGTATCTCAATGGGTTTAATTTTGAATGCGGAAGGATCCATTGCTGGAAGCACCATTTTGGGAAGAATACTTAATCAATATCTCGGAATTCCCATAGGATCAGCTACTCTTTTTTTTGATCTAGTCGTTGCAATTCCGTCCGTTTTCATTATTGGCTTTGAAAATACGATATTAACAGTTCTAGAATTATATATTTCTGCCAAAATAACCAATATTGCTTTAGAAAGATTTGGTTCAAAAAAGGTAATCCAAATAATTTCATCTCACAGCAGCAGTATTGCCCAAGCAATCTCTGACTCATTGGGACAGGGTGTTACACTCCTTCAGGCCACCGGTTTTTACAGTCAATCGGCAAAACCCATTATTTATTTCGTTTGTACTTCAAAAAATCTGGCAAGAATCATACCAATAATAGCAGCCACTGATCCAGCTGCTCTAATCATTACTGAAAATGTACGCAGCGTGCGTGCCACTGAAATATATCGTCTGCTCTAACTGTAATGTTATTGTAATAATTTATCTTAACAATTATAGTTCATATTATAATATTCTTTTGCTATACTGTAATTATTCTTATATGTCAATATTGAAATTAAATTTTAAAAAATAATTTATTTAAGGAAGTGAACTTTTTGAAAAAACGTAAGGAACGAATTGCCCATCAAAAATATTTGCGGCAAGTCAAGCACATTAAGGGTATAAGTCGAACTGCTTCATACGTTGGAACAGGTTTTTTACTTGGCTCAGCCTCCCTTCCAATCCTTAAAGTAAAGGCTGATACTACAACTTCTCAAAATGCCGTCACTTCTACCACTGGATCTGTCGGATCTACAAGTGTTAGCGAATCCAGCAGCACTTCGGTTCCTAGCACGAGCTCTGCCAATTCAACTAGCTCAACTGCTTCAACTGCTTCAACTGCGGCTAGTTCTACAACAGCAAGTACAGTTGCTACAAGTAGTAGCGTCCAAAAGGCTCCCGTTTCATCTTCAAGCAGCTCGAGTTCGCAAAGTTCTGCAGTCTCATCTTCCAGTAGTTCAGCTAGTGCCGCAGTTTCGTCATATAGCGCTGTCACATTAGATACGTCATCATTGACCTCTGCTCCTGTAAAAGTGGCAACTTTTATCAATAGTATTGCTAGTTCGGCACAACAAATTGCACAACAATACAATCTTTATGCGTCTCTAATGATTGCACAAGCTGCAACCGAAAGTGGCTGGGGTACTAGTACCTTGTCTACAAAGGCTCACAATCTCTTTGGTATTAAGTATTCTGGATCTGGTAGTTACATTACTATGAATACTCAAGAGTATTACAATGGCGCTTATCATACTGTTTCTGCCAAATTTCAGTCATATAGTAGTTACAGCGACTCGTTAGTTGCTTATGCAAAATTGATCTCTAACAATTTTGGTAATTCGACCAAAGCTAATGCATCTACGGTTTCTATTGCCGCAGCTAACCTTTCCAAAGGAAAGTATGGCACATATGCAACTGATCCCAGCTATGCTACAAAGCTTTTGTCCATCATTAATCTGTACAGTCTAACAAAATATGATACTGGTAGTTCGAGCAGTTCAAGCACTAATTCTGCTACTTCTACTTCAAGTTCTAACTCTAGCAGTTCTTCTAATAACGGTTCCTCTGCTTCAAGTAGTTCTACTACTTCATATATCGTTAAATCGGGGGATTCACTCTGGGCTATCGCTAATAAGTATGGGATTTCTGTTGCTAATTTG
>NZ_JQAR01000021.1:41101-41363 GCF_001437155.1 Liquorilactobacillus mali
GTCTTTGAAGATTTCTAATTCTTCTTCACAAACCAGCGGCAGTAGTTCTAGTGCTTCCAGTTCAAATACTTCAAACTCAGGATCATCGTCGTCTTCAACATCTACTTATACTGTTAAGTCGGGAGATTCACTCTGGGCTATCGCCAACAAATACGGTGTTTCGGTTGCTAATTTGAAGAGTTGGAACAGTCTCTCTTCTAATATTATCTATGTTGGACAATCTTTGAAGGTCTCGAATTCTTCTTCACAAGCTAGCGGTAGC
>NZ_JQAR01000021.1:41591-42096 GCF_001437155.1 Liquorilactobacillus mali
CACTGTTAAGTCGGGGGATTCACTTTGGGCTATCGCTAATAAGTATGGGATTTCTGTTGTTAATTTGAAGAGCTGGAACAGTCTTTCATCAGACACCATCTATGTTGGGCAATCTTTGAAGGTCTCGAATTCTTCTTCACAAGCTAGCGGTAGCAGTTCTAGTGCTTCTAGCTCAAGTAATTCAAATTCAGGATCATCATCGTCTTCAACATCTACTTACACTGTTAAGTCGGGGGATTCACTTTGGGCTATCGCTAATAAGTATGGGATTTCTGTTGTTAATTTGAAGAGCTGGAACAGTCTTTCATCAGACACCATCTATGTTGGGCAATCTTTGAAGGTCTCGAATTCTTCTTCACAAGCTAGCGGTAGCAGTTCTAGTGCTTCTAGCTCAAGTAATTCAAATTCAGGATCATCGTCATCTTCAACATCTACCTATACTGTTAAGTCGGGGGATTCACTCTGGGCTATCGCTAATAAGTATGGGATTTCTGTTGCTAATTTG
>NZ_JQAR01000021.1:42404-42815 GCF_001437155.1 Liquorilactobacillus mali
TACTGTTAAGTCGGGGGACTCGCTCTGGGCCATCGCTACCAAATATGGACTTACAGTGAACAAGTTAAAAGAGCTGAATTCCTTGAGTACTAATACTATCTATATTGGGCAATCTCTGAAAGTTTCAAACAAATCAACTACAACTAGTTCAACAACTAATAGCAGTTCTAGTTCAACTTCTTCAGATAAAAAGACTTACACAGTTAAATCTGGTGATTCTTTATGGCAGCTAGCTGTTAAATACAACACAACTGTTACACAGATTAAATCGGCCAATCATTTAAGTTCTGACATTATCTATGTTGGACAAATACTAACAATAAATTGACTAATAAATAAATGAGCCACCAGCATATGAAGTGCAACACAAAAGTTAGACAAAATAGATATTTTTATGCTGCTAAGGTATGT
>NZ_JQAR01000022.1 GCF_001437155.1 Liquorilactobacillus mali
AAAACCAAAGATTTTTCCAAACCGGCCTTTATTATGGAGACTTATGTCACAGCCTCACTTAATTTTGAGGAGAATGTATTGAGAATGAGTGAGATAAGAAGTGAGGAACAAGTTTTCGAGCGATACTATGGTGACTACACTATAAAACTATGGCACTATCCTGAATTCTTCAGTTTGCTTGAGAATTGTCAGGATTCGGGAAACTTTAAAACAATTTCGTCTACCTTAAATATTAAATTTGCATTGGTAAGGTACCAGAAAATTCTAAGTGATGTTTCTTATTTGAAATCAGTTTCGAGTGAGGTTAGCAAATGGGGAAAAAAGCAAAAAATGGAAGAACACATATTTAATCTAGAGAAAATGGTAGCGGTCTTAAAAATTTTTGAAAAAAAGATAGACGAGAATCCAAATTTATGTAAACAAACAACCTTAAAAAGGGCAGATGTTTTAAACATTGACAAATGTTATCTTTTTAAAGTCTAAATGGAGGAAGAACAATGGTGATAGATTATGATTTTATTGCTGATTTCTTAGTTTTTTTAGCTGCATTTTCTAAAGATGGAGTAGAAATCAAGGAGAATCAGGTGATTGATTTTGCTACTTCAAATGGAGTAGGAATCCAACAATTAGCAACTAGTGAAGTTTTACTCTTTACTGCGAAGATAATTACAAAGTGTCCTAGAAAAGTTGGAACGAGCTTTGTAAATTTATGCCCCGGTGTTCTAACAGATGCTGGTTTGAACTTAGTAAAACAGCTTAGTGGAAAAGAAAAAAATTTATTTCACTACAGTAACAAATGAAGAAAGTGTGAAATAGGTCGGCAAAAGTTTAGTGCTAACTCAAAATTGCGAATATAGAGCATGTGCTGCTGACATGAGTAATTAGAGGCTAGACAGAAATTTTATTTTGTTGAACATGTTTATCCAAAATAAAGAAGGGATTAGGTCAGAAGTTAAATCTTGACCTAGTCCCTTTGATAATTTAGTTCGTTAAATAAAACCACGGGTTTTACTTGCGGGGGGTTAAAAGAGTTATTGCATTGTCAAAAGATGATAATAACTAAGCACATGCGAGATGGGGGTGTAAGTATCATATGGTGGTTACACCAAACATCATCAATTTATGGTATCTTCTATTGGTCGTTTTTCTTCTCAATTAACCAACCATTTTTTAAATATCCTTGAAATTTTTCATAGATGGGTGCAAACAAATCAATTTGTTTTGAAGACGTCAGCATTTCTCTAGGAAAGAAGAAACGCTCATCACCGGAAACTTTTCCGGTAATTGCAGCGACAAGTTTACTGACTTTTGAGAGTTCAATTAGTGTGCCATCATCTTGGTATAATTCAATTTGTGTTATTTTTTTGCTTTGGTTGGGTGCATAAACATCGTAGGGCAAATCAAAGCTATCATTAGTTGCTGTGTAGTAAGTTGAGTTATAACCAGCAGCAGAAACTAGTTCACGCAGCTTAGGGATCTGATTACTAGTGGCGGCGGAAAAGCGTGCGGACTTTAAGGGTTTCCGATTCAAAAAACGGCTTGCTAAATCGCTCAGTATTTTATCGGTACTCATAGACCATTGAATGAAATAAGTATTCAAAACTCCATCGTCAAGGCGAATATAGTCTTCAACTGAAAAATTATTTTCAAAAAAAGGTAGCAGAAGTTGTGGTGAATTTTCTTGCAATAAACGACTGTTTTCAAACAGAAACTTCGCCCTTTGCAGCAGTCTGTTTAAAATTACTTCCATGGAACGTGACACAGGATGAAAGTAGACCTGCTGATACATCTGAAAACGGCTCATAATGTAGTCCTCAACTGCATGCATTCCGCTGATGTGAAATGTAATGCCATTCTTGTATGGACGCATGACACGCAGGATTCTGCGCAAATCAAAAGTTCCATAATTAGTACCTGTATAGTATGAGTCTCTGAGAAGATAGTCCATCCGATCAGCATCAATTTGGCTTGAAATCATTTGAACGACTTGCGGATTAGGATATGTTTTTTGAATTACACTTGCAACTTTTTCTGGAAAATCGGGGGCAACTTCGCGCAAAACTTTGTTAACTTCAGTAGAAGGTGAGGTTAGAATTCTGACGGTCAGATCCTCATGGTTGGTTCCAAAAATATGCTCAAAAGTATGTGAGTACGGGCCATGACCAATATCGTGAAGTAACGCAGCACACAAAGCAACTAGCCGCTCATCATCGTTCCAGAGACCATCATTTGTATTTGTGGAAGGATAATTACGTTGGAAGTTGTCACATATCTGGCGGGTAATTTCGTATACGCCGACTGAATGAGTAAAGCGCGAATGTTCTGCACCGTGAAAAGTACTGCTTGCAGTCCCCAGCTGACGAATTCTGCGTAATCGCTGAAATTCACGTGTGTTAATAAGATCTAAAATTACCTGATGCTGGACGTAAATATAGCTATGAATTGGATCCCTCAAAACTTTTTCTCTTTTTAATTTCTTACTTGTATAAACAGTGATAACTAATCAACTCCTATATTGATATGCACTGATAAATAAACTATATTGATTATAACTTAATATAATATTTCTTGCACTGTAAGCAATGATAAGATTATAGTAGATGATTTGAAAAAATGATATAATATGATCACAAAAAGGGATGATTCTTTGAGCAATGGGATAGCTATTTTAATAACTCTCCAAACTTTCACCAAACAAGATAACGAGGTCATTAAATACGATCGTAAATTTGAGGGCCAATTGTTTCAGATGGGGAACTCAATTTATCTTCGGTATACTGAGGATGATAACCAAGAAACAGCGGTTGTTACCTTTAAAATCAACAATGATGGTGGTATCCAACTGACGCGAAAGAGTAAGGAGATGCGGATGCAGCTCTTTTTTGAAAATAACAAAAGAGTATCCGCCACTTACCGAACACCATATGGGGAGATTCCGATTGAGACAGTTACCCCATCATTGAGTGTCAACATCAATGATTTTCCATTGGCAGGAGCAGTACATGTTGACTACTTGTTGTACAGTGGAGGTAAACTTTTGGGTGAGTATAAAATAAGATTGCAATTTACGGCATAAAAATGTATGATAATATTTAGACTGTAGAAGGGACGTGTACCGTTTGGAGCTAGAAAAATTCAAG
The DNA here is from genome assembly GCF_001437155.1 of Liquorilactobacillus mali. Lineage (GTDB taxonomy): Bacteria > Bacillota > Bacilli > Lactobacillales > Lactobacillaceae > Liquorilactobacillus > Liquorilactobacillus mali_A. The sequence goes on from NZ_JQAR01000022.1 coordinate 3,141, forward strand.
GATGCTAACAGAAGTGAACTATCATTGATTGAAGTTGCACATGCAATTTTGAGTCAACGAGGGGATGTTACTCCTTTTGCCGATTTGGTGAATGCTGTACAAGAATATCTTGGCAAGAGCGATGAAGAAATCAGAGAAAGACTCTCACAATTTTACACTGACTTAAATGTAGATGGTAGCTTTATTTCTTTGGGTGACAATCTTTGGGGCTTGCGTTCATGGTATCCGTATGATTCTATTGACGAGGCAGTTGTTCATACTGAAGATGAAGAAACTGATGAGCCAAAGAGTAAGAAACGCAAAAAGGTCAATGCATTCATGGCCGATGCAAGTGAAGATGATGATGTCATCGATTACAATGATGATGATCCAGAAGATGATGATTTGGATATTGATTATGCAAACGAAGACGACAATACTGAACTTAAAGAATATAGTAAAGATTTAAACGATATTGATGATGCTGATGACGAAGATGAGGATTTACCTGATGGGATTGAAGGCCAGTTAACTGAGATGTCAGATGATGATATTGAGGAAGATGACGAATTATAATTACTAGGTCTTGACTAGTTAATTATTTTTGGGTACAATCTTTGTTGGGCACTTCATGCTTTTGTGTGGAGTCGTTGGACGGTAATTATACAAGCTCCCTATTCACCAGAATAGGGAGCTTGTTATTTTTATTTTTATGAATGTGCCAATTACTTGTCCACCCTGAAAAAATATTCAAAGGAGAATCTTTAATGACCAAATATATTTTTGTGACAGGTGGCGTTGTGTCATCATTAGGAAAGGGAATTGTTGCTGCATCTCTTGGAAGGCTGCTTAAAAACAGGGGATTGAAAGTCATGATTCAAAAATTCGATCCCTATATCAACGTCGATCCTGGAACTATGAGTCCCTACCAACATGGAGAGGTTTTTGTAACGGATGATGGTACTGAAACGGACTTGGATTTGGGACATTATGAACGTTTTATTGATATCAATTTGAACAAATATTCAAATGTTACAACCGGTAAGATTTATTCAGAAGTTATCCGTAAGGAACGTCGTGGTGATTATTTAGGTGCAACTGTCCAAGTAATCCCACATATTACTAATATGATTAAAGAGAAAATCATGCGTGCGGGAACCACTACCAACGCGGATGTTGTAATTACAGAAGTCGGAGGGACAGTCGGTGACATTGAATCTCTGCCATTTCTAGAGGCTTTGCGTCAGATGAAGACAGAAGTCGGTAGTGAGAATGTGGTTTATATTCATACAACATTAGTACCATACCTCAAGGCTGCCGGTGAGATGAAGACCAAACCAACGCAGCATAGTGTTAAAGAACTTCGTGGATTAGGAATTCAACCGAATATTTTGGTGGTAAGAACTGAACAGCATATTTCTGAGAGTATGCGCAACAAAATTGCAAGTTTTTGTGATGTAGAACCTGAAGCTGTAATTGAATCGATGAATGTTGAAACACTATATGAAATTCCTTTGAATTTAAAGGCACAGCACATGGATGACATTGTTTGCAAGTTATTGCACATTGAGTCACCAGAATCAGATATGAGTGAATGGGAGGAACTAACTAATAAGGTCAAGCATCTTGATCGCTTAGTGAAGATCGCCTTAGTAGGGAAATATGTAAAATTACCGGATGCTTATATCTCGGTTGCTGAAGCTTTGAAACATGCGGGATATACGATAAATGCAGATATTGAAGTTGCACTGTTTGATTCAGAGAAGTTGAATGCTGAAAACGTCGCAACTGAATTGGGGCCATATGATGGCATTATTGTACCTGGTGGATTCGGAGATCGTGGGCTTGAGGGTATGATTGAATCAATTAAATATGCCCGTGAGAATAACGTACCATTCCTAGGAATATGTTTGGGAATGCAAATGGCATGTATTGAGTTTGCTCGTAATGTTGTGGGACTTGAAGATGCAAATACAACAGAGGTTGATCCCAAGTGTTCTAATAAAATTATTGATTTAATGGCCGATCAAGAAGATGTTGAAGAAATGGGTGGGACACAACGATTAGGATTATACCCATGTAAACTAAAACAAGGCTCAGTTGCTGCTGCAGCTTATAACAATCAAGAAGTAATTCAAGAACGTCATCGTCACCGTTATGAATTCAACAATGAATATCGTAAATCATTTATTGAAAATGGATTGACATTTGCAGGAACTTCTCCTGATAACCACTTGGTTGAAGTTATTGAGTTAAGTAAGCACAAATTCTTTGTGGCTTCACAGTATCATCCCGAATTTCTTTCAAGACCACAGAGGCCAGAAGGTTTGTTCCAGGCTTTTGTAGTTGCGAGCTCTAAATAAAATTTTAAATTTACTAGTTACAATAGTGAATGGCAAGAAATTATCGCAAGGATTGTTATCTATGATAATTTCTTGCTTTTTATTATGTTTGCTAACATTTGAAACTGTTTTTTCTTACACTTTCAAAGTAGTTCGTGAAACAGAAAATGTGTATAAATGAGAATTAATTAATTTTTTTGCTGAATATTTAAGAATAAATTTCTTAAATTAGGCCTTTTTTAATTGAAACCTGACTGCCTATCTTGTAATATGAGAAGAGACACTTTTTGTGTCAAATGTTGGTGTACCATATAAAATATACAGACACCTTAATTGCATATTATATTGACTTGATAATCGAGTGGAGATTTTAAAAAAATGAAAAAAATGATTATTAGAGGAGGGCAGAAACTGTCAGGCAAGGTCACGATAGGCGGAGCAAAAAATAGTACAGTTGCCCTTATACCGGCTGCAATCTTAGCAGATACGCCGGTTAAATTTGATTCAGTTCCAGATATTTTAGATGTTCATAATTTAATGTTAATTTTAGAATCAATGAATGTTAAATCAGTGTTTGATAAAGGTGAATTAGAAATAGATCCTACACAAATAAAAAGTGTACCATTACCGGGTGGGGCGATCAAAAGTTTGCGCGCATCTTATTATTTTATGGGAGCACTCTTGGGAAAGTTCGGCGAGGCCATTGTTGGCTTCCCTGGTGGAGATAATATAGGTCCAAGACCAATTGATCAGCATATTAAAGGGTTTAAAGCTCTTGGAGCACAGGTAATTGAAGAAAATGATGCAGTAAGAATTACAACTGGAGATAATGGCTTGCAAGGTGCACGAATTTTCTTTGATATTGTTTCTGTTGGTGCAACGATCAATGTTCTTTTGGCTGCAGTTAGAGCAAATGGTACAACAATTATTGAAAATGCGGCGAAAGAGCCTGAAATCGTTGATTTAGCAACTTTTTTAAATAACATGGGTGCTCAAATTCGTGGAGCAGGAACCGATGTTATCAGAATAAAGGGTGTTTCGAGTCTGAAGGCTACAAATACGCATACTATCATTCCAGATAGGATTGAAGCAGGGACTTATTTGGCGTTCGCTGCTGCAAACGGAAATGGCGTGCTAGTGAAGAATGTTATCACAGAACATTTAGAGCCATTTATTGCGAAACTTGTTGAGATGGGAATTTATTTGGAAGTTAATGAAGATAGTATCTACGTAAAAGGTGGTAAAAATCTAAATCCAGTAACTGTTAAGACCTCACCTTTTCCAGGATTTGCAACAGATCTTCAGCAGCCAATAACACCATTGCTGATGAGAGCAAATGGCGAAAGCAAAATTATTGATACACTGTATCCTGAACGTATTAAACATATTGCTGAAATGCAAAAGATGGGAGCTGCTATCTCAAGTCGTGATGGTGTAATTACTGTTGAACATTCTGATAATTTGCGTGGCGCAACTGTTAAGGCAAGTGAGATTAGAGCAGGTGTTTCTTTGCTGGGATTAGCACTGATGTCTAAGGGAGTAACGACAATCACAAATGCTGATAATATCTTACGGGGATATGAACGAATTGTCGAGAAATTAAGAGGCTTGGACGTTGAAATCAAAATAGTTGATGAATAAATAGGGTATCAAAACAATCAGATCAGGGATAGTTGAGGAGAAGAGACTACGAAAAATCTAACATTAGTTGATTTAAAAAATAAAAATTTAAAAGAGATTTATTCATATGCTCGCGATTTTAAGATTCCGTATTACAGTCAGATGAATAAGAAGGAACTTTCGCTGGCGATTATCAGAGCTCAGGCACAGGAACAAGGTTTCTATTACATGTCTGGTGTTCTGGATATATCAGCGCAGCAAGATGGATTCGGTTTTTTGCGTCCAATTAATTATGGTTCTTCGCAAGAAGATATTTATATCTCATCTTCACAGATTAGACGTTTCGGGTTACGAAATGGCGACCTAGTTGCGGGAAAGGTTCGTCAGCCCAAACCAAACGAACGCTATTATGGAATGATGCATGTTGATAGTGTTAACGGTAAACATCCTGAAGAAGCAAAAGAAAGGCCACATTTTCCTGCATTGACCGCTTTGTATCCAACAAAACAATTGAAGTTGGAAACAACACAAGATGTTTTATCTACCAGAATCTTAGATTTATTTGCACCGATTGGTTTTGGTCAGCGTGGTTTGATTGTGGCACCTCCAAAAGCCGGGAAGACAAGTTTGTTGAAGGCAATTGCTAATGGAATTACACAAAATTTTCCGCAAGTTAAGCTGATTGTATTATTGATTGATGAGCGTCCCGAAGAAGTTACTGATCTTGAAAGGACTGTGAAGGGTGAGGTTGTTTATTCAACCTTCGATCAAAAACCTGAGAATCACGTTAGGGTTTCAGAACTTGTTTTGGAGCGTGCAATGAGATTGGTGGAAGACAAACAAGATGTTGTGATCTTATTGGATTCATTAACAAGGTTGGCTAGAGCATATAATTTAGTGGTTCCTCCAAGTGGACGGACTCTTTCTGGAGGTATTGATCCAGCAGCTTTATTTAAACCTAAAAAGTTTTTTGGGGCTGCTCGAAATATTGAAGAGGGTGGCAGTTTGACAATTTTGGCAACTTCACTTGTTGATACTGGCAGCCGTATGGATGATGTTATTTATGAAGAATTCAAGGGTACAGGTAATCAGGAAATCCACTTGGCTAGAGATTTGGCAGAACGACGCATTTTCCCAGCGGTTGATTTGAAAAAATCGGGAACTCGTAAGGAAGAACTACTACTTTCTGAGGAAAAACTGAATTTTATGTGGAAGTTCCGCAAAGAGTTGAATGGTGATATTGCTAAACAAGCTGAGCGTGTCATTGCAGCTTTAAAAAAGACAAAAGATAACGAAACTTTTATTAATGAAATTAATGCTAATTTATCGCAAAAGAAATAAAAAAGATAATTGCTTATCTTTTTTATTCATGTTAGAATGTTTGTTGTTGTATAAAGATTAACTCTGGTCCAGCAAATGGGTCAGGGCAAAGGAGAGTATAAAATGAGACCAGGAATTCATCCAGATTATCATAAAGTTGTTTTCTTAGATTCATCCACAGGATATAAGTTTATTTCAAGTTCAACTAAGAACTCAGCAGAAACGATCGAATGGGAAGACGGAAACACATATCCATTAATTCGTGTTGAAATTTCAAGTGATTCACATCCATTCTACACAGGACGTCAGAAGTTTACACAAGCAGACGGACGTGTGGATCGTTTCAACAAAAAATACGGTTTTGCAAACAAAGAAGACTAACTTTTTATTATGGAATAAACATAAAAGATGTCATAATCTCGCAAGAGATTATGACATCTTTTTATTTTTTGGTTAGTATCAAAATTTTAAAAATATTTATCAATAAGGTGTTTTTAGTAAAACACGAACATTATAGGCACATAATATTCGTATTTACATTTTTTTTACATTGTAGTATATTAATCAACGTGCTTTATATTTAATACGAATTTTAATGTTCGTAAAAAAGGGGTAAGTATTTTGAAAGAAAAAATCGAGTCTTATTTTCAAATCAATGAATTAGGATCGACTATTGGACGCGAGTTACTGGCTGGATTTACAACATTCATTTCAATGGCGTATATCCTTTTTGTTAATCCTAGTGTTCTAGGCGATTCAGGAATGGATAAGGGTGCTGTTTTTACGGCAACTGCCATTGCAAGCGCAATTGGCTGTATTCTAATGGGACTGTATGCAAAATATCCGATTGCTACAGCTCCGGCACTTGGAATTAACGCCTTCTTCACTTATTCAGTTTGTATCGGAATGAAAGTTCCATGGCAAACCGCTTTAGCAGGGGTTTTAATAGCTTCAATTATCTTTTTATTAATTACAATTTTTAAATTACGGGAATTAATTATTGATGCAATTCCTGCTAATTTGAAATATGCAATTTCGGCAGGAATTGGTTTGTTTATTGCATTTATTGGCTTAGAAGATGGTGGTATTATTGTTGCGGATAAATCTACGTTAGTTGCTTTAGGTAGTTTTTCTGGAACAACATGGTTAACTATTTTTGGGCTTGTGGTTACAGCAATTTTATTAGTACGTCGTGTTCCCGGTAATATCTTTATTGGCATGGCTGCAACGGCAATTTTGGGAATGGTTACAGGAATGATTAAGTTGCCTAGTGCTGTAGTTTCAGGCGCTCCAAGCTTGAAACCAACTTTCTTGGTGGCAGTACAACATATTGGGAACATTAATTCAATGCAGTTGGTGGTTGTTGTATTAACTTTCTTACTGGTTACTTTCTTTGATACGGCAGGTACTTTGGTGGGATTAGCACAACAGGCTGGTTTCATGAAAGACAATAAGATGCCAAGGGTAGGCAAAGCTTTATTGTCTGATTCGACAGCGATGACCGCAGGAGCATTGCTAGGTACATCGCCTGTTGGTGCTTATGTGGAATCGTCAGCAGGGATTGCAGTTGGTGGTCGTTCAGGACTGACTGCTGTAGTTACAGGAATTTTGTTTATTTTTGGGATGTTCTTTTCACCACTTTTGAGCGTTGTCACTAACCAAGTAACAGCACCTGCTTTAATCATTGTTGGTGTATTAATGGCTCAAAATATGAAGAAAGTTGAATGGGACAAAATGGAGATTGCAATTCCATCATTTTTGATTTTATTGGGTATGCCGCTGACTTACAGCATATCAGATGGATTAGCACTTGGTGTGATCGCATATCCTATCACGATGATAGCTGCTAAGAGGGGAAAAGAAGTTCATCCGATTATGTATGCTTTATTCTTTGTCTTTTTGCTCTTTTTCTGGATTTTGAACAATTAAATTATATTAGCTATTAGCTAGTAAGTTAAAAAATATGATATAAAAGTTTGTAAAAATAAATTTCAATCACTTTAATATGATTGGCTTACGGAACACATGTATCTGAAATAACAATACAAAACAGAGGGACTGGATCAAAAGTTAACTTTTGATCCAGTCCCTCTTAATTTATAATTTTATTTGACAAGAAAAAATTAGTCTAAAAGATTATAAATTACCTTTCAAACTTTTTTGCATCAGCATCAAGTCGTGCAAAACCGGAACCATCCTTTTTTGCAGGATGCTTTGCGCGGTCCTCTAGAGCTTTGCGAGCCAATGCTTTCTTTTCTTCCTTACTCAATTTCTTTGACATTGTAATCGCCTCTTTTTTTTGGAATCCACACATGGAATTGCTCCACACCTATATTTTAGTTCAATCATGAACAAAATTCAAAAAAATATGTACAAATTTGAGCAACGTTGTAATTATTTAAGATCTCTTCTTTTATTATAGAGACTAACCATGTAAAATAACTATTGATAAAATATAAAATATTAGGAGGCTGTAAAATAGATGATTGCCTTTTATAGAACCACGGATATAACATCTAAAGTTTATCGGGATGCCCTCTCAATCCGAAAAGAAGTATTTGTATCAGAACAAGGAGTACCTGAAAAGTTAGAGATTGACGCAGAAGAATTGGCAACACATTATGTCGGGTATGTAGAAGAGCAGGCCGTGGTGACTGCTAGAACGATTGAAGAAGATGGAGCATGGCACATTCAAAGAGTGGCCACTTTGAATAGTCAGCGTCATAAAGGGTATGCAAAAGAATTAATGAAGTGTATTGAAGAAATGGCAGTAGAAGAAAAAGTTCCTTATCTGACATTAGGAGCCCAAGATCAAGCACAGAATTTCTATTCTAAACTAGGATTCAAAGTTGTTGGTGAGGGCTTTTTGGACGCTGGAATCCTGCACCATAAGATGAACAAAAAATTGTAGTTGACTTTTTTGTAAGAAAAGAGTATATTTCATGTTATGCGATGAGTCGAAGCAATCAGACGAATTTATTCGTTCCGCTGCGGCGGCTAGTGATTTTTTTTCGAGAGGGACACAAATGCTGGCGGATTTCCAGCGTGTCTGTAGGTGTTCATTGTGGAATGACCCTACTATCATTTTAATTAATGGTACCTAATTTGTAAGTCATAACTTTTTGTTATGGCTTACTTTTTTTTGAAAATAATAAATAAAATTTCCAAAATGTTTTAATTGTGTCAAAGAATCAAGACAACAGTTATTATTGGACTGTTATTAGTGAATTGAAAACAAATTTTAATAATTTTCAAATTATAATGTAATCGGCTTTATAATAGTAAATAAATTTGCTATGATTAACTCAAGAGATTTTGTTAAGAGTTTAATCTGCAGCTATCAGGTTGAAATGGCTTTTGAGGGGCGAATTTGTGCTGATATGCTTTTTATGTAGTAGGTGAAGTGAAGGTACACATGTTGATTCAGCAACTTTCATGTAACATATACTTTATGCTATTCTCAATTATAGACAGTGGAGGAATTTATAATGGTTTGGATTATAATTATCGTAATTATTGCTTTGGTTGTGTTTGGGTACATTGCTCTTTACAACGGGTTACAAACAGCAAAGGTTTATACGGAAGAGTCATGGAGCCAAATTGATGTACAGCTTAAACGTAGGAATGACTTGATTCCTAATCTAGTTGAAACTACTAAAGGATATGCCAAACATGAACGTGAGACATTTGCTAAAGTCGTAGAATTACGTAATCAAATGGTGCAATTACCAGCTGATGCTCATGAGGAAAAGATGGAATTGTCAAATCAGCTTTCCAGTTCTTTGAAGTCAATTTTTGCATTGGCTGAAAGCTATCCTGATCTGAAAGCTAACCAAGAGTTTACTAGATTGATGGAAGAATTGAGTAATACTGAGAATAAAATAGCATATTCCCGCCAGTTGTTTAATTCATCAGCGGCTTCATTCAATCAAAAACTTATGACATTTCCCTCTAATTTTGTTGCGAAGATACATGGTTTAACAAAAGTGAACTACTTAGAAGTTCCATCGGAAGAAAAAGCTGCACCAAAAGTATCTTTTGAATAAAATTTTGTTGAAGGAGTTTTGAAGATGTTATTTCAGCAAATAGCACGTAATAAAAGGCGAACAGTTTATGTCATGATCGCCTTTTTCTTGTTAGTAATTCTTGTTGGCGCGGCAATTGGCTATGTTTTTTTCAATAGTTCTGTTGCAGGTATTTTGATGGCTGCTGTTATTGGGATTTTTTATATGTTTTCTATGTTGGCACGTTCGACTGACATTGTAATGGGAATGAATAATGCAATAGAAGTTAAACAAGAAAGTGACTTCCCGGAACTTTGGCACATAATTGAAGACATGGCACTTGTGGGCAAGGTCCCTATGCCACGTGTGTTTACGATTAATGATGAGAGTCCTAATGCATTCGCAACAGGGAGAGACCCTGAACATTCTGCAGTTGCAGTGACACAAGGGCTGTTGACTCGCTTAAACCGAGAAGAGTTAGAGGGTGTTATTGCGCACGAGATATCGCACATTCGTAATTACGATATCCGTCTACAAACTACAGCTTTAGCACTTGTTTCTGTGATTTCACTTCTAGTAAATATTGGGTATAACTCATTTTGGTGGGGTGGAGGCCGTAAACGTAATAATGAAAATAATGGTGGTTGGCTGGTTCTTATTTTATCGGTCGTTATTTTGATATTGGGTCCACTTGCGGCATCATTAGCGCAGATGGCTTTATCACGTAATCGCGAGTTTCTTGCTGATGCCTCTGGAGTTGAGTTAACACGAAATCCCCAGGGGTTGATAAGTGCACTGGAAAAGATTTCAAATAGTGAACCAATGCAATCAGCTGATCCTAGCAGTTCATCATTATATATATCTAACCCATTCAAAGAAGGTTCTTGGACACATTTGTTTGATACACATCCGTCAACTGAAGAACGGATTAAACGACTGAGAAAGATGTAATAATTATTTTAAATAGAATAGAGGATTGGTAATGCGTAATAACCTTATATATGTGCACATCGAAAAGGTATCGCATTTGACATTAACATACGGGATTTCAAATTTAGATTTTTTTAGAGGTGCAAAGATTAAACCACAAAATTTGTTATCTTTGGGCAATGTAGACCCAAACCAAGAGATAGATATTTATTCTGGTTTTAATATGTACCTAGAGGAAGATAATGTACAGAAATTTCTTCTTCAAAATACGAATCCCAATATTGATTGGATAGATTTTGATGAGTTTAATGATTTAGAGGCGCTAACACCGCATGAAGTTGCTGAATTATTGTATTTAGGGCATGCGTATATGCATCTCAAGTCCCCCTTTTACTACAAATTACAAAATAATTACGTATACTTAACTTTACCAAATGGTGCAAAAAGGGTATACTATCGGTATTTGCCGCATTTTTACCAAATTCTCGCAGTTTGCTTAACTAATAAGTTAGCAAGCACTTATCGTGAAAAGAAACCTTTCTTAAGGTCACGTCATCGTTTTCAAGTGCTTGACACTGCAACTGTTAAAAAAATTGATCCTTTGCTTGTGGATGGAACAGTTTTTGATTTTGGTGAGATTCAAATAAAGGGACAGGAACTGTCAATTCCTTTTTTCCTAGCACCAGATTCAGTATATCAATTAAAGTGGCATGAACCCACAATGCTGATTGAAAAATCTAGGCTTGTTGGCAAACTGAAGTATTATCTAAATACTGCAGAATGGAAATTAAAAATTTTGGCACCGGAGTTACTTGAAGATAGTTTAAATCTATGATCGTTTATCGTTTCATGAAGTTCTTGAATACTAGGGAGACAGAATTATTTTGTTGGCAGAGTAGTGAAGGAATACTCAAATGATGAGAGTATTAGAGACCAATAAATAATTTCTGTCTTGTTTTGTGTTTAGTTTAAGATATTTTATTTTTTGTGATACAATGGCATAGGACAATTTTAATGGAGGTACTGTATATTTTGATGAAAAGCTGAGAAATTAGCTTTCAAAGCAGTATGTCATGAAGGGAAGAAATTTACATGAAGATGCGATTAGCGGAAATTGCGAAAGCTCTACAGGTTGAACCAAAGGAAGAATGGGAAGAGATAGTTGTAACCAGTGTCTCTTTTGATACTCGCTCACTTGAACAAGGTGCGCTATTTATACCATTAGTTGCGGAACATGATGGGCATGATTATATCAAGAATGCAATTGATGGTGGAGCCGTTGCGACATTGTGGCAGGAAGGCCATGATGAAAGTACAGTGTCAATTCCTAAACTGGTTGTACCTGATAACTTGCAAGCACTGCAAAGATTGGCACATTATTATCTTCAGAAGATAAATCCCAAAGTTGTCGCTATTACAGGGAGTAATGGTAAAACTACTACCAAGGATATGGTAGCTGCTATTCTTGGAAGACGGTTTAATGTACAAAAAACACATGACAATTTTAATAATTTTATTGGTGTTCCGATGACAGTGTTATCAATGGAACCGAATACCGAAGCTCTAGTTATTGAGATGGGTATGGATCATTTTGGTGAACTAGATGAGCTTAGTCGACTTGTTGAACCTGATGTTGCGGTTATTACCATGATTGGCGAAGCACACATTGAGTTTTTTGGAACAAGAGACAAAATCGCTGATGCAAAGATGGAGATAACGCATGGCTTAAAAGAAGATGGGTTACTTATTTATAATGGCGATGAACCTTTGCTTGTCCAGAGGACTAAAAAGATAGATCAGGAGACTACTACTTTTGGGACTTCGGATAATGTTGATTTGCGTGCTTTGAATATAGTAAGCAATGATAAAGAAACGAGTTTTAGGGTAGCACAGTGGGAGAACGAAAATTTCGTAATTCCAATGATTGGATCATATAACGTAATTAATGCTCTGGCAGCACTGAGTGTAGGAGAATTTTTCAGAATACCTGTAGAGGAGATGAAAAAGGCACTTAGGTCTTTTGATTTAACCAAGAATAGAACTCAGTGGTTACAAGGAGCAAAAGGTGAGCGAATTCTAAGCGATGTGTATAATTCTAATCCATCAGCCGCAAAGTTGGTTATAACTGCATTTTCAAATGCAGCAACAGATGGAAAAAGAATTATAGTAATCGGAGACATGTTGCAACTTGGAATCAATTCGAAGGAAATGCATGAAAGTTTGGCTGAAGTTATTGATCCAGATAAAATTGATAGTGTGTACCTCTGTGGGGAAGAAGTAGAATATTTAGCTACGAAGTTAGCATTAAAATTTGGTGAAGAACGTCTACATTTGTATAAGGCAACTGATAAGAAAAAATTGGCTGCAGATCTACAAAGTGAGATTTCGGCAGGTGATTCGGTATTACTGAAGGGTAGTCACGGAGTTCACTTGGAGAGTGTACTAGAAAAGTTAATATAGAAGAATAGTTTTTGATAAAACAGGAGGAAATAATTTTTGAAATTTACAGAACTTGGTCTTTCAGAAAACATCTTAAAGGCAATAAACCGTAGTGGGTTTGAGGAAGCAACACCTATTCAGGCAGAAACAATTCCATTGGTTTTGAAGGGTGAGGATGTTATTGGACAAGCTCAGACAGGTACGGGGAAAACTGCTGCTTTTGGATTACCAATTTTAAATAAGATTGATACGAAGAAAAATGAAATACAAGCAGTAATTGTTTCACCTACTCGTGAGTTGGCAATACAAACACAAGAGGAGTTATACCGCTTAGGGCGTGATGAGCATGCAAAGGTACAAGTAGTGTACGGTGGTGCGGATATTCGCCGTCAAATCAACTCATTAAAGAAAGCTCCACAGATTTTGGTTGGTACACCAGGTCGTCTTTTGGATCATATCAGGAGAAGAACTGTCAAGCTCGACTCTGTCAATGTGATGGTGCTTGATGAAGCTGATGAAATGCTTGATATGGGATTTGTTGAAGATATTGAGAGCATTATTAAAGCTGTTCCGGAGAAACGACAGACGTTGTTATTCTCTGCAACTATGCCACCAGCTATCCTAAAAATTGGCGAGAAGTTTATGCATAAGCCAAGTGTTGTTAAGATTAAGGCAAAGGAACTAACAACAGATTTGGTAGACCAGTATTACGTTCGTTCGCGTGACTTTGAGAAATTTGATGTAATGACGAGGATTCTTGATGTTCAAGCGCCCGAGCTTACAATTGTCTTTGGTAGAACTAAGAGACGTGTAGATGAACTTTCAAAGGGATTAGAAGCTCGTGGGTATAATGCTAAAGGAATTCACGGAGACTTGTCACAGCAACGTCGTATGAGTATTCTTAAGCAATTTAAGGCTGGCAAATTGGATATCTTAGTTGCTACTGATGTTGCAGCACGTGGGCTTGATATTTCAGGTGTTACGCACGTCTATAATTATGATATTCCACAGGACCCAGAAAGTTATGTTCATCGTATTGGTCGTACTGGTCGTGCAGGACATCATGGTGTCTCAGTTACTTTCGTAACACCAAATGAGATGGATTATTTACGCGTTATTGAGAAATTGACAAAGAAACGTATGAGCAATCTGAAGCCACCTACGGAACAAGAAGCGTTCAATGGACAAATTACTTCCGCAATTGATGATATTGACGATCTTGTTAAGAAAACTGATAATAAGAAATTTGAAAAACAAACTTCTGAGTTGTTGGAAAAATATGATGTCCAGGATTTAGTCGCAGCATTGTTGAATGAAATGACGACTGCTAATGAGGTTCCGGTTAAAATTACACCTGAGAGACCATTACCAAGGCATAAGAAGGCATCTTCTAATCATCATGATCGTAATCGTAGAAATAAGGGCGGTTATCAGAGAAGAGACAATAAATCAGGTAATTATAAAAATAGTAATGGTCGTAAACCAAAAAAAGATCAAAATCGCGACAAGTTCAACCGCGACAATAAGAAGAAAAGAAAGTTTACTATTAGAACCAAAGAAGGCTAAGTCGTTTTAGCCATAATGTTGAAGGTTGAAGATGCGTATAAGTTAGTAAAATCTGAAGTTAGATGAGACGGGGAACTTTAACTTATAGAGCATTTTATAAAGAATTAAAAATGGGACTAGATCAAAATTATTTTTTGATTCGGTCTTTTTTTGTACCAGCTACAATAAATTTGAATTTGGAGGGCTCATAAATAATTTATAGTAGTAAAATGGAGTATAGACTTGCCCATAAGTAGAAACAAACAGATGTCATCTTTTGTGAATGTAAGAATTGTGATAAGATAATTGTCATAAAAAGCGGAAGAATGGGATCTATAAAGATCGTTAAGAGGATGAGTGGTGTGATTCAAGGAATTGGAATAGACATAACCGAAATTACGCGTATTCAAAAGGCCCAAGAGCGCCACAAAAATTTTGCAGCAAAAATTTTGACTGCTGCAGAGTTTGAGTATTTTGAGAAGATGAGTAATCGTAGGAAGAATGAATATTTAGCTGGTCGTTTTTCTGCTAAGGAATCATATAGCAAGGCCTATGGGACAGGGATAGGAAAGCAAGTCAGTTTTCAGGAAGTAGAAATTTTGAATGACGAAAAAAGCGGAAGACCAATAATTACGAAACAGCCACTAAAGAATGGAAAAGCACATATATCAATTTCACATACTGATAAATTGGTAATGACAGAAGTTATTATAGAAAGTAATTAACTGTAAAGGAAGTTATGAAAATGGTTGTAGGTATTCATCGGAAAACTTATGCAAAAGTTGACTTGGGTGCGATTAAGCATAATATAACGGTTGAAAAAAAGCAGATGGAAAGTGATCAAAATATTTTTGCGGTTGTCAAAGCAAATGCATACGGTCATGGAATTGTTGATGTTGCAAAAGCAGCACATGAAGTTGGGGTTGATGGTTATTGTGTTGCAATAATTGATGAAGCTTTGGCGCTGCGAAAAGTGGGGCTTGAGGAACTAATTTTGGTACTTGGAGTTAATCCATTTGAGTATGCACCGCTGATGGCAAAGAATAATATTTCGACAGCAGTTGGAGATATTGATTTTTTGAAGAATGCACAAGTAGTACTAAAAAATGAAGGACTACAATTATCTGTTCATCTAGCGTTAGATACAGGGATGGGAAGAATTGGCTTCAGAACACAGCAGGAATTAAAGGAGGCAGTTGATTTTATAAATCAACATAATACAGAATTTAACTTCGAAGGTGTGTTTACCCATTTTTCAACAGCTGATTCGGGTAAAAAAACAGCAGTTGCCTATTATGAACAGCAAATTGCCAAATTCAACGAGCTTATTTCTTGTTTAAAGGAGCTTCCTAAGTATGTTCATGTAGCAAATTCTGCAGCATCAATTTGGCATAAGGAGTGCGGAGGTAATACAATTCGATTTGGAATAACAATGTATGGCTTGAATCCTTCAGGGGATGAGTTAAGCATACCGTCTGAGTTTAAGCCAGCTATAAGTCTTTTGAGTGAAGTTGTTGCTATTAAGAGAATCAAAAAAGGCGATTCAGTCGGTTATGGGAAGACTTATACTGCAAAGGAGAATGAATGGATTGCTACAATTCCGATTGGCTATGCAGATGGATGGTTAAGGAAGATGCAAGGATTCAAAATTCTGATTGCTGGTAATTTTTGTGAAATTGTTGGTAGAGTCTGCATGGATCAAATCATGGTTAAGGTTCCTCATGAAGTTTCAGTTGGTACAACTGTAACTTTGATAGGTAAAGAGGGTCAAAAAGAAATTCGAGTACAAGATGTTGCAAATCAAGTTGGAACAATTAATTATGAAGTTATTTGTTTGATTTCGGAACGCGTTCCAAGAATTTATTAAGAATAAACTAAGACTTTAATGTTACATTAATACGAATTTGTGGTATCATTGATGGATAAAATATAGTTGGGGGTCGCAAAATGGCATATCGATTTGAAAGTATGACTGAGGATATAAGTAGTGATAATAATGAGAGAATTTCTGTTTATTGTGATTATTATTCTATCAATAGAAAAGACTTAGAAGAAGATAATGTTGTTGCTGAGTATGTAGAGGCACACCGCTATATTTTAGACGAGTTGATTAGTGGCTATAAGGAAATGGGACCGTTAAATAAGAAAATTTGTGATGAATTTATTGGATGCGATTGTGAAACAGAATATGAAAATAAAGATCGAGGGGTTATATGACAACTGATGAAGTTAAACGTGGTGATATTTTTTATGCAGACTTGTCACCAGTGGTTGGCTCTGAGCAAGGCGGAATGCGTCCAGTTTTGATTATTCAAAATAATATTGGTAATCGTTATAGTCCGACTGTCATTGTTGCTGCAATTACAGCGAAGATACAGAAGCCTAAGATGCCGACACATGTTGGGCTGGTTGCTGCTGAAGTGGGGATTGAGAAGGATTCAGTCGTATTGTTGGAACAAATTAGAACAATTGATAAGCAGCGATTAAAAGATAAGATTGCACATATTAGTGAACTAGAAATGAACGAGATTAATCAAGCACTAGATGTCAGCTTGGGACTGACAGATATACATAATAAGTAGTGTACATAGAAGTTTGTCAGAGAGGACTGTTACCTAACGAATGGGTAAAAACACGTCTGAGTAGTAAATTAATAGTAAGTTAGAAGAGAGTATAACATAAGGCAATGAGATTCGAGTATTAATTCGAGATTGAACGAAAAATTGACTTTTGAAACATGTTTATACGAAAAAAAGGAGCTGAATCAAAAGATGACTTTTGATTCGGCTCCTTTTTTTATTAGCAAGTGTATCTATTTTCAATAATCTGATCTTTCTGGTTTGACTACAAAATGATCGAAGACAAGTGTAATAGATAGCACGAAATTAGTACTTAGACTTGTAGGTCCTCTATTTCAGAAACTTTAAAACTCTTTCTTTCAAGATTAGATATTATTTTTTCAAGCTTTTCAGAAGTTACACCAGCTGGAAGTGTGAACAATGTTCGGTGAACTAGTCCCTTGTCTTCAACATCCAGAGTTATGCAGCTTGCAATAGCAGTGTACTTTGTGATGATTTTAGACATTTCGACAAGATCACCGCGTTCATCTGAAGAAATAACGGTTAATACATAACTTCCAATATCAACATTCCAAGATTGTGAAAGCATATTCAATAAACTAGAATGAGTTAGAATACCATAAAAGAAGTTTTGTTCGTCAAGAACCGCAATATAAGGTAGATCCTTGATTGAGAAGAAAATATTAAAAAAGGCTGAGTCAAGTGTTACAAATTTTGTAGCATTTTTTAATAAGTAAGTTACTGGAAGGTTCATATCACCACCACGTGACTTATGGCGGTAGATGTGCATCTTATAAATATTTCCACGAAAAATCTGGCCCGTTTCATCCAGAATTGGGACACAACGATACCCTGAATCTTCCAGGATTTCTAATGCCTGTTCCAAAGTAACATCCTCACGGACAGTTGTTAGATCCTTTTTTTTGTGTACTAAAGACTTGAATAGCATATAATAACTCCTCCATCGATTAAAAACTTCTAATCTATATTATCATAAAATGATATTAAAAAGAGAACTAAAGTGAATTTTTTTCAATTTATTCAGGATTATGATACTGTTCAAAGATCATTAATGCTCTTTGAATACAATATTGGGAGAAAATGTCTCTAGAATCGAGATTTTTTAATAAAAAAAAAGATTGAAATAAAAACGGAAGTTTAAATTTCAATCTTTTTTCTAATACATTTTTTTAAGATACAAGTAATTACAAAAATTATGCTTCGATTGTCTTAAGACCGTCTGTAAGAACTTTTTTAAGAGTTGTTGCTGAATCAGTCATCTTCTTGCTTTCTTCTTCATTAAGAGGAACTTCAAGAATTTGTGCAACCCCAAGACCGTTGATAACAGCTGGTGTGCCAATGTAGATGTCATTCAAGCCATATTGACCATCCATGTATACTGAAACAGGAAGTACGGCATCTTCATCACGCAAGATAGCTTTAGAGATACGAGCCAATGCAGTAGCAACACCGTAGAATGTAGCACCTTTCTTGCTGATAATTGTATATGCCTTATTACGGACATCATCTTCAATTTTAGCAAGTTGTTCAGTAGTTACATTATTCTTCTTAGCCCAATCTAGAACTGGAAGTCCACCGATTGTTGCTGCTGAGTAAGCTGCAAATTCAGAGTCACCATGTTCACCCATAATGTATGCATGGATTGAACGTGGGTCGTTGACATCAAATAGTTCACCAAGAGCAACACGTAGACGTGAAGTATCAAGAGAAGTACCTGAACCAATAACTTTGTTCTTAGGGAAACCTGATAACTTCCAAGTAGCATATGTTAAGATATCAACTGGGTTAGCAGCAACAAGGAAAATGCCATCAAAACCGGAGTCAACGATTGGTTTAACAATACTTGAAAGAATACGTAAATTCTTGTTAACCAAGTCTAAACGAGTTTCGCCTGGCTTCTGAGGAGCACCAGCTGTGATAACAACTAAATCAGCATCTTTACAATCTGAGTATTCAGCAGAATAGATTTTCTTTGGATATGACAAAGCTGTTGCATCTGCCAAATCAAGAGCATCACCTTCTGTACGTTCTTTCACAACATCAACGATACCGAATTCTTCGGCAACTCCTTGAAGAGCCATTGCGTAAGCATAGCTAGAACCAACGGCGCCGTCTCCGACTAAAATAACTTTTTGATGATTTTTGTTTTCTGACACTATAATGCATTCCCTTCATTAGTGAAATTATTAACACAACCATAGTATAGCACGTTTTTCTGAAAAATGTGAAGAAACTTTCAAACTTTTTTCAGAAGCACTTTGTCAAATTATGGTATACTCTTAATCGTAGCAAAATACTTAAACTAGCGGGACTGGCTAAAGTTCCGACTTTTTGCTGTTCTTGAAAATCAGGATGATTTTACCCAAAATATTTACAGAATAATTTTCAAAAAGAATGATATGGAGTGTTTTTACAATGAAATTAATAGTCGGTTTAGGAAACATTGGAAAAGAATATGATGGTACAAGACATAATGTAGGATTTATGGTTTTGGATGAATTAGCCAAAAGGGAAGGAATTTCTTTTAATAAAGTTAAAAATGAGGCAACTTTGGCTGATTTTATGTTCAAGGGTGAAAAAATAATTTTGGCAAAACCGCTTACCTATATGAATGAGTCCGGAAGAAGTGTGCGTCCATTAATGGATTTTTATAAAATTCCAGTGGAAGATGTGATTATTATCCACGACGATATGGATTTACCAGTGGGACACTTAAGATTGCGCCAAAAGGGTTCAGCTGGAGGACATAATGGAATTAAAAGCCTGATCTCACATCTTGGCACACAAGAATTCAAACGTATAAAAATAGGAATTGATCATCCGCAGCGAATGAGTGTTGTTGATTGGGTACTGTCTAGGTTTACTAAGGAACAACAGAATCAATTAGAGAGTGGAATTAACGAGGCACTTGAGGCTTTAGATAATTGGATTGATACTGATGATTTTATGGGAACAATGAATAAGTATAATCACAAGTAAATAATTTTGGGGGTTTTTAAAAGAAGATGAAGTTGCAAGAAATATTTACGGAGATTCCCGAACTTAATGTCTTTTTGAAGAATTTAGATGAGGGAAAAGGACAAAGAAATCTCTTGACGGGGCTGATTGCATCTGCAAAGCCCTTATTTTTGGCAGAATTGCTGCAAAGAAAGAGAAAAAATATACTTTTCGTGACAGATTCATTGCATCATGCACAGCAGTTAGAAAAGGAACTGCTGGGTTATGTAGGTAAAGAACAAGTTTTTTTATTTGCAGTTGATGAGACAATGGCAGCAGAGGTTGCAATCAGTTCACCAGAATATCGCGGTGAAAGAATAAAAGCGCTGACAGCATTGCAGGAACAAGAAACACCTAAAATCGTGATTACTTCAGCAAGAGGACTAAAAAGTATTGTACCACTGCCTGATGTATGGAAAAAAGCAAAAATTGACTTAACCATTGGTAACGATATTGACCAAAGCCTGTTAATTGATAATTTGGTTGAGTTGGGATATCAACGAACAAAATTAATCGAAAAAATTGGTGACTTTGCAGTTAGAGGATCAATTGTAGATGTTTATCCAGCTAATACGGTTAATCCTATTAGGATTGACTTATTTGATACTGAAATCGATTCTTTGCGTGAATTTGATATGAATACGCAAAGAAGTATTGAAAATATAAAACACGTAGAAATTTTGCCTGCTACCGATGTTTTAATTTCAAAAGAACAAATAAAAGGTGCAATTGCAAATATAAATAATGCTTTAAGTAATGAGAAAAATGCATTAAAAAATAAAGAAAGTTATAACAAACTATCTGATACCATTGAAAATCTGCTCGAAAGAATTAAGGGACAAAAACTTTTTCCAAGTGATGCTGTGTTCTTAGATAAAATAATCAGTGGAGATTCGAACATTACAGATTATTTGGCGGAAGATGGCCTACTCATTTTAGATGATTATCCAAGGCTTTTGGATACTGAAAAGGTACTCGGAGATGACGATGCAAACTGGAAGTTATCTCAAGTGGAAATGGGGAAAATTTTTTCAAATGAGCTTCTTGGTGAACCAATCAGAAAAATTATCAAAAAGATTAAACAGCGTAGCCTATTCTTATCAATTTTTGAAAAAGGAATGGGCCAGCTGACTTTCAATCAAAAACTTGATTTACAAGTTCGGGGAATGCAGAATTTCTTTGGGCAGATGCCACTTTTGAAAGCGGAAACTGACAGATGGGCCAGTCAAAAACAGACAGTCATAATCTCGATCTCAGATAAAGAAAGGCTCAGAAAGATAGCGACAACCCTCGAAGACTTTGCGATAAAGTCGGTAATCGTGACAGATGGCAAAATAAAAAAAGGACAAATCCAATTGGTATTGGCCAATCTGACTACCGGTTTTGAGCTGCCAAAAGAGCATCTTGTTGTGATTACAGAAAATGAGTTATTTAATAAGCTGCCCAAAAAAAGAGTTTCCAAGCGGCAAACAATGGAGAATTCTGAAAGACTAAAGAGTTACACAGAGTTAAAAGAAGGCGATTATGTTGTTCATATCAATCATGGTATTGGCAAATATATCGGCATGAGAACAATGGAAGTAGAAAATAAACATCAAGATTATCTAACTATAGTATATCGAGATGATGCAAAGTTATTTCTTCCCGTATCTCAAATTGATAGAATTCAGAAATATGTTTCAGGAGAATCCAAGGTTCCGCATATTAATAAGTTGGGCGGTTCGGAGTGGCAAAAAACAAAAAGCAGTGTTGCCTCTAAAATTGAGGATATTGCTGATGAATTAGTTGAGTTATATGCAAAAAGGGAAATGGAACAAGGTTTCGCTTTTTCAGCAGATAATGAATACCAGAAAGAATTTGAGGATGCTTTTCCATATACAGAAACACCAGACCAATTACGGAGCAGTGCAGAAATAAAGCGTGACATGGAGAGAAAAGTGCCCATGGATCGCTTATTAATTGGTGATGTTGGTTATGGGAAAACCGAAGTTGCACTTAGAGCTGCTTTTAAGGCAATCCAAGACCAGAAACAGGTTGCTTTTTTAGCTCCAACGACAGTACTTGCACAGCAACACTACGAAACAATGCTGAGTCGTTTTGCAGATTTTCCAGTTCAAAGTGCTGTTTTATCACGCTTTCAAACAAGAGAACAGGTGAAACAGACAATCAGTGACTTGAAGAATGGAGTTATCGATATTGTAGTTGGGACACACAGATTATTGTCTAATGATGTCAAATTTGCAGATTTGGGTCTTTTGATTATTGATGAAGAACAGCGCTTTGGGGTCAAACACAAGGAAAAATTGAAACAGTTGCGCTCACAAGTTGATGTTTTAACGTTGACAGCAACACCTATTCCAAGGACCCTGAATATGTCAATGCTGGGAGTTAGAGACTTATCTGTGATTGAAACTGCACCGATGAATAGATACCCAATTCAAACTTATGTGATGGAGCAAAATTATGGAACCGTTGCAGATGCGATTTCCCGGGAAATGGCGAGAGGCGGGCAAGCTTTTTATCTGCACAATCGTGTTGCTGATATTGAGAAGACAGTTGCCGAGATTAAGGCGTTTGTTCCTGAAGCACAGGTTGCATACATCCATGGTCAAATGACAGAACTACAATTGGAACGAATACTTGTCGATTTTATTGCTGGTGAATATGATGTATTAGTTACGACGACGATTATTGAAACCGGAGTCGATATTCCTAACGTAAATACTTTAATTGTAGAAGACGCCGATAAGATGGGGCTTTCACAGTTATATCAACTTCGTGGCAGAGTTGGACGAAGCAATCGTGTTGCATATGCGTATTTTATGTATCAAGAAAATAAAGTACTTACTGAAGTCAGTGAAAAGAGGTTAGAGGCCATTAAGGACTTTACTGAATTGGGCTCAGGCTTCAAAATTGCAATGCGTGATCTATCAATTAGGGGTGCAGGAAATCTTCTGGGTAAGCAGCAGCACGGCTTTATAGACTCAGTTGGATATGATCTATATACACAGATGCTAAAGGACGCGGTTGCCCGGAAAAAAGGCATCAGTGAGATCAAAAAGACAGATGCTGAGCTTAGGATTGGTATTGAAGCATATCTGCCATCAAGTTACGTTGAAGATCAACGGCAAAAAATTGAATTGTATAAGCGAATCAGACAAATTGAAAATGAGGAACAGTTCTTCGAAATTCAAGAAGATTTAATCGACCGTTTTGGCGAATATCCTAATGAAGTTGACAATTTGCTGCAACTAGCTTTAATGAAGATGTATGCTGACAAGGCACTTGTTGAACTAGTGGATTATGGAAGTAAAAAAATTAACGTAACATTCAGTGAGGAAGCTTTTGAATTTTATAGTGCCGCAGATTATTTAGAAGTTGTCGCTAAAGTTAATCTCAGAGCAACTTTAAAATCTGAGCAGAAAAAAATGAAAATTGCCATAGCATTGCAGCCCAAAAGCAAATTGGAGCAAAATATTGCAGACGTGACAGAAATGTTTAAAGAACTAAGTAGAAAAGCAAACAAAGCAAAAAAGGTAAAAGAACATGAAAAACAAAACATCTAATTTTGTGCTTAAGGGTGCAACCACGCTAACGATTGCCGCTTTAGTTGGAAAGATTTTAAGTGCTATCTATCGTGTTCCTTTTCAAAATCTGGTGGGAAACAGAGGCTTTTATATATATCAGCAGATATACCCAATATATGGGATTGCAATGACAATAGGTCTCACCGGATTTCCAGTCTATATTTCCAAGATAATTGCAAAGGAAAAAAGCGATACTAGGAAAAAGCAACAGGCAGCTAGCTTATTAAAGATACTATTTTTGTTTGGAATATTGATTTTTGCTGTACTCTATTTAGGAGCAGCTAAAATTGCCCAGCTGATGGGAGACAACAAACTGGACGAACTAATAAGGTGTGTATCATGGCTGTATCTGTTGGTACCGCTGCTTTCTGTTGCAAGAGGATACAATCAGGGAATGCAAGAGATGATGCCAACAGCTTTTTCACAGTTAGTCGAACAAGTGGTTCGTATATGTATAATCATTGCTGCTGCACTTTTTGGCATTGCACATGGCTGGTCGCTTTATCGAATTGGCAGTTATGCTTTTCTAGGATCTATAGTAGGAGCAATCTGTGCCTTGGCTTTTTTTACCAGTTTTTTCGAGGAACTTCTAAAATTTAGGCATAAAGAGAGTTTAACAGTAATAATTGATGTTTTAAAGGGGATACTTTCTGAGGGATTAATAATTTGCCTTTTTGCAGGAATTTTAGTATTGCTGCAATTAGTAGATTCTTTTACACTAAAAAAGGCATTGCAGACCGCTGGATATTCAATGCAAAATGCCGAAAACTTAAAGGGTGTCTATGACCGCTCACAGACTTTTCTCCAATTGGGTCTGGTTATTTCCACCAGTTTTTCAACTAGTTTATTGCCAATGTTAATTAAGAATCAGGTGGAAAAAGATAAGATAAAGTTTGAACAAAATATACAGTTGATTTATCGAATTTGCATATGGATGTCCATGTCCGTGACGGTGGGATTAATAATCTTAATGCCAAGTCTTAATAAGGCACTTTTTTCTTCTGAACAAGGCAGTACCGCAATTAGTATAAGCATGCTGACCATTATTTTTGCAGGAATTATTTTATTGGATAATTCAATATTACAAAGTACAAATAATTACAAAAAAAATATTATTGTGCTAGCATCAATAATATTAGTCAAGTTTTTAACAAGTTATCAATTCACGTTGCACTTGGGTCTTGTTGGGGCATCTCTTTCTAGTGTTTTGAGTATGGCGATAGGTACATTTTTATCGGGAACATCATTGAAGAAAATGGGGCTTAGCCGGAAGTTGAATAAACGATTTATGATAAGGGTCATTGGATGTTCCATAATAATGACTGTTGCGGTTTTCTTCATACTTAATTTGCTTAATTTGACTAATTTACTTGGGAATTCACGAGTAGACAGTTTCATCCAGTGTATTATCGGAGTATTAATAGGAGCAATTTTTTATGTAGGTGCAACCAGGTATGGTAACTTGTTTAGTGAGCAGGAATGGAGAAACATTCCTGGTGGAGAATACATTTTGAAAATTTTCAGGAAGAGGATGGATAATTAATGAGGTTAGATAAATTTTTGAAAGTTTCGCGTATTATAAAAAGGCGAACCGTTGCAAAAGAAATCGCAGATAAAGGCAGAATTACTGTCGACGGCAAAACAGCAAAGTCATCAACTGATATTGCTGTTGGAGATGAGCTGGTTATTTCTTTTGGCAACAAGACGTTAAGTGTAAGGGTGACCTCTTTGAAAGAAACAGTAAAAAAGGATGAGGCTACACAGCTATACGAAATCATTGCTGAAGACTTTAAGGAAAATTTCAAATAAGTAAATTAATAGACTTTGCGGAGTTAAAATTGCTATAATGATGAGGTGGTAATGCTAGGAAAGGGGTAGCTTTTGAGATGGCAGCAGGTCAGAAAATAAGAACATTAAATAATTCTTTTTATCGTGCTAACGAAGAAAAGCAAAGACAAAATGATTATCAAATGCGAGTCAAACGAGTCCATAAAAAGCGGTTTATCATAGTTATCCTAGCGTTTTTCCTGATAATGACATTTTTTGGTTACCAAATTGTAAATACAAAGTTATTAACAAGCAATTTAAACAAACAAATAAATGTATCCCAAAAAAAACTTGATAGTGTTAGGGCACAAAGGGCAAGCTTAAAGGAAAAAGTAAAACAGCTAAACGATGAAAACTATCTTGAAAAGATAATCAGGGAGAAATATTATTATTCAAAAGATGGCGAAACAATCTATAGTTTACCGAATAATAGCCTGGGACAAAAATGATTTGATAGTCCTTAACCTATTGCATACCAGCGTTTGCGTGTTATACTAAGATGTATATAGTTTAAGGAGGAGCAACATTTTTATGTCAATTGAAGTGGGAGCTAAGGTTACAGGCAAGGTTTCAGGGATAACGAATTTCGGTGCGTTTGTTGATTTGGGCGATAAAAAGAACGGGTTAGTCCATATCAGCGAAGTATCTGACGGATATGTTAAGGACATTCACGATGTTTTGAGCGTCGGCGATGAGGTTACAGTCAAAGTTTTGTCAATTGCTGAAGATGGAAAGATCAGTCTCTCAATTCGAAAGGCAGCTGCTCCTTCACGGGAGAAAACACAGGCTTCACGTACAAATCGAACGGAGCGCGGAAATAATTATCATTCTGGTGGAACAGATGTGAAAACACATAATTCCAGTGGACATCGACAAAGTTATAAAAAAACAGAATATAAAAAAGCAAATGAAGCTAAGAAAACGGATTTTGATTCGTTACTATCAGGTTTTTTGAAAGATAGCGAAGTTCGCCTGACATCATTAAAACGAAATACAGAAGGTAAGCGTGGCGGCCGTGGTGGTCGTCGTAGTTAAATCAAATAAATTCGATTGTTGTCGTAAACAACAATCGTTTTTTTAGTAGGTTGAGTATATGATAAATTTAACACAGAGTTTTTTTAATAATTTTAGAAAGTATTGTCCTGAGCAAAAGGTGTTGGTGGCCGTGTCGACAGGCGTTGATTCAATGGCTCTGCTTGATCTATTAAGCACACTACCGATAAGTGTTAGACCAGATATCGAAGTAGCTTATGTAAATCATAAGTTAAGGCCAGAGAGTCAAGAGGAAACAAGATTTATCAAAAACTTTTGCAAGGAACATCGTATTAAACTTCATTGCAGTGAATGGAAAGTTGAAACCCATCCTAATACCGGAATAGAGGCAGCAGCAAGAAGCTTCAGATATAAATTTTTCGCAGATGTTATGAAGAAAACCGGAATTAAGATCTTGTTAACGGCACATCACGCGGATGATCAAGCAGAAACTTTTCTTATGAAACTCATAAGAGGAGGCAATATTGAGCAGTTACAGGGAATCAGAGCCACAAGGAAATTTGCTGATGGATATTTGGTAAGGCTTTTGTTGAGTTATTCAAAAGATGAAATCCGGGAATATGCAGCTAAAAGAAGGCTTACTTATTTTGAGGATGTAACCAACAATTCAAATGACTATTTGAGAAATAGAATCAGGCATTTGATTGTTCCTAAGCTGAAGAATGAAAATCCCAAGTTTTTGGAACATGTGCAATCATATGAACGTCAACTTTCAATTTTAATGCGAGCAGCTGAGGAAAAAATAGACAATTATTTGGTAGAGATGCATGTTGGAGAAGATACTTTTTCAGTTGATACATGGCTATCATTGAGTAAAAGTTGGAGAACTTTAGTACTGAAGAAGTTACTTGAGAATTACTCAAAGAAACTTAATGAAGATAATGTGAATCAAATTGAACAGTTTTTAGGCAATTCCAAAAAGCCACAAGGATTTATTGAGGTTGGAATGAATAAGTTCTTGGTCAAAAAGTATGATTTATTTTATTTTGATAATAAATATCAAATTAAAGATGAAATTAAGGGCAATTATAGGTTAAAATTAGATAGATGGACTTTTCTTAATGAAAATGAAGAGGTAGGTGTTTTTTTAAATAAAAAACCGGCACTTCTTGCGACGGATCAGGTATTTTATTTTTCGGATCCACAATTATTACCCCTAACGATTAGGCATCGCAATCAAGGAGACAGGATTCATACTAAGGTTGGAACACAGAAGTTAAAAAAAATCTTGATTGATGATAAAATTCCCCAAGATATTCGTGAAAAAATATGGGTAATTACTACCGAAGAAAACTTGGTTTTATGGGTACCAAATGTTAGAAAATCAGATTTGTCAGAGAGTCCGGGAAATGATAAAATGCAATACATGATAATTTTTAGGAATAAAATCTAGAAATGAGGTTGAATATGAACGAGGATATCAAAGAGATTCTTTATAGTAAGGAACAAATAGAAGAAATCTCAAAGAAAATTGGTGCACAATTGACTATCGATTATGCGGGTAAGAAACCTTTAGTCATTTGTGTACTGAAGGGTGCTATTTTATTTATGGCAGATATCATCAGAAGAATGGATACATACACCGAAATTGATTTCATGGATGTTTCAAGTTACGGTGATTCAACAGTTTCGTCAGGAGAAGTCAAAATAATTAAAGACTTGGATGTACCAGTCGAAGGACGAAATGTTCTAATTATTGAGGACATTATTGATACTGGAAAGACGCTGCAGTGTATAGTTAGTCTTTTGAAACATCGTAAAGCACAGTCTGTAAAGATTTGTACATTGTTGGATAAACCTGAGCGAAGAGTCGAAGGCGTAGTTCCAGATTACGTAGGTTTTCAGGTGCCAAATGAGTTCGTAGTTGGATATGGACTTGATTATCAGGGAATGTACCGTAACCTTCCATATGTTGGTATTTTAAAAGAAGAAATTTATGAGAACAATTAATGGTCAATAATAGTCAAGTGTGTTATGATTTATGCGCTACCTGTTTGACCGTAGCAATCCGTGTAGTAAACGAGGAGGAAGCAGATGAACAATAACAAGAATGGACTTTTTAGAAATAGTCTATTTTATATTGTGATTTTCCTTGGGGTAATGGGGATGTTGTACTACTTTTTTGGTGGTAAAACAAGTTCCCAATCCCAACAAATCCAATCAAGCCAATTTATTAGTGAGTTAAAGAAGGATAATATTAAAGATTTTACAATGCAACCTTCTGGAAGTACTTATAAAATTACAGGTGACTATAAAAAGGCACATAAAGTTAAAGAAGCAACAGGCCTAGGAAGTTTTACTTCTGGCAGCAGCAAGGTAACATCATTTTCAACTAATGTGTTGACTAATGATGTTGCTGTTAAGCAGATTCAGCAATATGCTGAGAAGAACAATGTGAAGAATGGTGCCAAGGAAGAAGAGTCTAGTAGCCTATGGTTACAACTGCTTATTTACTTATTACCAGTAATTTTCTTTATATTTTTCTTCTACATGATGATGGGTCAAGCAGGACAAGGCGGCGGTAGTGGCCGTGTCATGAACTTTGGTAAGTCAAAGGCCAAACCGGTCGACAAAAAAGCGAATAAAGTACGTTTCTCCGATGTTGCTGGTGCAGAAGAAGAGAAACAAGAACTTGTCGAAGTTGTTGAATTTCTGAGAGATCCGCATAAATTTCTGTCATTGGGAGCTAGGATTCCTTCAGGAGTTCTACTTGAGGGTCCCCCTGGAACAGGTAAGACGCTGCTTGCAAAAGCTGTTGCTGGTGAAGCGGGTGTACCATTTTATTCCATTTCAGGTTCCGACTTTGTTGAAATGTTTGTCGGTGTCGGGGCAAGCCGTGTGCGTGATTTATTTGAAAATGCGAAAAAGAGTGCACCATCAATCATCTTTATTGATGAAATCGATGCTGTTGGTCGCCAACGTGGTAATGGTATGGGCGGCGGACATGATGAACGTGAACAAACACTTAACCAATTACTGGTTGAAATGGATGGTTTTGAGGACGATGAGAGTGTAATTGTCATGGCTGCAACGAACCGGTCAGATGTTTTGGATCCTGCATTATTGAGACCAGGTCGTTTTGATCGTAAGATCTTAGTTGGCCGTCCTGATGTTAAAGGACGCGAAGCTATCTTGAAGGTACATGCCAAGAACAAACCATTAGCAAATGATGTTGATTTAAAGATGGTTTCCAAGCAAACACCTGGATTTGTTGGTGCTGATTTAGAGAACTTGCTTAATGAAGCAGCTCTTTTGGCTGCACGCCGTGACAAGAAACAGATTGATGCTTCAGATATTGATGAAGCAGAAGATCGTGTAATCGCGGGACCTGCAAAGAGAGATCGCGTAATTAGCAAGAAGGAAAGAGAAACGGTTGCTTATCACGAGGCAGGACATACAGTTGTTGGCCTGATTCTCAACGAAGCACGGATTGTTCATAAAGTAACGATTGTACCGCGTGGTCGTGCTGGTGGATATGCAATTATGCTTCCAAAGGAAGACCAAATGTTGCTCTCAAAACATGACTTGAAGGAGCAGATTGCCGGTTTGATGGGTGGTCGTGCTGCTGAGGAGATTGTTTATGGTGAACAATCATCTGGGGCGTCAAATGACTTCCAGCAAGCTACGCAGCTTGCTAGAGCGATGGTTACCGAGTATGGGATGAGTGAAAAACTTGGACCGGTTCAATATGAGGGCCAAAGTAATATGTTTGCCGGTGGCGGAATGCCGGGTCAAGCAAGCTACTCAGGACAAACAGCGAACTTGATCGATGATGAAGTTAAGGCCTTATTGAATGAAGGAATGGCATCAGCTAAGCAAATTATTGAGGAACATCGTAAGCAGCATAAGATAATTGCA
Source organism: Liquorilactobacillus mali (assembly GCF_001437155.1). GTDB lineage: Bacteria > Bacillota > Bacilli > Lactobacillales > Lactobacillaceae > Liquorilactobacillus > Liquorilactobacillus mali_A. The sequence goes on from NZ_JQAR01000022.1 coordinate 33,242, forward strand.
GAAGCATTGCTTGAATATGAAACTCTCGATGAGAAACAAATCTTAAGCTTATTCGAGACAGGCGAGATGCCGGTTAAACGAAATGCAGAATTTCCTAGTGAAAAAGCTGCAACATTTGAAGAATCAAAAGAAGCTCTAAAAAGAAAAGAAGAAGAAAAACAGCGGGAAAATGAAAAAACAGCCGATGAAGATTTAACGAAGACTGTAACATTTTATCCAAAGGACAAATCTTAATAGCAAAATGGTTTTTCATTTAAAAACAGATGATTTTGTGTTGAAATCATCTGTTTTTTATTGCTATCATGGAGCTAACACAATATTTGAGGAGAAGAGATCAATGGCTGATTATTTGATAAAAGCGTTGGCATTTAATGGTCAATTAAGAGTGTATGCTGTAAATTCAACAGAGACTGTTAGAGAGGCACAAAGGATACACGATTCGTGGAGTGCTGCTACAGCTGCATTTGGTCGTGCAATCACGGCTACTAGTTTACTTAGTCAATCCCTGTTAAAGGGCGATAATAAAATGACTGTGAAGGTTATGGGCGATGGACCGACCGGAACAATTGTGATTGATGGAACTGCGACTGGGGATCTAAAAGGTTATTTGCAAAACCCACATGTCAATTTACCGTTGAATGATAAAAAAAAGATTGATGTGAAGGGTGCAGTTGGAAGCAACGGATTACTGCAAATTACAAAGGATCTCGGACTTAAAACACCATTTACTGGACAGGTCCCCCTTGTTTCTGGAGAGTTAGGGGAAGATTTCACCTATTACATGGCAAAATCTGAACAAATTCCTTCTTCGATTGGTGTTTCGGTCTTTGTTAATAAGAATAATTCAGTTAGAACTGCTGGAGGTTTTATGGTTCAAGTAATGCCTGGAGCAAGTGATGAAGTTCTGACAAAAATCGAAGAACAAATTGCTAATTTACCTGCAATCTCAGTAATGATGGCAAATAAAATTACACCAGAAGAAATGATTTATCGCATTTGTGGTAGGGAAAATACACAAGTTTTGGACAAAGTTGAAATTAGTTATAGGTGCGATTGCTCTAAAGAACGTTTTGCAAAAGCACTTGCCAGTATTTCACCGGTTGACCTGAAATTGATGATAGAAGAAGATCATGGCGCAGAAGCAGTCTGTCATTTCTGCAAAAAAAAGTATACTTTTACAGAAATTGAGTTGCAGAAACTATTAAATGGTATTCAAAAGTAGAATTTTAAAATATAATAAAATTAGATTTGCTTTTTGTGTCATAATTGGGCAATATATAAAGTGAGTAATTTTTTGGAGGGATAATTTTGGTTAAGGAACAAAGTATGAATGATCAGCTGAAAGTTCGGCGTGAAAAAATGGATGAGTTGCGAGCGGAGGGAATTGATCCATTTGGTCATCGGTTTGAGCGAACAGCAATGACTAAAGAATTACATGATCAATATGATGCAAAGACAAAAGAAGAATTAGAGGAATTAGATATTAAAGCAACGATTGCAGGAAGAATGGTTGCGAAGCGAGGAAAAGGAAAAGTTGGTTTTGCTGATATTCAAGATAAAGATGGTCGCTTGCAATTGTATGTCCGTAAAGATGTTGTTGGTGAAGAAGAGTATCATATTTTCAAACGGTCTGATTTAGGAGATCATTTGGGTCTTACTGGAGAAGTGATTAAGACAGATATGGGCGAATTGACACTGAAAGTGACAGATATCACATTTTTGTCAAAAGCACTTCGCCCATTACCCGACAAGTTTCATGGTTTACAAAATGTAGAACAGATTTACCGTCAACGTTATTTAGATTTGATCGCAAACAGAGACAGCTTTGAGCGCTTTATGAAGAGAAGCAAGATCATAACAGCAATTAGACGTTATCTTGATGATAATAATTTTACTGAAGTTGAAACGCCTGTCTTGCATAATCAAGCTGGTGGTGCTGCTGCGCGTCCATTTATTACACATCATAATGCTTTGGATATTTCGCTTTATCTTAGGATCGCACTCGAATTACATTTGAAGAGACTGATTGTTGGTGGAATGGAACGAGTTTATGAAATTGGCCGTGTATTCAGAAATGAAGGAATCGATACAAAGCATAATCCTGAGTTTACAATGTTGGAATCGTATGCTGCATACTTTGATTTTACAGATGTTATGGACGAAACCGAAGGAATATTTAAGGCTGCAGCAAAAGTAGTAACGAAAGATGGTACAGTTGAATATCAGGGAGAAAAAGTTGATTTTAACAAACCATTCAAGCGTGTGCATATGGTGGATGCGATAAAGGAAGAAACTGGTGTTGATTTTTGGCAAGAAATGTCAATTGAACAAGCTAGACAAATTGCTGATGAAAAAGGTGTTCATTATGAAAAGTATTGGAAAGTGGGACATATTATTAATGAATTTTTTGAAACTTTTTGTGAAGACAAAATAGTGGATCCAACTTTTGTGTATGGACACCCAGTAGAAGTTTCACCATTAGCAAAGAAGAATGCAAAAGATGCTAGGTTTACAGATCGTTTTGAAATGTTCATTCTTGGAAATGAGTACGCAAATGCCTTTACAGAATTAAATGACCCCATAGATCAAAGAAGCCGATTCGAGGCTCAGGTTGAAGAGCGTGAGGCTGGAAATGATGAGGCTGAAGGTATTGATGAAGATTATGTGGAGGCATTGGAATATGGGATGCCGCCAACCGGAGGATTAGGAATTGGGATTGATCGTTTGGTAATGCTGATGACTGATGCACCTTCTATTCGTGACGTCTTGCTTTTCCCAACATTGAGAACAGATGAAAGTAATAAATAATTAGACTGATAGATATAAAAGAATGCTTATATTGTTTAGGGAGAAGATCGAATAAAATATTCGGTCTTTTTTATTGTGAAAATATTGACTAAAGAGCTATAACGGTGTATAATATTTTTTGTTACTTGTTTCGGCTGATGGCTTGAAACAATGGACTAAGTAAAAAAAGTGTTTGACAGTTGTTGTTAAACATGGTATTATATAAAAGTTGCGTTAAGCAATTAAGTAGACCTTTGAAAACTGAACAAAGTTTCGACAAATCA
>NZ_JQAR01000023.1:0-5739 GCF_001437155.1 Liquorilactobacillus mali
AATGATTGATATTCAATAAAAACATCTCCCTATTTTATTCATATTCAGTATACCAAATATAGTAGGTCTACAAAATCAATACTTTTTCTGTTAAGTACTATTATTCAATTTAAGCGGACTTGCAGCTCTAATAGCGGTGATCAAAAACGAGAAAAATTAAAAAAAGAAACCAACAATAATAATGCGAGATTCATAAAAATTGCAATAAGCCAGACAGAAAATGTAATTTCTTTTATTAGTGGTAAAATTTTTTGGTCGTATTGGATAGTCAAATTAACAATATTAGGATTTCTAAGAAGCACTGGCTTTTTATTTTTTATCTGTGAATGTAAATTAATACTTTTTCTTTTTAAAACAATGTAGGACAACAGCCAAAGTATTTCCCATAACAGAAATAATACAAAGAGTAGCGGCCTAATTTGGATGTAAAATCCAGAATAAAAAAGGGCTACAATAACGGAGAAAAAAAAGAGTAGAAGGTTGAAAGAAAATGTCCTGAAAAAAAATAAAGTAAACGGGTAGCTATTAATAGCAGAGAGAGATTTGATTTCATCAATAGAAATTAAATTATCTTTTTTATAATTTTTAATCAAAGATGTATACTGAATTTTAGGCTTATTGATTTTTTTTAAAGTTTTAGATACTCTTCTTGAAAATAGCAGCATCATAAAAATGCACAACGCAGCAAGAAAAAATAAGAAAAAACTAGTTTCAGTATAGGAATACAAAAAAATCCCTCCAATATTATTTTTGTCAAGTATATCACAAATACAAATCTTATAATTAACGTTTCTGCTGACTTCTTTCTAATTCAAGGCAATAAGCTTGAAAATAGAAGCAAATTAACCTTTAAATATATATTATTATTTTGGAACTCAATTCTGAATTGGGTTCCCTTTTTATTTGTCATAATCACAGGACAAGGTCAAGTCATAATGTACCTCTGAGTGTAATGGGGTTGGGCCAAAAGTGAAATTTTACCCTGGTTCCTCTCCTCTACCTATTCCGGATAAACGTGTTCCATAAGTCAAAATTTTCCATTTAACCTCAAATCACTCATAGCAAATTTTACTGACTTATGTCACACTCCCGAATAGCTCATAGTGTGTTTATGATTAATAATTTTATGATTTGATGTAAAAATTATTAAAAAAAAATAGTAAGAGGAAATGAATGAAAACTAAGCTACATATACTATTCTATTGACAGGAAGCTTTTGATAATTAACAAGAGTGATTGCTTTTATCAGCAATTTTTTATTATAATGACAGTGTATTATCGCTAGAGAAGAAAGGGGAAGATTTTTAATGTCATATCGTGTAGTTAATCCATATAATGGAGAATTGATCAAAGAATTTCCTGCAGCAACGGATGAAGAGGTTGAACAAGCTTTAACAGATGCAAATAATTTTTACCAACAGGCTAAGGAACAGCCAATTGAACAGCGGGCAGAACAGCTGGCTGCCCTAGCTGATGAATTTACTAAAAGGGCTGATTATTATGCTAACTTTTTGACTGCTAACATGGGTAAATTGATTAGTGAAGCCCGAGGAGAAGTCAAAAAAACAGTTGCCTTCGCTCGTTACTATGTTGAGAATGGAGCGGCTGCTTTGGTAGATCAAGATTATACTGCCATGGCTGGTCGCAAAGCACATCTTGAATTCAGTTCGATTGGCGCAGTTGTTGCTGTTGAGCCTTGGAACTTTCCATATACTCAAGTTATGCGTGTTTTTGCACCCAATTTTATTCTTGGTAATCCAGTAATCCTCAAACATGCCAGCATTGTTCCGGAATGTGCCCAAGCATTTGATGATGCTTGCAAAGCAGCAGGCCTACCAACAGGTGCATTTAAAAATATATTTGCGACCTATGATCAGGTCAACCAGATGATCGGTGATCCGCGGGTTCAAGGTGTGGCTTTGACTGGTTCAGAAAAAGCAGGCGAGCTGATAGCAGCTGAGGCTGGTCATAATCTGAAAAAATCAACAATGGAGCTTGGCGGCACAGATGTTTGCATTGTCCTAAATGATGCTGATTTGAAAAAAGCTGTGGCCGGTGCTGTCAGTGGGCGTTTACGTAATGCCGGACAAGCTTGTACTTCTGCTAAACGTTACTTAGTTCAAAGTGGAATCTATGATGAATTTTTAACAGCTATCAAAAAAGAATTTGCCAAATATCAACCCGGTGATCCTTTGAATGAAAAAACAACGTTAGCTCCACTATCCTCAAAAAGTGCTCAGCAGAATCTGCAAAAACAGATCAAGGCTGTTTTAGATGGTGGTGCAAAAGTTTTGTGGGGCGATCCAACGGCAGTTGAAGGTCCAGGAGCTTTCTTTAAGCCTTTGATTATTAGCGGAATGACATATGATAATCCAATGTACGATCACGAATTATTTGGACCAGTTGCTCAGCTTTACAAAGTTGACGATGAAAAGGGAATCGTTGAACTGGCAAACCATTCGAATTATGGTCTGGGTGGTGCAATTTATTCTGAGAATTTAGATAAAGCTCGCAAATTAGCTTCAAAAATCGAAACTGGGCAAATTGCTGTTAATCAACCATTATCTTCATTACCAGAATTACCATTCGGTGGTATTAAAAAGTCTGGTTATGGCCGTGAGTTAAGCAACTTGGGAATCAGAGAATTTGCCAATATCAAAACAGTTTTGGGATAATGCCTTAATATGTTAGACTTGGCAGGACATTTTTGAGTTTATTTTGGAAAGATGAAATCGTCCTTGAGTTACTTGAAAGCAAGAATGTAACCATTACAACTCATGTTAACAGGTCGTTTGTATGACTTGAATGAAAAGTTGAAGATTTTGAATTAAGGAAAAACTTTAAGAACAAACGATAATAAATAATGAAAGCCATGGCTTCCAAAAGGGAGGCATGGCTTTTTATGTGGAATGATTTATAAAAAAGAGCGTTTTTTATCATTTAGTGTTGTACTATTTTAAGAAGACCTTTTAGCTATAAAAAAGGGATAATCCATTTTTTAGAAAGCGTTTACGTGAAAAGACAATGGTGCTATAGTAAAGTGGTTATTGAACGAACTGAGCAAATCTCATAATTTGGAAAGGCAGGTCACTATCATGGAATTTTTATTAGATACTATTGATTTAGCTTGTATTGAAAAATATGCTAAGGCATTACCGGTGGCAGGAGTAACTTCTAATCCAAGTATTGTAAAAAAACAAGGAAAAATTGATTTTTTTAATCACATGAAGCAAATCCGGCAAATAATTGGTCCCAGTGCTACCCTGCATATCCAGCTGGTTGGACAAACCGTTAGTGAAATGCTTGATGATGCACAAACTATTTTTGAACAAGTTGGCCCTGAGACCTATGTTAAGGTTCCAACAACTTTAACCGGATTGGAGGTCATCAAAAAGCTGAAACAAGCGGGTCATAATGTAACGGCTACTGCTATTTATACTAAGTTACAAGGGCTTTTGGCAATTTCAGCTGGTGCAGATTATATTGCACCTTACTATAATCGAATGCAGAATATGGGAATTAGTGCTCCAGAAGTAATCAAGGAATTCGCAGATGCGATAAAAAGAAATGGCGCTCAAACTGAAATTTTAGCTGCAAGCTTTCATAATGTTGACCAAATTACAACTGCATTAGCCAATGGAGCACAAGCGGTCACTGTTGATCCATCTTTAATTGCAACTGGACTAAATCATCCTGCCATTCAACAAGCTGTTAATGATTTTACCAATGATTGGGAGAGTACTTTTGGTATAGGACAAACAATCATTAGTCTTTTAAAGTAGTTTAAGTTGAAAATCATGATACTTTGGTTGATGATCTCTTAGCTTATTAGTTGATAAAATTGTCCTACTTTAAGTAGATACATCGTAGATTAAATCACTGAAACATTAGGATTAGTTATTGAAAGTTTAATAGGAAGCCCGTGTCAAAAAAATTTTGGGACAGGCTTATTTTTAATTGCGTATATTTGTTAATAGTATAAAAAGAGTGGATGAAACAGATAGGTATAACCGGAGTATCTGATCGTCCACTCTTTTTTAAAATCTAGTTATTTTTACCAAACATTTTTTCTATTGAAAAGCCAGACTGTTAGTACTTTTTAGTATCGGACCACTGGTCTATGCTGTTAGCGAATGCACCTTTGGAATTATGCCATTGAAAGTCATCGTACCAAAGAGCGCGCTTTCCTTGATCAAGTTTGTCAATTTGCTGAACATCTTCAGCACTCAATGAGAAGTCAAAAATCTGGCTATTTTGAATAATTCGCTTTCCATGGGTAGATTTCACAACTGTGATAATATTCCGCTGCCATTCCCAACGTAAAATAATTTGAGCGGTTGAACGTCCATACTTTTTAGCTAAAGCCTCAATGACTGGATCTGTCAAAGATGCTCCACCGCCAAGCGGAGACCACGCTGTCATTTCAATTTTATGACTACGATCAAATTCTAAAATTCCATGTTCCTGATTAGTTGGATTGAATTCCATTTGGTTAACGGCTGGTATGATTTCAGCTTCATCAAGCAGTTTTCTCATTCGGTCATTGTCAAAATTAGAAACACCAATGGCTCGAATCTTGCCTTCACGATACAATCGTTCCATTGCATGATAACTCTCGAGGTAAGTCTTATCTACCGGCCAGTGCATCAAATAAAGGTCGACATAATCCAGCCCCAAATCTTTTAGTTGATTTTCAAATGCTCTAGAAACTTGGTCATAGTTTCCTTGTTCACCATTATAAAGTTTAGTTGTGACAAAGAGGTCGGAGCGTTTTAACCCCGATTGTTCCAAGCCAAGCTTAATGCCAGCACCAGTTCCTTGCTCATTACCATACTGTCGTGCAGTATCAATTCCCAGATAGCCATTTTGAATGGCGGTCGCAACCGAATCGCGAGACGTATGGTTATCGGTTTTCCAAACCCCCAGACCAAAGCGCGGCATTTTAACGCCGTTATTTAAGGTAATTGTTGAATGTAATCCGTCCATTATAAAACATCTCCAATCATTTTGTGGACCAAATAAAGCATAACATATCAATTAAAGCGATACCAAATATGAAGTTTATTAATCATTAGGGCTAGATAAATACTATGTAAGATTTCAGTAAGTGAGATGGTTTTTATTATTTAGTTTTATGTTATTTCAAGAATTTTCTTAAACACAAGAGAACTTTTTAAGCACAAAAAAGGTGAAGATTGCCTTTAGAAACCGTTTACACGAAAGAACCCGGATGCTATAGTAAAATCGTTATTAAAAAGGGGGATTAATAATTTCTAATGAACAGAAAGTTGAATGAAAAAGAGCATTATAAAATGTATAAGCAGAATGGGGGCTGGGTCTTTTCCATCATTTTTATTAGCGGGGGGCTCTTGCTCTCTAATTATCAGGTTAATGTCGTTAAAGGTGATACGGTATCCTCAACTATATTAAGTAAGGGCAGTCAAGTAAGTCCTGATGATACCAGCAATGTAGCGACAACAAGTAGTAGTGAAGTATCAAGTGATACCAGTAATGCAGCGACAACAAGTAGTAGTGCCACAACAACAAGTGATACAAGCAATGCAGAAACAAGTAGTAGTGCTGCAACAACAAGTGATACAAGCAATGCAGAAACAAGTGGTAGTGCTGCAACAACAAGTGATACAAGCAATGCAGTGACAACAAGTAGTAGTGCTGCAACACCAAGTGATACAAGCAATGCAGCGACAACAAGTAGTAGTGCCGAAGCAACAAGTGATA
>NZ_JQAR01000023.1:5962-33722 GCF_001437155.1 Liquorilactobacillus mali
CAACACCAAGTGATACAACCAACGCAACAACAACTAGCGGCAGTTCAGTGACTAATAGTATTGTGACAAATGAACAATATGATGAGGAATACAGGAATCAATTTCATTATTCGCCATCTGAGAATTGGATGAATGATCCTAATGGTTTGTTTTACGATAGTACTACAGGTTTATACAACTTATATTATCAATATAATCCTGATGGTAATGAGTGGGGGAATATGTCTTGGGGGCATGCAGTAAGTAAAGATATGATTAACTGGACTCAAGAAGATGTTGCAATACCAGTTTTAACTAATCAATCATGGGAAGATTTTACTTATACTAATACCACAGGAAACTTGGCTCAGTATGGAGAAGTTCGTTATGTTGGTATACCTACAACGAATTGGGGAGATTCCAACGGAGAAAAAGACATTTTCAGTGGAAGTATTATTGTTGATACTAATAATGTAAGCGGTTTAGGCAAAGGAGCGATATTGGCCTTTTATACCGCAGATTACCAGATTGCTACAAGAATAAATGACGGTCAAGATGGTGGATGGGGAACTTGGATTGGGTTAACTGAAATCCAAGAACAACATCTTGCATATAGCTTAGATGGTGGAAAAACATTTATTCAATATTCTCCAGATGGAAATTCTGCTAACCCACAAGCTATCATACCAGTTACGGCATCCCAAGGTGGAGATTCGGCCAATTTTAGAGATCCAAATGTTGTATATGATGCTCAAAATAATCAATATTTAATGACAGTAGTATCAGGACAAGAGGCATTGATATATAAGTCTAAGAACTTATTGGATTGGGAATATGCATCTACTATTCAAAGGCAAAGTGATGTTGGTGATGGCGTTTGGGAGTGTCCTGCATTAATTCCAATAACTGTCACTGGTACAAATGAGGTCAAGTGGGTTTTTAGCGTTAGCATTCAGCAGGGGGCTCAAGCAACTGGATCGGGGATGCAATATTATGTAGGAACCGTTGATGCTAATGGAAACTGGATTCCAGAAAGTGAAACTACATTGGCAAATCCAATGACATTTGATTCTGGAGAGGATTTTTATGCAGGAATAACCTTTGCAAATATGGGCAATGATCGTACTGTTATGCTTGGATGGGAATCAAATTGGAGTTATACAGGTGAAGCACAAACTGCACCTTGGTATGGAAATATGACACTTCCCAGAGAATTGACTTTAGTTAAGGATTCAAACTCTACTGACGGATATTTGTTAAAAAATAATGTTATATCTGAAATAGAAAATAACGAAGAAGCTAATGTTATTAGTAATGATGACAATTCATATACGCTTACGGGTGAAGAAAAGAAATTGGTAAATGAGGGTACAACCTATAAAATCAGTGCCACATTTTCCTGGGATACTGAAAATCCGCCCAAAACGATTGGTTTTAAGCTGAGAATGTCGGATGATGGGAAGTATTACATGACTGTTGGTTATGATTTAACAACTCACCTTTTCTTTGTACAACGCTTGAATACAGGCGAATCGAACATGGGAAACCCAAGAGATAAAATGAATGCTTACGTCGATACAAGCAACGGTACTATTACGTTAACAATATATGTTGACGAAACAAGTATTGAAGCATTTGCAAATGACGGGGAGAAATCAATCACTCAAAACTTTTTTATGAGGCCAGAAAATATTGGTAATCAAAATACAACTGGGATTGCATTGTTTTCAGAAGGTGGAAGTGTAAATGTTGAAAATTTAACCTTGAACCCTATTGAAAGTATTTGGAATAACAGTGCAAAAGTTAATGTTAATTACGTAGATGGTGATGGAAACAATCTATTAGATTCAAAACAATATACGGGAAAAATTGGGGATGATTATGATATTACATCGCCAACAATAGATGGTTATTATTTAGTAAAAACTGAAACAGAAAATAAGAATGATAGCGATATATATACTGCACAGGATCAAAATATTACGTATATATATAAAAAGGTCCAAACTTCACTTAACGTAAAGAACAGTACGATAATTGCTGGACCAAAGACAAGCTGGGCTGCAGCAGATAACTTTGTTAATGTGACAGATGCTGAAGGCAAATCATTAGATCTAAAAGATTTAACAGTTAGCGGTAGTGTAGATACAACAAAAGCTGGCAGTTACAAGGTAACATACAGCTATACAGACAGTCTGGGTAATACGGTGACAAAAGATGCAATCATTACGGTTGTGGCAAGTCAGGCAAGCATTAAAGCTAAGGACAGTACGATAACTGTTGGACAAAAGACGAGCTGGAATGCGACAGATAACTTAGTTAGTGCTACAGATACTGAGGGCAAATCATTAGATCTGAAAGACATAACAGTTAGTGGCAGCGTAGATACGACAAAAGCTGGCAGTTACAAGGTAACATACAGCTACACAGACAGTCATGGTAATACAATTTCGAAAACTATAAGTGTAACTGTAAGTGCAGAAGATTCTCAAAAACCTACTGATAATTCAGGATCTATTGATAATGAGAACAATACAAGTTTCAACGATAGTGATACCAATACGATTAACCATGATAATGTAAAAGATAGTTCAAATGAATTTGATAATTTGAGTTTCACTAATAAAAAGCCTGAAAATACAGAGTTAGTAGTAAGGTTAGTACAATTCAAAATTCTAGAACAAAGAAAATACGTCTGAGCACCGTAAATAATAAATTTCAAAACAAATTACCACAGACAGGGGAAAAAGACGAAAGTATAGTAACAGTTTGGGGTTTACTGTTAACCCTTCTAGGCAGTATTGGGGTGATAATTGGTACAAAAAAGAGTAGAAAAAAAGATAACTGATATTTCTCAAACAAAGCAGAACATATTTATCTAGAATAAAAGAAGCTAGGCCAAATTTTGATTTTTGACCTAGCTTCTTTTTTATGTCTCAAATATTTTTTTGAATATCGTTATTTTTAACCACATTAGATTACTTTAAATTGTCAACCATGATGTTTTTCTTGGTCTCTAATACGCTTATCTTTCCGCATACTTCCAGCGAAGAAAGCTAGTGTAACTGCGCCAATGGTAATTATGAACTCAATAGCAGACCAGTGGTAAACAACTGTCAGTCCAACAAGAATAATGTATGAAATCGCCAGCACCATATCTTTAGTACTAAACCATAAAAAAATGGCATTAAAAAGTCACTCCTTTTGTTGTCTCTAAGTATAACATCAATAGCTTCATCTTCATATAAAATAACATTAACTTTTGCACACAAATGAAGCAAACATTTTGTAAAACGATGAGTTTGTCACTAAAAATATGATAAAGAATGGAGCTATTACAACAATTGAAAATATTTTTACAACGAGAATAAATTTAACATTGAAATTTAAGTCAGTGTTTGAGCATAGAAATAGTATGCAAATTTAGGAAAAGCATAGGCATCTTCTTGGAGTTTTATGCCACAGTAGGTTAAAATTAAATAAGAATGAAGACCCTTACAAGCGAAAGGAGATCGATAATATGGCGTATACACTTCCAAATTTACCGTACGATTATAGTGCATTAGAACCTTATATTGATGAGCAAACGATGAGATTGCATTATGGTAAGCATCATCAAACTTACGTCGATAATTTGAACGCAGCTTTGAAAGATCATCCGGAACTGTCTGAACTTCCAATAGAAGAGTTAATGGGGCAATTGGATAAGGTGCCTGAAAGTATTAAAAAGGCCATACGCAATGGTGGCGGTGGGCATGCCAATCATTCACTTTTTTGGAAACTTCTTTCACCGCATTTTGATACCAATCCGGAAGGCCCACTGCGTGAAGCAATCGATAGTAAATTCGGCAGTCTTGAAGAATTCAAACAGCAGTTCACAGAAGCATCCTTAAGTGTCTTTGGTTCAGGTTGGGCATGGCTTGTGAAGGACAAAGCTGGCGAGTTAAAAATTATGACAACGGCAAATCAAGATTCTCCACTTTCTGAGGGGTTAACGCCTGTCTTAGGACTTGACGTTTGGGAACATGCATATTATTTAAAATATCAGAACCGTAGGCCAAAATATGTTGAAGCCTTTTGGCACATTGTAAACTGGCAAGAAGCTGCGGGCCGCTTTGGTAGTGAGCTAGCAGGAATCGGTTCAGGAAGTTAAATAAAGCACTTGCAAAAGTTATTAAAAAGTAGTAATATTCTAGTTGTTGAAGGATTGTTACCGCTATCATGTAGCGGGCAAAACCTGTCGCAAATTGAGTGTATGGACTAGTAATAGTTTATAGCACGGTTTGTGTACAGGTTTTTTTACATCATATCTGAGAAATCTGGGGAGAATCTATGAAGGTCAAACAGGTTTTTAATAACAATGTTCTTTTAGCAAATCTGGGCAATCAAGAAGTGGTATTAGTTGGTCGTGGAATAGGATTTAAGCAGAAACCGGGCATGACTGTTGAAAAAAATAAGGTTAGCCAGGTATTTGCACCAACTGATGATAAATGGTTCACATTGTTTCATGATTTGATTCAAAATATTTCGCCAGAATACCTTGAATTATCGGCTCGAATAATCCAGCAGGCGGGTGAGATGCTTCATGCAAAATTCAATGATTATTTATTAATATCGCTGACAGACCATCTTGATTTTGCAGTCACTAGATATAAGCAGGGTATTCAGATCCATAATGAGATTTTATGGGAAATAAAAAATTATTATCCTAATGAGTATCAGGCCGCTATTGCGGCACTTGAAACTGTTAATCAGCAAATAGGAATAAAGCTGCCAGAAGATGAAGCTGGTTTCATTGCAATAAAATTGCTTGAGAGCAGCGTTGACCATCCTCAAAGCGGGGATACGGTTAAAATGACAAAGCTAATAGGAGATATCGTTCAAATAGTTCAGTATCAATTACAGATAAAACTTGATCCAGATACGATGAGCTATCGACGTTTTTTAGTCCACCTGAGGTTTTTGGCTGAACGTATTTTGCAAAAGAAGATTAACGATTCTGGAAGTGATGATGATTTTTTATTTCAGCATTTGGTTAAAAAATATCCAACATCGTTTGAATGTACTAGAAAAGTAGCAGCTTTTATCAGCGGACACCTACAAATTGATCTTTCAGTAAACGAGCAAATTTATCTAACAATGCATGTACAGCGTATCTTAGATGATCTTAATAAGAAAATCGAATAAGTGGGATTGTAACTATTAAATTAGGCAAAACCCAAGTCAATATGAGGCTCAGACTTTTTTAGTCTGAATCTGATATTGACTTGGGTTTTTGTTTTAAAAATAACTTTAGGGGTGAAATAACATGGATTATGAAAAATTAGCAGCAGATATTGTAAAAGATATCGGAGGAAAAGATAATATCAGTACTGCATGGCACTGTGCAACGCGTCTTAGATTTAAGCTGAAGGATGAAGCGAAGGCTAATACGCAAAAAATTGAGAATTTAGATGGTGTAATCACAGTTGTTCAATCTGCTGGTCAATATCAAATTGTTGTTGGAAATGCTGTGGCAAACGTTTTTAATGCTTTGGCCAAACAAACTGGTTTGGAAAATGAAGAACAGGGTGCTCAACAGCAAGAAAAGGAAAAAAATATCGTTAATCGCTTTATAGCATTTATTTCGGGGACTTTTACTCCATTTTTGGGTGCTTTGGCAGGAGCCGGAATTTTAAAAGGGTTACTTGCACTGTTTGTAGCGTTGAACTGGATGAGTACCACAAGTGGAACTTATGAAATCTTGTATGCTGCTGGTGATGCGTTATTCAACTTTTTACCGATTTTTCTTGCGTTCACGGCCTCTAAGCGGTTGAATGTTAATCAATTTGTAGCGGTTGCTTTAGCTGCTGCACTAATGTATCCAACGCTTGTCGCGGCTGCTGACAAAACACAAACTCTTCATTTCATGGGTATACCGGTTGTCCCAACCACATATACATCGTCAGTTATCCCAATTCTTTTAGCTGTTTGGGTTCTGTCTTTTATCGAACCAGTATTGAATAAAATTTTCCCTGAAGCAATTAGGAATATTTTTACGCCATTATTTTCATTGACAATTATGGTTCCATTAACAATGATTGTTGTTGGACCGCTTGGGTCGTCTGTCGGAAATGTTTTATCGACATTAGTTTCATCAGTTTATAATTTTGCACCGGCCTTAGCTGGGGCAATCATGGGTGCTTTCTGGCAAGTATTTGTCATTTTCGGGGTACATTGGACTTTTGTCCCAGTGATGATGAACAATCTTAGTAAAATGGGTTATGATCCGCTGTTGCCAATTTTATGTGCCGCTGTTATTTCTCAGGCAGGTGCCGCTTTAGGAATCTTTTTGAAAACGAAGAACAAAAAACAAAAGGCTTTAGCTGGTTCAGGAGTCATCACTGGAGTCTTTGGAATCACTGAACCAATCATTTACGGTTTGACCTTAAAGCTGAAACGACCATTTATTTGCGCAGTTGTTGCTGGCGGCATCGGTGGGGCAATTATCGGTGGCTTCCAGGTTAGGGCTAGCTCCTTTACGCTTCCTAGCTTATTGGCTATTCCAACATATGTTGGTAAGGGATTTGTTGGTTCTTTGATTGGAATTGCAGTATCATTTGTTTTAGGTGCGGTTCTAACATATTTATTTGGGATGGGCAAAGCAGATACAGAGGAAAATGACCAAATCTTAGATAAATTATTTGCACCAGTAGAGGGTACGATTATTCCATTGACAAGTGTTAAGGATGAGGTTTTTGCATCGGAAGCTATGGGTAAAGGAATAGCAATTGTTCCAACAAATGATAAGATTATTTCACCTGTCAGCGGGACAATAAGTGCTGTTTATCCAACTGGACATGCAATTGGAATTATTTCAGATCAAGGCGCGGAAATATTGATCCATATCGGGATAGATACAGTAAAGTTAAATGGAAAATATTTTGAAACAAAAGTTAAGCAAGGTCAGCATGTCAAACAAGGAGAAGAACTGATTGTGTTTGATTCTGAAAAAATTAAGGCAGCTGGATATGACAACACAGTTATGATGATTGTCACGAATACTAAACAATACGAAGTGGAGGCCACCAAAGATACAGAAGCAGATCAAAATATGGTTCTAACATTACAGTTGACAAAATAAAACGTTTTTTGACGAGAGGAGATATTAACATGTATAAGGCAGGTTTTCCAAAAAAATTTCCAAAAGATTTTTTATGGGGTGGCGCGACTGCTGCTAATCAAATCGAAGGGGCTTGGAATGTTGACGGGAAAGGCCTAACAACCGCAGAAGTTGTAAGAAAAGCGGATGATCGGAAAAAAATGTCTATGAATATAGTTGACACTGAATCAATTAAAGAGGCCGTCAATGATATGACAACGGCTAATTATCCGAAGCGTCGTGGAATTGATTTCTATCATCACTATAAAGAGGACATCAAACTTTTTGCGGAAATGGGATTTAAAGTGTTTCGTTTTTCAATTGCATGGGCACGTATTTTTCCAAAAGGCAACGAGCAGCAGGCAAATGAAAAAGGATTAGAGTTTTATGACCGTGTTTTAGATGAATTGGAAAAATATGGTATTGAACCATTAATTACACTCTCGCATTATGAGATGCCACTTGCACTTACACAGAAACAAAATGGTTGGCTGGATCGCAAAACGATTGCAGATTTCACCCACTATACTGAAATTGTTTTTAAACGTTATCGTGGTCGTGTTCGTTATTGGCTGACTTTTAACGAAATTAACACAGGAACTTGGGGTTTTCATGAAACGGGCGTTGTTGATAGTCATTTAAAGAAACAAGAGCAGGAGAACATTCGTTACCAGGCACTTCATCATCAGTTAGTGGCTAGCGCGATAGCTACTAAACAACTGCATGAAATTGATCCAGAGGCAAAAATGGGTTGTATGCTAGCAAGAATGCAAACATATCCAGCAACATGTAGACCAGAAGATGTTCGTGCAGCACAGCTAGAAGACCAGAAAAATTTATTTTTTACTGATGTGCAGGCACGCGGTGAGTATCCAGAGTTCATGAACAGATATTTTTCCGAAAATGGAATTCAGATAAAAATGTCTGCTAATGATCAGAAAGTTCTTGCGGAATCACCAGTTGATTTTGTGAGCTTCAGTTATTATATGACAACTGTTACCAGTGCTGATGCTGGAGAAGAAGTTAATGGTAATATGGCAACAGGCGGACGTAACAAGTATCTTGAAGAGTCCGACTGGGGCTGGCAAATTGATCCTATTGGCTTGCGCATTACTTTGAATGAGATGTGGGATCGCTATCGGAAACCGTTATTTATCGTTGAAAATGGTCTGGGTGCTTTAGATAAACTTGAAGCCGGAGAAGTCCATGATAATTATCGGATTGACTATTTGAGAAAGCACATAGAGCAAATGAAGCAGGCTGTCGGAGATGGTGTTCAACTTATGGGTTATACGATGTGGGGACCAATTGATCTCATCAGTTTTTCGACTTCAGAAATGTCCAAACGATATGGATTTATCTATGTTGATCAGGATGATGAAGGCAACGGGTCATTGAAACGTATTAAAAAAGATTCTTTTTACTGGTATAAGAAAGTTATTTTTTCGAATGGAGAAGACCTAGATTGAAAATAAAAAAGAAGGGAATATGACATAAGTCGGTAAAATTTGAGTACTAACAAGAAATTACGAACATAGCGAGTAATTTGCTATGAGTAATTCGTGGTTAGACGTAAAATTTTGACTTATGGACCACGTTTATCCGTAATAAAAAGAAGGAGCTAGGCTAAAATTTCACTTTTGGCCCAGCTCCTTCTTTTTAGTATAGAGTTCTTACTATGAATTATCTGATATATTTTGTGGATATTCCGTAGCCTTTAAAATAGTGCAGGTATTCTCCTATTTTCTTAGTACAGTCACTAATTCAGATATCTAATGAATTATTTTATAATGCACAACAAATTTCATAATCTTGGTATTTTTATGCTAGAATGGTGGCTAGTTTGAAGCATTATATTAGATTTCTGTGTTAGAGGAGATTGAGGATGAATAAACAACTTGAGAAAATTTCATTTATGGGAATGCTTGTCACTTTAGGTATCGTATATGGAGACATCGGGACCTCGCCATTATATGTTATGAATGCATTAATAAGTGACGCTGGTAAGATGAAAAACATTTCATCAGAATATGTGATTGGTTCAATTTCATTAATTTTTTGGACATTGATGATCATAACAACATTTAAGTACATTATTGTTGCAATGCAGGCTGACAATAATCACGAGGGTGGAATATTTTCACTTTATGCATTAGTTAGGAAAAAAGCAAAATGGTTAATTTACCCAGCATTAATTGGGGGTGCCGCAATCTTGGCTGATGGAACTCTCACGCCGGCAGTTACTGTAACTTCCGCTATTGAAGGTTTGAAGAATCAGCGGCTTGGGCCAATTTTATTTAGTAATAACCAATATGATGTTTTATTTATTACATCATTTGTTTTAATAGTGCTTTTCTTTATTCAGCGCTTTGGAACAGGAACGATTGGAAAATTATTTGGTCCTATAATGGCACTATGGTTTTTATTTTTAGCTATTTGGGGTGTTGTTAATTTATTACAATACCCATCAATTTTAAGGGCTTTATCACCTTATTATGCAATAAAAATATTATTTAGTCCTGCAAACAAGGTAGGTATCTTCATTCTGGGTAGCATCTTTTTAGCAACTACTGGTGCAGAAGCATTATATTCCGATATGGGACACGTAGGGAAAAAGAATATCTATGCTACATGGCCGCTAGTTTATTTGTCATTATTTTTAAATTATTTGGGTCAAGGAGCCTGGATGATTACCCACGCCAATGAGGCTGCTTACCGAAATTTATCGAATATTAATCCTTTTTATGAAATACTTCCTGGCCAATGGCGTTTACTTGGTATTGTAATTGCAACATTTGCTGCAATTATTGCTTCGCAAGCTCTGATTACAGGATCATACACTTTGGTTAATGAGGCAATAGGACTCAAATTTTTACCGAGATTAATAATAAGACATCCAAGCAATATAAAAAATCAAATCTATATTGCGAGTGTCAACTGGTTATTATGTGTAGTGACCCTCGGAATTGTTTGGTATTTTGGACAATCGCAAAAGATGGAGGCAGCATATGGATTAGCCATCACAATTACAATGCTTATGACAACTATCTTGTTATATCAATTTTTGAAAGACAAATTAAGTAAAATTATTGCAAGTATGGTTTCACTTTTTTTTGGTACGATTGAAATAATATTTTTTATTGCGAGTCTTGTTAAAATAATTCACGGTGGATACGTTACATTACTAATTATGGCAAGTATTTTGTATGTAATGTGGATATGGTACTTTGGAAACAAACGACGTGAACATTATGAACATGAAAGTGAGTATGTTTCCCTTTTGGATTATCGCGAGCAACTTCAAAAGTTAAGTAAAGATGAAAATGTTCCATTGTTTACAACTAACTTAGTTTATATGACAAAAGTAAAAAAAGATTATGAAATTAAAAGAAGTACTATGTATTCAATATTAGATCAAGAACCCAAGCGAGCTAAGGTTTATTGGTTTGTAACTGTTAATGAAACTGATAATCCTTATGAAAGTAATTATACGATTGATATGGTGGAAACAAAAAACATTGTAAATGTACAGATGTTCCTAGGATTTAGGAAAGCCCAAACAATAAGTGTCTATCTTCACCAAATTGTTGATCACTTGGTCAGCCAAGGAATTCTGGAACCACAAGTTCCCGTATATTCTACCCAGAAAAATCGTAAAGTGGGGGATTTTAAGTTTGTTATTATTAATGAACAACCATCTGATTTAATGTTAAATAATCAAATTAGTACTCTTGATCGTCATTTGATTAGTGGAAGAATTTATCTTCAGAGGATTACTACCTCCCCAATCTTATGGTATGGTCTTGAATTTAGTAATGTTGTTGAAGAAAGTTCACCACTGTTTATTATAAGAGAAAAAGATCAATATTTGGTGCAAAGAAAAATTTATTACAATATGACTAATTCTAAAAAATAAGTAAAAAAAGTTATGAATTAAAGACATAAAAAAGTGGGTGATGAAGCTAAAAGAAATATTGGCTAATTATTTAAAAAAGAATATCTTCCCCCCGCTTAACACGGATTTACAGTTACATTTTTGTTGCTTATGACCTGGATGACAAGTTAAATATTGTGAGCATAAGTAAAAAATTTTAATAATAAAAACCATGTTCTTATTTAATGAGAGCATGGTTTTTTGTGCGAATTATTTTGGTAATAATCTTGTCTTTCTAAATTTGATTTGATACTTCAAGTAATAAAATACTTTGGTTCTGAGTCAGCATAAAGTAACGTGAGTTTAATCAACCAAATAACCGAAAAAGTAGTAATAAAAGCGTTTTCATATATAATATAGGTGGGAACCTTTTTTTATTTCGAATAGGGGGTGAGCATATGCAGAACCAACAGTTGTGGGAAAATTTTATTGCAGGAAATAAGTTGGCCGCCGACACATTGGATACTAAGATTGCTGATTCATGGAAATCTTGTTTGCGAGCAGAGATTGATCCATACCTTATTAAGCCACAAAAAATTCTCTCGGCGGCGGAGCTGTTTAATAAACAACAGCAATACAGCAAACTGATTGAAGTAGTTAGGGAACAGATCAAAATGTTCGAGACAAACTTTATTTTAGAGAAGCCAGTCTTTATTTTGACTGATGGAACAGGAAATATTTTATGGCGCGATGGTAATTTGCAAGCACAAGAGAATGCAAACGAGTTCTATTTCAGAGAAGGAACAATGTGGACAGAGCTTAACGTTGGAACAAACGCAATTGGTATTGCTATACGGACTAAACAAGATGAACACGTTACTTCGGAAGAACACTATGCTTTTGCATCAAGACAATGGAGCTGCTCGGCTTCACCCATTCTAGATGAAGAAGGTGACGTTTTAGGTATCTTAGATATTTCAACATTGCACAATGATTCAGCCAAGGATGCCTTATTTTGGCTCACAATGCTGACCCAACGGATATCAAATACTTTGATTCGCGAAGAACTTGAACGGCGGAAAGAATTATTACAATACTGCATATTACACCAGCCTAATGAGCTTTTGTGCGATACGCATTTTAAGCTTGTAAGCATACCTGAAAAAGACAGTGAACGGTATGAACTGGGAAATGATATCCATAATTATATTGATGCAAAAACAATCTATAAAAGTGAGAAGATTTACCTTAAAAATAAACTAATTGGTTACAAGATGCATATTTTTACTAAATCATCGCAGCCAAATAAGTTCTATTATCCCGGTGTGCCAACTACTAACAAGGCCTATAGTCAGTTCTTAAAACGCGTTTTGAAACTAGCGAGCAGTAATTTACCAATTCACCTTTTTGGAGAGTCTGGCACGGGAAAAGAAGTACTAGCACGAACAATTCACTATAATAGCGCAGTTGGAGGTGGCCCGTTAATAGCGCTCAACTGTGGAGCCTTAAACCAGGATTTGCTTGAAAGTGAGCTCTTTGGATATGCTCCTGGAGCTTTCACTGGTTCTAACGTTAAGGGCCAGAAGGGAAAAATTGAGCAGGCAGATGGTGGAACGTTATTTTTAGATGAAATCGAAAGTATGTCTATGAGAATGCAGACAGCCTTATTGCGTGTTATTGAGGAGAAGAGCATTATGCCGATTAATGGAGAGCCGCGTAAAGTTTCTTTTCGATTAATAACGGCCAGTAATCTTGATTTACGAACCTTGGTTCAGCAAAAGAAGTTTCGTGAAGATCTCTTTTATCGAATCTACGTTTGTCCAGTTCAAATTCCGCCTTTACGTGAGCGAATGGAAGATATCAGACAGCTAATTGTGGCCTTTTGCAAGAAAAAGAAATGGCATATGAACTGGCAGGACAAGTTGTATAGTATTAGCTGTACTTATTCATGGGATGGAAATATCCGAGAGTTTAACAACTTTTTGGAACGATTATATCTTTTTTACGAATTACAACAGCCAACGGATACACAGATCAGACAGCTGATAGAAGAGGGAACTTTAGCTCCTGATGTTCAAAAGAAAACAGCGACTGCTTTTTTAGGTTCTACAAAGCACAAGCTGTCATCCAAGAGTAAGGCCAAGGAAGCAGAAAAACTGCAGGAAGTGTTGGAGCAGAATCATTACCATATTAGTAAAACAGCAGATGAATTGTGTATTTCACGAACGACTTTGTACCGTAAGATGAAAAAATATGGATTAAAATAGTGACTAAGGTAATAGTTACAAATTGTTTCATTTATAACACTATGTACAGAATATAAATGCAACAATCATTGGTAATAATAATTGAGAATAATGCAAGTATGGATAACTATACATTTTTTAATAAATTGTTTGTGCTCAAATTTTGAAAAAGAGGCTAGATCAAAAAAATTTTTGTTCTAGCCCCTTTTTTGACTCCGAATAAAAGTATCTCATAATGCAAAATTTTTCAATTAAAACTAAAACATTTATGCCAAAAGATACACTATGTTCGTAATTAAGGAGTAGTACTCAAATATTATTGTCATTTGTGACATTTTTTCTTGATAAAATGCGGGCAACCATATTTGCATTGATCAAAACTCAGATAAAAAGATAACACTAATTAATAGTATTAATAATAATTTAATTATTTGATGTGTAAACTGATTATACGAAAATTATTGGCATGGAATTTGCTTACAAATAAGTGAGAGGGTAAGAAAACTTTTACAAGGGGGGAAGCACTTTATGACAAGTTATGATGTTGCAGTTGTTGGAGCAGGCCCGGGCGGTTACATTGCAGCGATACATGCTGCTCAATTGGGTAAAAAAGTAGTGGTAATTGAGAAAAAAGATATCGGTGGTATTTGTTTAAATGCTGGCTGTATCCCATCCAAGAGTTACTTAAAACACAGTCATTGGGCACTGGCTGCTAAAGAGGCCAGCCAGTTTGGGATTGCAATGGAAATAAAAGATGTTGATTTTCCTAGACTGGTTAAGCGGAAGGATCGTGTAGTTGCAACCCTGCAAGATGGGATTAGACAGTTGTTCAAGTCAAATAAAATCACATATATTGAGGGTGAGGCTTCATTAACTAAGGAAAGGCAGCTAAGTGTTGCTGGTAAAACAATCATTGCGAAAGATATTCTTTTAGCAATGGGGGGACATCCGTTCATTCCACCAATTAATGGGATTGATAAAGTTAAGTATCTAACTACTGATACATTTTTCAAAATGACTGATCTTCCGCAAAAATTGGTCATTATTGGCGGTGGGATTATTGCTGTTGAGCTTGCGTTTGCAATGCAGCCGTTGGGCGTTGATGTTACTCTGCTTGAGGTAGCGCCTGATATTTTGCTGACTGAGGACGAAGAAGCACGGAAAATCATCAAACAAAAATTACAGAGTATGGGAATTGTTGTTAAGTCAGGTGTCAAGATCAAGCAAGTTACTCCTAAGCAGGTTCAGTTGACCGATAGTACTTACGAGTTTAATCAGTTGTTGGTCGCAACTGGTCGCAGAGCTAACCTTGAGTTGGCTAAGAAGGCTGGAATTACATTAGACGAGGGACAGCGCTTTGTCAAAGTCGATCAGCATTACCAAACAAGTCTTCCACACGTTTATGCAATTGGCGATTTGATTGGCGGATATCAATTGGCACATGCAGCCAGTGCGGAGGGCATCAGCGCGGTGGATACTATTTGTGGTGAGAAACAAGCCCCAGTAGCACAACGTTACATTCCGCGATGCTTGTATACAGATCCTGAAGTTGCAAGTTTTGGATTAAGTGAGACACAGGCTGCGGAAAAAGGTTTTGAAGTTGTTGTTAAGAGTGCGCCGTATACCAGCAATGGGAAAGCAATTGCTGGTGAGGAAGCAACCGGTTTTGTGAAAATCATCAGTGAAAAGAAATATCATGAAATTCTTGGTGCAGTTATCGTTGGCAGTAATGCCACTGAAATGATTCATACTATTTTAGCTGTCAGCAAGTCAGAAGGAACAGTTGACGAATTGGATGATGTTATTTTTGCACATCCAACCCTATCAGAATTAACAGGTGAAGTTGCTCATATGTTGGAAAATAGTTAAGAAAAGAGGGTTAGACCAAAAGCTTAAGCAAAGTTGATTTTACTAATGACATGAGGAGGCAATAAAAATGGAGAAATTATCAAAGGAACGTGCTGAATGGATCTATAAGAAAATGAACGATATTCGTAACTTTGAAGATGAAGTGCATCAAATTTTTTCAACAGGCTCTATTCCAGGTTTCGTTCATCTGTATGCAGGTGAGGAAGCAATCGCAACTGGAGTCTGTGCACATCTGACAGATAAGGACTACATTACCAGTACTCACCGTGGGCATGGGCACTGCATCGCAAAGGGCTGCGATTTAGATAAAATGATGGCCGAAATCTACGGAAAAGAAACGGGTCTTTGTAAAGGCAAGGGCGGCTCAATGCATATTGCTGATATTGATAAGGGAATGTTAGGTGCCAACGGAATGGTTGGCGGTGGTTTCCCAATTGCAATCGGGGCAGCCTTGCGCAACAAATATTTAAAGACGGATGATGTTGCAGTCTGCTTCTTCGGTGATGGAGCTGCTAACGAGGGTACTTTCCATGAGAGTATTAATATGGCATCTATCTGGAAACTGCCAGTTGTATTTGTAAATGAGAATAATTCCTATGGTGAGACTACTCCGCAAAAATATGCATCAGGTTCTAAACGGATTGCTGATCGCGCATCAGCTTATGGTATTCCAGGTGAAACAATTGATGGTAAGGACTTAATGGCCGTATACGAGGCAGCGGGCAAGGCCATTGATCGTGCGCGTAAAGGTGAAGGACCAACATTGATTGAATGTATAACTTATCGTAATTATGGACACTTCGAAGGTGATGAGCAAAAGTATAAGGCTAAGGAAGGGCAAGAAAAAGATTTGGCAGACCGCGATAGTATTCCAGAATTTCGGGAATATGCAGTTGCTGAAAAATTATTGAGTGCCGAAAAGGCAGATCAAATTGAACAGACTTCAGTTGAAGATATTGAACATGCCATCAAATTTGCCGAGGAGAGTCCTATCCCAAAACCGGAATCCCTGTATGAAAATGTTTTTGTTGATTAAACGGATAGAAAGGAGAATGCAGTATGGCTAGACGAATAACATTTATGAAAGCAATCAATGAAGGCCTGGATATGGCGATGGAAAAGGACGAGCGGGTTATCCTTTTGGGTGAGGATATTGCCGGTGGAGCTAAAGTTGATCATTTAGCGAAGCAAAATGAAGATGCCTGGGGTGGCGTTTTTGGTGTAACCAAGGGACTCATGCCTAAATATGGACGTGAACGTGTGATTGACACCCCAATTTCTGAAATGGGATATATGGGAGCTTCGGTTGGAGCTGCAGCAACAGGTTTACGTCCTGTGCCAGAACTGATGTTTAATGATTTTATCGGCTTCTGTTTGGATACTATTTTGGCACAGGGTTCCAAGATGCGCTACATGTTTGGCGGTAAAGCTAAGATTCCAATGACAATCCGGACCTGTCACGGTGCAGGTGCGAGTGCAGCTGCACAACATTCAGGTTCTTATTATGGAATATTGGCTTCAATTCCAGGAATCAAGGTGGTCGTTCCTTCTAATCCGTATGATGCAAAGGGCTTACTGATAGCTGCGATTGAGGACGATAATGTGGTTGTTTTTTCAGAAGATAAGACACTTTATGGTCTCAAGGATGAGGTCCCAGAGGAATATTATAAGGTTGAAATTGGTAAAGCAAAAATTAAACGTGAAGGCACTGACCTGACGATTGTAACGATTGGAAAAATGCTTTATGTTGCTTTAGAAGTTGCAGAACGATTGGCAAAAGACGGAATTGAAGCCGAAGTGATTGACCTTATTACGGTTGCACCTTGGGACCAAGAAACTGTTATTAATTCGGTTAAGAAAACAGGACGCTTAATAATAATCGATGAGGCTAATCCACACAACAATACCGCAACAGACATTGCTTCAGTTGTTGGCGACCAGGCATTTGATTATTTAGATGGACCAATCAAAAAAGTTTGTGCACCAAATACACCGGTACCATTTGCAACTAACCTAGAACAATTGTATTTACCTAATGCAGATCGGGTAATTGAAACAGCAGCGGAATTGATTGACGACTTGAAGAAATAAAGGGGGTGTTAGCATGGCAACAGAGATCATAATGCCAAAACTTGGTCTGACTATGACAGAGGGAACAGTCTATGAATGGGTCAAAAATGAAGGTGATGAAGTCAAAAAAGGCGATATTGTTGCAGCAATCAATTCTGAAAAACTGACTGCCAATGTTGATGCTCCTGTTGATGGAATTCTAATTAAAATATTGGTGCATGAAGGTGAAGATGCCAAGTGTAAGGATCCAATCGGATATATCGGAGCCGCTGGGGAAAAAGTTGGTGAAGGTGGAGCAGTGGAACAAGTACCAGTAGAATCAAAAGAAGAGGTTGATAATGCAGAACAATTTGAAGAAGCACAGGCTAAACAGTCAATACTAGCAAAACAAGGCAATAGTGATAAAGAACGTGTCTTCGTCACACCTTTGGCACGTAAAATAGCTGCAGAAAAAGGCCTTGACTACCATCAAATCATAGGAACTGGGGGCAATGGACGAGTAACCAGACGTGATGTTGAAAACTATGTTCCGACAGCACGTCCAGTCGAGACAAGTTCCGTTGCATCCGCAAAAGCCGGCGCTGGTTTAACAGGGATGCGCCAAGTAATCGCCCAGCGGATGATGAGTAGTCTGCGGAATACAGCACAGGTTACCCTGCAACTTAAGGCTGATATTACGAAGCTAATGTCTTTCAGAAAAGAATTGAAACAGAAGGTAAATCAGCCTTTAGTTGATGGACAGTTAAGCTTGACAACGCTTGTAACCAAAGCCGCTATTTTGGCACTTAAGGACACGCCAGAAATGAATGCATGGTATCATGATGGTTTATATGAAAAAGTTACAGATGTTAATATCGGAATGGCTGTTGCCGTTGATAATGGGTTGGTAGTTCCGGTAGTTAAATCTGCGGATTCAATGACATTGACAGAATTGGGCAGGTCCTTGAATTCAGTAATAACTGATGCACGTGAGGGTACATTAGAAAGTAGTGCATACAGTGGTGGTACGTTTACAATTAGTAATTTAGGCAAGAGCGGAGTTGAGTATTTTACACCAGTTATTAATCAACCTGAGATTGGAATCCTAGGAGTGGGTACATTGCTGAAAGAACTTGCTCTCAATGATGATGGTAAGGCAATTCAGCTGCTTAAATTGCCACTAAGCCTAACTTTTGATCATCAGATAATCGATGGGGCACCTGCAGCAGACTTTTTGGCAGAAATAGTTTCATATCTAGAAGATCCATATATGTTGGTACTGTAATTAAAATGAGAAGGTCAAACGTATTGTGTTTTAGTTTTATGTTTTAGTTTTAAATAGAGGAGCTGGGTCAAAATGTAACTTTTGACTCAACTTCTTTTTAAGTATTCAGAGTTGTAGTTACCTTTGATTGAGACAGCACCTATATCAATTTCAATTCATCCATAACAGCTCCAAATCTATCTGTTAAATCTTTTTCGCTAACATCCGTTATACGTGTAAAGCTAAGTCGTATGTGGTTAGACTGCACGCCAAATAAGAAATCTGGTAAAACAAGTAATTTGTGATCTAAAAATAAGTTGTAATCAGCATTCATTATTTTTTTATTCACGTTCAATTGAACCCAAATATTGCTACCGTATGCAGGTAACTTATAAGAAACTAGTTTTTGTGCAGCAAACGGTTCCAATGCCTTAAGCAGATGTCTTTTTTGTTCTTCGAGGTTTTGCAGCTGGACTTGAATCAATTGCGATAATTGTGGCTGCTGTAGGAGCTGCACGGCAGCTAATTGGGAGAAAACGCTAATACCTGATTCCATTTGTTGCCGAATTTCTGCCAGCCGCTCTACGATTGCTGGCGGTGCAATTAGCCATCCGATTCGCGTATTTGTGCCGCTTAGCGATGAAAGAGAACCAACGTAAAGTACATTATTTGGATCTAGCTGTCTTAATGTAGAAACCTGTCTTTGAGTAAGCGCATTACTAAGCCCTAATGGATCATCTTCTACAATTGGCAGGTCTAGTTGACGACAACAATCAACTAAGCTTTCGCGCTCTGCTAGGGGCATATTTCGAGTTGTTGGATTCTGACCAGTTGGATTAACAAAGAGAAATCGTAAATGATGTTTATAGTAATGCCGCCGTAAGACATCTAGTTCTAAACCACCATTTTCTTTGAGTGGAACTCCAAATACGCGGATACCGGCAGCTTGAAAAAGTGATAGTTGATAAAAATATGATGGTGATTCAATTGCGATAGCATCTCCATAAGAAAGTAGGCCTTGAGTAATCAAGTAAAAAGCCTGTTGTGCACCCGATGTGATCAAAACTTGTGCTGCCGAAAGGTTTTGTTTTAAGAAGGGTTCAAGCTGGATGCGCAACTGTTGCTTCAAATCAAGTATGCCGCTGATAGCATTTGTACTTTCTTGTGAGACTAGGTCGTTGATGGTCATGGATGGAAAAGTGAGTGATAGGTTGGGAATGCTAATACTGGAATAGGAAAGGTCAATTACACCTGATTGTTTTTGCAATCTGTGTAACCGAACAGTAAAGTTTTCTGGGTCACCTAGGCGACTGGTAGTTATATATCTTTGCCAATTGACTCCCTGTGTTAATACTCCCCATTTACCAGAATTTATCCAAGTTCCACTTCCTAACTTTCGGATGAGGATTCCGCGACTAACCAACTCACTGAATGCTCTTTGAATCGTAGAGCGATTAATGTTTAATTTTTTTGCCAGATCACGCTCTACTGGTAATTGTTCACCTGGCAGTAGATCACCCTTTTGAATTCCCTCAATAATTAGATTAATTATTTTTAAATACACGGCTTGGTTGCCATCCGGTAATTTCCAATGCATGATTGATTGGCCTCCTCTAAATTGGTTGGTATAAATATATTCCAATTGGTTGTTTAAGTTATGACCACGATAACATAAAATAGGATAAATTTTCAATAAAAAATGGAGGAGATATAAATGTCAAAAACAGGAACAACACTTGTCAAACGTGGTATGGCACAAATGCAAAAGGGCGGCGTAATCATGGATGTGGTAAACGTTGAACAAGCAAAGATTGCTGAAAATGCAGGCGCAGTGGCCGTTATGGCGCTTGAGCGTGTTCCTTCAGATATTAGAGCGGCTGGCGGTGTAGCACGGATGTCAGATCCGGCAATGGTTGAAGCAATTATGGATGCAGTTACTATCCCGGTGATGGCTAAAGCTCGTATAGGACACATTGCGGAGGCCCGCATCTTAGAGTCCATTGGGGTTGATTACATCGATGAAAGTGAAGTTTTAACACCTGCTGATGATACTTATCATATTAATAAAAATGAATTTCAGGTTCCATTTGTGTGTGGGTGCCGTGACCTAGGTGAGGCCCTTCGAAGAATTGATGAAGGTGCAACTATGCTGAGAACCAAGGGAGAGCCCGGAACAGGAAACATCGTTGAAGCAGTTCGTCATATGGAAAAAGTCAATGAACAGATTACACAAGTTAAAGCAGCCAATCATAATCAATTAGTGATGTTTGCCCGAAACTTAAAGGCTCCATATGAGTTAGTTAAAGAAGTTCATGATAGTGGCAAGCTTCCAGTCGTTAATTTTGCAGCCGGTGGTGTGGCAACGCCTGCCGATGCAGCACTAATGATGAATTTAGGTGCAGATGGAATTTTTGTTGGCTCCGGAATCTTTCATTCTGAAAATCCAGCTAAGTTTGCTAAGGCAATTGTTACTGCTACGGCTCATCCAACAGATTATGCATTAATTGCAGAGATTTCTAAAAATCTAGGTTCACCTATGAAAGGAATTGAAATCTCAACACTTTCAGCCGAGCAGAAGATGGCTAACCGCGGAATTTAGGAGGGAAAAAGATGGTGATTGGAGTATTAGCTCTTCAAGGTGCAGTCAGCGAGCACGTAAATATGCTTTCTCAGTGTGGTGTTCGAGCTAAATTGATTAAAGAACCTGCTGATTTGCAAGATATTGAGGGTATTATTATACCTGGTGGAGAAAGTACGACTATTTATAAATTATTAGTAAGTGAACAACTGTTACAACCATTAAAGAATTTAATTCAAAATAATTTTCCAGTATTCGGGACATGTGCGGGGCTAGTCTTGTTAGCGCAGCAAGAATCTTTAGGCGGCTTGAATGGGGAAGTAAAACGAAACGGGTTTGGGCGTCAACGCGAAAGCTTTGAGTCTTTGATTGATGTTGAGGGTTTTACGGAACCTTTTCATGGTGTTTTTATTCGTGCTCCTTATCTTAAAGAAGTGAGTTCAGATGTAAAAGTTCTAGCAACTTTAGTTGATGGTCGAATTGTTGCAGCTCAGCAAAAAAATGTGCTGGTAACTGCATTTCATCCGGAATTAACTATGGATAACAGATTTCATGAGCTATTTGTTAAACAGATGATTGCAACTAGTGAATTTGTGGATAATTAGCAGAAAAAAGAAATGTGACATATGTCTGGAAAATTTTGGTTTACGAAGTATGTTTATTTAGAAGTAATAAGAAAAGTAGCTCAAAATTCAATTTCCTGTGTGAGGTGTCTTGAAAAAGGGGCTATTTAGCTGATTTTGTGGAAGTTAGTTGTTTGAGTGGGAGATTTTTAAGAGTAATGATGTGAGTTTAGAATATCCTATATTATAGTAATTTCCGTAATATGGAGTAAGTAAGGATTACTTGTTTCAAGTTATGTGTAAAAAGATTGAAGTCATTTTACGATAAGAAAGTATTTTATGGAATTAACAAAGCTAAGACAAGTTGCTTAAAAATAAAAAAACCAGAAGTAAAAGCGAGAATATAAGCAAATACTGTTTTGCCGTTTTCGCTGTAACTTTCTGGTTTTTTAATGTGTTTTAATTACAATATTCAGTTGATTTATGCCGAAATAATATAATACTAAAAATTTTTTTATTCTGTAATGTCTGGCTCATTTTCCAATATCCATTGTTCAGCCTCTGGAGACCAAAGGCCATCATGTTTCGCCAATACTTTCCCAAGTTCTGAAGTAGGGTCAACTTTGGCTAATTCAATTCTTTCAAATTTTTTAGTAGGATAGGTTAACTTTTTTCCACCACCAATTTCTGGTTGGTTTAAAGTAGTTTCGGCAGCAGCATTTAATCCAAGAACATGTGTAATTACTTTAGCTACATTTAATTTTCCGCTTGCAATTATTTCTGCAGCTTTGGCTTCATTTTCAGCATTTCCTCCTGAAGTTCCAGTGACATGTGTAAAGTTATAATGAACATCATAAAAATTCAATGTAGCTTTAAAGTCTTTATTAACAGGACCAGCAAATTGGTTCAAACAACCATCTGCGCGAAGCAATTCTCCGGCAAGTGTAACGATTGGTGCAACGCTAATCATCGAAAAAACATCATCATATCCTTCATTATCAACAGCGCTTAGAAGAAGTTCCTTCTGCTTTTCAATTGAAAGATTATTTACATTAATAAATAACATTTTTACTTCATCAGAAGGATAAAGCTTTTCAGCACGATCTAGTTTCTCTTGATTAATGTCTGTGACAACCAACGTCTTAGGCTTAACATTAGAATGAATAGCATAGTCAATTGCTAATAGACCCATTGGACCAGTTCCACCAAGCAATAATAAATTACCATTTTTTTTAATTCCCATTTCATGATTATAAGTATGTGGAATGAGGTGAAATTGTGCATCAAATGCAGCAATGACACAACTTAATGGTTCACAAAGAGATCCTTCATAATAAGCTTTTCCCTTAAAAGGTATTAAACAATTTAATTCCATAACTTCATTTGGAATAATAATCACAGTTGCATCTCCACCAATATACGGATATGAATATCCTGGGACAAAGGGGGTGTCGTCACGAGCTAAATTAGGCTGAACTACATAGTCCTCTCCAGCTGAGAACTTGTCTTGCCATTTTTTCCCGACTTTTAAAATCTTTCCAGCAAACTCATGCCCAATTAGTGCAGGGTTATTTTTGAGATCTTCAGGTGTTTTTTTGTGATCTTCTCCTTCTTTAGCAAGTTTCCAGGAAGACATACACATTGTATCGCTAACAACAGTTGCTAATATTTCATCTTCTTTAATTTCTGGAAGTTCAAATTCCTCAATTCGTAAATCTTCTTTTCCATAAATTCTAAGGCCTGTACTTTTCATATTTAAAGACTCCTTCACATTTGTGATTATAAGGGGGGTTACAAACTAATAGCTTTTATCAAAGTCAATACTAGCAAATAGTTCAAAAAATGGTAACCCTTTCTTTTGAATTTTCACATTTGTGATAAAGAGATTTTTTTTATTTTTTTTGCTACCTTATCAGTTGTGACAAGGATGTCAAATAAATTAGCTCTTAGTCCACCAATAATTGCTTCAGCCTTACCTTCACCTACAGCTACTCCAATAACTGTATTCATTTTTCGTAGCTGAGATAGACTGGCACCTACTAAGTTTGGATATACTTCTCTATATTCGTCTCCGTCTATGGAAAAGGATTGTGACAGTACATCGCCTACCATGGAATCTTTATAAATTCCTTCATCTCCATCTTCTTTTTTATAAAAAGTTCGCCAATTATAATTATCTACCATTTTGGCACTTCCAATGCCCACAAGTGCAATGTTTACCTTTTCCCACAAGCGAACAGAGTTTCTGTTAGTTTCTGTAGAAAGAATTTCGTGCATAAATTTTTCTGAGTTTAAAAAAACTGGAGTATCAAGAGAAAATAATTTTGAATTAGGAATTTTATCACACATTTGATGAACTAAATGATGGGCTTGGCATGAGATTTCGAGCTTCCCCATTGGACTGCCAATTAGAGGCACAATGGAAACATTTTTAACTTTTTTTATTGTTTCTCCCCAAGATAATCCTATTACACAATTATCTTTAATAAATTCATTGAGAAGATTGTTTGTGTAGACCGAAAGACTTTCTAGGTCATCTTGATAATCGCTATTTTCTTCTGTAGGCACGATTATTGCTTGGCCTAAATTAAAATTTTGGCACATAAAATTAGCCAAATCATCATTTGTACGACTTGTAGGCGGAGCAACAGTTATCTTAACTATTCCAATTTGTCGTGCTTTCTTTAAAAGACGGCTAATCTCTGTTCTGTGAATATGAAGCTTTTCTGAAATTTGATTTTGTGAATACTTTTGTGTGTAGTACATTTCGGAAACTTGTACTAGTCGCTCAATATGTTTTGCATTTGAATAAGTCATTATATAAGCTCCTTTCTTTCAAATTAAGTATATCACAAATGTGAAATAATTAAAAAAGCGTTTACATTTCATGAAGAGGAAACTATTCTATAAACATAAAGGGCGTTGCAAAGCAAATATATTTTTATCACAAATGATACTTTAAAAAACTTGGAGGCTTTTATTATGGATTGGTTAGACTTAATAAATAAAACTTTTATTGTAACAGGTGGTTCTTCTGGAATCGGCAATGCAATTGTAACTGAACTACTCGCTAATGGTGCCAATGTTGTTAATGCAGATTTAAAAAAAGGTAAATTAGAAAACAGTCGTCTTCATTTTGTTGAAACTGATGTTACTTCACCAGTTCAGGTAGATGCTGCCGTTCAAGAAACCATCAAAGTTTTTGGAGATTTGGATGGCGTTGTAAATAATGCAGGAATTAACTTACCACGATTACTTGTAGATCTAGATGATCCAAAAGGAAAATATGAACTTGACGAGAAGGTATTTGAAAAAGTTTTCTCAGTAAATGTTAAAAGTGTCTTTTTGATGTCACAAGCAGTTAGTCGAGTATTGGCCGAGAGAGGGAAAGGCGTGATTGTAAACATGTCTTCCGAAGCAGGACTAGAAGGATCTCAAGGACAAAGTGTTTATTCTGGAACTAAAGCGGCTATTAATGGATTAAGTCGTTCTTGGGCTAAGGAACTCGGAAAATATAATATACGTGTGGTAGGTGTCGCACCAGGAATTATGGAAGCTACAGGTCTTAGAACGCTCAGTTATGAGCAATCCTTGGCATATACACGTGGGATATCAGTTGAAAAATTACGTGAGGGTTATAAGAGTACTACGACAACCCCCTTAGGAAGGAGTGGAAAATTAAGTGAAGTTGCAAACTTTGTAGCATTTCTTTTGTCGGATAAAGCCGGATACATCACTGGAATCACGGCAAATGTTGCTGGTGGAAAATCGAGAGGATGAGAAGGTGACACGACTATGAACATTATTTTAGTAGGACATCATGAAATTGCTGTTAGTATGAAAAAGGCGGTAGAGATGATTTTTGGCAAAGTAGATGATTTTTATCCGGTAACTTTTTTACCAAAAGAAGGTCTTCAGGAACTAACTATTAAATTGGAACATACCATTCAAAAATTAGATAAGGGAAAGGAAATTTTAGTGATTGCTGACTTATTCTCAGGGACTCCTTACAATGCAGCTGCAACTCTGTATCTTCAGAATAAGGTAACAGATGTTATTGCAGGTATGTCTTTACCAATCTGTCTCGAAGTTGCAGGTCAGAAAGAAGGAATGAACACCTCGCAATTAGTCAACTATATCCTAGATAATAGTGCATCGTATACCAAAGTATTAAGTGAAGTTTTGAATCAACAAAAAAATGAAGAGGAGGAATTCGAATGATTATTACACTATCAAGAATAGATGATCGGCTTATTCATGGACAAGTGACAACTGTATGGTCGAAAAAAGCAGCAGCAGATCGAATCATCATTGTTGATGAAGATGTCTACAAAGATGAAATTAGAAAAACATTATTAAAACAAGCATGCCCGCCAGGCATGAAGGTTAATATCGTAAATGTCCCCAAAGCAATTGCTGTTTTTAATAATCCTAAATATAAAGATGACAAAATTTTCTATTTATTTACTAATCCTTCTGAAGCATTAAAGTTAGTACAGGGTGGTGTGCCACTGAAAAAATTGAATATTGGTGGAATGCAATATAGCGAGGGAAAGAAACAGATTACAAAGTCGGTGTCTCTTGATCAGCAAGATGTTGATGCTTTTAAACAGTTAGATAGATTAGGTATAAGTTTGGATTTGCAGGTTGTTGAGTCTGATCCACACGTTAATATTATGGATAAAATCTCTGAAAAGTATAAGGGGTGAATTAAGTTATGTCGATATTACAAATTGTTCTAATCTTTATTTGGTCTTCAATTGTTGGCTGTGGCAGTGTACTGGATGAGTTTCAAACACATCGTCCCTTAATAGCTTGTAGTGTTATGGGAATTATTTTAGGTGATCCTGCGAAGGGACTTGTTTTAGGTGGAATGTTGGAACTGATTGCTCTAGGCTGGATGAATATTGGAGCTGCTCAATCACCAGATTCAGCATTGGCTAGTACAATCGCTACCATTTTGGTAATTGTGGGTGGACAAAGTAATGCAAAAGGGATTGCAATCGCTCTTCCAGTTGCTGCGGCTGGACAAGTTTTAACGGTTTTTGCGCGCACAATCACGGTTGCTTTTCAGCATGCTGCTGTGAAGGCCGCAGACAATGCTAATTTTAAAATGATAGAGATTTTACATTTCTCTGCATTATTTGTACAAGCGCTTAGAGTTTCTATCCCAACAACATTAGTTGCAGTGTTCGTTAATCCAGATATGGTAAAGGCAATGCTTAATGCCCTTCCAACAGTTGTTACTGGTGGATTAACGGTTGCTGGTGGATTTATAGTAGTTGTCGGATATGCCATGATTTTGAATATGATGAGTGTTAAATATTTAATGCCTTTCTTCTATCTAGGTTTTGTTCTTGGGGGATATTTAAAACTGAGCTTATTGGCTTTTGGGATAGTTGGTTTGATTTTTGCAATCCTCTATGTTCAATTAAATCCTAAGTTTACTAATAATAAAACAAAAGTTGTCGCCGAAAGCAGTAATTCTGGTTCATTTAACGCATTGGCTGATGATGAACTTGAGGATTAAGAGGAGATTTAATTATGGAAAATAAGAAAGATACCAAATTAACAAAAAAAGATATTTTTCAGACATTTATTTTTGAAAATTTTCAGCAAGCTTCTTTCAACTACGAAACGATTCATGGGTTGGCCTTCTGTGTTGACATGATTCCAACAATCAAAAGAGTTTATAAGACCAAGGAAGAGAGAGTAGCAGCATTAAAGAGACATTTGGCTTTTTTTAACGTTACACCTGCTCTTTGTGGCCCGGTAGTTGGAATCACGATGGCTATGGAAAAAGGACGTGCAGATGGTGAAGAAATTAATGAGGGAACTATTCAAAGTTTAAAAGTTGGTCTGATGGGGCCTCTGGCTGGAGTTGGTGATCCATTAATGTGGGGTACTTTGAGACCTATTTTAGCTGCACTTGGAGCATCTTTAGCATTACAGGGTTCTTGGTTTGGCCCTTTAATTTTCTTTTTCGCCTTCAATGGAGTACGTTTGGGCCTTAAATGGTATGGATTGAAGATTGGATTGGATAGGGGGCTGGCCTTGGTTAAGGATATTTCAGGCAATCTCCTACCTAAACTAACAGAAGGTGCAACTGTTTTAGGATTGTTCATAATGGGAGTTTTGGTTACCAAATGGACTACTATTAATATTCCGTTAGTGGTTTCAAAAACTACCACCGGTGG
>NZ_JQAR01000023.1:33935-36140 GCF_001437155.1 Liquorilactobacillus mali
CAAGACGACAATTACTACTTTTCAACAGATACTTGATCAGTTATGTCCTGGACTTCCCGCACTAGGTTTGACAGTACTAATGATGTATCTTTTGAAGAAAAAAGTTAATCCAATAATTTTAATTTTCGGACTTTTTGGAGTTGGTATATTAGGGTACGGGTTAGGGATACTTAAGTAGTTTAGGAGTGATTCGATGACTGAGAATATTATTGCGTCACTGACTGGAGTATTATTGATTTTCTCAGGTTTTCTTTCTAAGAATGTCAGATTCAAAGAAATGGGGAAACCAAAGAATCATAAGATTAACTATCTTTATATTTTTGCTGGAATAATACTTATTATCAGCGGAATAATACAGCAATTTTGAGAGTTGAAATTATATGCACTAGTTTGATATTTGAAGAACCCAATTTTTGAGATAATTGTAGTAGGGAATCCAGTCGAAAGAAAGTCAATGAGAAATATTTTTAATTATTATTATGGAACTCATTCTTGAATTGGGTTCCTTTTTATTTGTTGCAAATATAGTGTTGTTGTTAAAAAATGAATAACGGCGGTGTATCAATGATTATGATTATAAAAAAGTAGATATCGTATTTTTATTAGATTAAAAACTCAATAAAATTTCCGATATACAGATATGTATGAATAGTGTCCCTAATAACATTACATGGCAGGAGAGTATTTTATGATGAGAGATATCAAAACGAAGCATAGTATCGGACAATATGTAAGATATATTTTACTTTTCACAATCTTGATGGCTTTGATAGTTGTACTAACTGGGTCGTATTTTACTAGTCGTAAGCTGTTGACGAAGCGAAATCTGTTGAGTCAGCAAGGGGCTGCGGTTAATTTAATGGCTGAAGAAAAAACGATTCATACTTCAACTATTGATGTTTTACAAAAGTTGGCCAATGAGGATGCTTTTAGCGGAGAGAAATATCAGCTTAGTCAAGTAAAACAAGTGCTCCTATACTGAAATTTGGTACCAAAATCATTAGATTTTGTGTCATAATGATAAAAATCAGAATAGGAGTTTTTTTATGAAATATTATTCAGATGAATTTAAAAACAACATCGTTAAGCTTTATCACAATGAAAATCGTTCAAAGAAATCCTTAGCCAATGAATATGGGGTTCATCCAACCACCATCAGTCATTGGATCAAGCGGGCCAAATTAGTTGAACTACCTGACGGTGGCGTAACGAGTGTTGAAGCCTTCAAGCAACTACAGAAAGAAAACCAGCAGTTAAAAGAAGAAAATGAAATTTTAAAAGCAGCGGCGGTGTTACTGGGAAGGCATTAGGCAAAGTTAAAGCCATAGACTTTATCAACGAACAATTATGTAAACACCGCCTCTGGATAATCTTGAAAGCCTTAGGGCTTTCTAAAAGTACGTATTATCATTGGAAACACTATCAGACAAGTCGTCATGATAAACAAGATACGATTTTAAAAAGCCAGATCTTTGAAATTTGGAAAAATAATTATAAAGCCTATGGGTACCCTCGGATCACAATTGCCATGAGAAGACTTGGTGTAGTCATTGGCCCCAATCGTGTCTACCGATTAATGCAGGAGTTAGGCATTCGATCACTAATGGGGCGGCGTTTTAAGAAGCCAGGCACTCATGTAGATTATTCTCAACGGCCTAACTTGATTAAGAACCATCCAATCGGAACTATTTGGCGTGCTGACATAACCTACCTAGAACTAAGACCAGGCACTTGGGTTTATCTAAGTACCATCTTTGACCAAGCTAGTAAGTAAATCATCGCTTTCAACATTGGCAAGGAGATGGCATCGAAACTGATTATTAAGACATTGTTGCAAGCCTTGAGCAGGGCTTCTAAGCCAACCTTTTTGCACTCTGATATGGGTTCACAATACACCAGTATTGCTTATGAAGGCCTGTTAAAGCGGCACCTGATTAGGCATTCATATTCCAAACAAGGTTATCCATATGATAACGGTCCGCTCGAAGCTTTCCATTCGCTACTTAAACGAGAATTTATTTTTCAAACACGTTTTACTAGTTTTGAGGACTTAGTCCTCAGAGTTGAAAATTACATTAACTGGTATAACACCGAAAGAATTAGGATAAACGGCTAATTTTTTTAGTACCAAAACTTGACGTAGGAGCAGTAATTTGAGGTTCGGATTACCAAGTCCTCAAAATTGGAAAAAGTTGTTTGAAAGGC
>NZ_JQAR01000024.1 GCF_001437155.1 Liquorilactobacillus mali
AAAAAAGTACCTCACAATCATTAGACTCTTTGTCTAACAATTATGAAGCACTTCAAAGGTTAAATTTTGACTTGGCTCTTCTACTTATTCCGGATAACCACGTTCCTTAAACCAGCATGGCACTCAACTCTAATAAAAAATTATTTTCATATTGGCATCATCGCCTGCTAAAATTGACAGAATACGCTAGAACTGCAAGAATCTTAGCAACTTCATGTCCGGTTCCTGCACCGCCACCGCCAACTTTGGGAATCAGCGTATGATTGACATCAACTGCACTACTTGAAGAACTAAAAAACTGATTGAGTAATGAATTATGATTCTGACTCATGTTATCCCTGAAACTGTAGTTACTTCCCTGCGTATAATAATCTTCGATTGCCGGTTTAACAAAATTTTGAGATTTTGTTTTCTTTGAGACATACACCTTAATATCTTTCTGGTTTCCATTCGAATTGTTATAAATTCCATTCCAATTATTTTGCAGCTGATAACCATATTTTTGCATGGTGGAGGCCACAACATTGATTGGATAAAAGCCATCTTGTTTCGGTAATATATCAGTCTTTACAATTTTACCTGTATCCTGATTAATAAAATAAACGTAACTTACTGTTTCGTTCTCAATTTGTTGTTCTTCAATTGAACTCACTTCATCTCCATCATTTTCATCTGAGCCTTCAATATCATCCATCATTGGAATTTGCGGATATACTTTTTGATCTGATTCTGAACTTGATTCCGAGCTCGATTCTGAACTTGAATCAGGATCAGGCACCGGATTAAGATTTATTTCAATTGGCAATAAGTTGACCTCATAAACTGTAGTCTGTCCATCTTGATCAAATTTAATGTCATCCGTTGGTAGGGTGCTGGACTTAACAAAGTATCACTGATTTTCAATTAATGCTATATCATCTGTTAATTTATAGCTTGAAGTTGTCCCAAACTTACCACTAAGTTGTTTTTCAAGAATCACATTACCAGTCGAATTATCAATAAACCGTATTATAATCTGCTCATTTTTGGGCACATACTTAATAACGTAGTCTGTATCGCTGCTGTTCTGACTTATATTGTCAGTCTCTGGAATCGTTGCCTGATCCGCAGTATATCCCTTAATTTCTGGTGAAACAACTTCGCTAAAAGTGGTTCCATTCTCTGGTGTCCATGTGCTCGTTGTTTCACCTGTCACTTCATCTTTTATAACTTCATTAGTAAATACCAATTTTTGAATGCTATCGGCTGCTGCTTTTTCTCCATCCTCATACTCATAACTGATCTTTTGCTGCACAGTTTTCTCTGCATTCGTCTTAGTTGTTTTGTGTTTCAAATACACCGAAAAGGTCTGATCTTTTGTATCATCAACATCAAAACGAGAGGAACTTGTCAAATCTGTCTTAGTAGTATCAACTTCATATCCTTCATTCTTATAATCCTCTATCTTTGCATCGGGATATTCGATTATTGAATTAGAATTTCCGCTAATACTACTTGAATCTAGTGTTTTACCTGTATTTTCATCAATATAATTGATTGTCGCATTTTGTGAAGCCACATACTTCATATAATCAAATCTAAATGTTTGTTCAGCTGAAAATGCGCCCGTTGATGCAGCAATTGAGAATGAATACTGTGGATTTTGGGAATTTATCTTGCTAGCTAAGCTCTCACTGAAAGTTGTGTTGTCTAGCACAACGCTGAGTATTTTGGTTGCTGCATCGTACTTTATATCCAGATCGTGCAGTTGACCGTTCTCAAAACTTGAGCCCATTTCTTGCACAGATTGCTGATCAATTGTTCCTCTTCCAGTTGAATCCGTTGATACAAACGCTCCATATGGTGTTGACAATCCTTCATCTGAATCACCATCTACCCCACCATAATTCGCATACGTGTCAAGTTTCCAACCAAATACGCTTGGAACACCATATATTCCAACATTTCCTCCATAAATATTATTACTGCTACTATATTGGCTCCTATCGCCTTGGTAAAAGGCAAAGCCAATGCCATCAGCGACCTTGTTCGTTGCTGTACTCTTTCCTACATTGATTGCACCTTTTATTTCAAAAGAGTTGTTTAAATTAATTAATCCCTTGAAAGAGATATTGCCTGCTTGGCTTGTAGTTGTAGTAAAAATCTGGATACCAGTCGAACTATCATAATTATTAACCGCATTCCCATTTTGTGTGAAGTAATTCAGAAAATCATCTTTTGAAATCGTCGTATACGCATCAGTACTAGATTGATCCGCTGCCGAATTTGTTTCCTCTGTACTTATTTCAGGAGTAGCTGCATGAATATTAGAAGTAATAGGAACAGAAATTAGAGCCCCTGTAACTAAACTCGTGAAAACCAAAGTATTTTTCTTCCTTATTCTAGCTTTTTTCCTCATGCATTTTCCCCCCACTCCAGTAGTAGCAGTTTTCTTAATTTGTTTTACTTGATCGATACTTCCGTTGCTTTATTTCCACTATTTTCTCACCCAATTCAGCCCAATCAAGTGGCGTTGGCGGCTTTAGCCAAATAACTTGGTTGAGCAGATGATACTCAATATACTGATCACTTAGATATAAATCCGTTTCACTCGTCAATACATTTGAGACACTCACATTAATATTCACATAGCTCTTAAAAAGACTTAGAATATAGGAATTAACATATGGTCCACCCGAAAAATCTATACACAGTGATACTTGATCCCTTTTTGAAAAGGGAATTTTAGAGATAAGCATTGAAGTTATTATGTTAAAGTATGCCCTTTTTTTGTCGGGAAGTACCCAGTGCTGAGCTATTTCATCGACTACTCTTCTTACTTTGTTATCTAAAAAGGGATAAACATCTGCAAAGTACTGAATGTTTAAACTAAATTGATCCGTCTGGATAAAACAAATCTTATCCAAAATCACTTGTGAACTGATCTCATTGCAAAGCTTTGCTACCTCATCTTGATAACTGTCATTCTTGCTAATTAAATCCTTTATATCATCTAAAAAGACTAGTGTGATTTTTTTGAAATTTTCGCGTTCTTCCTTCTTGAACGAATTCACCGTTAATTCCTCAACGTTAAATATTCCCGTATAATAATAAAATTGTATAACGAATAATGATTCCCTCAACAATTTTTTCCTTGATATTGGTAAGAAACTTAATAATGAAGGTTCAGCCAATTCATTAGCAATAACCAAACTGCTATCTGAAATAAACTTCTTGTTCCATACTCTCTTCTCTATAATCCAAAGCATTAATTCCGCCTTAAACTTTTGTATATTTGAAATAGTTTGCAAAGCATTAAAATTTCTCATACTTAATCGTTCGATTTTCTGGGGAAAAGCACCAAAAAAAACAAAAGAATTATAAATAAAATACCGCAAGCTAGCTTCTTCATCT
Source organism: Liquorilactobacillus mali (assembly GCF_001437155.1). Lineage (GTDB taxonomy): Bacteria > Bacillota > Bacilli > Lactobacillales > Lactobacillaceae > Liquorilactobacillus > Liquorilactobacillus mali_A. Next base: position 3,394 of record NZ_JQAR01000024.1, read on the forward strand.
GCATAACGAGTGAGCGAAAATTCCTTATACAATTTATCATACTTATTTTTTTGTTGATAAAAAAACGTTTTTGGCCACGAATACTTTATCTCTATCTTTTGAAAGCTCGGAAAATCTCCCCCACTAAGAATCTCTACCATTAGAATTCGAATTGGTGATAATTCAAAATAATACTTTTTTGTCATACTCAATGTATGACGCGAAAAGTTCTTGGCAGGAATAACTGTGTGCGTATTAATAACCATACCCGGATACTCCGTCAACAGCTTAATATCATAATTTAGGCTCTCCAATAGATTAGTAATTTTGTAACGAGACATATTCATGCTATCTTGCAAACTTCCAAGTTCAATTTCACTGTTGGGATTATCCAAAATAGCTGTAAATAGATTAATTTTGTCACGTTCAAAATCATTCAAGATATTCAAAAATTCCATAATTTGTACACCTTTACTCAAAAAACTAACATTCAATTTTCGTTTTTCTCAATTATATCAAATTGGTTTCAAAAGTTATACAAAATTGTTAAAACAATTCTTATTTATCTCGAACATGCAGTAATTATATCGCTCCAAAAGTTTATTCTGGTTTCTTTTTTTTCTTTTTTTCAAACAATTAAAAACATTCATTACATGTCCGTTGTTAAAAGCTTTATGCACTTTTTTGCTAATAAAAAAATATTTATTCATTATATTAAGAAATAATTGGTTTTTTATTAAAAAACTATTGAAATGCAAAATAAAATGAGCTATAGTTATCATCATCAAAATGAATTGTTATTCATAAAAAATGAATTAAAAGGGAGTGATTTCATGCACGTCGCAATTTTAGGGGCAACCGGATATAGTGGCAATGTTCTCTATAATTTATTGTCACAGCATCCTAATGTTGAAACAATAAATCTATATGGTCATGAAGGGGGCAAGAGCTCTCGCTTCCTCGATGATGAAGTTCCAGCTTTTTTTTCAGCTCATATAGCCATCTTGCCGTTCAACCCTAAAGAAATCATGGCAAATAATGATTTGCTTTTCTGTGCGACCCCTGCTGGAATTACTAAAGACTTGATGGAACCCTTTATATTAGCGGGTTTCCCAGTAATTGACTTATCAGGTGACTTTCGTTTAACAGACCCCGCCACCTATGAGAAGTGGTACCACAAAGAAGCCGCATCTGTGAACTTATTAGAAAAAGCTGCTTATGGTTTAGCCGAGTTTCCAGAAGAGAAAGCCAGCAAGTATATTGCCAATCCTGGATGTTATGCAACTGCTACGTTGCTTGGGTTAGCACCCCTAGTCATTAAACATATGATTCAAAAAGATTCGATTATAGTTGATGCAAAATCAGGTGTTTCGGGTTCGGGGAGAAAGTTAAGCTCAAGTAGCCAATACAATTTTATAAATGAAAATGTATGGCTATACAAAATGAATAAACACCAGCATATTCCAGAAATTATGCAAAAGTTAAATGAATGGGATTCTCATATTCCAGCTATTCAATTTTCAACAACTCTGATTCCTGTGACTCGTGGAATCATGGCAACAATCTATCTTAAACCACTTGAAAAATATACTAATGAACAGTTATTAGAATGTTTTCACCAATTTTATGATAATGCACCTTTTGTTCGTTTCAGAGAAAATGATCTGCCAACTATTAAAGAGGTCACCGGCTCTAACTTCTGTGATATTGGAATCAACTACAATCCAATCACCAATACGATTACCATTGTTTCTGTAATCGATAATTTGATGAAGGGAGCTGCAGGACAAGCTATCCAAAACTTCAATACCCTTTGTAACTTAGAACCCACTAGTGGTCTACCATTATTACCAGTTTTTCCTTAGCACATAAATCTAAAGGGAGTATCAAAAATGACAAATACTAATAATTTTATTGAAACAGATTTTGCATGGCCAAAGGGGTTCTATAGTGATGCAAAGCATATAGGTCTCAAACATGAGAAATTAGATTTTGGCTGGTTATATTCCAAAACACCTGCTACTGCAGCTGGAGTCTACACAACTAACAAATTTTGCGCAGCTCCAACAGCCAAAACAAAGGAAATCGTCAGTCAAAGCCATAAGCTTCAAGCAATTATTGCTAATAGTGCTATTGCGAATTCTTGTACAGGTCTTCAAGGAGAGAAAGATGTCCTCACAGAACAGAGATTAGTTGCTGAAAAATTAAATATTGAGCCCCAACTTGTAGGTGTTGCTTCAACTGGACTAATAGGGACATGTTTACCAATGAAAAAGATTAAAAAGGGCATTGCTGGACTATCGTTAACTTCCAGTACTGACCTTACAAAAGCAATTTTGACAACCGATACAAAACAAAAAATTATTAGCATTTCTTTTAAAATACAAGGAATTACTTGTAAAATGTCTGGCTTTGCTAAAGGTTCTGGGATGATTCACCCCAAAATGGCAACAATGCTTGCCTTTATCACGACAGATGTTGCAGTAAATGATGATACTTTGCAGTCATTGCTTAACGAATTAACTGATGTTACCTTCAATCAAATTACAGTTGATGGTGATACTTCAACAAATGATATGGTCCTTACATTAGCCAATGGAATGGCGGATAATGAGACACTAACTAAGGAAAGTCCAGATTATCAGACATTCAAAGAAGCACTCCACTTTGTTTTACAGAAATTAGCGCAAAAGATCGCTGCTGATGGTGAAGGAGCAACCAAATTAGTTGAAGCAAATGTTTTGGAAGCACAAAGCAAAATGGATGCACAAGCAATTTCTAAAGCAATTGTTGGTTCAAACCTTGTTAAAGCAGCACTTTTTGGAGCAGATCCTAATTGGGGAAGAATTATCAGTACCATTGGAGCAACTCCAGCAACATACAATCCCGAGACAATCGATATTAAAATCAATGACTTCTTAGTCGTTAAGCGAAGTCTAGCCGTCGATTTCAATAAAGAAGAAGTCAGCGATAGCCTCAAACAAGATGTGATCACTTTAACTGTTGACTTACATGATGGTCAATACGATGGGCAAGCATGGGGCTGTGACTTAACTTACGAATATGTAAAAATCAATGCAACATACAGTAGCTGATCATTAGGAAAGGAGGTTTCAAGATGGAGAACTTAATTGTAATTAAAATTGGTGGAAATTCAATTGAAACATTGACCCCAAGTTTTTTCTCACAAATTCGTCAATGGATGCTGGTAAAAAAACGTATTTTAATAATTCACGGCGGCGGCAGCAAAATTTCAGAATTATCTGACACGCTTAAGATTCCTGTTAAAAAGGTTGACGGTATGCGAGTCACAGATACAGCAACACTTGAATTGACACGAATGGTATTACTAGGTCAAACACAGCCACAATTATTAATGAAATTAACGAAAGCCGAAATTCCTGCAATCGGTTTGAACGCAGCAGATGAATCCATCTTGAATGGATCCTTTCTTAACAAAAAAAAATACGGCTTAGTTGGTAAAATCGATAGAGTTGATGACACATTACTCGGTGAGATTTTGGACAAGCACATCGCAGTTTTGGCCCCAATGGTTTTAACAGATGAGCAACAATGGCTGAACGTCAATGCAGATACTGCAGCTTCAAAGATAGCGGGTCTTCTAAAAGCAGAGAAACTGTATCTGATGACAGATGTTCCTGGAGTTCTCCATGAGGGAGAAATCGTCCGAAGTCTCTCACCTAGCACTGCGGCAAAGTTACAAGAACAAAAAATTATAACCATGGGAATGCAGCCAAAGATAAAAGCAGCTTTTAGTGCATTAAGTCTTGGTGTCCCAAGTGTTCAGATTACTAACCAACTTACTACTTTAGGAACGACTATTATTCAGGAAGGAGCTAATGAAAATGCAATCTATTTTTAAAACATACAACAGATTTCCATTTGAAATAGTTAAAGGTGAAGGCGTCACTTTATTTGACGAAACGGGGAAAAAATATCTAGATTTAACCAGTGGAATTGGGGTTTGCAACTTGGGATACAGTTCGAAAAAAGTCAAGGATGCAGTGAGTGCACAATTAGACAAAATCTGGCACACTTCAAACCTCTACGAAAGTCAGTTGCAAGAAAACGTCGCGGAATTGCTAATTAAAGGTACCGATAAAAAAGTATATTTCTGTAATTCCGGAACAGAAGCTAATGAGGCAGCATTGAAATTAGCTCGTAAAGCAACCGGGAAAAGTAAAATGATGGCTTTTGACCACTCCTTCCATGGTAGAAGTTATGGCTCGCTTTCACTAACTGGCAACGATAAAATAAAAGAAGGATTTGGCCCATTCTTATCTGATATTGAATTTGAAACATACAATGATTTTGATTCGATCGAAAAAATCGATAATTCATTTGCTGCTGTTATCTTGGAAGTAATTCAGGGAGAAGGCGGCATCGTAGTTGGAGATTATGACTGGCTGCAAGCTGTCGCAGCCAAATGCAAAGAAACTAATGTATTGCTAATTATTGATGAGGTTCAAACAGGGATGGGAAGAACCGGTAAACTCTTTGCCTATGAAAACTATGACTTAGATCCCGACATTATAACTGTTGCAAAAGGCCTTGCAAATGGTATTCCAGTCGGTGCAATGATTGGGAAAGCCGAGTTAGCAGATTCTTTCGGTCCTGGATCTCATGGTTCAACTTTTGGCGGCAATCCACTTGCAATGAGTGCTGCAAGTGCTGTATTAGAAACACTAGATGATACCTTTTTAGACGATGTCCAACAAAAAGCTAGTTTTCTCTGGTACTTCCTTGAAAAAGAAATTTCTTCATTAGAAGGTGTTGACTCAATTTCTGGCAAGGGTTTAATGATTGGTATCCATATTAACTCTTCTATTCCTGTTAATCAGGTAATCACTGAATTACACAAAGTTGGTGTGCTAACTCTTTCATCTAGAGGTAACACTCTTCGTCTTCTTCCACCGTTGACAATTATGAGTTCTGAATTATTGGAAGGTGTCAAAAAAATAAAAGAAGTCCTACAAAATGTGACCGTGAGCTTATAGGAGGTGCAATATGAATCACTTTTTTGGTAAATCTTTCCTCAAAGAAAACGATTTTTCTGCTAAGGAACTTAATTTCTTAATTGATTTTGCAATTCACTTAAAAGAATTAAAGAAGCAAAATATTTCCCATCAGTACCTCGCTGGAAAAAATATTGCACTTTTGTTTGAAAAAGCATCTACGAGAACTCGTTCAGCATTCACTGTTGCTGCAACAGATTTAGGTGCGCATCCTGAATTCTTGGGTAAAAACGACATTCAGTTTGGAAATAAAGAATCCGTTGCGGACACTGCGATCGTACTTGGCAGTATGTTCGATGGAATTGAATTTCGTGGCTTTTCACAGGAAACTGCAACAGAATTGGCAGCAAAGAGTGGCGTTCCGGTCTGGAATGGCTTGACGGATGATTGGCATCCAACACAAATGATAGCCGATTTCATGACGCTCAAGGAACATTTTGGTAAGCTTAAAGGGCTGACACTTACTTATGTAGGAGATGGGCGTAACAATATGGCCAATAGTCTCTTGATGACGGGTGCAATCCTTGGCGTGAATATTCACATTGGCTCACCTGTATCTCTTCAACCTTCAAAAGAGGTTCAAAATCTAGCATTTGAAGAAGCAAAAAAAAGCGGTGCAGAACTGCTGATAACTGATGATGTTCAAAAAGCAGCAGCGAATGCCGATGCTCTTTATACGGATGTTTGGGTATCGATGGGCGAAGATGTCGACTACGGTGAAAGAATTAAACTGCTTCTTCCCTATCAGATAAATGGTGAATTGGTAGAAAAGACTGGTAAAGAGGATACAATCATCCTGCATTGCTTGCCTGCATTTCACGATAAGAAGACGACTATTGGAAAAAAGTTAGCGGACCAATACAATTTGGAGTCGCTTGAGATCACAGATGAGGTCTTCAAGAGCAGTAATTCGGTTGTATTCCAAGAAGCAGCTAACCGTATGCATGCAATCAAATCAATTATGGCTGCAACATTAGGACATCCGTTCATTCCTGAAGAATGCTTTGAATAAAGTTATTATTAGACGTATCTGTATAATTCAGCAGGTAAACCAGTAAAATTTAAGTATAAATACAAAATTACGGGCATAGAAAATACTATGTGAGTAATGCAAGATTAGGCGAAAAATTTTAGCTCATGGAACACGTTTACCCAGAATTAATAGAAGGAGCTAGGTCAAAATTTATGACCTAGCTCCTTTGCTAATTATTATATAAATACCAGAAAAACTACATTTTATACATACAGTTTTCTATTAATCACAACAACGACCACTTTTTAAATCTTGCGTCCAGGATTCAAAATATTATTGGGATCGAATGCTTGTTTAACCTTGCGTTGTAAGTCAACAACTTCTTGTCCTAATTGTGAAACAATCCATCCATATTTTAGATCACCAATCCCATGTTCTGCTGAGATTGTTCCACCTAATGATTGTGCAAAAGCAAAAATCTTCTCAATTGCGCTTTTTACATCTTCTGGAATTGTATCCAAATCTCTAGAAATTGCAATATTTGGATGGAAATTACCGTCACCTGCATGACCACCTAAGAATGCCTTTACTGGTGATGTAAAATTAAGATTGTCTACAAACTCCGCAAGTTCAGGCAGCTTAGAAAGTGGTACTGCAACATCTTCGACCACTAGTCTCCCGTAAGCTGCCTCTGCTTTGTAATAATCCTGTCGTATTTTAACAATCTGTTTTGCATATTCAGGATCATCTGTTACTGAAACATGCAAAGCGTCATTTTGTTCTAGTGTCTTCTTAAGTGCCTCTAAAGCCCCAACTGGGGTTACATCCAATTGAAAAATCAACAAAGCTTCCGCGCCTTCTTTGCCCATATCTGTTCCCTCGAGGGCATCAAGAGCTTCTATTGAAGTTTTATTTAATGCTTCCATCATTGATGGGTTTAGACCACTAGCTGATATCTTCTCAACTGCGATACTTAATGCCTTCATATCGGCAAATGTTGCCAATCCTGTTGTTGAATTACCAAAAGGAATAGGCAGGATTCTAACTGTCGCTTCCACCACAACACCAAGAGTTCCCTCCGAACCAACAAATAAATCTGTCAGGTCATATCCCGCATTATTTTTAAAGCAGCGTCCACCTGTTTCTACTACTGTTCCATCAGCCAGTACAACCTTCAGTCCCAATACTGATTGTTTTGTCGTTCCGTACTTTAAGGAACTCATGCCACCAGCATTAGTTGCAATGTTTCCACCAACTGTACTTATTGGTTTTGAACCAGGATCTGGTGCAAAAAAGTATCCTTGTTTGCGGACTTCTTTATCTAAAGTTCCATTCAGAACTCCGGCTTCTACCACGGCTGTCTGATCTGCTGTATTAATTTCGATAATTTTGTCCAACTTTGCCAAGTTCAAGACAATTCCGCCATTTTCACCAGCTGAACCATTAACAATGGAAGTTCCACCACCATAGACTGTAACCGCAATTTTTTCACGATTAGCAAATTTAACTGTCTCCTGTACATCTGCAATACTCCTAGCATTTATCAATACAGCCGGTTTACTTCCTGTGATTATCTCTTGCGTAAATTTATTCTGACCGTAGCTCTCTAGTATCTTCTCATCACTTACTATTTCTCCAGTAGGTAATTGTAATTTTCTTATATCAAATGTCATATTTTAACTTCCTTCCTATAATAAAAAGAGTCGTCCTTCTCACATGAAGGACGACTCTTGCCGCGGTACCACCTTGATAAACTTAAGTTGTTAAGTCCACTCTAATGCGGTAACGGGCATTTCCGTAATCAGTTTAACTTCGCTTACTAATTCATCATCTTAAATAAAGACCATCTTCAACCAATCTTTCAACTATCTCCCAGCAAAACAACAGCTCTCTTAATTCAAGACTAATTTACTCATCTTTTGATTTTAATGTAATTATGGATTTTTAATTTTTGAAAGTCAAGAGGGTTTTATAAAAAATATGTTTTGGATCAGGTTAAGAAATTCGGTTTATAGAATTCATTTGTAAACAATCGAATAAGAAAACTAAAGTTCAAATATTCTTTGCTATGTTTTTTATTATTTTCATAGATCATAATTTTCTTTTATCCAGTTACCCGCAAATGCAATCATTTCTTCAGTTTGTCTGTTAAGCAGTTCCGGCAACTCATCGAAGGGAAAGTATTCAAGCTCCAATGTTTCATCGGTTTGATTCTCTAGCAGTCCTCCTCCAATAGGTTTAACCAAAAATAACTGTGTAATTGTCTGGGTAACATCACCATTTGGGTATTCCACCGTTCCGCGGTCAAAAGTTTTTAACAGCAACTCCACTTTTACATCCAACCCACTGTCTTCTTTAACCTCTCGAACACAAGCCTGTGCATATGTTTCACCATATTCAAGAAAGCCACCTGGCAAACTCCAGTTATGCGTATCTGCCCTGAGATTCAAGAGAACTTCGTGCTTATCATTAAGCACAATGCCTGCAGCTGTATTCAAAATAATTGGTGTATGTCCGACTAAACCTCTGATCATTTTAATGTAATCTTTACTCATTATTTTTTCCTCCTTGATAAAAAGGCAACTACTCCTTTGTATCTTGTGTGAGTGGCACCTCCTTTAAACGGAACATGAAAAAGCCCCCTAAAAGAAACAACAGTGCTAAACTGGCGATACCCAACTGAGAATGTCCAGTCACCTGAGTCGTTATAGAAAATAAAACTGGACCTAAAACGGTCGAAAATTTGCCAAAAATATTATAGAAACCGAAAAATTCATTTGCCTGTTTTTTTGGAATGATACGTGCAAAGTACGCACGACTGAGTGCCTGAATTCCTCCTTGAGAAGATCCTACCAGAAGACCTAGAATCCAAAAATCAAGAACCGTTTTCATGAAAAGGGCATAAAAACAGATGCAAAAATAAATAATAATGGCTACTAGCAACATTATTCTCGTTCCATATTTTTGAGCTAACCAGCCATAAACCAATGTACAAGGAAAAGCCACAATATTCAGCACCAGCAATACAAGCAGCAATGTACTTGTCTTTACTCCCATGTCAACTCCAAAGGCAGTTGCCATAGTCACGATTGTGTCAACACCATCTATAAAGAAAAAATAGGCAATCATGAAACCGGTTACTTGTTTATAGTTACGAATTTTCTTCAATGTTGCCAACATCCTATGGTAGCTTTCCTTTAGAGGTGAACGAGGTTTAACTAACCCATACTGCTGATCGACATTACGCAACATTGGGATAGAAAATCCCAGCCACCAAAGTGTTGTCATCATAAAAACTAATCTGATTGTCTGAGTGGAAGAAATTAAACCAAAAGTAGAAGTATTAATTAGCAGCATCGCAACCATGAAAAGCAGTGCACTTCCAATGTAACCAATTCCAAAACCATATGATGAGACTAAATTATTCCGTTCATTTTTAGTTACATCTGTGATAAATGCATCGTAGAATAAATTCGCTGCTTGATATCCAATATGTGAAAAAGTATACACAACAAGCAACAACTGCCATTGATCTGTAGGAACAAAAAACAATGCCCCTGTCATTATAACACCCATAAATAATGAATATCGAAAAAAGCGCTTTTTATTCCCAAGGTAATCACCTAATGTACCTAGAAAAGGTGCAAGTATCGAGATAATCAGAGTAGAAAACGAGCTTACGTACCCCCAATATGCCGTGGTATCGCTTGCCGGTACATGAGCATTACCTGCAACAAATTTGAAGTAGACCGGTAAAATTGCAGTTACAATAATCAACGAGTAGGCTGAATTAGCACAATCGTATAAAATCCAGCTTTTTTCTTCCTTAGTAAATTTCAAAAGATTCCTCCCTTCTAGATAACTAACCTGATTCTACATAAAAAATGGACACTAAGTGTTTTATTCTTGTAAAAAGTACGTCAAACTTATGTAAAAACTCAGCAACAGGTTGCGCTACCATAATTAAAAATGAGAGTGTAACATGTGCCGGTAAATTTTGCGTACTAACACAAAAGATGAACATGTAAAGTCCTTACAATGAGTTATCCAAAGTTAGATGAAGGATTTTTACTTATGAAACATATTTATCTGAAAAGAAATAAAAGAGCTAGATCAAAATTTAATTTTTGACCCAGCTCCCTTCTTTTATTTTGAAGTACTCGTGACGCAATGCAATATCTAATTATATCTTTTCAATTAATGGGATAATTCTTACTTCCCATGAATCTTTTCTTGTAACTTATCACCTAAATCATCAATCTTCTTAGAAGCAAAAATAGTCCCGCCAACTAAAATACCGCCGACAATCAAACCAACTGCAAGTACGAACTTAAATAATCCCTTAATTAAATCCATCATTTCTGCCTCCCATTATTGACTTTTGCACCTCTTGCTACTTGAATTTCTTTGTAAATTGCCATTAATAACTGGGCTAGAGCCAAAATCAGCGATAGCTTCGACCAGAAACCTATTCCAGAACCTAGTTTTTTCACACCTTCACCCCCATACAAAGAAAAGCCTTTGCAATCCTTTAAGTACATTATAGAGTAAAATAGTGTTCAAAATCTATTGATAAGGCTTACTATTGTATGCTTTCTGTTTTTGTATCAGATTCCGAAGTAATTCCAATATCTTGGTTCAATACAAGGCCCTTGAGTACTTGGGTAAAAGAATTGTCATCATTAAGTGCTGGAACCATCTTAAACTCCACACCACCACTTTGCATAAAGTATTCTTTATTCTCAATCTCAAGTTCATGAAGTGTTTCAAGACAGTCTGAAACAAAGCTTGGAGCAACCACTAATACACGTTTAACTCCTTCTTTAGGCAATTTTCTCAATGTATCATCTGTTGCAGGTGTTAACCACTTGTCCGGTCCAAATCTGGACTGGAACGTTTCAGTATATGAGATGTTTCCCAATTTTTCTATTATCAGTTTAGTTGTTAACTTACACCGTTCAGCATACGGATCACCCTTCTCAACATAACTCACAGGAATTCCATGATAAGAAAACAGTAATTTGTCTGGTTGAAATTCATCAATCGCCCTTTTTATTTTGTCTGCCAGTGCATCGATATACGGAGCAAAATCACAAAAGTCTGTGACTATCTTTAGACTAGGGATCTTTATTCTCCCCATATAAAAGCGATTAATATCATCTAACACTGAGCCAACTGTTGTTGTGGAATATTGCGGATATAACGGAATAATCGTCAATTTGTCGACTTCCAATTGTTCCATCTCAAGAAGCACCTGTGCAATTTCGGGTTCACTATAACTCATAGCATAACGGACAATATAGTCTGGTAGTTCTTCTTGCAGCATCTCTGTTTGCCGTTGTGTGTAATAAAGCAAAGGTGAGCCATGTTCGTCCGACCATATTGCCTGATATAATTTAGCGGACTTCTCAGGTCTATGTGGTAAGATTGCCAAGTTTAAGATTGGATTCCATTTCCATGCTGGCATATCAATCACACGCGGATCACTTAAAAATTTTTTTAAGTAAACACGTACATCAGCCGGAGTAGGAGTTTTTGGAGTTCCTAAGTTAATTAATAAAACACCTTTTTTCATTTTTCTCACCCTTCTTAAGCTGTCTTTCATAAAAAAACTAAAGAATAGTTAATTGATAAACATTCTCAATTATTTTTTTAATTCTAGCATAAGTACTAACTGATTAAAAGTAAAAATTTATGATTACTTCTTTTCTCATCAACATTCATTTGTTATCAATTTACATTTTTCAAGATGTATACTATAATAATTACTAGTTTAGAATTATTCTAAACTAGTCGGAGGGATTAATAATGAAGAAGAAGAGGAGTCTCGCACAAAAAATTAACGTTATGCGGGCCGCTGTTATGGGGGCCAATGATGGTATTTTGTCCGTCGCTGGTATTGTTATTGGGGTGGCCGGAGCAACTGACAACAACTATGCTATTTTCCTAGCTGGTATCGCTGGTATGCTGGCTGGTACTGTCTCAATGGCTATGGGTGAATATGTATCCGTAAATGCACAGAAGGATGCACAAAAAAAAGCAATTATTCAACAAAAATCTGCACTTTCGCTAAACTATAGTGGAGAAGTAGCATATGTCAAAAATAAATATATGTCGAAGGGGATTCAGCCTGAACTTGCTTCTAGAGCAGCTTCCGAAATGATGAAAAAAAATGCATTGTTAACATCTGTCCGTGAGCGTTTTGGCTTTGATATTAATGAATTTACGAGTCCATATGCTGCAGCATTGTCATCAATGATATCTTTTCCCTTAGGTTCAATTTTGCCTTTATTAGCAATTACATTATTGCCAGAGTCAATAAAGGTGTTTGCAACTTTTATCTCTGTTGTGATCGCACTTGCCATTACAGGATTTATTGCTGCTGTTCTCGGAAATTCAAATCGTAGAAACAGCGTTATGCGTAATACTGTTTCTGGCATATTAACAATGCTTGTGACATATGGCATTGGTATCCTGATAGGAAGGTGATTTTAGATGAGCCCAGATATTTTGAAAAAAAATAAGAGCATTAGTAAGAATTTTAATAAGAATATTGAGAAGAGCACCAGTAAATCAAAGATGACAATTGATGAAAAGTTAAACACTCTGCGTGCCGGAGTTCTTGGATCAAATGATGGAATTCTAACCGTTGTTGGAGTTTTGTTTAGTGTCGCAGTTGCAACAACAAATCAATTTACAATTTTTATTGCTGGCCTTGCTGATTTAATTGCATGTGCTTTTTCAATGGCAGCTGGTGAATACGCATCAGTAAGTACACAAAAGGATACTGAAAAGTCTGTAGTTTCAAAGGAAAAACTGTTACTACGCAACGATTTTGATACCGAAAAAAGACGTATTGCCTTATTCTACGAAGAAAAAGGTGTTACATCTGCAACTGCATCAGAGATTGCTGAAGATTTGATAGCTAAAAAGCCGCTTGAAACACTAGTTGATATTAAATATAACCTAAAGCTGGGCCATTATATGAACCCTTGGGCAGCTGCTTTTTCATCACTATTTTCAGCAACAGCAGGTGGAATTTTCCCATTAGCCGCAATGACATTATGCCCAACTGCTCTTCAATGGCCAGCAACCATCCTTGCCGTTTGTGTCTCAGTCTCCTTAACTGGATACCTGAGTGCCAAGTTAGGCAATGGTCTAGTTAAAATTGCGATTATGCGTAATCTTCTTGTCGGTATTTTGACAATGATCATTCACTATAGCATCGGGATTTTACTATAGACTTTCATGCTTATTTTTTAGTTATTCCGTTTCCTAGGCATAGTAACGTAGTTTATCATATAATGAAGATATCTTAATTATCATAAAATTCTAAGAGGAGCTGCGTTAGATGAAGCCAGAAAACAAAGTAAAAATTCAGCTACTTGATTCCGATCATCTCGTGGAGTCACAAAAAATATTCAAAATACTTGGTAACCCTATACGGCTTCAACTATTGACGATTTTAGAACAACAGTCTCTTAATGTCAGCGATTTAGTTGAATTACTAAATATGGAACAGCCTGTCGTCTCCCACCAGCTGGCAGTGCTGCGCAAGTATCAGCTGGTGACTGCAACTAGGAAGGGTAAGTCAAATTATTATCGGCTTGATGACCCACATATTCTTGATGTAATTAATGAAACACTTGCACATGCAGATCATGTTATTCGTGGGGAAAGGCATGGTGAGTAAACTGTTTCTTTCTTCAAAAGTTATTTTTACTGTATAAACATCAGAAAAGTTATGACATAAGTCGGTAAAATTTGGACACTAGTATGCATTTGTGAACGTAGCAAGTACCTCATCAATAAGTAATTCGAAACTAGACAAAGAATCTTGACTTATGAAACACATTTATCCAGACAAAGACAGAGGGGCTAGGTCAAAGCTCAACTTTGACCTAGCCCCTCTGTCTTTAAATTCCCCTCAAATAATTACGATTTCTATCTGACTACTAAAACTGATATTGGTGCATTTTTAGCCATATATGCTGCTTGACTACCAAAACGCCCCTTAATGCCCTTCTTCGATTCTGAACCAATTATTAATAAATCAGGATTTGCCTTAGGAATAACCTTCTTAACAATTGATTCGCCCGCGTCACCTTCTGCAATAATCGTTCTAACATCCTTGACCCCCCTGTCAAGTGCCTTATCACGATATTCCAAAATATGTTTTTCTAATGCGGATCTCTCACCATGAATAAAATCTTTATCCATTGCTTGAAAAATACTTAATTCATCACTTTCAAGTACAGATGTGATTATAAGTTCTGCTTTTTCTGCAATTGCTCTTTCTATCGCATAGTCAAACGCTAAAAGTGCATCTGCTGAGTCATCAACCCCAACTAATATTTTTTCTATTTTTTTCATCTCGCCACTACCTTTCATGACAATTACCAAACAATCTTGTTATTCTCCCTCAAGATTTGCTTTTGCAGCAAATTCCTTATTTCCCTTGTAGAGATCATAAACCGTCCATGACAGCAACACTAATATTCCAGCAATCAATGCATATGCAATGCAATTGGCGATTGTTAATTGGGTTGCCGAAGCATTATCACCAAAGAAATTTTTTACTTGTCCGGGTAAACCAATGATGTTAAGAAACGTTAATCCTAATACAGAGATCCATCCCAGAGCTTTAATCAAAGTTGTATTCTTAAATCTCTTACCCATCTCGGCATTACTATCGGTTAACATCAATAACGGTAACATTGAGAATGGTAAGGCAAAGGCAAGGAAGACCTGCGAATTGTTCATTAATGTATTCAAGGCCTCATGTTCAGCAATCTCACTCTTACCACTTGTCAAGATAACACAAATCAAAACAGGAACAACTGAGATAAGACGTGTAACTAATCTACGCAACCATAATGGCATTCTTAAATGAACAAAGCCTTCCATGATAACCTGTCCAGTTAATGTTCCCGTAATTGTTGAATTTTGACCTGAAGCTAACAGGGCAACCGCAAACAGAACCGATAAAACTCCTGAGCGAGCTACCTCAGCCAACAGTCCATTACTTAGAGTTGAAGTATCAGAAAGAGCTTGAAAAAGTCCAAAGAATGAAGGATCCTTTACAGCACCCGTCTTAAATACGGCAACACCCATGATGAGAAGGAGTGAATTAACAATAAAAGCAAGAGATAATTGAATATTTGAATCCCATGCAGAAAACCTAACAGCTTGTGCAATCTCTTCGTTATTCTCATGATCAATTTTTCTTGTTTGTGAAACAGCTGAATGCAGATATAGATTATGTGGCATAACAGTTGCTCCAATAATGCCAAGTGCTCCAGTTAATGGTGTCTGTCCACCAACGCTGGGTGAAGTAGCAAATGTCTTTGTTGTTGGTATAAAGCCTTTAAAAATATCACCCCATGATGGGTTTGAAAGTGCTACTTGATAAACAAAAACAAATAAAATAACAAAAATCAAACATACAACAATTGCTTCAATCTTTCTAAAACCAATCTTAGTCAAAAGTAATAATAACAAAACATCAAAAACAGTAATAAATACAGCTATAACTAATGGTATATGGAATAGAAGATATAAGGCAATCGCAGCACCAATAACTTCGGCTATATCAGTTGCCATAATAGCTAACTCTGTTAAGAGCCATAAAACAATCCCTAATGACTTACTTGTACGTGCACGAATTGCTTGTGCCAAATCCATCTGGCTCACAATTCCAAGTTTGGCAGCCATGTATTGCAGTAACATCGCGATCAAACTTGAGATTAAGATAACGGAAATTAATAAATACTGAAAATTTTGTCCACCAGTAATAGATGTTGACCAGTTACCCGGATCCATGTATCCAACAGCAACTAATGCTCCAGGACCAGAGTATGCAAACAATGTCCTAATGAACCCCTTACCTTTTGGTACTTCAACAGTACTATTTATTTCTTCGAGCGAGGGGCCATTAGCATATTCAACTAATTTATGCTTTTTCCCATGAGTATTGTTATTGCTCAAATTAACTTACCACCTTTCAATTATTAAGTAGAACCAAAGTGTATTATACACCCTAGTTCGCTTAATTTGAACTTTTTTTTAGGCTAACCATAAAAAATATTTCTCAATGGTGACTTTTTCTACCAACGTCTACTTAAAATTATAAAAAATGCAGATTTATATATAAGAACTCGGCAATAAGTTCATATAACTTAACAAAATAAGCGTACTATCTTATTTTTCAATATTCTTGGTATCCAGCATACTAATTACAATTCTACTTTTATTTCTTACCCCAGCCCAGTTATCAACCACGTATTTAACTTTATCCAAAGGAAAAATTCTCACTGAAAATGCACCATTGATGTTCCAATCCGTTAATAAGTGCTGCCACATTTTTTCTTTTTCTTCAAGTTTTATATTTACTGAGTCAATCCCCATTAATCGGATACCGCGTAAAATAAAGGGAAACATATTAGTCTTTAATTGATTACCAGCGATATTCCCGCATACTGTAACTACCCCTTTGTAACCAACCCAAGGTAGTACAGCCTCCAAAACAGTTCCTCCGACACAATCCACCACATAATCAAATTTTTGATGTGCAATAAGTTTCTTGGTTTTAAGATCATCACGTAAATATACATTCTTAAATTCGTTGCAATAATTATGTCGCTGGTCTTTATTTCTAACAAGAACTGAAATATTTCTCATTTTCAACTTCTTTAAAATGGCAACAACAATACTTCCCACACCGCCAGTAACACCTGTAACAAGTATTTCCGAATCTCTCTTGGCCCCAAATGAAACTATTTCATTTACCGAAAGTGCGGCTGTCAGTCCAGCGGTGCCGAGTGCCATAACATATTCTAGTGGCACATTTTTGCCTAATCTTATTAACCATTCCGCAGGCACCCTTGCATATTCGGCTAAACCGCCGGTGTGTGAGACACCTACATCATAGCCAGTGCACAACACCTTTTCACCTGTAGTGAATCGAGGATTGCTTGTCTCAATAACTGTTCCACAGAAATCCACTCCCGGAATCATGGGATACTTTCTAATTACACCTGAATTATCCTGAAAAGCCAAGACATCCTTGTAATTCAACGAAGAATACGCAATCTTTACGACTACATCCCCCTCAGATAAATCAGTAAGAGTTATATTTTCCAGCTCCGACTGCACTTTTTGCATATCCTCACTCTTATTAACTATCAGTGCTTTAAATAACTTATCTACCATTATTCAAATCCCCCCTGAGATAGTTCTGCTCTACACTTGGATGATTTCTGCGATTTGTTTTTGTAATTTTGGAATAACATCTATTAAGAACCAAGGATTTTTCTTTAACCAAATATTATTACGTGGCGACGGATGGATAATAGGAAAAAAATCAGGTAAATATTCTGCAAAGTTTTGAACCGTACTTGTTATTGTTGTCTTGGGAGCTAGGTTTAAATAATATCGCTGCGCGTAAGCACCTATCAGAATTGTCAGTTGAATATTCGGCATTTGTGCTCGTAATTTAGGATGCCATTTCTCTGCAATTCCCCTTCTTGGTGGCTTATCACCAGATTTAGCCTTTCCAGGATAATAAAAATCCATTGGGATAACTGCAATTTCCCCGGAATCATAAAATATTGACTTATCAACTCCCAACCACTCACGTAGCCGATCTCCAGAAGCATCGTTCCACATGATGCCGGTATCTTGAACCTTTTTCCCTGGTGCCTGACCGATAATTAGTACCTTAGCCGATTGTGGTACTGAAAAAATTGGATATAGTCCCGCAGCAGTATATCTCTTGTTCTGCTCATCATGAACAATATCATCATATATACTCATTTGTATTTCCCGCTCTCTCAATTTCTATATCTTAATTATACAATAGATTGCAAAATACCTTATACGATACAACTCATTATTGTACTTTGTTTTTCTCATTAAAATAACAGTTAGATACTCTTTGATATGAATCAATTTATATAGTCAAAAAGGCCAGGTCAAAATTTATTTTTCGCCCTAACCCCTCCACTTGTTCCAAATAATCCTATTTCAGAAACCTCCATTACCATTACCAAAAAATACTTAACTATTCGTGACAGTATTTCAGTTTTTCTTTAACTTTGTCATGTCTATAAAATCAGTTTGTCCAATTGGAATTTCCTTTACAATTTTGGGACTCCAAAGCAAAAGCTGATTTTCAATACCAACTTCACATGCTGCAGAAAGGGTAATAATATTATACCCAACTGCATCACTAACATAATGTATTTTATGATTACGACAATCAATATGATAAGCTGTCGACTCTGCAACACCATTTAGTATGTTATCCGTCGTGTAAGTTGTTGCAAAGTGAATATGACCTGCAAATATTCCCTTAACATTCCCGTTACTGCAGACTTCCAATAAGTCATCACCATTTTGTAAAACGCTAAAACGCATGTAATGTAATGATGCACCAGCTATCGGATGATGCATAAAGATCAATGCAGGTCTTTCCTGGCTTTGAAGCAAACTTTCTTTTAGCCACTTCAGTTGTTTCTCATCGAGATATCCTTGTTCTATATTTCCAAATGTAGTATCTAGAAAATAACTATCTACACCAGAAAAAGTCTTCTTATAATAATACTTATCTTGTGGTTTCTCTCGCAAAAAGCCCTCATAAAAAGCCTCGGTTCTATCATGATTACCTAAGATAACTTGAATAGGAATTCCAAGCTGTTGTTCTTTTTCTGCTAGAATTTCTTTCAGATGGACATAATCACTTGCTACTCCTTCATGAATAAGATCCCCAGTTAAAACAATAAATTCAGGTTTCACAGCTATTTTTTTTATAT
Source organism: Liquorilactobacillus mali (assembly GCF_001437155.1). Taxonomy (GTDB): domain Bacteria; phylum Bacillota; class Bacilli; order Lactobacillales; family Lactobacillaceae; genus Liquorilactobacillus; species Liquorilactobacillus mali_A. The sequence goes on from NZ_JQAR01000024.1 coordinate 22,194, forward strand.
CATCAAACACCATGTTTAATTTAACATATGGATCCAATTGCTGGTTGAAAGACGGTTGGTCACCAGCTGGACTCAAGTGTATATCTGAAATTTGGATAATTGTTATATCATTCATTTTAAACTCCCTCTTCAGTTTTCGAGATTCTTTTTACTCTCATAATCAAATAATAAAATTTTCTCTGCAACAAACGAAAAATAGACTTTATCACCACTGACAAAAACATTATTGGTGATGATTGTTTTGATGGACTGATTTTCTTTGATATTCAGCGTCAACTGCTGATAACGCCCATAATCAACAATCGTTTCAACCTGTGCAGGTAAATCCAATAAATCTGTCCGTTCTTTTTTTACAATTACGTGTTCTGGTCTAATTCCTAACCAAAGTTGATTGCTTGTTAATTTCAAATTTTTCAACCGTTCTGTATTCGAAAGTATAACTTCTTCATTGAAAAGCAACTTTCCTTGATCATAGGTAACTTCTAGTGTATTAATTCTCGGAGTACCAATAAATTGTGCCACAAAAAGATTTGTCGGGTGATTGTAAATGTTATCAGGTGTGTCTATCATTTGAATAATCCCATCATTGATAATTGCAATCCTATCTCCTAAGGCCATTGCCTCTAACTGATCATGTGTTACATAAACAATTGTCTGATGATTTTTTTCATGCAATGCCTGAATTTCATCACGTGCCTTTTCACGTAACTGTACATCAATATTTGAAAGAGGTTCATCCAAAAGAAATATCTTGCTATGCTTAACCATCCCTCTTCCGAGTGCCACTCGCTGTTTTTGTCCTCCAGAAAGCTGACCAGGCAAGCGATCACGATATGCTGTTAAATTAAGGGTTTCAAGAATTTCTTCCAGTCTTTTCTGCCGCTCTTCTTTCTTTACTTTGTGTACTTTTAATGAATATTCTAAATTTTGATAGACTGTCATGTTGGGATACAATGCATAATCTTGAAAAACCATCGCAATATTGCGCTCAAGGCTTGAAATTTTTTGTGAATTTCGACCGTCAATCAGAATTTCTCCAGTGCTCGGAACTTCTAGTCCTGCAATCATCCGCAAAGTGGTTGACTTACCACAGCCTGATGGACCTAGCATTACTAGAAATTCCCCTTCTTTAACCTGCAAATTCATTTTACGTATTATATTAGTTTTTTTGTAATTTTTTGTAACATCCTTTAATTCTAAAACTACCTTATCACTCATAATTAACCACCTTATTTTAGTCCTGAACTGCTGATACTATTTAAAATGTAACGTTGAAAAATCAAATAAATCAGCAATGGCACAATAATCATAATAGTTGACAATGCCATAGCTAGAGGAAAGTTAGTCCCACCTTCACTAGAAATATAGTTTTGTAGCGCTAATGGCAGTGTAAAACTATTCTTGTCTTTCAAAATTAATGTTGGCCAAACATACTCATTCCACGAATTAATAAAGAAAATTGCTCCGATACTAATAATATTCGGCCGTAAAATAGGAACCACAATGTCCTTCAAAATCTTGTATGCCGGAATATCATCAATCCTCACAGACTCTATCAAACTATTCGGAATTTTATCCATTGCTTTAAGGAAGAGCATAATACCTGTTGCATCACAAAGTTGTGGCAATGCTACACCCAGAGCAGTATTCAATAAATTAAGTTTAGAAATTACTAAAAAGTTTGGAATCATTACTACTGTAAATGGGACAAAAATCGTAGAGATAAAAGCAAAATAGATTAGCTTTTTCCCTTTGAATGAAAAATATTTAAATGCATATGCTGATAACAAACCAGTGACAATTTTCCCAATTGTTACAATTGTTGCCATAAAAAATGTATTCCAAATTATTCTTAAAAGACTGATTTGTTTATCCAAAGTTAAATAGTTGTTGAGAGTTGGATGTGCCGGAATAATCTGCAACATAGAATGATAAGAATCTTGTAATGTCTTAAAAGAATTAGAAATCATGAAAAGAACTGGTAGCAATAAAACTAAACAGATTACTATCAATAGAAAATGCCAACCACTCTCTTTGAGTTTATTCATATCTGCTCGTTCTCCCTTCAACAAATTTTATCTCCAAATAAAGAAGTACCAGAAAGATAACAAATGTAACTATAGCTAATGCTGATGCATTCCCTGTTTTGTAGAGAACGAAAGCATTCAAATAAGTATGATACAGAGCATTTGATGATCCATAGTATGGTCCTCCTTGAGTAATAACACTGATTGGTGTAAAAACATATTGTAGTCCCTGAACAATTGTCAGAATTAACACATAGAAGGCAATACTCTTATTCAATGGAAAAACAATGTCCCAAATCATTCTCCATTTGGGAATACTATCCATCTTAGTTGCATCAATAATGTTTTGTGGTACACTCCCGAGGCCTGTCAGTAATAGGACAAAATTGTAGCCAAAGACTTTCCAATTAGTTATCAAACAAATTACTACGACTGCCATTGCTCCTGAATTAGTCCAGTTAGGTAAAGTGAGACCCAAATTTCTCATGAAAAAAGCAACTGGTCCTGAGACTGGATTCATAATCCAAGAAAAGAGCATTGCTCCTACTACCAATGAAAATAAACTAGGAATAAAAAAGATTATTTTATAGGCAGTTTGCATTTTACTAATGAAAAATTTAACTATTATTGAAATGAAATATGGAACTAAAAAATTTAAGACAAGCAATAATAGAATATAGAATACTGTATTTAAAATAATTTTCCGATTAACAGGGTCTGTAAAAATACTGAGATAATTTTCTAACCCTACAAAATCTTTTGTTGGTGCAATTAAGTTCCAATTAAAGAAACTGAGATAGAACGTATATATTATCGGAGCAATAATAAAAACCAACAGTATGAGCGCTGTTGGAAAAAGATAAGCAATTGTTAAAACCTTATTTTTTTTATTTCTGTTGTTCATTGATCTTCTCCTGTGTGCTTTTCAATGTTTCTTGCACATTGCTGCCAGACAAAATTTTGTCACGTGCATCAATCATTGCTTGTTCTGCCTGTAACCCATTCTTAGGAAATGATGTCCATGAAACTGCCGTCTTGATTTGACTAGCGGCTGGTTTCAACATTGGATTTTCACTTAAATAACTTTTGAATGCTTTTGAACTTAATGCACTTTGAGTAGGTGGAAGATACCCTGTTCCCTTACTCCAAGTTACCAAAGAACTATTCTTATACAGATATTTTTCAAAAGTCCAAGCAGCCTTTTGCTTTTCCGTACTTTGTGCAGTAATAGCAAGCATCGATCCTCCAACTGGAACAGTTGCCTTATGTCCCTTAAAGTGAGGTGAGGTAATTGCCTCTACATCAAAATTAGCACTTTGTTTAATGTGAGATGCCTGTGCAACAGTAGTGTACGCAATTGCAACTTTACCATTTACAAAATCATCAACGCCCTGTGCCCAAGGAGTGTGCAATGCTGTCTTATCCTTAACGACCATGTCTTGATAGAATTGATAGGCCTTTACGCCTGCAGCACTAGCAAAAACTGCTTTCCCATTCTTTTTGATTTTTGCTCCGTTACTTAACTGTAAAGCCTGTTGAGCCCATGTATCCGCGGGTTCTTGAATGTAAAGACCATAGTTTCCGCTTGCTTCTTTAATTTTCTTAGCTGCAGCACTGACACCCTCCCAAGTTGAAAGGCTGCTGGCCTTTATACCATATTTATCAAGCATTGTTTTGTTGTAATACAAAATTGGTGTACTTAATGAATAAGGCAATCCAACCAATTTTCCATTGCTATCTTTAGCAAAAGACAAAGTCCGAGTGGTAAAATTCTTGCTAATAAAGGTTTTACTGCTATCAAACTTGCTCTGCGCATCAGTAGGTGTTAAATACTTAAAATTATCAGCAAAATAATTCATATATGCCCAACCGACTTGAACAACATCCGGCACTTTACCTGATGCTTGTGCAGATTGTAAATTCTGCATTAGTCCCTGATACATATTGGGATTATATTTTGCTGTCACCTTTATGTATTTATGCGTTTTATTAAACTTCTTTACAAGCGCATCTACGGAAGCCCCCCCTGGGTCTGTGCATTAACATGCCAATAGGAAATATGTACAACCTTTTTTGAGGCTGCTTTCCCACTTGAACAACCAGCAAATAATACTGCCACCATCATTAAAACTAATATTCCAACCGTTCTCTTGAACAAAGTTAAAAACTTCAAGTAAATCTCTCCCTTCTTTACTAGTCAATGATAATCCTGGTTTGTATTCTTTCTGTTTGAAAAAGGTAATGCTAATGTAAAAAATAAGTAAAGTACTTACGAATTCGTATTTACAATTCACTATTGATATTAAATTAGCGTCAATTAAGTGTAATGACATCTAAATTATTTATAATTTAACAGCCTTTTTAGCAGACAAATAAAAAAGCCCTCAAATGAGAGCCACCTTCTAAATTAATTATATTTCTGAATAAAAACCATTCATTAAACCATTGATACTAATCCAGCCGCTAAAATTCCACCTAAGATTGGCCCAACCATCGGAACCCATGCATATGCCCAATTAGGGTTTGTTTTGTTCGGTACTGGTAAAATAGTATATGCCAATCTTGGACCCCAATCACGTGCAGGATTAAGGGCAAAACCAGTTGTCCCACCTAGTGCCTGACCGACGACAGTAATTAGTAACCCTACTATTAAAGGCTTGAGGCCTTGAGTAAAGTTGCCTAGATTTAATAAAGTAAAAATGAAGATAAATGTTGCGATAACTTCACTTAAAAAGTTGAAAACTGGACTATTAATTGCGGGTGCAGTGGCAAAAATACCAACAGTGTTCCCTTCTTCAACTGTCTTAGAATCTTTGAAGTGAGGGTAATATTGCAATATAATAATGGCTGCTCCTACGAAGGCACCTATAAATTGGCCTAATAAATACGGCAGGACTTCGTTCCAAGGGAAAAATCCAAATACTGCGAACCCAATCGTTACTGCTGGATTAAGATGACCTAATGAGCCGAACATTCCGGCAACATACACCCCAAAAGCTACTGCTAACCCCCATGCAATCGAGATGTACCACCAATCTTGCCCATTTGCATACGACTTTTTTAAATTTACCCCCGCTCCACATCCGACACCAAAAACAATTAAAACGGCTGTTCCAAATAATTCCCCTAAAAAACCACTCATTATTTTTCCCCCTTACTTAATTTTTAATGGTGCTAATTGCTCTTCAACGTCTGCAAGTGCGACGTCTGCTTCTAATAAAGTTGCTGCTGTATATGCACCCTCAACCAAAGCAACATCATAGATATTAACCTTCTTGTCGGACATTTCCACAGCTAGTTCCAAATTCATCTTAGAACTACCTAAATCATAAAAGGCTAGCAATTCCTGTGCCTTATTACGCTCAAAAGCATCCATAATTTTACCTGCACTTGTACCTATTTCATTATCATCAGTTCCTCCAGCAGATGTAATTGATACATCAGCTGCAACCTGTTCCAATAACTCAGGAATTCCCTTGGCTACTTCTGGAACATGTGAAACAATTACTATTCCAATTTTCTTTGTCATCTAATACCTCCTGCTTCGATGAAACATTCAAATAAATACTGGCTTGAAACAGCTCCTGGATCCAAATGGCCAACCGAACGTTCGCCTAAATATGAAGCTCTTCCTTTTTTAGCCACCAGATCTTTAGTCCCATCAGCCGCTTCTTTGATTTTTTCAACTGATAAGCTATCAGTTTCTAGTGAAGTAACAACTGGTGCCCATACATCAACCATTGTCTTATCACCGGTTGTCGCACCACCACGTTTCTTGATTCCCTCTAATGCCAGTTTAAATAACTCTGCTGGTGCTTGTGTTTTTTCACAATTTTTAGCCATTTCTAGGAATGCTGTCCCATATAACGGACCCGCAGCCCCACCAACTTTACTAATCAAGGCCATCGCAACAGTCTTTAGAATTGTCTTTAAGTCTGGGTCGGAAAGCTTATCCAGACTATCTTCAACTCCCTGCATCCCCCTCATCATGTTATTGCCATGATCTCCATCGCCTATTGGAGTATCAAGCTCGCTTAAATATGCTTTCTGTTCACTAATTTTTGAGTAAAATAACTTCATCCATTTGTCTACTATCTCAGCTGTTATCATTTTTTCTCTCCTTCTACCATGCAATTGTTTCAACTGGGTAATTCAAATAATCCAGCCATTTTTCATCAATCAAATCAAAAATTGTTAAAGATATGCCAGCCATGTCAATTGAAGTCATATAATTTCCAACCTTCATAAAAGCGGGTTTAATCTTCCTTGTAGCAAGTTCATCTAACAAGTCATGGCTAAACACATATTGTTCCATTAACGGAGTAGCACCCATACCATTAACCAAAATAGCATACCTGTGAGTTGCATCTAACTTTAGTTCACTATCGATTTTAGAAACTAGTTCTCCAGCAAGTTCATGGGAGGTCTTAATCTTTTCTCGTCGATAGCCTGGTTCACTGTGAATTCCGACCCCATACTCGATCTCATCATCGGCAAGCTCGAATCCAGGTTTCCCTACCTCAGGTACGGTAGCCGCTGATAAAGCAACTGCAATCGTACCAATATGCGGTAATGCCTTATTTGCTAATTTTTCAATTTCTTCTAGGGAAGCCCCCTGATCTGCTGCAGCACCAACTAGTTTATGCATAAGTACCGTCCCAGCGACTCCGCGTCTTCCCTGTGTATACAAGCTATTCTCAACCGCAATATCATCATCAACTATTATTGATTTAACAGGAATATCATCTAATTCCGCCATGTCACTCGCCATATCGAAATTCATAACATCCCCAGAATAATTTTTAATAACTAAAAAAACTCCTTTACCAGTATTTACAGCCTTGATTGCCTCATAGATTTGATCCGGTGTCGGTGAGGTAAATACTTGACCTGCAACAGCTGCACTTAGCATTCCCTTGCCTACAAAGCCAGGATGAGCAGGTTCATGTCCACTCCCGCCTCCACTCACGATTCCAACTTTTCCATCCATTGAAGATTTATTGCTTCTCACAACGGCCTCAGTTTCAGGTATTCGCTCTACATATTGTGGATATGCCCGAACCAATCCATCGATCATTTCCGGGACGACATCTCCAGGACTATTAATTATCTTTTTCATCCAATTACTTCCCTTCAAGATAGTTTCATGTAATTAATGCGCTTACAAAAAAACATTGCTACAACTCTTACACCTTCATTTTTACCATAAAAATTATAAAAATTATAGTGAAAAGGCTTACTAAAAATAACAGATCGACAAAACAGGAAATTATAAAAAAAGCAATTATTTATTAAAATTGAGATTTGGACAGACATTGTGTGCCTTTTTGCTACATCAGAAAGCATAATTTTGAGAAAGCAATAAAAAAGTTTGAAAGGGAAGTTGCTATTGTCCATCATAGTTTTGAATTGGATCCAATCCCGCAGTTCTTGTAATTGAAGAGTTTACCAAAAAAGGTATCATATCGTTAAAACAAGCCCATGAACTGAATAGCCGCTTACCCAAATTGACAAAATATTCTGGGCTTGACTATCACATGGATAATATCAGAGTCGTTAATACTTTTAATACACATCGTATTGCCCACTTTGCCGAAGAAAAAGGAGATTCATGTTCAATTGATGATCGTGTATAATTGTCGGCTTCACATTTCTATCTAAGGATCTGCAAATTTTAAATATAACTCTTAGAACACAGCCATACGTAACAACTAGAAGAGCTAGGTCAAAATTCAATTGTTGACCCAGCTTTTTTTGCATCATACAAGAATCACCGAATCTTGTTCATGCCTGTCTTCTTTAACTAATTTCTGTTTAAACTTCTATAAAATACAAAAGAATTACATTTATCACATAATTCTTTTACAAGCGACAACTACACTTGAGTTGTTTCAAATCAAAAATACTAAGGAGTAAGGCAATGTCTATTGAATTAATTAATATTTCAAAAACATATAATGGTTCAGACTTTATACTTTCAGATATTTCCGTCAAAATTGAAACGGGGGAATTCTTCGCTATTGTAGGTCCGTCAGGCTGTGGTAAAAGTACGCTTTTACGTATGATTGCAGGATTAATTCCCATTTCAAATGGGCAGTTAAAAATCGATGGTAAAGATGTTACCAACCTTCCTCCACAGGAACGAGCATTGACCATGGTTTTTCAAAATTATGCGCTTTTTCCTTTTCTAAATGTTAAGGATAACGTGGCTTTTGGCCTAAAGGCGCGCAAGATGGCGAACTCTGAAATAAATACTCGTGTTAATCATGCTCTTGAATTAGTCAATTTAACCGATTTTATTGACCGTAAACCTGGCGAACTCTCGGGTGGACAAAGACAGCGTGTAGCACTCGCCCGTGCGATTGCCAGTGATGCCAAAATCTGTCTCATGGATGAACCGCTCTCAAATTTAGATGCGCAATTGCGCAATAAAATGCGTTCTGAAATTCGTGAATTACAGCAAAAACTTGGCCTTACACTCATTTATGTCACCCATGATCAAGTTGAGGCGATGACAATGGCTGATAGAATTATGGTACTTAATGATGCCCAAACTCAACAGATCGATTCAGCCTCAAATATTTATGACACCCCATCAAATACTTTCGTTGCGAGTTTCTTTGGTACCCCACAAATGAATCTGATTCCTATAACTTTAAAGGAAAATAACCAACTTTCTGCTATAGAAATTAGTTTGAAGTTTTCTATAATCAAAAGTCTAAAGGCCGGAAATTATTTGATTGGTGTACGACCAAACGCACTCTCAATTGATCTAGAAAGCAATGAAACGAATGCGGTGGTAACCAATATTGAATATTTGGGAACACACTCAATTGTGCATGCGCAATTAGATAATTCACAGGAAATTCGGATTGAGACAAGCAGTAAACGTAATTTATCGGTGGATGAACGAATCTCCGTAAGTGTCACAGGAAGCCATTACGTTTTTAGTGAAGATGGTCAAAAGCTTTTGAATACGAATGGAGGGTATACAGATGGAAACTCAAGCAAAGAACCCCAACTTCAATATAGTATCTAAAAAAAAGAAAAGTGTAGATCTTTCGCTGGGATACAATCCTTACGCGAAGGATAAGCGTTATGCAGTGTTATTTTTAGGCCCCTCACTTTTAATTTTAGCTATTTTTGTGTTTTATCCGATGTTGCGCACTATTTACCTAAGTCTTTTTTTAACAAACAACCTTGGGAAACCAACAGTCTTCATTGGACTAAAAAATTACTTCTCATTACTTTCTTCAAGTTCTTATATCAACAGTTTGATTGCAACACTTATCTACGTTATTGCAGTCTCGATCTTCACAATTGCAATCGGTCTTATTTTGGCTCAGACAGCCACAAAAAAAATAGCTGGTATTAACTTCTTCAGAACCGTCTTCTCAGCAACAATGGGTGTTTCCGTATCAGTTGCTGCAATTTTTTGGTTATTTATCTTCAATCCATCTGTTGGTTTATTAAGCCAATTGTTCACTGCACTCAATCTGACCCCTATTAATTGGTTGACTGAACCTGGTTGGGCGATGACCGCTGTCGTAATTTCAACAGTATGGATGAATCTTGGTTTTACCTTCCTGATATTCTTTGGGGCACTCCAGTCTGTACCTTATACACTTTATGAAGCCGCACAAATAGAAGGTGTTTCTAAGTCTTATCAATTCTTTCATATTACGTTGCCAATGATTTCACCAACTATCTTCTTTGTTTCAATCATCACATTAATTGAATCATTCAAAAGTTTTGGTTTAATTGACTTGATGACTGCTGGTGGACCAAATAATGCTACAAATCTGCTTGTATATCGGATATACCAAGATGCCTTTTTAAACGGCAATTATGGTCTAGCCAGCACTGAATCTGTAATTCTGGCAATCATTATTGCAATTTTCACATTCATTCAATTCAAAGTTCTTGAAAAGCGAGTGACTTACTAATGACACAATATAAAAAAAGAGAAAAAATTCAACGTGTGTTTCATTACTCATTACTAGTCATCCTAACAATTTTTATCATCATTCCTTTTTTGTTAGGATTCTGGACCAGTCTACTACCAACCGCGGACATCTCTAAGGGAGCTCTTTGGAGCAGCCATATTTCATTAGACAACTACGTTACTGCGATAACCCAGACACCTATTATTCGCTATCTCTTCAATAGTCTCCTGATTTCTTTGTTAACAATGTTCGCTCAAATCATTTTCTGCTCAATGAGTGCTTATTCCTTTGTATTTCTGAAGTTCAAAGGACGCGATATGTTATTCTACGTATTCCTCGCAACAATGATGCTACCCTTTGAAGCTGAAGTAATTCCAAATTTCACAACGGTTCGTGATCTAGGTTTACTCAACCATTATGCCGTCATGATCATTCCGTTCCTAACTTCTGCTTTTGGTACTTTTATGCTGCGTCAGGCCTTCCTACAAATTCCAGCAGAATTGAAAGAAGCTGGGGATATAGAAGGGCTATCACACTGGCAATACTACTATAAGGTTGTAATGCCCTACTCAAGAATCAGCGTTTATACACTGGCAGCATACAGCTTTCTTTCAAGCTGGAACCAATATTTATGGCCAATGCTCACTACCTTCAGCGACAATTTTCGACCTGTTCAAGATGGGCTTAGACAATTACAGTCACAGGAAACATTCAACAACTGGGGAATGATTCAAGCAAGTGCAGCAATCATCATAATCCCTACTCTAATCGCTTTATTCTTTGGCCAGCATTATTTCAAATCCGGACTTAATGAAGGTGCTATCAAATGAAAAGAAAAAAAACAATGTTTACTGTTTTAATTATTATCTTCCTTGCAATAATTGGTTTTGCTTTTTTGCAAAAAAGCAGTGCAAAAGCTGACTCACGCATTAAAATTGTTTTCTGGCATGAAATGACTGGGCCTGGACAAGTACAACTAAATAAATTTGTTAAAGAATTCAACAACTCACAAAACAAGTATGTGGTCGTTCCACAATTTGAAGGAAATTATAACGAGGCCGTGCAAAAAATATTGAATACCCATGGAACTGATGCCTCTCCAGCAGTATTTCAATCAATGGATGTTTCAACGAGCCAGATTTATAATTCTGGTTATACTACTCCAGTCCAGAAATTTATTGATAAGGAGGGGTATGATATGAGTAAGATTTCAGCTGTAGCCCGCGCATTTTATTCCAAAAATGGTACACAACTCTCAATGCCCTTCAATACTTCACAACCAGTCCTATACTATAACGCAACGCTTTTGAAAAAATATGGGATAACTCCTCCCCCAGTCGACCCAAGTTACAGTGACATTACTAGAGTAGCCACCGAGCTTTATCAGAAGTCTGGCAAAAAAGTTAAGGGACTGAGTGTTGAAATTTATGGTTGGCTTTTTGAACAGTTTTTAGCTAACGGTGGTGAGTCGCTGGCTAATAACAATGATGGCCATTCAGGAGTCCCAACTTCCGTTAATTTTTCAGGAACAGTCGCAACGAAAACGATGAAATGGCTGCAAGAGAATATTAAAGGTGGTGCATTCATGAACTTTGGTGCCGGTTCAAGTGCCTCGGCCAACGAAATGGCCGCATTTCTTTCAGGCAAACTTGGAATGTTCCTGCAATCTTCTGCTGATATTAGTCAATTAACAGCAGGTACGAAAGACAAGCTAGGTATCACATATTATCCACACCCAGATGGACAAAAGTCTAATGGTGTTTCAATTGGAGGTGCTTCACTCTGGATTTCAAATGATAAATCCAGTGAAGTGCAACAGGGTTCGTGGGAATTTATCAAGTTTTTGATGACTGCTAAAAATCAGGCTGCATGGCAAGTTGCCACTGGGTATCTTGCTTTAAATGAGGATTCGCAAGAAGAACCTGCACTAAAGAAATTATATAAGAGTCAACCAGAAGCAAAAATTCCTGGGCAACAGTTGAGACGTACAAAACCAAATAATACAAACTCTGGAATTTTCATGCAGGGATTGATTCAAGAACGTACACTAACTCAAACTGCGATGGAACAAATTTATAACGGCAGCAACATTAAAAATTCACTCGTTGAAGCTGAAAAAGCAATGAATAGCTATATAACCTCTAATAATCTGGCGAATAAGGTTAGCCAAAAGTAAGGTTAGTCTTTGCCAAAAACTAATTATTAGCCACTTAAAATCTGATTGGTTCTCTATGAAGATTCTTGTAACTAGACTCAAAGATAAAATCTTATCAAGTACGAGAATTAGAAAAATATACACATGTTATCATTTGCAAATCATTACCAGTAATTATCCACCAGCATAGCTGGTGGCTTTTTATTAGCCCTAGAAGGGCTCGACCCCACACAAAAAGCCCCTTCAAGGAGCCCAACAAAAAACTACCAATCGCTATAGCTTTAATTATTTTTTTGTTTGAATGGATCAATGTATTCTCTTTTACTAATTGTATCCCGCAGTTGATCTTCTGATTCTTGTTCTCGAATATATTTTTCTATTGTTTTTTGATTTAGTCCAACTGTACTTGCGAAGTATCCTCTTGCCCAAAAACTCCTATTTCCATAATTGTATTTCAAATTTGCATGACGTTCATGGATAATTACTGCACTTCTTCCTTTCAAATATCCCATGAAGCTTGAAACACTTATTTTTGGTAGTATTTTTACAAGCATATGAATATGATCTGGCATTGCATGGGCTTCGATTATCTCCACTTCTTTTAGCTCACATAACCTTCTAAGTTTTCCATATATAACCTTTCTTCGGTATTTCGGTGCGAATACTATATGATACTTACAATTCCATCTCGTATGTGCTAAGCTATTATCATCTTTTGACAATGCAAAAACTTCCTTTCGTATATGTTTTGGTTGGTAGCCGAAAACTATTATATCGAAAGGAAGTTTTTCTCGCTAAAGCTCTTTTGACCCCCACAAGTAAAACTTGTGGTTTATTTAACGAACTAATACAAAAAAAGGACGAGGCTGTGACATAACTAGCCTCTGTATAAGCAAATAGGACGAGAAACCGAATTT
>NZ_JQAR01000025.1 GCF_001437155.1 Liquorilactobacillus mali
AAATTCGGTTTCTCGTCCTATTTGCTTATACAGAGGCTAGTTATGTCACAGCCTCGTACTATCACTTCAGGTACCAGAATTTTCTTATTTTTCAACAAAAACAAAAAAAAGAAACCACCTGTGAAATATGTGCGATTATCGCAAATTTCACTGCAGTTTCTTTTTTTAATTATCATAAGGTAATAATTATAGATAATACTATATATGTGACTCCTATGATTGAAGCACTTTTACCGACTTTACTAAAATGAATCGGTTGATTTTTTATACTCCCAACTTCTCGCACATTTATTTTAGCTTGTTGGTACTCATCGTCGGTTTCACCTTTTTTCTTATGTTTAAACCAGCCAGCCAATAAATGCGCACCTAGCAAGATATCAACAATCATTACGCAAATGGCTGCTAACCCTACCATAAACAAAATATTAGAAATCATAATTTTGTCTATGCCCAATGCAGCCGTACCCATCAGTATAATTCCAACTAACTGAATAGCCGTAACACTTTTAAAATAATATTTCTGTTTGAATCGGTTCATCTAGTTTCCATCCATTTAATTAATATTTGTGTATTCTCCAGTAAGTTCATCAGCTTTTTGGACTTTTCCAGTTGCGTAGTCGTACTTGTACATGCCCTTTAAGTTAGAAACATTTACATTGTCTGGGCTAGTGTGTCTAATTTCAATCTGATATGTGTTGTCATCTAGCTTCGTAACATAATATTGATCTCCTGCCTCCTGTGGGATTCCTGTTAATGTTCGAAATTTCGTTAAAATTTGCGTATCTGACAACTCCGCAACTACCGACGAAACCTGACTATTCGTTGCACTGCTAATTGAGCTTCCAGTCTGACTAGCATAAGTTGAACTGACAATTTTAGAACTTCGTGCATTAGTGTAGCCGCTGTTTGTTGCCTGACTAGTTGATTTTGCCTGAGACGCAACACTTTGATTTTGTGCAGCTGCTATCTTTTGCTGATAGCTTTTTGCTTTTTCCTGATAGGAAGCCACAGCTTGATACTTACTAGATAATGCCATTAAAGTTTGATAGCTTCCCCCGGCTTCAGAATATTTTCCTGCATCGTAGTATGCAACCGTTTCATTATAATAGATTTTTGCAAGCTTAACAGCTTGATATTCTTTCTGCACAGCATTGATTTGTTTGACCAACTTATCTGGTTTCTTAACTTTAGCTAATTGTTGCAATTTTTTATCTGCCTTAGATAATTTGTTTTCAGTCACTGCTCTTTTAGCAGAAAGCAAATTACCAAGATTTTTGTATAACACTTTAACTTTCTTGTTTCCGGCATTTTTTGCAATTACTTTTGATAGCTCGCTGTATGCCTGTTGAGGAGTCCCCTTATCAAGGTAATTTAAGGCCTTCGTATAATGAGACTCAACCTGTTCTGTTGTCATTGAAGAACTACTGCTGCTACTGTTATTGTCATCACTATTTGCAGAACATCCAACCGCTACAGTTGCTAACAAGGTCAAAGCTGCTCCCCAAAAGGCTTTTCTCAATCTTATTCTCATAATTGCTGCCTCCCTACTAATTATTATGCTCCCTACAAAAATTATAACATGGTAAGTATCATTTAGTATTCAACTGATTTACGATTTCTTTGGATTATTTCCTTTATTTGTTTTAAAAACCGTTATCTCAATCGTTACCCAGATAACTAACACCACTGAAATTGCAGCATAGATTACCAACATTGTCTCGCTTGCAAAAATTTTAGAGTTTGCGTAATAACCAAAACTGGCATCTAATTTTGAAATCAATATGAATAATGCTAGATTACCGCCAAACATACCGAAAAATAGCGTATTAAATGTCATCCCCATGATTTGCAATCCAATATTTCTGCCACTTGTTCTCAATTCCTGTGCTGTTTTGGCTGCCCCCTGTTCAATTATTTCCTCCATCCCACTTGCAACAGCAATTGCTGCCTCAGCAATCGCCCCAAGTGTGCTTAAGATTGTCGTTGCGATCGCAATCGAAGCAAAATTTACACCAATTGCGACATTGAAAGCTTCAATTTCTTCTGACTGTTCATTACTGAATCCATATATCTGCATCAAATAATTCATTGGGATGATCAACAGTATCATTACCGCTAAAACAAGTAAAGTCGATATAAAAGCTGTATTCGTCTGTGACTCATTATTATTGCCAACATAAATAATGATTGCAAGAATTGATATCCCAGTAAACATCATTACAAAAACGGGCGGGAAGCCACCGGCAATCAAAATAACTGTTAAAAAGAGTAGCCCAAAGTTGACAATTAGTGTAAAAAAGGCTGACAAGCCTCTTCTTCCACCACTTAAAATCATTAGTAAAGCCAAGATAATTATCAGAGCCATTATTGTGTTCATTTCATGCTCTACTCCTTTCTAACGACCAAGCGGCAAATAAACTTGCTGCCGGAATTACTAATGCTATTCCAATTCCACTAATCACAGCTTGCAGTAACCCCAGTGACATAGTCCATGAAAAAGTATACCCGATCGTATTCTTGGTTCTGAAATAGAGAACAGCCATTGTAAAAGTTTCAGCAAAGAAAATCAACAGCAGCACGTTTATCAGCGGCCCCATAATATCTTTGCCGACTTCCCTTCCTGAGCGATAAAGTTGCTGAAATGAAACTTCTGGCTGACTGCGCTTTAACTCAAATAATGTCGACACAATATCCGTTGCTGCATCCATAACTGTTCCCAATAAGCCAATCAAGGTCGCAGATAGAAATAATTGCTTTGGTTGTTGTGTGGCAAAATCCAACGCCTCATAATGCATCCCATTATCCTGCGTCAGCCACATGACACCCACTGAAATAAGCAATGCAAGAGCTGTACCACTAAAAATTGCCGCAAAGGTGACCACAAATTGCCTATTAATACCAACTATTATAGCCAACGTTATTGCTGTGAAGATAATCGCACTGACCGCAAAAATTATAAAAAAGTTTGTAATATTCCAGGAAACATCAAGCTGCACAATTATTAAGAACAATACAAAGTTAATCAAAACACTTATAATCGTCCTCACTCCATCAATCTTCATCACCATAAATAAAAGACATACCATTATCCAACACATCATAAACAGATAGGTATCCCGTTTATAATTTAGCGGGGTCACTTCAAATTTACCGTTATCATGATTAAGTGTGACAAAAAGCTGCTGACCCTTTTGATACTTTTGGCTCAATCCTCCAGATGCGGTATATGTATTCTGAAATTTAAATTTTTCTCCTTTTTTCTTGCTGTTCAGAAGTATTCCATAGACTGTCTGATCAGTTTTTTTATCATGGTTTCCATATTCGTCTGAGGATTTGAATGTTTTTCCTTGTTCAACTCGTGTAACCTGCAAAATTGATTGCTTATATAAAAAAGCATCATGCGTTGATACAATAAAAATTATAATTGCTCCCAAAAGCAAAATAATACATTCAAAAAAAAGCTTTTTTTTCATTTCGTACTCTCTTTTCTTATTACTTTGGTAAAAGATACCATTCATAACACTTTTTTGAAAGAAACAATCTATTTTCTTAAAAGAAAAAAGACAATTTGAAAACTTCGACTTTACTCTTTATAATTTATACTAAACAATACTAAGGATGGCACACTTTATGAATAATACACAAAAAGTTCTAGAGCTCCTGTCAGATTCAACCAATTACCTCTCTGGCGAAAAAATCGCAAGTGAGGTTGGTATCTCGCGGACAGCAGTCTGGAAAATTGTTAAAAATCTACAAGATCTGGGTTATCCAATCAAAAGTAAAATGCATTCCGGTTACTATTATGAAGATAACAATAAGCTCAATGAATTTATTATCAAAAAGAATTTACCCACGAATCTTAAAAATATTGCTTTCGAACTTCACGATTCGCTTAATTCAACTAATATAAGGGCAAAAGAAATTAGTGCAAGTCAAGTTGACTCGCAGCCTTTAATAATTATCAGCGATCAACAGACCGGAGGCTATGGTCGTTATGGACGCTCCTTTAGCTCACCTAAAACAACTGGAATTTATATGAGTATCTTGCTAAAGACGCAATCGGAAGAATTAAATCCCGGATTATTAACAACCGCCACTGCTCTTGCTGTAGCACGCACAATTGAAAAAAATCTAGGTGTTGCTACTCAAATAAAGTGGGTAAACGATGTCTTAGTAAATCAGAAAAAAGTTGTTGGAATACTAACTGAAGCAGTTAGTGATATTGAAAGTGGCTCTATCAACCAAGTGATTATTGGTATTGGAATCAACTATCTATCTGATATTTCCCTTTTCCCGCCCAAAATTCAAGAGCGTGTCGGTACTTTGCGAGAATATGTTGAACAATCACACCTATCTCGTAACTACTTCATCGCACAATTATTAGGTGAATTTTTTACACTCTATTCAGATTATCAATCAGGCGATTTTATTGATGAATATAAAGAAAAGTCATATCTTATTGGAAAGAAAGTCACAATTACCCAAGGAGAAAAGAGAGTTAACGGAGTTGTTGCTGATATTGATAAAAAGGGACGACTCGTCTTACAGGATGGAACTATTCTTTACTCTGGTGAAGTTACAAAAGTACGTTTAGCTTAAAAAAGTGCCTCAAAAATTGGAAATCTTCGTACACTGATTTACAGTGATCGTAAGGAACCAATTTGAGACACTCTTTTATTTTAGGGCTAGTCAAAAGTTAAATTTTAATCTAACTCTTCTATTATTCCATAAGTCAAAAACATCCGTCCAGTCTCGAATCACTTACGGCAAAGCACTCGCTTATGTTCGTAAAACGGCGTTAGCGCCCAAATTTTACCTACTTGAGTCACACTACCTTTTAAGTACTGACTTTTTATTTAAATATGGGCCATAAGGCAGTATACTTATGCTCTTTGACTTTAGGGTCGGAGAATGTGTTGCCCTTTAGTATTTGAACACAAGCTACTGGCTTATAGCCCATATCGCTAATTAACTATTTTTTTAACTTAGCTGCAGCTGCTTCATCAACAATAACAGTAACATTTGGATGCTTCTGCAAGACACTCGCAGGACATTCCTCAGTCACAGGTCCTTCAATCATTTTCGCAATTGCATCAGCCTTATTGTCTCCAAAAGCCTCTAGTATTATACTTTTAGACTTCATTATTGATCCAATCCCCATAGAGTATGCATACTTAGGTACATCTTTTTCATCCTCGAAGAAACGCGCATTTGCCGCAATCGTTGAAGGTGTTAAAGCAACTTTATGAGTTGTTAGATCAAAACTTGAACCTGGTTCGTTGAATCCAATATGCCCGTTGCGTCCAATTCCTAACAACTGCAAATCAATTGGATTATCAGCAATCACTTTATCATACCGCTTAACTTCCTCTTCGGCATCTGCTGCATCACCCTGTGGTAAATAAGACTTTTTGAAAGGCTTAAACTCAAACAGGTTTTTCTCCATATAATATCGGTAGCTTTGCTCGTCAGCTGGTTTTAAGCCAACATATTCATCAAGGTTAATAGAAATACATTTTGAAAAATCAATCTTACTCTTCACGAGATGTTGATAAGTTGTCACAGGCGTACTTCCAGTTGCTAATCCAAAAACCTTTGCACCGTTCACACATGCATCATAAAAAAGTTTGCTTGCTTTCTTTCCACCTTCGGCACTATCTTTAACAATAATGATATTCATTTTAATTACCTCCATTTTTTAGTACAGCTTCATTGTAATTGGGCTATACCAAAAAAGCAAGTAACTAAAAAAGTAAGTTTGCCTCATTTACTTTATAATCGTAACATATCTGTAAGCGCTTGTAAATATTTAAAAGCGTTTATAAGTCATTTTAAGTATTTGATTGTAAAATATAACCCGGACCTGCTTATTAAACACGCAAAAGCCCTAGTTGACAACTAGGGCTTCCATGCTAAATTAAATATCTAATTTGCGATGCTTCAACGAAGGCAATACTCTCCGGTCGGCTACTCCAACAAAATATCCTTGAAATAACAGTGAGAACACCGTTCCAACATTAACAGCAAAAATTTGCCTATTACTAATCACAGTGATAATGATAGCTGCTATTGGAATAAAGAATGATGCCAACTGTGCAACAACGGGATTCCCTCTGAAAAATTTAAAACGAATAATCTGCATCATATCGTCACAGGGATGCAGAATTAAGTTCACTCTCTGATAGATAGAAATTGCTGTCGCAATGCAGATTATACCTACACAATCCAAAACCACTCTAATAGTTAACGGTAAATTTCCAATTCCTAGAAGGACAAACTCTCGTGATAACAATCCCACAAGATATGCAAATGAAAACATAAAAATCAAATACCCCGCAACTCGTCTAGGTGAAATTTTTCCAACCAAGACTAAATTCACGATAATGGCAAAAATTCCTTCCAATACAAGAACAAAACTTAATGGTATCAAAGTCGCATGTGCAATATTAACTGCAGCTGCAGTCCATAAAGCACTGCCTAGATTCAATGAAACTGTTAATGCATTTCCAAAACTATTTAAGATAATTGAAAAAATAAAATATCCTATCATCAAAGGCATATCGTGATGATAAGCATTTATAACTGGTTGTTTTTCCATGGCTATTTACGTAACTACCTCACTAAATATATTATGTTTGAACTTACAGATTATCTTACTTTATCCTCTCTAATAGTTCAATCTCTTTTTATCAAAAAACTAGTATCCATTCTTGTTTATTACAAATAATGCGTTTAGAATGATTAGAAAAAAGAAAGAATGTGACTAGATGACTACTCCTGATATTAAACTAAGATTGGTAAAGTTAGAAGATGCACCTGCACTTTTACATATCTATCAGTACTATGTTCAACAAACTGCAATTACATTCGAGTATGATACCCCTTCTGTCAAGGAATTTGAAAAACGAATATCTACTATTTCCCTTAAATATCCTTACCTAATAGCTTACACAGATAATAAAATTCTGGGATTTGCATATTTGAGCGCCTTTCATCCGCGTGCGGCATATATCTGGGCTGCGGAAATCTCTATTTATCTATCCCATGATGTACAGCATCACGGCATTGGCACATTGCTATACAAGGAGCTTGAGAAAATAGCTGCCGCACAAAACATTCTAAACATTAATGCATGCATAAGTTTGCCAAAAACTACTGATCCGCACCTTCCAATGACAAGTATCTATTTTCATGAAAAAAATGGATTCAAGAAAGTTGCTCATTTCCACGATGTCGGATACAAATTCAATACTTGGTTTGATATGATTTGGATGGAAAAAACAAGTAGTTCTCATCCAACACCCATGAGCCCTTTTATTCCATATTGCGATATTAAGAACGATTTTTACGCTTAATCCTTAATTATTACAAATTACTTTGCAAGTGATACAATAAATACATGATAAATTAAGGAGGTTTTCTAATGAGTGAAAATGTTTTATTTAATCAAGGTCAGGCAATTTCAAGTAAATATGATTTTAGCAAAACATATCTTTCGGCAGAACTTTTTAAGAAGAAGAATGGTAATGGGCCCGAGCCATCCGTTAATCAACCAGAATTAATAACATTAAGAGATGGAAATGAAATCCCATTGATTGGATTTGGAACATATACTCTTACTGGAGGATCTGGTGTTAATACAATGATGCAGGCGTTATCGACCGGCTATCGCGCGCTTGATTCAGCCGTTAATTATGAAAATGAAGGCGCTGTTGGCGAGGTTATCCGCAGGTCTAGTTTAAAGCGCGAAGACCTTTTCATAACTTCAAAATTACCTGGACGCCATCAAAAATTTGACGAGGCAATCACAACAATTCAAGAATCACTGTTTAGGATGCATCTTGACTATTTCGATCTTTATCTAATACATTGGCCTAATCCGCTTGAAGATCATTACGTGGAAGCATGGCAGGCTCTAATCGAAGCACAAAAGATGGGCCTTATTCGTTCAATCGGTGTTTCTAACTTTCTTCCTGAACATTTAGAAAGACTTGAAAAAGAAACTGGTGTATTACCGGTCGTAAACCAAGTTGAACTTCATCCTTACTGGTCTCAACCTGAGCAACGCAAATTCGATAAAGAACACGGTATCTTCACACAGGCCTGGAGTCCCCTGGGTCGTGCAAATGCCGTTTTACACGATGAAACAATTAAAAAAATTGCTGAAGCTCATCATAAATCAATTGCACAAGTTATCTTGCGTTGGGAACTTCAGCTTGGCGTGGGTGTCATTCCAAAATCAAGTTCTGCAAAACGACAATTTGAAAATTTGGATCTCTTTAACTTTGAATTATCAGATGAGGAAGTCTCCTCAATATCAGCACTTGACAAACCTGATGGACGAACAAATAATCAAGATCCTGCAGTATATCAGGAGTTTTAGACTTACTGCTTATTTTTTCTTTATAAATTAACCATAATTATTTACACTCACTAAAAGAGGAGCTAGGTCAAAAGTTAACTTTTGGCCCAGCCCCTCTTTTATTCTTAATAAAAATGTTCTGTAAGTTGAAAATCTTCGTCTAACCTCAGATTTTACCGACTTATACCAATATTACTAATACATCACAATATTTTTAGCTGTCGTTTTCCTCAATACTCTTAAATATTATGGAACCTATTTTTAAACAGCGGACTTACTGATTTGTTTTCATGGATTCGCGTAATTGCGTCCCCAATCAATGCCCCAACTGAAACTTGAACAAGTTTATCAATACGCTTTTCTTCAGGTAGCTTGATCGAATCAGTAACCACCAACTTTTTAATAGGTGAATTCTCAATACGTTCAATAGCTGGACCTGAAAGTACCGGATGCGTAGCACACGCGTAGACTTCAGTTGCACCAGCATCCTTTAAAGCTTGAGCAGCCAACGTAATTGTTCCAGCAGTATCAATCATATCATCAATTAAAATACATTTCTTACCGTCAACTGAACCGATAATATTCATAATCTCAGCAACATTAGCTTTAGGACGACGCTTATCAATGATAGCAATTGGAGCTTTCAGAAATTCTGCCAGCTTACGTGCCCTTGAAACTCCACCGTGGTCAGGCGAAACGACAACAGCATCTTTTTCAAGACCATTTGTTAGGAAATAGTCTGCTAGTAATGGAGCTCCCATTAAATGATCCACCGGGATGTCAAAGAATCCCTGAATTTGGGCTGCATGTAAATCTAGAGCAACAACCCGAGTAGCACCGGCCTTCACCAACATATCAGCAACCAGCTTAGCCGTGATTGGCTCACGTGGTCTTGCCTTGCGATCTTGTCTAGCATACCCATAATAAGGAATTACGACATTAATGACAGATGCACTAGCACGTTTAAGTGCATCAATCATGATTAACAACTCCATCAAATTATCATTGACTGGAGCCGAAGTCGACTGAATTATAAAGACTTCATCTCCGCGAATACTTTCTTCAATATTAATACGAATTTCACCGTCACTAAAACGGTCAACAGATGTTTTACCTAAAGTCACACCAACAGCAGCAGCAATTTTTTCTGCTAAGGGCTTGTTCGAATTCAAAGCAAATATTTTAAGCTTCGGATCAGCATATTGTTCAGACATGATAGCCTCCATTTTTCTATTTCTCTATAACAATACTATTCATTTCTTACAATAAAATCAAGATTAATAATGGATTTATCATTAAATATTTTTATGCGTACTCATTTCGGCCTTCTCAGCAGCATCCGCAACTGGATAATGGTCAAAATAACCTTTTTTATTTACTTGTCTTCCACGAGCAATCGCCATGTCATGTGCATCAATATTGTTCGTAATTGTTGAACCTGCAGCAACGTACGCATGATCAGCTACTTCAAGTGGTGCAATCAAATTAGACCCACTTCCGATGAAAGAGTAATCACCGACATTGGTATGATGCTTGTTGATGCCATCATAATTTACAAAAATAGTTCCACAGCCAACATTTATATTTTTGCCTAGAGTGGCATCACCAACATAGGTCAAATGTCCGACCTTCGTATTCTCACCAATTTCAGCCTTCTTAACTTCGACAAAGTTGCCAATATGGACATTTTTACCGATTTTAGCAGCAGGTCTGAGATGACTATATGGCCCAATATTGCTTCCTTCAGCCATCGTTGATTCTTCCAACAGTGAGGCAGTCACAGTTACATTATTTTCAATTACTGTATCCCGAATTTCAGAGTGTGCTCCAATAAAACAATCTTCTCCAATAACTGTTCTTCCCTTTAAAACAACACCTGGCTCTATCACTGTATCCCTGCCTACTTTTACATCAACATCAATATAAGTCGTTTGTGGATCAATCAGAGTCACACCATTTTTCATATGTTTTTCATTGATACGCTGTCTCATCAACTTATTTGCTTGAGCAAGAGCAACACGATCATTGACACCCATTGACTCATCAAAGTTTTTCATCTTATAAGCGGCTATCACTTTACCAGCATTTTTAAAAATTTCCATAACATCTGTCAGATAATACTCGCCTTGAACGTTATCATTTTTGACCTGATGCAGCGCCTCAAATAATTCTTTATTATCAAAACAATACACTCCTGTATTGATCTCTGTAATTGCCGTTTCCTTTTCGTTTGCATCTTTTTGTTCAACAATCTTCTCTACAATTCCTAATTCATTGCGTACAATTCTTCCATAACCAAACGGTTTGGGTGCTTCTGCTGTCAAAACAGTTGCAACAGCGCCCTTTTGTTCATGATATTCAAATAACTCAGAAAATGTTTGTGCCGTGAACAACGGTGTATCACCACATACAATTAGTGTGACTCCATCTTTGTCTTTCAATAATTCTTCAGCTTGCAGTACCGCATGGCCTGTCCCTAGCTGTTTAGCTTGAAGTGCATATTTCGTCCGCTTTCCCAATCTCTTCTTCACATCTTTTGCACCATGCCCGATAATTGTAACAATTTCATCCATCTTATTTTCTTCAACCTGTGATAATACATGTTCAACCATTGCCTTACCGCAAACTGGATGTAGCACCTTGTACAACTTAGATTTCATTCTTGTTCCTTGCCCCGCAGCAAGAATCACTGCAAACTTTGAAGTCATCTTAAAATCTCCTCTGATTAAACCAAATTTTCTCTATAATCATAACCTAAGTGACGTAAAACGTGCAACTACTCTTACTAATTAAATCATTGATGCTTTCTCTCGCACATTTTTATAATAAAAAAGTTCTGAAAAAATCAGTCTTCACTAATCTCTCCAGAACTCCTTTTTTTACTTTTTTATCTGTTTGATAAGTCAACCTATTTTGATGGCGTACCAAAAACTTTTTCGAGATAATTACCCGCACTGACATGAATCGTCTTGTCCAATGTATTCACCTTATCCACTTTCAACAATGATGTATATTCATCAATCATTCTATGGCCCTCAAAAGTTGCTTCAGCAAATACAGTAATTCCAACTAATTCAGATTCAAACTCTTCAATCATGCTCTTCATCCCATTGACGGTTCCACCGCCTTTCATGAAATCATCAACTACTAAAACATGCGAACCTCTCTTCAAACTTCGCTTTGATAATTCCATCTTTTCAATTCGTTCGCTTGATCCAGACACATAATTGACCGAAACCGTTGAACCCTCTGTAATTTTAGAATCTCGACGTAAGATTACAAACGGAACATTTAAATAGCTTGAAACACTTTGTGCAATCGGAACACCTTTAGTTGCAACAGTCATAACTGCATCAATTTGCTTATCAAGATACTGACGAGCAATTACGCGTCCCACTTGACGTAAAACGTCTGGTCTACCCAGTAAATCTGAAAGATATACATATCCTCCTGGTAAAAGGCGATCCTGTTCTGACATTTCGGTCATCATAGATCCAATAAAATCACGACATTCTTCTTCACTGATAGACGGAATAAATCTTGCGCCGCCCGCAGCTCCAGGAATAGTTTCTAAAATACCAATTCCACGACTCTTGAATGTTCGTTTTACGATTGCTAAGTCTTCACTTATTGATGATTTTGCAGATTCATAACGTTCAGCAAAATATGTCAAAGAAATTAATGTATGCGGTCGCTCAAGCAAAAAACGAGTCATATCAATTAAGCGATCGCTTCTTCTTGTTTTCACTCTTTATTCCCCCTACTTGTATCTCTTTATTAGAGTAATGCCCTAAAAATAATCTACCCAACATTATAAATCATTTTACGTAATTTGAATAGTTTTTTTATCATTTTTATTAAAATTGTTCGCATTTAATGCTAAATTTTAATTTTTATACGAATCACACTTGATTACTATTCATTATTTTCTAACATTCGGTTTTAGTAAGTTCACATTTTTCACAATTTTAAGAATTAGTATCCATAAAAAAAGAGAGTTTGACATGAATTGGTAAAACTTGAGTACTAATACGAAATTGCAAACATAGCATGTACTTTCCTATAAGTAATTCGAAGTCGGAGAATTTTGACTTATGGAACACTTCTTCCTGAAATCAACAAAAAACTAGGTCAAAATATAACTTTTGACCCAGCTCCTCTATTGATTCGTATAATTGTGTTTCAACTATGAATAAGCCTCTAGAATTTCTTTCTGCCTACTTAATATCTAGCAACACATCTTCCGGTTTAATCCATCCCAACCGTTTGATGAAAATGTACCGTGAAACATATGCCAATAGCACAGGTAAGATTACGAAGATAAGTGCTAGGATAATAAAACTCATTATGTTTTTATCCATTCCTGCATATGCTGCCATGGGTCCAATTAATCCACTGAATCCAAATCCTGCACTCATCGAATTGCCTCCAATGTGTAGAAGTGCTCCAATGAATCCCATGATACCCGCATTAATACAGACCGGCAGGAATAACAATGGTTTCTTTAACATATTACCCATTTGAATCTTTGGTGAACCAATAAAGTGTGCGAAACTTGTCCCGATTGGATTTACAGAACTCCCATAAACTGCCAGCATGAAACTCCCGGCTGTAATTCCTAAGTTAGCTGAACCTGAACCAATTCCTGCTAATCCAATCGCAGTTGCGATCCCTACAGAACTAATCGGGGATACGATTAGGACCGCAAAGCAAATTCCCATCAACGTTCCCATTAATAATGGCTGTAAGCTAGTTATGTTACTAATAATCATTCCAATTGTCGTTGCAATCATCCTAACGTAGGGTAAAATGGCCAACCCAATTCCTCCAGCTATAACAATCACTAGTAAAGGCAACAGTAACATAGTAAAGTCCTTTAGACGATTACCAATCAACAATGCAACCCAAACGGCAAGTGCTATTGTTAAACCAGTGTTGATGATATCACCCGTTCCTTTCAAAATGAATGTCCCATTACCCGGCTGCATTACTCCAGAACCGACCATTGCCGCGATTGCTACTGCAGAAATCTGGATTGGATTGAGTTTGAAGTATAAGGATACACAAACACCTGTAATGACAGGAAGCAGACTCATTGCAAAACTTGTCATCATAATAATTGTAGTTGCATATGGGAAAAAGCCTTTGATGGCTGTCATTAACTGTCCTACTAAAGCCGACGGAATTAGAGCAACCACAACTCCTAAACTAATCCCATTTAAAATATTCATTGTGTATTCTTTACCAGAAATTCTTGTTTCCATTTTTTATTCACTCACCCTCTGTTTTTTTAAGATACTTGGTGTTCGCTCTTCTTGCCATCAAGAATCATTACCACATCATCTAAGCTGATATCTACCATATTCTGAACTGCAATATTTGTAAAAAAGCCGACATGTGGGGTCAAAATTACATTATCCATTTTGCGTAACTTAATAAGTTGCTGACTTGGTAATTCTTTATTTTCCAAATTAAAATTAAAGAAGTTCTCTTCTCCTGTCAGTGTATCAAGTGCAGCTCCCGCTATTTCTTTTTGTTCCAGTGCCTCTATCAATGCATCCGTATCCACCACGGGGCCGCGGCATTCATTTACTAAATAAGCTGTTGGTTTCATTAAGGCCAACTCATCTTTACCAATCAAGTTGAACGTTGAAGGGTTTAAGTCAACATGCAAACAGATTACATCTGCATTTTGTAATACTTCTTCTTTCTTCATATAGGTAACAAATGGTTTAAGCTCTTCTCGTTCAACTAAGTCATGTGCAATCACTTTTGCTCCTAATGCATTAAATATCTTGGCCGTTGTCCCACCAATCCGTCCAGCTCCGATGATTCCTACCGTAAGTGAATGGATTTCAGCTGCCTGCAACCCTGCCCATCTGAAATCTTGTTTTGCTGCTCTCGCATCAAAAATTTCAAGCTTGCGAATTAATCTCATTGTATGTGCTAGCGCCAACTCAGCAACTGATCGTGGAGAATAGGCTGGTACATTAGTGACAATAAGGTTATTTTTTCTAGCTGCATCAAGATCGATTACATCAAATCCTGCTGTTCTTGTCGTAATCTGCTTTATTCCAGCTGCTTTTAGTGCTGGGTAAACTTCTGCCTCAACTTTACTGCGTTGTTGAATAACGATTCCATCATAACCCACTAATTCAGATACATGATCTGGATGAAGTTCCCAATCAACAGTATCAATCTGAATATTGTTTCTTTTTGCCCACCCTTCAATAGCAGCCTTTTCATCGTCTCTCACACTCATCATCAAAATTTTCAACTTTTAGCCCTCCTGATTTTCTTTGACATACACTGCCAAGCGTTTCATTGCTTCTACGATATCTTCCATACTTGCTGCATAGCTGATTCTGATGTAGCCTTCACCACCAGGTCCAAAGCTGCTGCCGCTGATAACAGCTACTTTCCCCTTTTCCGCCAAATCATAAATAAACTTCTTATCGTCCTGAATCAAGCCTTCCGGAATCTTGGCAAATAGATAAAATGCTCCGTCTGGTTGTGCACACTCAAAACCAAGGTTCACCAACTTATCAAGTAAATAATCTCTACGTTTCTGATATTCTTTTTTCATTGTCGGGCCATCATCAAAACCATTTGCAAACGCTTCGGCCGCCGCCTTTTGTGTCATTGTTGACGTTGTGGTAATCGTAAATTGATGTACTTTACCCAATTCTGCTGTGATTTCTTTTGGTGCACACATTACGCCTATTCTCCACCCTGTCATAGCATGAGACTTGGAAACCCCATTAAGAAGAATTGTTTGTTCGCGTAAACTATGAACCATTGATGCATGCTGCCCCTTGTAGTTGATCTCACTATAAATTTCATCACAAATCGCAAAAATTGGTTTATTTCTAAGTACCTCTGCCAATCCATCCAGTTCTTCCTGTGTATACGTAACACCAGTTGGATTAGATGGATAATTCAACACAACTGCCTTAACAGAATCTCCATGTTCCTTGAGCGTTGCCTTCAAATCTTCAGGTGTCAACTTAAATCCTGTCTTAGATGTGTTTACAAAAATTGGTGTTGCCTGATTCAAAATTGTGATTGCAATGTATAATGGAAAAATTGGTGTTGGAATAATTACTTTATCACCTGGGTTAAGGATTGACGTAAGTGCAGTATAAATTGCCTCTGTTGCTCCATTTGTCACAATAATTTCACTTGCAGGATCGTAGTGTTGATCATACTTTGCAGAAAGAAAATGTGATGCAGCTTCTAATAACTCTGGAATACCATTAGACGGAGCATAATGACTTTGATTGGCCTCAATGCTCTTGATTGCAGCTTGCTTAATGTGCTCTGGGGTTGCAAAATCCGGTTCCCCCATCGTAAATTTGATTATTCCCGGAATTTTTGAAGCAAACTCATCGAATGAACGTATATCTGATGGTTGTAGCATTGCAAGTTCCTTCTTCATACTTTTGACAAGTGATTCCATACTAAAACATCCCTTCTATATCTATTTTCCTAAACTATTTGCAAACAATATTAAAAGCCTGCAGACTTGATTCATAAGTCTGCAGGCTTGGTTTCACATCAGCATTATCATTTTTCTTGCTTTAGGCCAAACAGACTCTTTAATTGACATCTGTGTGGCTTGCTAAAATTGCTAGCAAAATAACTCTTATCTTCCTCACAGGTGCATAACACTTTACCTACGTGTCTGCACCTGATTCCTTAATCAGTTACAAACACTCGTGAAAAAAATAAAAGTAATAAAAATTATTCAATTGTGCGAGTCTATTAGAATTAACCATAATTAAAATCCCCTTAAAATTGAATAAGTAAAATATATCTTACTAATCAATAGCTGTCAACCGTTTTTACATTATTTTCACATATAATTTCAATTTATATTTTCGAATTTTAATTCTGTTGTTGAAAAAAAGCTTGTCCTATTATGAATATATTCGTTTTTAAAAGCATATATATTCATAATAAGGCTTTTTTTAGGTTTTTTTGTAAATATTATTGCATTTTAAGTATATTGATGTTAAGGTTTAGTCAATCAAAGATAATCAACATTTAGGAGGATTAGAAAATGGATAAAGAAAAAGTTGTTTTAGCATATTCAGGCGGTCTTGATACTTCCGTTGCAATTGCTTGGTTGAAGAACAAAGGCTACGATGTTATTGCCTGCTGTATTGATGTTGGTGAAGGCAAGGATTTAGTCAAAATCAAACAAAAAGGATTTGAAGTCGGTGCAGTTGAATCAATCACAATCGATGCAAAAGAAGAATTTGCACAAGAATATGCATTGATTGCTCTCCAGGGCCATACTTATTACGAAAACAAGTATCCGTTAATATCTGCACTTTCTCGTCCTCTGATTGTTAAAAAACTAGTATCAGTCGCTAAAGAATATGGAGCAACTGCAATTGCTCACGGCTGTACAGGAAAAGGTAATGACCAAGTACGTTTTGAAGTTGGAATCCACGCACTTGCACCTGAAATGAAAATCGAAGATCCAATTAGAGAATGGCATTGGTCTCGTGAAGAAGAGATTCAATACGCTGAAGATAACAATATTCCCGTTCCTATTAATAAGAAAAGTCCATATTCAATTGATGAAAATTTATGGGGTAGAGCAAATGAATGTGGTATTTTGGAAGATCCTTGGGCTAGTGCACCGGAAGATGCTTATGACCGGACAGTCGCTATAGAGGATGCTCCAGATACAGCAACTACAATTGAAATTACATTTGAAAATGGTGTCCCTACGCACTTAGATGGTAAATTCTATCCTCTCTCAGAATTAATTATGAATCTCGACAAGATTGCTGGAGCACATGGAATTGGAAGAATCGATCATATTGAGAATCGTTTGGTGGGTATCAAATCACGTGAAGTTTATGAATGCCCAGCCGCAACAGTTTTGATGAAAGCTCATAAAGACTTAGAGGACTTGACTTCAGAACGTGATCTTGCTCATTTCAAACCAGTTATTGAGCAAAAGCTGAGTGAAATTATCTACAATGGTTTGTGGTTTTCTCCAATTATGCCCGCTCTAACTGCTTTCTTAAAAGAATCACAAAAAAATGTTTCAGGTACCGTTCGTGTTAAATTATTCAAAGGAAATGCAATTTGCATGGGACGTAAATCACCAAATTCCCTTTACGATAAAAACCTTGCAACATACACTTCAGCTGATGAATTTGACCAAGAAGCAGCAGCAGGTTTCATTAAATTATGGGGACTACCATCTCAGGTATATGCTCAAGTACAGCAAAAAGATAAGAAAACCGAAACAATGTCAATTCCCAGTGAGGTCAAGTAATTATGGCAAACGGTAAACTTTGGGGTGGACGCTTTTCAAATCAAAGTGCTGCTTGGATAGATGAGTTCGGGGCTTCAATCGGCTTTGATCAAGAAATGGCACATGAAGACCTTGAAGGCTCTATCGCACATGCACAGATGCTCAAAAAAACAGGTATCATCCCTGCAGAAGATGCCGCTAAAATAATAGCTGGATTGCAAGATATTCAGGAAGACTTGCATAATAATCAGCTTGAATTCAAGACATCGCTAGAAGATATTCATATGAACATCGAGACCATTTTAACAGCCAAAATTGGTTCCGTTGCGGGTAAATTGCATACCGCCAGAAGTCGTAATGATCAGGTTGCTACTGACTTACATCTTTATCTGAAGAACCGCCTTCCAGAGGTTATTGCAGTCATTCATGACTTACAGGTAGTTTTGGTGAAAAAAGCAGCAGTAAATGTTGAAACGATTATCCCAGGATACACACATCTTCAGCATGCACAGCCCATCTCTTATGCTCATTACTTACTAGCTTACTATGAGATGTTGCAGCGCGATATTGAGCGTTTTAATTTCAATATTAAACACACTGATATTAATCCACTTGGAGCAGCTGCGCTAGCCGGTACTACTTTTCCAATTGATCGCGCATATACAACTGAGCTTTTGGGTTTTGAAACACTTTATTCGAATTCGCTTGATGCTGTTTCTGATAGAGATTTTGTCTTAGAATTTCTAAGCAATGCTTCAATTCTAATGATGCACCTATCGCGTTTTTGTGAGGAAATTATTCTCTGGTGCAGTTATGAATTTGGGTACCTAGAGTTGGACGATAGCTACTCCACAGGAAGTTCTATTATGCCTCAAAAAAAGAATCCAGATATGGCGGAACTTATTCGTGGAAAAAGTGGTCGTGTCTTTGGTCATCTCCAATCGCTTTTGACAACAATGAAGGGTATTCCTCTTGCTTATAACAAGGATATGCAGGAAGACAAAGAAGGCGTTTTTGATACTGTCAAAACACTTATTCCAAGTCTTAAAATCTTCACTGGAATGGTTGAAACCCTAAAGATTAACCAAGATAAGATGTTGCATGCAACCGAAAGAGACTTTTCAAATGCTACAGAATTTGCAGATTATCTTGCAAGCAAGGGAATGCCTTTCCGCCAAGCACATGGCATTGTGGGGGGATTGGTCTTAGAAGGAATTCAATCATATAGAACTTTGCAGGAGATTCCATTCTCAAAACTCAAACAGATTTCTCC
Organism: Liquorilactobacillus mali; assembly: GCF_001437155.1. Lineage (GTDB taxonomy): Bacteria > Bacillota > Bacilli > Lactobacillales > Lactobacillaceae > Liquorilactobacillus > Liquorilactobacillus mali_A. The sequence goes on from NZ_JQAR01000025.1 coordinate 18,913, forward strand.
TCTGATTGAAGAAGATATTTACGATAAATTAACTTCAAAACAAGCAGTTTCTCGGAGAAATTCATTTGGAGGAACAGGCTTTGAACAAGTAAAAAAACAAGTTGAACTTGCTGCAAAGAAACTTAACATCAACCTTTAGAGATGTTATCATCTGCAAAGAAAGAGACTAGGTCAAAATTTGACCTAGTCTCTTTCTTAATCTCGAACAATTATTGTGCTCCACAATTCAAAATTTTCAGTCTAAGTTGAACTATTTGCATCAGGATATATAGTTGAGACCTTAATTACCTGCACCAATACACAAGTTTTACTAACTTATGTTATATTGAATTTCTGGACACACGTTCTTGCTAAATATTTAAATTTCTAAAATAACTATGTATAATCAAGGGAATATGCTAACAAAAAACTTTAGCGCATATTACCACTTATTGTGCGCTCCTTCTAACCCATAAGTTATCCTTCTCATGCGCAAGACAATCGCTTATTAGTCTAAGTTACACGGACGAACAAGGTAAACCTCATCACAGAATCCTTTGAGGCTGTTATAAACATGCTGCGCCCGCGACATTTTTGAGCACAAACCAAAAACGGTTGGGCCACTACCCGTCATTTGAGCTGCTTGTGCACCAAAGGAAATCATCTTGTCTTTTATCTTTGCAACTTCAGGAAGTTCCGCAATAGTTAAGTCTTCCAAAGTATTCCCCATTGCTTTGAAAAGCCTCATGGGATCCCTTTTTTTAATTGATTCAACAACTTCATCGACATTTTGATGAGAAAGTTCAGAGTATGATATTTTTTTCAAAATTGTAGGTGTTGAAACACTGGCGCGTGGCTTTGCGATAACAATCCACATTGATGTTAATTCCCCCAGTGGAGTTATTATTTCCCCTTTGCCAGTCACCAATGCAGTTTCACTGAACACACAAAATGGCACATCAGAATCAATTGTTAACCCGATTTTTGCCATTTCCGTTCGTGTTAAGTTCAGCTTCCACATCTTATTTAAACCTCGCAAAACAGCCGCCGCATCCGCGGAGCCTCCTCCCATCCCGGCCGCAACTGGAATATTTTTCTTTATCTTGATTCGTACTCCTTGATGACCTGCAAACAATTGCTGCATCTTCTTGGCAGCTTGGTATGCCAAATTTCGCTGATCCTGCGGTAAGAATCCCGCATCCGTTTCCACCTGTATGCCTGTTATATCGCTAGCAGATTCAATCTTGACATAATCGGCTAAATCTATTGCAGTCATGACCATCCGCCACTCTGGACTGCCATCAAGATTACGAAATGGAGTATCTAAAGATAAATTAATCTTGGCTGGTGCCTTTTCAATTATCTCCATCTTGTCACCTACCCAAATGTTTTAATCTCATTATACTTAAAAATATTGCATCTTGAAAAGACTTTTTGTATAAAAAAAAGCCTTGCAATAATCCACAGGCTTGATTCTTAAATCCAATCTTAAGTTATATATTAAACTCCTTCACTAAAATCAAGCTCAATATTTTTTGTGAGGACGTCCGTATAACTATAAGAAACTCTTTCAAAAGCATTCTCTTCTTGGTTCAGGTCGACTACAAAAACTGCTGGGTAGGTCTCACGTAATATTCCATGTCGCCTTACTGTCTTTTTTCTACCAGTTTGTGCGACAACAGTTAAATTCTCTCCGATACAACTATCAAGCTTACTTTTGATTGTAGCTAGTGTTAATGGCATTGTCTTCACCTCTCCTGTGAAACATATTGTATCATAGTTTCACAAGAATTGCAATTATACCACAACGCATATAATAATTTCAACAATAAAAACATTATTTTTCAATGATTTTGGCTTCAGATAATTTGTTTGCAAGTGAAATAAATTCATCAATACTGAGTCTTTCTGCTCTGATTTGCGGCGAGATTTGCAAATCGGCTAAGACTTGTTTTATCTTTTCTCTTACCTCGGAATCTTTCCCGTAAATTCCTTGTAGATTATTCCATAAACTCTTACGCCTGTGTGCAAAGCAACCTTTGACAAGTGAAAAAAACTGTTCTTCTGAATAAGGCTCTAGATGCTTTTCCTGCAATGGTGTGAGGACAACAATCGCAGAATCAACATTAGGTTGGGGAATAAAAACTGTCCTTGGAACTATAAACGCCGTCTTGCATTCCATTTGATACTGAACCCTAGTTGTCAGTGCCCCATAATCCTTGGTACCAGGCTGTGCACTTAACCGATTAGCTACTTCTTTTTGCATCATTACCACAATTGCTGAAAAAGCTATTTTTGTATCTAGCAAGTGCATGATGATTGGGCTAGTAATATAATATGGTAAATTGGCAACAACTTTGATAGGATGTTTCCCATCAAAATTATTCTTAATTAATTCTTCCAAGTCAGCTTTCAAGATATCTTGCAAGACAACCGTTACATTATCATATTGCCCCAATGTCTCACCCAGCACTGGTATTAATTGTTCATCAATTTCAATTGCCAACACCTGATGTGCTACCTTAGCTATCTGCTCAGTCAATGCTCCTATGCCAGGACCCACTTCAATCACATCATCGTTTTCTGAAACATCTCCTGCCGCAACGATTTTGTGCAGAATATTGATATCTGTCAGAAAATTCTGACCTAAACTTTTTTTGAAGTTGAGGCCATATGTTTCCATAATTGCACGAGTACGCACTGGCGAAGCAATCTCTGGATTTTCATTCTTCATTTTGTCCATTCTCCATTTCATCTAATGCGCTCTTAAGTTGTTCTGGTGTAATTTGAAACAAATTAAGCCTGTTATATAGCTGCTTGCCATTTGTATATCCGATTTTCAAAGTCTCACCCAATAAGGCTCTTTTCTTTTTGGCAGTCGGACCAGCTAATAAGCCAAGATCTCGCAAATCTTCTCTAGTAATTAAGGGTTCAGAGTCGGGAACTTCTGTATACAAATTAGATAAAGCTTCCTTGATTGCCTCGACAGATGCGTGCTCTACGCCTAGGCTCCCCTTTGCACTAGGTGCTGCATCTTTCTTGTTCAAAAAAGCATGCTTAACTCCAGGAACTTCACGTGTAATAATATTACGGATCTTCTCGCCAGAAAAATCAGGATCAGTAAAAACAATCACACCTCTAGTCTCTTGCAGTTTCGCGATTTGTTCAACCGTTTCATCGCTAATTGCAGAGCCACGTGTCTCAAGCGTATCTGCATTGACAGCCAGCTTGATTCGTTTTGTATCATCTTTGCCTTCAACAACTAGAACTTCTTTTATTTTCTTCATTTTATACCTAAAATCTCCATTGTATTTTGATATGTTTGTTTTGCCAGAGTAGCTGTCTCAATTCCTCTTAACCGTGCCAAATATTCGAGCGTATATCTTGTATATCCTGGTTCATTTTGCTTTCCCCTGAAAGGAACAGGTGCCAAATAAGGTGCATCAGTTTCCACCAGAATTCTATTCAACGGTGTTGCCATGAAGGCTTCACGTACCTCTGCTGCATTTTTAAATGTACTAACACCACTATACGAGAGATTCATCCCCAAGTCTAAAAACTTTTTCGCCCAAGCTGCATCACCGTTAAAACTATGCATGATTCCACCAATTGAGCCGACATCCTCGTCCTTCAGAATTCGATAAACATCATCAAAAGCATCCCGATTATGAATCGTAACTGGAACATTCATCTCATGCGCTAAGCGCAGCTGAGCTCGAAATACATCTTGTTGCAGTTTATGCTCAACGGTACAGTGATAATCAAGGCCAATTTCTCCAAGTACATTCAGCCTTTCTACACCGAGATCTTCCTTAATTTGTTTTACATATCCTTCATCAAACTTTTCTGCATCTTCTGGATGACATCCGACAGCACCATATATCTGTGGATAAGTACTGATCAATTTCTTTAATTTTTCTGTGCTATTTTTATCGTACCCAACGACTAACATTGCCGTAACATCTAAAGCCGCTGCTCTTTCAATAACATCTGGAATATCATTGTCAAACTGTGGTGCATTTATGTGTGTATGTGAATCAAATATTTCCATACTTTCTCCTTTACCAACAAAAAGAAGTCAATCCCACAAAAATCGTGAAAAAGACTTCACTTGTGCCTCTAACTAATTAATGAACCATTGGGAATTGCTTCAGAAATCGTTAAAAGCTCAACTTTATCACCGTATTCAGCAGATAACAACATTCCTTGACTCAATTCTCCACGCATCTTACGTGGTTGCAAGTTAGCAACAATTATAACTTTTTTTCCAACTAACTCTTCTGGCCTTGGATACCACTTAGCTATTCCAGAAAGAATCTGTCTAGGTGCTTTGTCTCCTGCATCAAGGCTAAACTTAAGCAATTTGTCTGCACCCTCTACGTGCGAAACTGCTAAAATCTCAGCAGACTTGAGCTCGACTTTATCAAATTTATCAAATCGGATCTCCTTCTTTGTTAAATTCAATTCAGTCTCTTCTGCAGAATTATTATTAGCTTCTTGTTTTTGATTTGCAGCTTCTGCCATTGCTTTTCTGCCTTTTGCCTTTTCATTCTTGGTCATTTTGGATTGAATAAAGGTCACTTCTTTTTCAACATCCAAACGTGGAAAAATTGGAGTTGCTTTTTCGACAACTTTGGTATTACTTGGCAAATCAGTATAAGAAATATCCTTGATTCCCATATTATTGTGTGTAAGGCCTAGTTGTGCAAAAATTTCTTTTGGAGCATGTGTTAAAACTGGCTGCAGCAAAATGGCAATTACTCTCAAGCTAGCTGCTAGATGAGCCAACACACTGTCCAATTCGTCCTTACGTGCTTGGTCCTTTGCTAACACCCATGGTTCTGTCTCGTCAATATATTTATTAGTACGACTAACAAGCGTCCACACCTCTGCCAACGCATTTGAGAAGTGAACCTCATCCATTTCCTTTTGATAATTTGTAATCGCTTGTGCTGCAACATTCTCCAAGTCTTCATCAAAAGAAGTAACATTGGATTTCAATTCAGGTATCGTCCCATCATTGTATTTATTAATCATTGCAACGGTTCTATTCAACAAGTTCCCCAGATCATTGGCTAAATCAAAGTTGATTTTATTTACAAAATCTTCTGGCGTAAAGATTCCATCATTACCAAATGGTACAGCACGCATCAAGTAGTAGCGCAATGCATCTAAACCATAACGTTCAACTAACATTTCCGGGTAAACAACATTTCCCTTTGACTTAGACATTTTGCCATCTTTCATTAATAACCAGCCATGTCCAATTACATGTTTTGGCAATGGTAAATCGAGTGCCATCAAAATGATTGGCCAATAAATCGTATGGAAACGCACGATTTCCTTACCAACCATATGTATATCAGCCGGCCAAAACTTGTTAAATAACTCTTGATTGTCAGTCCCATAACCAAGTGCAGTGATATAGTTGCAGAGCGCATCAATCCAGACATAAACGACATGTTTTGGATCACTAGGAACTTTTACTCCCCAGTTAAATGTTGTTCGTGTAATTGCTAAGTCTTCTAAGCCCGGCTTAATAAAGTTATTCAACATTTCATTTTTTCGAGAAACCGGAATAATAAAGTCCGGATGTTCGTCGTAATACTTAACCAGACGATCAGCATATTTACTCATCTTGAAGAAGTAGCATGCCTCTCTGACAAGCTCAACTTCGTGTCCAGATGGTGCCTTACCTCCAATGACATTACCCTTTTCATCACGATAAACTTCTGCCAGCTGGGATTCGGTAAAGTATTCCTCATCAGAAACTGAATACCAACCAACATACTCGCCTAAATAAATATCACCTTTTTCCAACAATTTCATAAAGATTTTTTGAATTGCTAATTCATGGTAATCATCGGTTGTTCTGATAAATTTATCATTTGAAATTTCGAGCAGCTTCCAAAGCTTTTTAATTTGTGCAGCCATCTTATCAACATATGCTTTTGGTGTGACTCCAAGTTCTTCAGCCTTTTGCTCAATTTTAAGTCCGTGTTCATCTGTCCCCGTTAAGAAGAATACATCGTAATCTTGTAACCTCTTGTACCGTGCCATCACATCACATGCAATTGTTGTATAAGAATTACCAATATGCAACTTTCCTGATGGATAGTAGATCGGTGTTGTAATATAAAAACTTTCCCTTGTGCCCATTAATTCAAGTCCTTTCGTACGGTCTTGCAGTATTTATGACCCATTTTCCTTATTTAAATTAATTGTTAATTATTGCAAGTATATCATATTTTATGATATCAAATTTAAAAAATTACAAATTAGCGTTTTAGATATGGTATTTCAAACTTATCAAAAAAATCTGCAACTCTCATCCCATATAAATCCTTGAAAAACTTATCTGAATTTACTTTTGGGGCAGTAATTACAAATGAATTTTGTTCGTTGTATATACCCAGACCAATATATGCTGGCTTGTCTTGATACACATCATTCATTTGTGAATTTTTAATGTTGAAGACTTGTCGAACCTCTAATTTTAACTGACGCTCACTAACTACAGGTGTCAGGGTAACAAATTCACGCAGATTCATTCCCATCAGTCCCAACTCATCTAGGCATTCATCAAATTGAGTAAATACACGAATTACTGCACGATGAATTCCCTGCACTCCAGCTAAATCTTTTTTGGTTGCAGCCTCGAATAATTGTCTAGCAGCATGATAAGCACGCGGATAGTTTTCCTCAAAAACAACTGCAACTTTCTGAACTTCTTTCCCAAAAAAGACAAGTGCATCAAATAACTGCACTATTCTTAAAACCATCACGTTATCTACTTCAGTCTCTGGCTCTGGTTTAAGTGTTTCCGTTATACCCTTCAAGTACAAATCTTGAATTTTTTCGGAGAAGAGTCCCATTTGTCGCTGCATATCGTATATTTCAAAGTGTAAGATCGTATTATATAATTCAAAACCCGTTGCAAGAAAGTTATTATCCAAGTTCTGATTTTTAGTAGTCAGGTTAAAAATAATCTCTGGCACATTGTTAATTCTTACAAGTAAATGCAGCAACTCGTGAGTAAGAGTGTAATCAGGGCAAGTAGTGTCATTTACTTCAATTACCAAGTCTCCACCGCTCAAGTATTGTTGAGCTTGATCATGTCTGATAAATCCAGCTTTTTCATCTTTATAGATAACTTTAATCTCGTTTGGGAATCCAATTCTAGCCTTTTTTAACAAATCCTTTGTCTGTTCATTCAAGCTGACTTCAGTCATTTTTATCCTTCTTTCGATAATCTCTCAATATTTTTTTTGCGCTGTCTGCGTCGCGCTTACCCGCTTGCAGCATTCTATCAACTATCGCATCTTCTTCTGTTGCATCAGCACCTGCCGCTATAACCAGTGATTTAAGCTGCAGCCTCATGTGTCCCTTTTGAATTCCTTCTGACACTAATGCTAATAAGGCTGCCAGATTTTGTGCTAATCCTACTGATGCGATAATACTTTCAAGTTCCCGTGCGCTTGTAATTTTCATCAATTTCTGATTAACACTGACTAAAGGTACAATGCTAATTGAGCCTCCTACAAAGCCCACAGGCAGTGGCAATTCTAATTCTCCAATCAAGTAGCCACCACTCAACTTCCATGTGCTTAATCCCTTGTATTGACCATTTCTGGCCGCATATGCATGTGCACCACTCTCAATAGCACGCCAATCATTGCCGCTTGCCATTACAACTGCATCAATCCCATTCATAATTCCTTTATTATGCGTCGCGGCCCTGTAAGTATCTAATTGTGCTACACGACCTGCTTGGGCAATTTTTTTTGCAATAATTTCACCTGAAATCCCATTTTTGGATAATAGTTCAAATGGAATTTTGCAGGTTGCTCTTGCAAGACACTCAGTTGCGTAATTCGACAAAATCGACATTAGCACTTGTTGGTTTAACGTCTCTTCAAGTTCCTTGGCAACAGCTTCTAACATTGTATTGATCATGTTAGCCCCCATTGCTTCTTGCACATCAATTGCAATATCAATTGCCACTAAATCTTTTGCAAGTATTCGTGTTTTCAACCAGCGTGCTCCACCACCACGTCTTTTAAGTGAAGGATGGGCTCGATCAGCTACTGACAAGAGATTCTTCGTTAATCCCTTAATCTCCATGATCAATTTTTTTGAATCTTCAATGTTCTCTAAAATAATCTGTCCAATCATTAGTCTTTCACTGGTGCTCGCTACAAAGCCACCCGCCTTAGCTACAATAGACGCTCCATGACTACTGGCGGCAATTACTGACGGCTCCTCTGTAACCATCGGAACTAGATAGTCTTTATTGTTTACTAGATAATGAAATGCAATTCCTTCAGGATAGCTATAATCAGTTATATAGTTTTCTATCATTGTGTCACCTAGAAATCTATTTTGAGCAGAATTTTTCAAAATCTGTATCTGATCTTTTGTCAGTTTCTCATTCTGACTGATAAGATTTATTCGTTCTTTCCATGGCTTTTGATAAAATTTCCCATAATTTTGCATTCCTTATCTTCCTTTATCCTAATATTTTGCACAAAACTTGTTCTTTCATTATATAATAATATCTATCAACACCACAAAGGGGTAACGTTTTTTATTATGAATAAAAAAACTTCTATTTTCAGAATTATCATTGGCTTATTTATCTGCTTATTTTTTCTGTTTTTTTTAATTGTTCACTTCCATGCCGTTAAGAATAGTACCCAAGAAAAATTGACAGTTGCTGTCGTTAAGGATTCCACTGAAAATAAAAAAATATTGACATTTAACAAAAAAATTGGCGTTGCCATTGGGAAAAAACTTAAGAAAAAGGTTATTTTAAAAACTGTAACTGCCACAACTGCAATGCAAAACAAACAAAAATATTCTGTAATCATTGGACTACATAAAAAGTCAATGAACAAACAGGAAATCAAACATTCACTTGTGTATCTCTACGTTCCCAATGAATTAGTATCACTTAAGGACAAAGGACTATCAAATCTATCAGCAACAACCAAAAAAATATCGATTGTCAAAAATATTGATTATCCTCAAAGTCTTGCCCTTTCAGGTATCAAACTCCATTTTGAACGTGAATCTTCCGCTGCTGATGCAATCAATTCGGTCATGACAAAAAGAACCAGAGCAGCAATTGTGAGCGCACTAGATTATACTGCATTGACATCCAAAAATATCGATTACTTAGAAAATCTTAAGACCAATCAGGCAACTCCTCCAGTTTCATCTCAAGCCTACTATCTCTATATTAATAAAGATGCCAGTACTAAAAAAGCTTTTACTTCATTTCAAGGGTCACAGGAACTTGCAAGACTATCTTTTAATATTCTAGGACAAGACTACACAAAGCAATAGCAATTGCTGTTATATAGATATCATGAATATATTCCAATAAGCACAATTCAATTAATATAATAGTAAAATATAGGGGCAGGTTCAAAATTAAATTTTGAACTGCCCCTATATTATTCTGTATAAATATGTTTCATAAGTAAAGATTTTTCGTCTAATTTCGAATTACTCACAGCAAGTTTCGCGTTAGTACTCAAATTTACAGCTTACACCGCACTTTCTCTGCCGCATTAATTTTAACTACATTTATCGTGCAATGAAGATTATTGTGTGAATGCTATTTCAATTCAACTTTTCAATCCTAAATTTTTTCAACAAAGTCATATTTTCTTTTTATCAACCATCTCATACAGAAGGCCTTCGCGCACGCCGCTCTCAGAAAAAACTATTTTTTTACTGTCCAAGCGCTTAAGCAACACCTCAAGTGGCGTCATTCCACCAAGAATTATATCAGAACGAGCTTCTTCCATTCCCCTGATGTTCAAACGTTCCTTCGTAGAATATTCCAATAGATTGGCATAAATCCTCTTAAAATCAGCAACATCTAATTCAAAGCCATGAATGTTATCCAAATCTGCGAAACCTTCCTTAGCTCTTTTAATTCGGGCAACAGTCCTATTGCATCCTCCTAATAAAACTAATGGTAAGCCCTTTGCCTCATTCAACCATGATAAACCATCAAACAGTTTGCTACTAAAGCTCTTGAATGCTTTCAAACTTTCTTCGGGCAAAGCACCATTTTGACAGAATTGTTCGCTTAAACTTACAGCGCCGTAAGGTAAGCTAATAGAATGCATCAATTGCCGTTTTTTTACAATGGCAAGCTCCACACTTCCACCGCCCATATCTACAATCATGAAGTCTTTGATAGGCAGCGTTGAGATAACACCTAAATAATCATAGTAAGCCTCATCATTTCCAGATAAAACATGTATCCGCGAGCCAGTCAAAGCCAAGATCTCATCAATAAATTCTTGACTATTAGTTGCCTCACGAACCGCAGCTGTTGCAATTGACAAAACCTGATAGTCAGGATAGGTCTGATAGACACGCTTAAAATACTTGATTGCTTGAATAGTTCTCTTGATAGCTCCTGGGGATAATCTTTTTTGTTCTTCATTACCCATTCCCTCAGCAAGTCGTGTCGTTTCTTTCAATCTCTTTACTTCAGCAAATCTATGTCCATTATCAATTTTTTCCATCCTATTAATCGATAGCCGAACTGAATTAGAGCCAAAATCAAGAACTACCAAATTCTTCAAACAAATCCCCTCCAGCTTTATTCATCACTTGTCAAAACTACTTGAAATAGTTAACACCGATTGCAGCCCTAACTTCACTTAGAGTCTGTCCTGCTACCGCATTGGCACGAGCACTACCTTCTTTTAAGATATCATATACGGAAGGAATGTCTTTGGCAAATTCTGCACGTCTTTCTCTTATTGGTTTCAATTTTGCCTCAAGAACATCATTTAAATATCTTTTTATTTTGACATCCCCTAGTCCACCAGCTTGATATTCTTGTTTTAATTGTGCAACTTTTTCTTTATCCTCATCAAAAACATCTAGATATGTGAATACCATATTACCTTCAATCTTACCTGGGTCCTCTATATGGACATGATCAGGATCCGTATACATTGACATAACTTTCTTCCTTAAAGTGTCTGCATCATCTGAGAGATAAATACAGTTATTCAATGATTTACTCATCTTCGCGTTACCATCCAATCCAGGTAATCTGCCAGCGCCCTTTTCAGGGAAAACTCCTTCTGGTTCAACTAGGATTTCTTGACCATAAATCGTATTAAAACTTCTGACAATTTCACGGGCCTGTTCAATCATTGGTTCCTGATCATCGCCCACTGGTACAAGATTAGCTTTAAAAGCCGTAATATCTGCAGCCTGGCTCACTGGATAAACAAAGAAGCCCGCTGGGATAGAACGCTCAAAATTTTTCTGCTGAATTTCTGCTTTCACTGTAGGGTTGCGTTCCAAACGAGAGACTGTCACTAAGTTGAGGTAATATGTTGTCAGTTCAGACAAGGCAGGAATTTGTGATTGTACAAAAATAGTTGATTTTGCAGGGTCAATCCCAACAGCTAAGTAATCAAGGGCTACCTCGATTAATGACTTACGAATTTTTTCTGGATCACGTGCATTATCTGTGAGTGCTTGCTGGTCAGCAATCATGATGAATGTATTATAATCGCCTGTATTTTGTAGCTTAACACGACTTTTCAAGGATCCAATATAATGTCCAATATGAAGCTTTCCTGTTGGTCGGTCTCCTGTTAAAATTGTCTTCTTCATTATCAATTACCCCTTTCAAAATAAAAAATCCCATCGCTAAAAATAGCAATAGGACGTAACTAAGCGCGGTGCCACCTATCTTGCAGTATAAACTGCCTCTCATTACAACATATATTTCATTAATTTACATTCTCCCAGTCCAATTCGTTTGACATTGCATCTCTCAACCGTTCAATGCATCTCTGTTAGAGTCAAACTACTACCTGATCATCGAATAAGATTATTTTACCGCAAAGCCTTTATTAAAGTCAAAAGCTTCTTACGTTGTTGTCTTGCCTTGTTTGTGATAACATTATTCTCTACTAAAGAATAAAAGGGAGATTCTATTGGGTAAAGAAAGAAATTTCGAACAAAAAAGAGTTGATACAGTTGTTGGTAAGATAGAGGAATCACTCTTGAAAACTCAGCATGAATATAATAAAGCACGCACTGAGCGCTCATCTGTTGAGAAAAACTATGTCCAGAATGCTAAAATCAATACATTTGAAGTTGATGATCAAATGGAAACCAACGCTGAAGTTCAGCAGCAGAAACAATTAATCGCAAAAAATGTAGAAACTGAAAAGATTTTAAGCAGGCAGATTCATCTTCTATCCGATTTGAAGGACTCTCCTTATTTTGGACGGATAGACATCCATGAAAAAGGGGAAACCTCTCCCGAAACGCTCTATATTGGGACATCCTCCTTCAATGATGACATGGGGAACTTCTTGATCTATGATTGGCGTGCACCCATTTCAAGTATTTACTATAATGGGACACTTGGAACCGTCAGCTACACTACGCCCATGGGAGAACAAGAAGCACAACTATTGAAGAAAAGACAGTTTAGAATTCAAGCTGGAAAAATTACTAATATGTTTGACACCAATGAGACAGTTGGTGATGAACTTTTACAGGAAATGCTTGGTGAACAAAGCGATGAATATATGAAAAACATCGTAGCTACCATTCAGAAGGAACAAAATGACATAATTCGTGATACCACACATGATCTGTTAATTGTCCAAGGTGTTGCTGGCAGTGGAAAAACTTCGGCAATTTTGCAACGCATCGCATTCCTTTTATATCACAGCCGCTCTGATTTAAGCGCAGAACAAATTGTCTTGTTCTCACCCAATCTGTTATTCAGTCATTATATTTCAGAAGTCCTTCCTAGTTTAGGTGAACGAAATATGCGCCAAGTAACTCTTGCCGAATTTTTTGCTCAACGCTTTGAGGGTTTAAAAGTTGAAACCCTTTTTGATAGCTTCGAGAAAAAAAGTTCGTCTTCTGTTAACACTGAAATAACGATCAAAGAAAATGCTGATTTTATGCGTAAAATCAAAGAATATGTAACAAAATTAGACAGTTCTCACATCTTCTTTAACGACTTGATTCTCGTTGACCAAGTTATTTTCTCAAGTTCTGAAATCAGAGCACTATATTCCAAGCTTCCCGCAGCACAGCCACATCACATGCGGTACTTTGAGCTTAAAAATATTCTTATTAAAGAATTAAAAAAGAAAATAAAAAAAGAGTTAAATGCCCAATGGGTACTCAAAAAGATAGATAGCTTAACGGAAGAAGAATATCATTCACTTCTGGGCAATTATCAACGGGGCCGTTTTGAAGACGTTGAGGCTGAGATAAACTACCTTAGCAACAAAATTGTCAGTGCTAAATTTGAACCAATCTATGAAGCAATCTACAATAATTATTTCATAGATGTATATCACCAATATAGTGAATTTTTGAAAGAAGTATTATCAGATGATGTTGCAAGATTCAATAATGAACTAGAGTACCACCGTATCCGACTGGAAGATTGTGCTCCAATTTTATATCTGCGTGATCAAATAACTGGCGAGGGACAAAATCATTCAATTCAGCATCTTTTTATAGATGAGATGCAGGATTATTCACTTGCGCAGATGTACTATTTACACACAGCCTTTCCAAATGCACACCTTACCCTCTTAGGTGACAGTGAACAAGCTTTATATCATGAGATTCAACCACCTCAGGAATTAATGAAGAATCTCAAACAAACAATCAACCCTAAAAGAGCTAGGATGATCGAGTTAAACAAAAGCTATCGTTCGACTTTTGAAATTACCTCGTTCATGAAGGCATTATTGCCTGATGGTGACAAAATTCAGGCTTTCACCCGCTCCGGCTCATTACCAAAATTAGTACTGACCGATGAATCAAATACTATTTCAAAACTCTTGATAGAGGCGAAACTACTGCTCAAAAAGAACGAAACGGTAGCTATAATTACGAAGGATATCGCAACATGTCAAGTATTATTAAAATCCTTCAAGGCTAAGGATGCACCAACACTCATTACAAATAATGATCGCTCACTGCCAAAAGGGCTTGTCCTTTTACCTATTTACCTTGCAAAAGGGCTTGAATTTGATGCAGTAATTGCTTTTGAGGTTTCCCAGAATAATTTTGCAGATGATTCTTCCCGTGGGGTTCTATACACAATCTGCTCGAGGGCAATGCATGATCTAGTTTTAATTAGTGTTAAGGGGGTCTCAAATCTTATAACGACTATTCCTAGTGGACTCTTCACCATCGAACAAGACATTACATTTAAACAAAAGTAATTTTTTATTATTGTTAGTTCAACTAAAAATCAAGTATTGACCTTTTAATAGTATTATTATACTGCCTTTTCAAGCATATAGTTATATCTATCACGCTTAAGGTCTTGCATTTAATAATGCGATATAATATACTATTTTAGTCAGTATTTGTTGCCACTTTAGCTCAGTAGGTAGAGCACCACCATGGTAAGGTGGGGGTCACCGGTTCAAATCCGGTAAGTGGCTTGCATGTGTTATATCATATCGTGAATAAAGGACTGCAAAGAATTTAATTTTATTTTTCTGTGGTCCTTTTTATTTATGTTTAATTTGTATATGTAACTTTTTATCAAATTTATTTGCTGTTTTGAGAAGAACTTCTCTTTTTATTATCTCCACGCCTGATATTATTAAACAATAAATATATCAAGCAGAATGGTGGCGTTAATAGCATGGCAAATTCTTTAGATAATAAAAGTATAACTGAACAAATTTTAAGTATTAGGAACACTAATAATAATGAAGATTTTCAAAAATTATTTTTACAATACCGTCCACTTGTTTTAAGCTCAATTAATCGCTATCATTTTAGATTTTATGAAATAGATGATCTGTTGCAGGAGTCAAGAATTGTTTGTTATCAAGCAGTTCTAGCATATAATATCGACGGAAAAATTACATTTGGCAAATTTTTCCAGCAAAGTTTGCTTAACTGTTTTTGCAGTATTTTGCGTAAAGAAAGTGCGACAAAACGTCAGGCAGATAGATTTGCTGAATCTTTTGAAAATATTTTAGAAACACAAGGTGAGTACTATTCAAAATCTGCAATTTCCAATATTTCACCTGAAAATACAGTTATCATTAATGAGGCCGTTAATAGTCTGCCCTACTTGCTTTCAGATTTTGAATATCATGTTTTTTCATTACTTTATTTTAAACATCAGTCTCCAGAAGCAATTGCCATTTTGCTTAAAGAACCTCAAAATAAGGTTAATCGAGCTGTTAATCGTTGCAAAAATAAGTTAGCGGAAGAACTTTTTTGATTCTTTGTTTTATGTATCATTTTTTTATAAAAAGAGCAGTAGAATTAAGTACTAACTGGAAGCGCACCATGTTCCTTACAGTTGTGTTATTCAAAATTCTTGCTTATAAAACTAGCTTATTTATGGAGACAAAAAAGGATTAGATTAAAAGTTATCTTTCAATCTAATCCTTTTCATTTGCACGGCAACGACCTATCCTCGCAGGGGGCGATCCCCCAACTACTATCAGCGCTAAGAAGCTTAACTTCTGTGTTCGACATGGGAACAGGTGTATCCTTCTTGCCA
>NZ_JQAR01000026.1 GCF_001437155.1 Liquorilactobacillus mali
CAAAGAACAATTTTCGCTAATCTCTTCTTTTTTGAAGGACTTATGGCACAGCCTCCTTTTTCATTCTCTAAACGAGGCCTATAGGTTATTTGTCTTGTACTGAATTAAGGATCCTAAGTCCATAATTTGGTGTTAGTACTCAAATTTTAAGACTGCGCGTTATTCTTATGCATTAATTTTTATTGAGTGCATTAATTGGATTTAAAGGTTTTCCATTTTTAATTACTGCATCAACATTATTGATAGCACCTATCGCCATTGCCGCAAGACTTTCAGCAGTCAGTGCAGCAGAATGATTTGTGACAACTACATTTGGAAGAGATAGAAGCTTCTCAAGTGAATCTTCATCGTTATCATAGACATCCAAGCCTACAGCACTTAGCAATCCTTGTTGAAGACCCTTTAGTAAAACTGCATTTTTGACCAGTTCACCACGGCTTGTATTAATTAAAATAGGTTGTTTTTGGGTATTCTTAATTAAATCGTGAGTAATCATATATTTTGTATCTGGTGTAACTGGAATATGGAGTGAGATAATATCACTCGCTGAAAATAATTCAGCGAGACCGACTTGCTTTGCAAAAGTCGATTTTCTTTTTGAGCGATTGTAAA
This sequence comes from Liquorilactobacillus mali, assembly GCF_001437155.1. GTDB lineage: Bacteria > Bacillota > Bacilli > Lactobacillales > Lactobacillaceae > Liquorilactobacillus > Liquorilactobacillus mali_A. The sequence continues at coordinate 613 of NZ_JQAR01000026.1, forward strand.
AAATGACATTCGCTCCTAGTGCTGACATTAGTTCAGCAAATCTTTTGGCAATGAATCCCCAACCGACAATTCCTACGGTTTTCCCGTGTAGCTCAGAGCCTACTGCTGTTGCTATATCATTTTTCTTACTCATTTTGTTACTACCAAAGTCTTTCAGTAAATAAAATGCAAGTGCCAAAGCATGTTCGGCCACAGCTTGAGCATTAGCACCAGGTGTATTAGAAACCCAAATATTTCTCTTGGTTGCTAATTCAATTGGAACATTATCGGTACCCGCCCCATTACGGGCAATAATTTTTAGATTGGGCAACTTTGTAATGAATCTTGGATTAACAGGCTCTATATTGCGAACAATTATTCCTTCGTACGCAGAAAATTCTTGCGGGTCAAGTTGTTCGAATGATTGAGCATTTGGTAGTACATCAAATTCATAACCCAAGTCTGAAATTTTTTGCTTAGCTTGTGGGACTAAGTCTCCTAATAAAAGTATTTTATTCATGATAAGACTCCTTTGCTAAATTATTTTTTCGTTTTGTGAAAAAATATTTTTTTTATTAAAATAAGCGAAGATGCTGATAATATTATCAAAAAGATACCACCTATTGTTATTAATTTACCAGTCTTCAATCCAGGGGTCGAGTAGATTAATTCAATATGATGAGACCCAGATTTAAGTTGTGTTCCTAAAAATCCTGTATTGGTCTTGATAGCTTTTAATTTTCGACCATTATCATAGATGCTCCAACCCTTAGAAAATGGAATCGATGAGGTTAATATTCCTTTTTGAGTAGTCTTAATTATACCAGTGACCTTATTCTTAGAGAACTTCAGTGACTTTAAACGATTTTTTTGAATTTTGGCAACTTCTTGGTTATACTTCTTACCCAGTTTTTCAGCAACGATCTTGAGCTTGAAATCATATGTTCCCAACTTTGATGGTGTCAAAGTAAAATACTTGGGGGTTGAAGTGAAATAACCTAAGTTTAGCAATCCAGATTTTACGGTCTTGTAAAATGACAGCTCCGATTGCTTAGGCTGTGTGATACTTTCGGTTCCCAAACTTGAAGAAACATTTATACTAAAACTGTTATCGGGTGAGCCATTTAGAATGTGATAGCGAAGATAGCGATAGTAATTATAGTTATCATTGTTTGAAATAATACCACTTGAGGTGAGGGTGGCCTGTTTATTTTGTTCAATCTGAATCTGCTTTGTCAGTGACAACTGATGATATTTAATATCGCTGAGTTCAACATGCAGTTCGCTGTTTTTATAATTGTCTGGATTCTTTAAGATAATTTTGTAAGTTTCTGTACTATCTAGATGTTCAAGATTTGCTGTGCTGACAACATTTCCGTGACTAGAAACGATATAGTATTCAAGCTCTTGCGTATCATCTGCAGTTTTTGCTTTGGTATAGTGTTTTGCTATTGAATTGCTTACATGAACTCCAGTTGCGAGAGCACGCTCCCTAGCAGTCGTTGTCATAGACTTAAACTGCTTAGAATCGATAACAGTATTCTGCCAGTAAATCAGTGGAAAAGCCTGCTCCGTTTTATAGCGAACGGTTTGCGTATCTGTACTATCCGATTGATTGTCACTGCTGCTTGCTAATCGGGTAGACGCTTTTTCTGGAAGATAATTAGCTGGGATCTTAGCTGAATTTTTTTGGTTTATTTGAGCAAAGATATAACGTACACCCAAAAAGTTATTTAAAACTGTTCGGTCACTGAATTGACTAATTGGAATATTTGCCTCATACTGCGAATTTTGCATTTTTCGGGCAAAGTTACCGACATTAATGTTTTGTAGCGAATAGTAAGAAGTAATCGAGTTTAATTTATTAGGCTGTGCGTTGTACATATGAAAACCGCTACCCAAATTATAATTTTGGCTAATGGTTGAAACACGATATGAATTAGTTGATTTTAAGTCTTTATCTAAGCCAGCATATCTTGTTTTAACAAGCTTTTCGTAGCTCTTAAGAGGCAGCATTTCGTTTGAATATCCTCCATTGTAGGGAGCCTCGAAATAAATAGCATTAAAGATAACATTGACTACGACTAATGCTAGAAAGGCATAATTGGCATGGCTCTTTTTCCCAGCAGAATAATAGACTAAGAAGCCGTAACTAATAAATAAAAAGGCCATTGGAATAAAAAGTTTTTCATCATTTTGAAAGAAGTAACTCAAAAAAATCCAGAAACTGTATATTGCAAGGCAATAAGTAAAAGTTAACTTTGTCTTATGTGTTAATTTGTGAAGCTGTTCAATCAGTACGCAGACTGAAATGGCAATGGGAAGTGATAACATTAGTGTCCAACGATTTGATGGGGAGGTCAAACCATTGAATAATGCACCAAATTGCGGAAATAAGAGCATTATTAATCCCAAAATAAAGCTTGTACCAAGAAGAGGGTATTTTTTTATTTTGATAAGGACAAAGACAATTGCAAAAAAGCTAATGCTGGCAAATCCCAAGGCACTCCAGAAGTAGAAGTTACGATTACCGCCGTTAATTAATTGCGAAGGCAACGCAAGATAGTAGTAGAGCGGATAAAGTCGCAAACCATTTGCAAAGGGAGCGTTACTGCGTGTGGATGAAAAGACTGCCAACATCTCTGGTACCCATAAAATTGCAGTTACGGAAAGTGAGATGACCGTACTTAATCCTAGTTTGAAAAATGTTTTGAAAAAAGCTATTTTTTTACGATAGGTTATTAGGTAGCGCAGAATTAAGTATAGTAAAGCACCAAATCCTAGAATATATGCAAAATAAAAATTGCTAAAAAGCATCCAGCAAAAAGCAAATGTTAATGGCCAAAAAGACTTTTGCTGCAACACACGCTCAATTCCAAGTATTAACAAAGGAAAAATCATAAAGGGAATGGAAAAGAAAGGTTGCGCAATATTTGCATAAAGCAAGAATGCATTGAACAAGTAGACGACAGTTCCAGAAAGAATTATGGAATTCTTAAAGGAAAAGTGGGATGCAAAATAACAGAAGATAAGTCCAACACAATACAGGCGCAGCATAATTAAAAATTGATACGCAAAAATAATTTTTGAAGCAGGAAATAATAGAATTAGATAATTAAAAATATCTCCTGTTACATAATAAGCATTAATTTGGAAAATATCTCCGCCAAGTCCAAGCTTGAATGACCATTGGGGCCATGATGAAAAGGGATGTTTCATTATACCAAGCAGTGTTTTACGAAACTCTTCTAATAAAGGAAGATGTTGTTGAGCTCCATCTATATGCCAAATTAAAGAGTGGCCGGTAACAAAATAGGTGCCATACACAAAAAAAGCAATAAGAGCAAAAATTGCGGTATATTGCAAATATAAATTCAAATTATTTTTTTTTGTAAACGAGAATATCAAAGAAATTCCTCCTAAAAGAACTAGCTAATAAGCACTAAAAAAGATCACTTACTTATTTTTGCTACTAGTTCATTTACAAAAACATCTAACTGCTGCAATGCTTCATCTGTATCTGGAGCTAGATTTATTTTTACACTGTTGGTACCCTTGGTAGCACCTGTATTTTCGAAAGCTTCTTCAAATTTATCTACAGCAACGCAATAATATTCACCATAGAAAGTATCTCCAGAACCTGCGACACCATAGACCTTTCCAGTTAGATCGAGATCATTTAAATCTTCAAAAAAGTCGATTCCTTCATCAGGGAGTGCACCCTCATCATATGTATAAGGTACAACAATACATAAATCAACATCTTCGAAATCAGATGGATCGCACTGTGAGATTTCTTCAATGTCAACAGTGACACCTTTTTCTTCTAATTTTTCTGTAACGATATCAGCAATATCTTCATTGTTTCCAGTAATTGAAGCAAATACTACTTTAGCTTTAGTCATTCGTATGGTCCCTCTTTCAGTAATCTATTATTGGCTATTATAACAGAATTTTATATTCTCATTTAAAGTAATTGAAACATTATACTAAATTTAGGATATAATAGTCGTGTATATTAAATTGGAGGCAAAGAATTATGATTACATTGAAGTCACCACGAGAAATTAAAGAAATGGCAAAATCAGGCGCAATTTTAGCAGGGATGCATATAGGATTGCGCAATATTATTAAGCCAGGAATTTCTAGTTGGGAGATTGAAAAATTTGCACGTAAGTACTTTAAAGATAATGGTGCAATCCCTGAACAAATTGGTTTTGAAGGTTACAAATATGCAACGTGCGTCAGCGTGAATGATGAGATTTGCCACGGCTTCCCAAGAAAGGGATTGATCTTGAAAGACGGCGATTTGATCAAAGTCGACACAGTTGTTAATTATCATGGTGCAATGAGTGATTCTTGCTGGAGCTATGTTGTAGGAAAATCAACGCCAGAAATTGACCGCTTAATGAAGGTCACAAAAGAGGCACTTTACTTAGGAATAGAACAGGCTCAAGTCGGAAAAAGAATTGGTGATATTGGTGCTGTAATTCAACACTACACTGAAGATGTCAATGGGTATGGCGATGTCCGTGATTTTATTGGCCATGGAATCGGGCCAACAATGCATGAGAGCCCTAATGTTCCTCATTATGGTGAGGCTGGTAAAGGTTTGAGACTGCGTGCTGGAATGACTATCACTATTGAACCAATGATCAACATGGGAACATGGAGAGCTGAGATGGACGATCCAAATGGTTGGACTGCACGAACAGCAGATGGAAGTCTGTCATGTCAGTTTGAGCACACAATTGTAATCACTGAAGATGGTCCTAAAATTTTAACTTCACAAGATCCAGAACTTGATAAAAAGTATTTGCTTGATTAATATTGATTTTCTATATAAAATAGGTTCTGGTATTTGGCTTGTAATATGAATCGATAATAACTGTTAATAAATGGGATAAATACTGTAATCGTAAAAAGTGTATAAAAGGAGCTATTACTTATGAAAGTTAGAAAAGCTGTTATTCCTGCTGCTGGTTTAGGAACTCGTTTTTTACCAGCAACTAAGGCACTTGCTAAAGAAATGTTGCCAATAATTGATAAGCCGACAATCCAATATATCGTGGAAGAGGCAAAAAAATCTGGGATTGAAGATATCTTAGTTGTAACTGGGAAAGGTAAACGACCAATCGAAGATCACTTTGATTCTGTTCCTGAGCTGGAACAAAACCTTAAAGAAAAGGGAAAAACTGAATTACTAAAGCTGGTTGAGCAAACAACGGATATCAACTTGTACTTTATCCGCCAATCACACCCTAGAGGACTTGGGGATGCCGTATTGATGGCTAAAGACTTTGTAGGAAATGAGCCCTTTGTTGTTATGCTTGGTGATGATTTGATGAGAGATAAGGTTCCATTGACTAAACAGTTGATTGACCGCTATGCTCAAACACATGCCTCAACACTTGCTGTAATGCGTGTTCCACATGAAGAAGTTAATAAGTATGGTGTGATTGATCCCGGTTCCGAGACAAGCAAGGGATTATACGATGTAAAGCAGTTTGTTGAAAAGCCTGATGTTGACAAGGCACCTAGTGATCTTGCAATTATTGGTCGTTATCTTTTGACACCTGAGATATTTGGAATGTTAGAAACACAAAAGCCAGGTGCAGGTAATGAAATTCAATTGACAGATGCTATTGATCGACTGAACAAGATTCAACGCGTATTTGCACATGAATTTAAGGGTGAGCGTTTTGATGTTGGATACAAGTTTGGCTATCTAAAAACTTCAATTCAGTTTGGTCTTGAACATCCTGAGGTTAAGGATGATTTGATTGCTTATATTAAGGAATTATCAAAGAATTTGAAATAAAGCCCGAAATAAAAAAGATTTGTTTTAGACAAATCTTTTTTATTTTTTTATTGAATTTATTTAAGATATATCTGATAATTGTTATTAAGATCTTTTTTAGAAATTGTTTATTTGGGGGTATGAAAAATGGCTAGAAGAAGAAGCCATACTAAAACGAACAAAAAAGTATTGTGGAGTCTTGTAACTATAATCATCGTGGTTGTTATTTGCATCTTGGGGAGTACTAATGAATTTGTGCGGAATAAACTTACAAGTGTTTTCAGTGATAATGTGAAATCACAAAAAGTTGAGTATAAAAAGCAGCAAAGCATTGCTCAAAGGAAGTATGGAAAGACTAGTGAAACTACCAGTGAGAGCAAACAGCAGAGCTCAACAGCAGGTGATTCAACAAGTAATAAGTCAAATAGTTCAGAATCAAGTAAAAAAAGTAGCATAACAACAAGTAGTGAAGAATCGAGCTCAACTGCTAGTAACGCTTCTTCAACCTACAAAAGGTATGTGGTTGAGTCAGGTGATACATTATCGAGCATTGCTAGTAGGTATGGAACCACGGTCACAAGGCTGATGTCCATTAACGACTTGAGTACAGGCACTATTTCTGCTGGAACTACACTTCGAATACCAGCAAGCACTGCATCTTCAAGTACTGCATCTTCAAGCACATCCGATAGTGATTAATAATCTTGAACTTTGGCTTGCAAGATAATCGTCAGTTTCCTCAATCCATAGTAATTAATTTTTAATTCCTTCCGTGCTATAATTAGCACACGAATGGGGGAGTAAAAAATTAGAAAAAGAGAATTTAACACTAATGCAATTAAAGAGGTTGTGAAAGACTCAATAAAAAGATCTTCCAGTATCAATATCAACAATACTTCAATTGTTATTGCTTACTATTCTTTATTAGCAATTTTTCCATCAATAATCTTGGTTGGAAACACGTTACCTCTGCTGAATATTAAGGCGGCTACGGTTTTGATGTACTTAGAGTCAGCAGTGCCAGCCACGATATACAAAACACTGAATCCAATTATAATTTCTTTTTTAGAGCGAAGTAGTGGAGGCTTAATCTCTGTGAGTGCACTTGTGGCGTTGTGGGCCACAAGTCGAGGTGTTAATGCCCTTAAACTTGCCTTTAATGAGGCATATGGTGTTGAGGAGTCACAAAATGCAATTACGGCTAGGATTATTTCGTTTTTTCTAACGCTAATTTTCATTTTCTTGATGATTGCAATTATTTTGTTATTCAGTTTTGGGCAAACTATTCTTGATTATCTGACTCCAATTTTTCAGTTGCCAAGAGAGTTAGGTAATATTTTCAGTACCTTGAGGTGGCCAGTTACTTTACTAGGACTATTTTTTATAATAAGTCTAATTTATTACTTTCTCCCGAACGCGAAGCTACATCTACACTTGATTATACCGGGAGCTGTAATTGCAACGTTGGGTTGGATCGCATTGGCACAAGGCTTTTCTATCTACGTGCGCTACTTTGCTAAGTCAGTACTTAGTTACGGGACAATTGGGACATTCATTGTGCTATTGTTTTGGCTTAATTATTCTGGGTGGATCATAATGATAGGCGCGGTTTTGAATGCATCTCTTGAAAAATACTTTTATAAAGAGATTAGGGTCAAAAAAGCAAAATTAAAGGAATACATTAAGAAAAAAGTCGAAAGCTAATTTCAACTTTTAATTGTTTTTTATAAAATCAGCAGCATTTTTTCACAGTTCATCAAGTTTATTATTAATCTTGTCTAAAGCAAATCCTTTGCGATAAAGGGTTTGCTTTATTTTTAGTTTTCTTTGAGAATCTGTAAGATTACTGTTGCTGTATTTATTCCAAAGTTTTTCCAACTGATTCTGTAAAAGATCATCTTCATGTTCTGGGTCGCTAGAATAGTCGACAGAGAGTATATCTTCAAACTCGGCAGTACTGTAACCCTTTGCGATGAGACGTTGTTTGACTTTCTGAATGCGTATTTTTGAAGGTTGGTTACGATACTGATGTATGAGTTTCGGAATTAAAGTTTCTAATTTTTCGGATACTTTGGAGTAGTCGTAATCGGATTTTGCCTGCTCGATATCGTTTTCTGAAATGCCTTTTGCCCGTAAATTATTCCTGATGATATTGAATCCTTTGTCTGAGGTATTCACCATTGTTCTAACATAACTGGAAGCATACTTGGCATCATCTAAGAGATTATAATCTCGGAGTCTGCTTTTAACTTTCTCGATTAGGAGTGTGTTTTCAGAAATTTTTTTCATGTGGTCATCTATTTCTTTTTCACTTCTCAGTTGGTAGCTCAGGTAATTCAAGGCTTTTTGATATATTTTGGAGAATTCTTCAGAATTAATCAGGTGCTCAATTAATTCATCTGAGAGTTCTTGTCCTTTATAAAGATGGTTTTCAACCAGCACATTTTCTGAAACTGAAAAGCTGTATTTACCATCAATGAAAAGATTGAATCTGCCCGGTCTTTTTTGAGCTTGAATTTTTGTTAAGATTTTTGGCATAATAAATTCCTTCCAAGTGTTTTTTATTCCCTATATATTTTATAACATGTAAGTAAAAAAGATTAAATGATATAATTAGACGATTAAGAATGTAAGTTGAGGGAGCTTAGTAATGCAATATAAAAAAAGAAACCAAGCTAATGAACAAAATTTGTTAAGTCTTGGAAAAAGATTTCCGCTGACAATTAAGCGACTAGGTATTAATGGTGAAGGAATCGGATACTTTAAACACAAAGTTGTTTTTGTTGAGGGAGCATTGCCTGGTGAAGTAGTTGTAGCGGAGGTTGTAGAAGATAATGGCAGATATGCGACTGCTAAAATTCATCATATTAGAACGAGAAGTCCTCACAGAATTGAAAAGAAGGATGAGTATGATGTTGGTGGAATAGAGCTTGAACATTTAGAATATGGAGAACAACTGAAATTTAAGAGCGATGTTGTTTCACAAGCACTGGAGAAATTCAAACCACAGGGATATCAGAAATTTAAACTCTTACCAACTATTGGAATGGAGCATCCCTTTGAATATCGAAATAAGGCGCAGTTTCAAGTGAGGAAAACATTCGACGGAAAAGTAATTGCAGGGTTGTATAAACGTGGGACGCATGAGCTGGTTGATTTACCAACCTTCACTACACAAAGGCCTTTAACAATGAAAGTAATTAGGAAAATTTGCAAGTTCTTTGAGGACTTGGAGATACCGATTTATGACGAAAGAAACAATTCTGGAATTATAAAGACAATTGTTGTTCGAGAATCATTTGCAACAGGAGAGGTGCAGGTTGTTTTTATTACAAATTCGGAGAAGTTGCCTAAAAAAAGACTCTTGCTCGAAAAGATTAATAACAATTTGCCGGAAGTTACCTCAATTTTACAAAATATAAACAAGGGTAAGACCTCATTAATATGGGGAGAATCGACTAAGTTACTCAGCGGCAACGAATATATAACAGAAAAATTGGGCAATGTTGAATTTAAACTATCAGCACGCGCCTTTTTCCAGTTGAATCCTTATCAGACACAAAAAATGTATGAAGAGGTAAAAAAGGCCCTTGACTTGGGCAAAAATGAGAAGTTGGTTGATGCATACTGCGGTGTTGGAACTATTGGATTGTTTGTTGCGAATGATACTAATGAAGTTCGTGGAATGGATATAACTCCTGAAGCAATTGAAGATGCAAAGCTTAATGCTGAATTGAATGAGCAAAAAAATTTTTCTTATACAGTTGGAAAAGCAGAAGATTTGATACCAGAGTGGGAACAAAGTGGTTTTGTTTTTGATGCACTCGTAGTTGATCCACCTAGAACCGGGTTGGACGCGAAGCTGATTAAAACGATTCTAAAAGCTAAACCCCGAAAGTTTGTGTATGTATCTTGTAATCCATCAACACTTGCACGCGATTTAAAAGAACTTACTCAAGCTTATTATGTTGAGTACATCCAATCAATTGATATGTTTCCGCAAACAGCAAGGTGTGAAGCAGTTGTAAAATTGCTTAGAAAATGAAAAATTATGTTTGACTGTGATAGAATTCAGTCTTGATAATTTTCAAGATAAATGATAACAAATTAAAAATATAATTAATTATTTTTTGGGCTTTATTGAAGAAGTTTGATATAATGGTTAGTGATAACGGTGTAAGTTACACCTTGTGTTTATAGAAGGCAGGTTTTAACCATGCATCAGGCAAGAGAACCAAAGGAAGGTGATTTCATCACCATCAAAAGTTATAAACACGACGGTAGTTTGCATCGAACGTGGCGGGACACAATGGTACTTAAGACCAGTGAAAATGCCCTAATTGGTTGTAATGATCACACACTTGTAACTGAATCTGACGGTCGCCGATGGGTTACACGTGAACCAGCACTAGTTTATTTTCATAAACACTACTGGTTTAATATAATTGCGATGATTAGGGACAATGGGGTTTCGTATTATTGTAATCTTGCTTCACCAGCAATTTTAGACCGTGAGGCACTAAAATATATCGATTATGATTTAGATGTCAAGGTTTTTCCAAATGGGGAAAAGAAACTGCTTGATGTAGATGAGTATGCAGAGCATGGGACTAAATGGAATTATTCAAGAGACACAGATAAAATTCTGAAGCACAATGTACTTACACTTGTTGATTGGATTGATAACCAAAAGGGTCCTTTTTCTGAGGAATACATCAGGATTTGGTATAATCGATATTTAGAATTGTCACGGCGTATGTAGACGTTGAGTTATAACTGAGGGAGCTGTGACAAAACATTGTTTTGTAGCAGCTCCCTTGCTGATTAGAGATCAGATTGTTCCAACAATTAGTGGTACACAGTCAAGAATGACTATATCAGCAATTTACTAGTGCTTGGAAGCTGCACAATGAACATTGCATTCTGCTCCAATAGGAAAAATAAAACTAACAATAATGTATGAGGATGAGCGATAATGTTTGAAAAATTGAAAAACTCAAAATTAATGTATGTTACAACTGAAATACTCTTGATAGCAACTTTAATATGGGTTTGTACTAAGATAAGTTTTATATTTAAGCCTGTCGGAACGTTCATCTCAACTTTGTTTGTTCCAGTGATAATTTCTGGATTTTTATATTATTTGCTCAAACCATTGGTTAAGTTCTTGATGAAAATTAAGATAGGCAGGTTTTATTTGAACAGAACCTTTTCCGTAACAATCGTGTTTTTATTATTAATAGCCATAGTTGCGGCTTCCTTAGCTTTTTTAATCCCAATATTGGTGTCACAGATAGGACAGCTCATTTCAAAATCGCCTGATTATATTAGAGCATTACAAAAAATGACGAATGGTTATTATGACGATTTTTCGCGACAAGAGTGGGTGAAACAATTAAACATCAGTAGTTACATCAGTACTGTAGAAAAAAATCTGTTAAAAAACGTTGAGGGCTTTTTGAATACTATTACCCAGAGTCTCGGTTCAATAATCGGAATGGTAACGAGTATCACCGTAACAGTTATAACTGTTCCTTTCATGTTATTTTATATGTTAAAAGATGGACATAGACTAATTCCAAATATTCAAAGGATTATACCAAATAAGCATGGGAAACAAGTTGAAGTTCTGTTGGGAAAAATGGGTGAAACAATTTCAAAGTATATTGCAGGACAGTTCATTGAATGTACTTTTGTAGCAACTTTTACCACTTTAGGCTATTTCATGATAGGAATGCCATATGCTCTTTTATTGGGGGTAATGGCTGCGGTTACCAATCTTATCCCTTATTTAGGACCTTATATTGGGGTCTTGCCAGCAATTTTGCTTGCAATTTCAATTTCGTCCAAAATGGTTATGTTAGTTATTATTGTGTGTGTTATTGTACAACAAGTTGATGGAAATCTGATTTATCCAAATGTGATTGGAAAAACGCTTGATATTCATCCACTGACAATCATTGTACTATTATTAGTTGCAGGTAATCTTGCCGGGCTTATGGGGATGATTTTAGGAATTCCTTTTTATGCAGTTCTAAAAGTTGTAATTAAGTATTTCAGAGATATTTATTTATTAAATAATAAAGAAGAGAACGATTCTCAGAAATAGTTTAAGATGATCTTATTGAAATTGACGTAGAATTTAGTATCTTGTAACATAGCAGTAGATGGAACAGAAAAATCTTAGGTGAAATTATGAAAAAAATAGAATTAAAATATATTACGAAAAGCACCCCGATACTTACTGAAAAAAAAGATATCGTTAAGTCAAAATTATCTGCGAACGAGAATAAAAACTTTTGGGAGTTAAGAGGTGTCAATCTGAGCATCAGTCCAGGTGAAGCAATTGGATTACTGGGAAACAATGGTGCAGGCAAGACAATCTTAATAGACATTTTGGCTGGAAAAGAAAAACAGACAACCGGTTTTATTACAATGGATGCACACACCAGCGTAGCAACAACGAGATACGGGTTGGATAAGAATATTACTGGATTAGAAAATATAAAGCATGCTGTTTCTTCTGCAAATCTAGATGAGTTTAAGGCAAATCACGTAATAAATGCAATTATCAATTTTAGTGATTTGGGAGAATGGCTATATTGTCCCGTAAAAACTTTTTCGACTGGACTTTATGCTAGATTATCAATAGCGATTGCGCTCTTTGTTAAACCAGAACTTATTTTGATAGATAACATTTTTGGTAGTCTTGACCTCGCCTTCTTTAAAAAGGTAAGCGATAAGATTCAAAACTTAAAAGATGTTGGGGTATCTTTTGTTATTTCAGACATTAATGTTGTTAACATCGAGCGCTTTTGTGAGCGTACACTCTGGCTAGAATTCGGCGAGGTACAGGATTTCGGATCAACTCGTGAAATCATGGTTCAATATGAGTATTCTTTCGGTTGGTTACAGTCATTGACTGCTTCAGAGAAGACAGATTATTTAGCAAAGAAGCAAAGTGAGCGTCAATCTTTTGATGTAAGTACCATATATGAAGAATTTAAAGTTGAACAGTTTAAAAATGGTTTTACAAGAAAAGATGAGCCCAAGATGCGCAATGCTTTTTACAATGAACGAGGTGCTGATCCGGTTAAATTACTTGCAGATAAAAAGAATCAGGAAAAGGCTGCTATTAAGAAGAAGGACAAAAGAGGTAAAGGTTTGAAAGTTGCCGGATTCTTTATAGTTCTCTTGCTGCTGTGTGGTGGTATATATAACGTGGCTTTTGCAAAGGAAAATGTCTGGGATTATATTCAAGACAGATTTGCACAAAATGACAGTACGGCTAGTTCGAAGAATAAAAGCCAGCAAGAAAGCAAATCTGGAGCTGACTCTGCGACTGCCTCTGATAGCCAAAGCTCTTCCAAAAAAGCTAAAACTAAAAAAGAAGAATCAACTAAAGCAGCAAAGGCTAGTTCATCGAGTGCTAAGGCTGCCAGTCTGGCTAGTTCATCGAGTGCGGCAAGCGCGAAAGCGGCTAGTGAATCCAGCGCTAAGGCTTCAAGTGAAAGCGTGCAAAAGTTAAAGGATAATACACAAACTATTAATGTTCAAAGTGGGGACACTTTAGAAGGTTTGGCAAGCAAATATAGTACAACTGTTGATAATATAATGAAAATTAATAATTTTACTTCAAATAATGATTTAAAAGCAGGAGATGTTATTCGAGTTCCAAAATGACCTTAATTGCAGACAAAAGGTATATGTTATATAATCGGGAATTAATATCAACTTTTTAACAATTGGAGAGAAAATATAAAATGAATTCAGATCCTGGACTTGTCAGTTCGTTATTTATGGGTATTGCTGTAGTTTTACTTTTTAGCGCTGGGATAATTCTAAGCGTTATTAGGAACTATCACCTCTTTTATAGAATGGAACAAAACAACGAGAAAATAGCATTCTTCAAGAAAATCAAGACGGGTGCTGGTTTTTCTTTTGTTTTTTTGTTGGTTATTGGAGTATTGTCAAGTGTAATTGCCTTCAGTAAGTTAAAAATGTCTGTGGAAAATAATGTCCTAGCTTTCGTAGCTATCAGTGTACTATTGACAGCTTTCCCAGTTTTTGTGGCGGATGTGCTGGAAAAATTATATAAAAATAATGGTTTGCAGTTCTTTTTGCATTTTCTAAGGTATGCCGCGATGATAGGATATATTTTTATACCATTTCAGAAATTGCACAATGCAGTGATTTCAAATAAAAAAGATATTACCGATATTGATTCGCAGGATAACATTACTCCGGTTGAAGCATTGGGTGCGTTAATTTCCCCTGAGGATAAGGAAAATGAACTAAAACCAGAAGCTTTTGACATGATCAAAGGTGTGCTTTCTATGCACGAAAAATTAGCAAAAGAGGTCATGGTACCGCGAACTGATGCCTTTATGATTGATATTCAAAATGACAATGATCGTAATATCGACGCAATTTTGCAAATGCAGTATTCAAGAATACCAGTTTATAACGAAGTAAAAGACGATATTGTTGGAATTGTGCACATAAAAAATATATTGAAAACTGCTCGTGAAGAAGGGTTTGACCATATAACTATTAGAAAAGTTATGCAACCAGCTTTATTTATCCCTGAGACCATGGCAATTGATGAAGTAATGTTCGAGATGAAGAAAACGCAAAATCAATTAGCAATTCTTTTTGATGAATACGGTGGGGTTGTTGGTTTAGTTACTTTAGAGGACCTTTTAGAGGAAATCGTAGGTGAAATAGATGATGAATCAGATCAACCAGAACAAGATTATCATAAGATTTCCGATAGTGAATTCATTGTCCAAGGCAAATTGTCATTAGATGATTTTAATGACGAATTTATGACGAATTTTGAAATGAACGATGTGGATACCATAGCTGGGTTTATGATTGCAAAATTAGGGTATATACCAGAAGATGACAGCCACGAGAGCGTATATGTCGATGGAATCAAGTTAATAACTGAAAAAGTCGATGATTCGCGTATTATGGAGATTAAGGTCGAGCTTACCCCTGCTTTGGCGATAGCACATGTTCAACGTGAAAAAAAGGTTTAGATTTAATTAGTAGAAGAAAGAGGGAAATTATGAATATTCAAGACTTAACAGAGTCAGTTAATAATAGGCGTACCTTTGCGATTATTTCTCACCCTGATGCGGGGAAGACCACTATAACTGAACAACTGTTATTATTTGGAGGTGTCTTGCGTAAGGCAGGAACTGTAAAAGCGAAAAAATCAGGGAGTTTTGCAAAATCTGATTGGATGGAAATTGAAAAAAAGCGTGGAATTTCCGTTACAAGTTCGGTGATGCAATTTGACTACGCGGGCAAGCGTATCAATATTTTAGATACACCAGGACATGAAGATTTTTCTGAAGACACATACCGTACTTTGATGGCGGTTGACTCGGCTGTGATGGTGATTGATTCTGCAAAAGGGATTGAGCCCCAGACAAAGAAGTTGTTCAAGGTCTGTAAAATGCGTGGGATCCCAATTTTTACATTTATCAATAAGATGGATAGAGATGGGAAGGAACCCCTGGATCTAATCGCAGAATTAGAGGAAGTTTTAGGAATAGGTGCTTTCCCAATGAATTGGCCAATAGGAATGGGAAAGGGCCTGAAAGGACTGTATGATATTTTCAATCATCGAATTGAATTATATCGTAAAGAAGACCAAGGAGAAAGCTATCTGGAGTTAGATGATAACGGAGAATTAGTCGAAGACAATCCGTTAAAAGAAGAAAGTATTTACCGTCAGGTCCTTGAAGAAGTTGAATTACTAAAAGATGCTGGTAACCAAATGGATGAGGAAAAGATTGCTGCGGGAAATCTTACTCCAGTCTTCTTTGGCTCTGCGCTAACTAATTTTGGGGTGAAAACATTTTTGGATGCATATTTGAAGTTTGCTCCCGCTCCTGCTGCGCACAAGGACGAAGAGGGTGAAATAATCAGTCCAGTTTCTCCAGAATTTTCAGGCTTTGTCTTTAAAATACAAGCTAATATGAATCCTAATCATCGTGATCGAATTGCTTTTGTACGTATTTGTGCAGGTGAATTTGAAAGAGGAATGGATGTTACACTAGCGAGGGACTCAAAGAAATTAAGATTATCGAATTCGACACAGTTTATGGCGGATTCTAGGGAAACATTGGAGACAGCAGTTGCTGGTGATATCATTGGGCTTTATGATACTGGTAATTTTCAAATTGGAGATACTATTTTCGCTGGCAAGCATAAAGTACAGTATGAAAAATTGCCACAGTTTACCCCTGAAATCTTTGTGAGAGTAACTGCTAAAAATGTTATGAAACAAAAATCATTTCACAAAGGGATCACACAACTTGTTCAAGAAGGAGCCGTCCAGCTGTATACAAGCTACAGTACAAATGATTACATTTTGGGCGCGGTTGGTCAGCTTCAGTTTGAAGTTTTCCAGTTCAGAATGCTTAATGAGTACCATTCTGAAGTTGTGATGACACCAATGGGTAAGAAAATTGCACGTTGGATAGATCCGGAACAATTAGATGAAAAGATGTCTTCTTCACGAAATATTTTAGTGAAGGATCGACAAGGATTACCTTTGTTCTTGTTTGAAAATGAATTTTCAGAGCGTTGGTTTGCTGATAAGTATCCCAACGTGAAGTTATCGGCAAAATTATAGAAACTAAAGAATTAGTTCGGATTGATACAATAAATAGAGGAGTTAAGTCAAAAGTTGAATTTTGACTTAACTCCTCTATTTATTTCTTATTTCGAATAAGTGTGCTCCTGCTCCATAAGACAAAGTTCTTTGTCTAGTCTCAAATTACTTATAGCAAGATGTTAGCTTTAACTATGTCATTATTTCGTGTTAGTGTTCAATTTTAACGGACTCATGTCATATTTTCTCTTCGTTATTTGGGCAGTTATGTGCAGAATTTAACTAGTTTGAAGTTTCTTATCTGAATAAGATATATTGACTGGGAAGCCAGAGTTTATTGGTCAGCCTGTACCAAGTAACTTCGTCAGATGTTTCTAAATATTCAAGTTTAATCTTGGTGCCATGTTTAAGTGTGCCGGATATCTTACCAAAAGGTCTATCGTAGAGATTAACAGATCTATCAGCAACGTAATCTACAGTGGCCTCAATTAAGGTAGCAAGTTTTTTAGAATTATGACCATACTGTTCGTTAGTTTCATCCTCTGCATATATGGACATCAGTGTGTTGTTAAAGGCAATCCATAGAGGCCCCCCGATACAATACCATTTTGAGTTATCTGCCGTCGTGATTACAGCAAAAGTCTTCCAGATCGTCTGTGGAGATAAGTTGATTTTAAGCCGCTTTCCACCTGGAGAGTCATAGACAGGTACTGAGCTTTTCATCTTAAAATAAAGAGATGATTGCCCATTTTCAAGCCAAGTTTTTCGCCTGTAGAAAAATGTTAAAGAAGAACTTTCAATGGAACGAGTTCCTCGAATTGATTCCTTGACATTCAGTAAACTGTATTCAGGAATAGAAGGTGAATATAATTGGTATGCATCCCCTAAATATCCCTTAGATAGCTTGGGTGAGAGAATTAATTCGTTTGTATCAACATCTCGACAGAAAATCCAAATTGATCCTGCCGTTTTTTTCCTAAATATCAGAGTCAAGATGGCATAGTGGTCAACATAGTTTTTCGTGAATCCCTTAAAATTAATTAAGTCATAGTTTTTAAGAGATTTAATTCGATAATTAATTTCTTCCCCGAGGTGACCACTAACAATTTGTGGTGTGACCAGTTCGTTTCCATTTTCATCCGTGTAGATAATTAGTAAGACCGAATCCTGAAGTTCTTTTTTCGTATGCGACATTTTCTTGGTAATTTCAACAGTTTTCTTATTCTCAGGCTTTATTAAGGGCTGTTGTGAAACTGAGTTTTCCGTTACAGCTTTAACATCATTCTTAACCGTTTTACTTGCATATTTTCTTCTTGAATCTCGTGATAATAAGTTTTTAATGAATTTAGGAAATTTCAAAAATGCACCGCCTTAGAAACAAATGGAAAAGATTGTAATATCATTTTTAATTCTTAAATGAAATATCAACAACTCTATTACCAGTTGTAATTGTTACATCGGCAATCGATGAGTTTGTTAGCTTTTCAAGTACAAAGTTTATTTCTTCTTCAGTAATTCCACGTACTTTATTAGACATGACAATTTCACTGGTTGCTACATTTTTTTTGAAAACTACACGAGTGTTTCCAAGTGTGTAAATTTTGATAAAATGGTTAGCAGAATTTTCAAGTTCCTGCTTTATCTTTCTGGAGTAACTGCTACTTACATCCACTAGATGCATTATAAAACCTCCTCACTGGAACTAATTATTTTTATATACTCATTATAATATAAAATGGTATGCATACTATAGGAAAATGCTATAAAAAAAGGAAATGTAGTCGAATTTACATTTCCTTTTAGTTAAAATTTAGCTTTTTGTCTGTTCAGTGACATTAGCAATCTCAGGGGAATCAATTTTTATTTGGTCATCGACAAGTTTTGCTTCAAAGTTCTTCGTCTGTGGATGTTCCAAATAGTAATCTGCAACATTATCTTCAATTTGTTCCTGAATAACACGTCTCAGCGGACGAGCCCCCATTTGAGGATTGTAACCTAAGTCAACAAGCTTATCTTTAACTTCATCCGTTACAGTTAATGAAAGTCCTTGACTAGACATCATCAAATTAACATCATTTAGCATAAGCGATACGATTGAAACTAAATCTTTTTTGTTAAGCGCATTAAATTCAACAATATCATCAAAACGGTTTAGAAATTCTGGTTTGAAGTACTTAGTAAGTTTATCCAAAACAGAATGAGTATTCCCTGCAGCAGCGGCTCCAAATCCGACACTTGCAACGGAATCTCCGCTTCCAGCATTTGATGTCATGATAATAATGGTATCCTTAAAGCTGACAGTTCTACCTTGTGAATCGGTCAAACGTCCATCATCAAGTATTTGCAAGAACATATGCATTACATCTGGGTGCGCCTTCTCAACTTCATCAAGCAGCAATAAACTGTATGGATGACGGCGAACTTGTTCGGTTAACTGTCCGGCTTCTTCGTAACCAACATATCCCGGAGGCGATCCAATCAGTTTTGAGATTGAATGCTTTTCCATGTACTCGCTCATATCAAAACGAATCATTGAATCTGAAGTCCCAAAGAGTTCTTTTGCTAATTGCTTTGCTGTTTCTGTCTTTCCAACACCAGTAGGTCCTACGAACAAGAAGGAACCGATTGGACGTCCTGATTTATTAAAACCAACACGATTACGTCTAATTGCGCGAGCAACCTTATTAACAGCATCTTTTTGCCCAATTATATGGGAGTCTAAGGAAGCTGCCAGGTTTTTCAACTGTGTTTGTTCCTTTTCTTGTAATTCTCCTACTGGGATATTTGTCTTTTCTTCAATAATTTTTTCCATATCTTTTTCAGTGATTATCGGAGAATTTTCAGCATCAACTTTTGTTTCTTTCATTGAGCTTAATTTGTTTAGCTGGTCACGATAATAAGCAGCTTTTTCATAATCCTCTGCATTTAAGGCAATTTGTTTTTGTTCTTGTGCATTTTTGATTTTCTGTTCAATGACATTAGGGTCAACAGCTTGAATCGTCAAATTTTTGCGTGAACCTGATTCATCAAGCAAATCGATTGCCTTGTCGGGCAGAAAGCGGTCCTGAATATACCGATCTGATAGTGTAACAGCTGCATTTATAGCTTCAGGTGTATAGCGAACGTGATGATATGCTTCATACTTAGCTTGGATACCCTCAAGTATTTTGATCGTCTCGCCAATAGAGGGTTCATCGACTTGTACGGGTTGAAGCCTACGAGCAAGCGCAGCATCCTTTTCGATAGTGCGATACTCATTTAGTGTAGTTGCACCTACTAATTGAAGCTCTCCACGGGCTAGGGCGGGCTTTAACACGTTACCAGCGTCTATACCGCCTTCAGCATTGCCGGCACCAACAATTTCATGAATTTCATCAATGAAGAGAATAACATTTTGGTTTTGTTTTAATTCATTCATCAATTGCTGCATCCGCTGTTCGAATTGACCACGAACACCTGTCCCTTGAACTAAAGAGACAACGTCCAAACGAATAACTCGCTTATTTAGCAGTTTTTGTGGAACATCACCATCAACGATCTTTTGTGCTAATCCCTCAACGACAGCGGTTTTACCAACACCGGCTTCACCAATTAGTACGGGATTATTTTTAGTTCTTCTGTTTAGGATCTCAATCACACGCGAAATTTCATTATCACGCCCAATCACGGGATCAATCTTGTTGTTTTTAGCCTCATTCGTTAAATCCAAGCCAAACTGGGCTAGAATTCCGCCATTACCACGTCTTCCCCCACCATTACCAGAGAATTGAGCAGACTGTGGCATTCCTTGTTGAGCCTGTTGAGTAGGAGTTGAACCATCTCCGAGTGACCGGAAAATATCATTAAGACTCCCAAAACCAAAAGGATCTTGGAAACCATTTGTTTCACCATTTCTTTGAGATTGTTCCTTTAAGGCACGGTAGCAGTTTTGACAAAGGTCAATTGACGCTTGCTGACCATTAAGGTTTGTAGAAAGATGAATTGTTGCTGGATTTTTTTTACAATTTTGACATAGCATTAAGAACTCACTACCTTTCTCATTAATAATAAGTCAAAAAACATTTGACTATCTTTGACCTTTGAAAACAGTATACTAATTTATTATTGATAATTCAAGGATTAAGTCTCTATATGTTTGTTTTTTTTAAAGTAATTATGTATCATATGATCGTGCATAAAAGGGGTGACAGCATGACAGAAGAATTTACAGATAAATTGCAAAAATTAGCTGAAGGTGAACTTGAAGAAATTAAAATATCAGCTGATGATTTTATGGATTTTCATGAAGCTTTTATGAACTTCCCACAACGAAAAAGAGTAGTTGGAATTGCAGGACATAAAGGTGAGATTACCTATCATTTTGAGAGATAATCACAGCAGATGGATATTTGCAAAAAGTCAAAAAAACTTTTATTGTAAAACTTGTATTGTAATTTGATTCATGCTAACATTTATTTTTAGTAGGAGCGATTCTGTCACTATATAATGAAAACGTGTTCTTGAAATGTTTTCATTTTCAGATGAGTTCTTAAAATACTTTATTTATAACGTAAAGGAGTCCGACTAGACATGGAAAAGAAAGAATTTCACATTATTGCAGAAACAGGTATTCACGCTCGCCCAGCTACACTTTTGGTACAAGCAGCAAGCAAGTTTAACTCAGATATTACTTTAACTTACAAAGAAAAATCTGTTAACTTGAAATCAATTATGGGTGTTATGTCACTCGGAGTTGGTCAAAATGCTGATGTTACAATCAGTGCTGATGGTGCAGATGAAACAGATGCACTTGCAGCAATTGCAGATGCAATGACAAAGGAAGGACTTGCAGAATAATGTCTGAAATGTTGAAGGGTATTGCTGCAAGCGATGGTATTGCTGCAGCAAAAGCATATATGCTCGTTCAACCAGATTTATCGTTTTCCGAAAGTTCTGTTGAAGATACAGAAGCTGAGACTAAGCGGTTGGACGATGCGGTTGAAGCTGCGAAAGCTGATCTTAAGATTATTAAAGAGAAGGCTGCTGCCAATTTGGGTGCAGATGAAGCAGAAGTTTTCGAGGCACATTTAACAATTTTATCAGATCCTGAGTTGCTTGGAAATATCAAAGATAAGATTGTGAATGATAAAGTTAATGCCGAAAAGGCTTTAAAAGACGTAACAGATATGTTTATCGCTATGTTTGAAGGCATGACAGATAATGCCTATATGCAAGAACGTGCAGGCGATATCCGAGACGTTGCTAAACGTGTTTTAAGTCATTTATTAGGTGTTAATTTGCCTAATCCTGCTTTGATTAATGAAGAAGTAGTGATTGTGGCACATGATTTGACTCCATCTGATACAGCACAATTGGATAGAAATTTTGTGAAGGGGTTTATCACTGATATAGGTGGACGTACTTCACATTCAGCGATTATGTCAAGGACTCTTGAAATTCCTGCTATTGTTGGCTCAGGTAACGCTACTAGTACAATTAAAGAAGGTCAAACTGTCATCATTGATGGTATTGAAGGCGAAGCAATTATTGAACCTTCTGCTGAAGAGTTAAAGAAGTATGAAGACAAAGCTTCTGATTTTGCTAAGAAAAAGGCTGAATGGGAAGAATTGAAAGATGCTAAGACTGTTACAGCAAATGGCAAGCAATTTATTTTAGGTGCCAACATTGGTACACCGAAAGATGTTGCTGGCGCGAACGATAACGGTGCAGAAGCCGTTGGTTTATTCCGCTCAGAATTTTTGTATATGGATGCGAGTGAGCTTCCTAGCGAAGATGACCAATTCGAAGCATATAAACAAGCTGTTGAAGGTATGAATGGCAAGCAAGTTGTTGTTCGTACAATGGATATCGGCGGTGATAAGGAATTACCTTATTTACCACTACCAGAAGAGATGAACCCATTCCTAGGTTATCGTGCTATCCGTATTAGTTTGGATAAGCAGGATATTTTCAGGACACAGTTAAGGGCTTTGTTGCGTGCATCTAATTATGGGCGCTTGGCAATTATGTTCCCAATGATTGCTACTGTAAAGGAATTTAAAGATGCTAAGGCTATCTTTGAAGAAGAAAAAGCTAAATTTGTTAAAGCAGGAAAACCTGTTTCAGATGACATTGAAGTCGGTATGATGATGGAAATTCCTGCAGCAGCAATGATTGCTGACAAATTAGCTAAGTATTCAGATTTCTTTAGTATTGGAACAAATGACTTGATTCAATACACTATGGCTGCTGATCGTGGAAATGAGCGTGTTTCTTATTTGTACCAGCCTTACAATCCTTCAATTTTACGTCTTATTAAGATTATTATTGATTCTTCCCATGCGGAAGGCAAATGGACTGGCATGTGCGGTGAGATGGCTGGTGACCAGATTGCTGTGCCTATCTTAGCAGGCCTTGGACTCGACGAATTTTCAATGAGTGCAACCTCAATTCTTAAGACACGTAGTTTGATGAAGAAGTTAGATACAGATAAAATGAAAAAGTTAGCTGAAAAAGCGGTCAGTGAATGTGAAACAACTGAAGAAGTTATTTCTTTAGTTAAGGAATTTACTGATTAATATATAGTACTTTTAGCCGGATTTCTTTTGAAGTCTGGCTTTTTTATTTTGAATTTGAAGATTAAGTAAAAAAACTATTAAGATTAAAAATGATTTTTAATGAAAAATTGATGAATCATTGCATTAAGTTGTTTGAACCAATATAATTAACATTGACTATTAATTATTAAGGGGGATGCTCGTGAATATTGGGATTTTTACGGATACTTATTTTCCGCAAGTCAGTGGCGTAGCTACCTCTGTTAAAACATTACGTGAACAGTTGGAACAACATGGGCACAATGTGTATATTTTTACAACGACTGATCCGAATGTCGAACCTAATCAATATGAAAGAAATATCTTCAGATTTAGCAGCATACCTTTTATTTCATTTACTGATCGAAGAATTGCAGTAAGAGGTCTTTTTAGGGCCTATCAGGTTGCGAGAGATTTAGAGCTGGATATTGTTCATACACAGACGGAGTTTTCGATGGGTTGGATTGGTAAGTTTGTTGCCAAAAATTTAAAGATTCCATGTATACACACTTATCACACAATGTATGAAGACTATCTACATTATGTTGCTAAAGGCAAATTACTGAAGCCGTATCATGTGAAGCAAATGTCACGTACATTTTGTTATCACATGACAGGGATAGTTGCACCAAGCGAGAGAGTCTTGGATACTTTGGACAGGTATGGAATTAAGGCACCAGTAACAGTTATTCCAACAGGTGTTGATATTAATAAGTTTGGAGACGTCACAGCAGATTTAAATTTACGTGAGAAATACAATTTTAAAAAAGATACACCAGTGTTGTTGACATTAAGTAGGCTGGCTTATGAAAAAAACATTGATAGGTTAATAAATATTTTGCCTGAGGTATTAAAAAAGATACCCGATGCAAAGCTGCTGATAGTGGGAGATGGTCCAGCCATGGAATCCCTAAAACAGCAAGTTAATGATTTGAAATTGGAATCGGCTGTCGTTTTTACTGGCGAGGTGGATAATGAAGTGGTTGCTAACTATTACCATATGGCTGATTTATTCGTATCGACTTCTATTTCTGAATCGCAAGGCTTAACTTATATTGAGGCAATGGCTTCTGGATTGCGCGTTGTAGCGACACATAGTCCGTATACGGATGAGCTATTGAGTGATAAGGATTTTGGAGGAACTTTTAGCAACAAAGAAGAACTTATTGATAAAATTATTTTTTACTTGAACAAGAGTAATGAACAAATTAATCAAGATAAACTAGGGTCCAAATTAGCTTCTATTTCTGCAGATAATTTTGGTGAGAGAATTTTACAGTTCTACGCTGATTGTAAAGCATTGTATGGTAAAGAAAGTGAAACTAGTCATTCTGGCGAAACGGGCTGATTAAGGGAGTTTTAAGATGTTGAAGATTCAGATGTTTTCTTCTGCCACGAAAGTAAAAGGGCAAGGTGTTGGTAGTGCGTATACAGAACTGATTGGGCTGTTACGCAAAAAGTTATCAGGAAAGATAGAAATATCAATTAACAAATTTAGTAGGTCTGATATCAGTCATTATCATACGATTGATCCCCTCTTCTTTTTATCGACTTTTCTTCCAGGAAGAGGTCGAAAGATCGGATATGTCCATTTTTTACCCGAAACACTGGAAGGCAGCTTAAAGTTACCTTGGATTATTAAAAAAATCGTTTATCATTATGTGATTGCATTCTACCGTAGAATGGACCAGCTGGTTGTTGTTAACCCCATCTTTATAAAAGAGCTTGAAAAATATGGGGTTTCAAAGGATAAAATAACGTATATTCCTAACTTTGTTTCGCATGATGACTTTTTTCAAAAAAGTACTGACGAAAAAGAAAAAATTAGGGAAGAACTTGGAATAGGTCGCAACAAATTCGTTGTTCTCGGAGTTGGACAGGTTCAAGAACGCAAAGGTGTTCCCGATTTTATTGAACTTGCTAAGAAGTTGCCAGAATTTCAGTTTGTTTGGGTTGGAGGTTTTTCTTTCGGTAAAATAACAGATGGGTATGATGAACTCAAGAAAGTTGTTGATAATCCGCCTGATAATCTTATTTTTTCAGGGATAGTTGATCGTGTGCAGATGAATGATTATTATAATGCAGCGGATGTTTTCTTACTGCCATCGTATAATGAACTTTTTCCGATGAGTATATTGGAGGCTTTCAGTACTGGAATACCTGTTGTATTACGTTCGCTTGAATTGTATGAGGCAATTCTAAAGGGATATTATTTAGATGGTAAGAATGTTGCTGAATTTGAAACGATCTTAAGAAATTTGGCAAATACACCTGAATTAATTAATGAGATGAGTAAAAAATCATTGGATGCCTCAAATTATTATTCAGAGGATAATCTAGCTAAAATATGGTATGATTTTTACCGTCGACAGACTGAGATGGTGTAGGGATGACAAGAAATAATAAGATTGTTTTACTGTTGATGCTTATCTTGGGGAGTGTTATTTTAGGATTCTCTTTGCGAGATATTTCTTTTAGTTCACTAATGTGCGATGTATCTTCTCTTAAATGGAAATGGCTGTTAGCTGCTTTTGCATGTATGGGGTTGTCATTATTGCTTGAAGCAGTTGTTGTTAAGATACTTTTGCATCGTGAAGGATCGAAATTTAGTTGGCGAGATACCATTAGAATACCTTTGATTGAGCAACTCTTTAATGGAATTACACCCTTTTCTTCAGGTGGACAGCCTGCTCAGCTATTTGCACTTTTGCAATCTGGTGTTGATGCAGGAAGAGCAACTTCAGTTCTTTTGATGAAATTTGTAGTGTATCAATCTATGATTGTCATAAATTTCATATTTGCTTTGTTTATTGGTTTTCATTTGATAGCTGACAAGATGCACGCTCTTTCTATTTTGTTTATTTTTGGATTTGTAGTACATCTAGCAGTTATACTAGGACTTTTGCTAGTAATGTACTGGTATGATTTCACCAAGAAATTGGTTAAGTTAATGTTTAAGCCGGTAAAGTGGTTTTCTAATTCTGAACGCTATATGAAATGGGAAAAAGCGATTGATGAAAAAATTGATAATTTTTACGAGGAAAGTGTACGTTTAAAAGGCAACTGGAAATTATTACTGAAAATAAGCCTTTTAACCCTTGTTCAGTTATCCTTTTATTATGTAATCCCTTATTTTATTTTGTTAGCGTTGCATGTTTCGCATGCACAATTATTATTGGTTATTACTTTGCACATCCTTATTGTAATGGTCATTTCATTGTTTCCAATCCCAGGCGGCTCTGGTGGTGCAGAGTATAGTTTCTCAATGATTTTCTCAACCTTTATTGCTAATTCCAGTAAATTGGTGTTGGCAATGATTTTGTGGCGCTTTGTGACGTATTATTTTGGGATGTTTCTTGGTATGATTGCGTTGATTATTCCGCCAAAGGATAGGGAGAAGTAATCACTGAACTTTTGTCGAGATTAAGTTTTTTTGGTAAGAAAACTTAATCTTATAAAAGAGAGTTTGAGATTGTTTCAGATTCAAAATAGAAGATTGAATCAGTTTTTTCTGGCCAAATTGTTTGGTAGAGAAATTTATTGTTTTAAGACACTAAGCTTTTTAAAATATGACGCTGGGTAACGAAAATGGAGTATCATTGATGAGAATATTTGTATTCTTGTTGATGGTACTTCTTTTTATGTCCTCGATCTTGTTGGACGTAAATCATCTAATAAGGGACCAGTTATTAATTTTCTTATTTATTTTCGGATTAGAATACTTTTTTTAAATCTTTTTTAATGTTATTTGGGTGATAAAAGTGATATATTTCGTGTATGTTTAATTTTTATTTGGTAGAATAAAGCTATTATGTTTACTTAAGGATTGTTTTTCAATCTGGAAAGAAGGAGTTTTTTATAATGGAGATTTCGCAATTAGCAGCAATAATTTCACGTTTAGATGCAATGGTCAAGGAGCAAAGTGATGAGGTTCAAAGTAGACGCTTTGAGAAAGACGGCCGTGAACGCGGAGTAATCAGCTATGATAGGGAAACAGATACATTTACTCTTGAGGAGTTGCCCGATAAACAACAGTTTGAATTTGATAATATTGATCTGGCAGCAATGGAGATTTACGATCTGTTGAACGACTAATTATTAAAAAAATTTGAAGATGAGTTTTATTTTTTTGTTGTGAGAACAAATAGGAATATAATTGATCTAAATGATATTTTGAAGATGGAGGCAGTTTAATGGGGTCGGTCTTAAACAAGATTAGGAATGTCCTGAACACCAAAAATGGTTTCTTTATTTTATTGATGGTTTGTTTCTGGATTAAAACTTATTGGGCTTACCAGACGAAGTTCAATTTAGGTGTTACTGGTGGGGTTCAGGAGGCAATCTTAATGTTGAATCCACTTCCGTTTGGATTATTACTTTTGGGGATTGCATTATATTTTAGAGGGAAAAAGTCATATTGGATTATGATGATAATTGATTTATTGGCATCGCTTCTGTTATTTGCCAATATTCTTTATTATCGCGAATTTTCGGACTTTTTGTCTGTAGGAATAATTAAATCATCAGGTTCAGTTTCGAACAACTTGGGCCTTAGTATTATGGAAATTATTCAACCAAGTGATTTCTTAGTGTTTTTAGATGTTATAGTTTTGAGTCTTCTCTTGATTTTTAAGATTATCAAGGTTGATAAGAAGAAAACAAATTTCAAGTTGGCAGGAGCGGTTACTGCCCTGTCAGTAGTTTTGTTTGCAATTAATCTAACTGTGTCAGAGAAGGATAGACCACAGTTGTTAACAAGAACATTTGATAATAACTATATAGTGAAATATTTGGGGTTAAACTTTTATACTGGATATAATGTTTATGAGACATACAAGGAGAGTTCAACTAGGGCTAATGCTAGCAGCAATGATTTGAAGTCGGTACTTTCTTACTTGAAAAAAAATCGAGCTTCTTCTAATATTTCATATTATGGTAAGGCAAAGGGGAAGAATGTCTTTATTTTCCACCTAGAGAGTTTTCAACAATTTTTGATTAACTACAAGGTTGATGGAAAAGAAGTTACACCAAATATCAATAAATTCTACTCTGATAGCAATACTTTATCTTTTGATAACTTCTTTAATCAAGTAGGGCAAGGAAAAACGTCGGATGCTGAGACAATGTTGGAGAATTCGCTTTTTGGGTTACCATCTGGCTCAGTGATGACACAATATGGTACTTCAAATACTTTCCAGGCATTGCCTGCTATTTTGGACCAAAAGGGATATTCAACGGCAGCTTTTCATGGAGATGTAGGGAGTTTCTGGAATAGAGATAATACCTATAAGTCTTGGGGCTACCAGTATTTCTTTGACGATGATTACTACAAACAAAAAACTGATTATAGCGTGGGATATGGGTTGAAGGATAAAATCTTCTTAAAACAAGCAACTAAGTATATCCAGCAGTTGCCACAACCATTTTATGCAAAATTGATTACTGTTACAAACCATTATCCTTACGAATTGGATAAGCAAAATCAAACTATTGCGAAGACTACAACAGGCGATAAGACTGTTGATGGCTACGTGCAGACAGCACATTATCTGGATCAAGCCTTTGGTGAATTCATATCTTATCTAAAGAAATCTGGGTTGTATAACAACTCAATGATTGTTGTTTATGGTGATCATTATGGTATTTCAAATAATCATAAGAAGGCAATCGCCCAGCTATTAGGGAAGAAGTCGGTTTCAAGTTATGATTTAGCTATGTTCCAAAAAGTACCGTTTATGATTCATATGAATGGATTGAAGGGTGGTATTAATCATACTTATGGTGGCGAAATTGATGTAATGCCAACCCTGGAGGACTTGCTGGGAATAGACTCATCTAATATGATTCAGTTAGGTAATGATTTACTTTCAGAGAACAGAAATCAAACAGTAGCATTTAGAGATGGCGACTATGTTTCACCGACATATTCTAAGATTGGAAATAAAGTGTACGATAGTAGCGGTAACTTAGTCAAAAATCTGACTGCTGAGCAAAAGGCACAGGTTGATTCTATGCAATCTCATACAGATAAAGTCTTATCGTTATCAGATAAGATTGTTACTGGGGATCTTTTAAGATTCTACACACCTTCTGGGTTTAAGAAGGTTAATAAGAGCGATTATAGCTACAAATATACAGATGGAATGAAAAAGTTAAAGGCTGCTCAAAAGAAGGGAACTAGCCTGATTGAAAAATATGGTGGTTCAACTGTAAATCTGTTTAAGACAGATGCACCTGAACTGAAATAGGATTATCTAAAAAGGGACCGCGTCAAGAATTTTGGCGCGGTTTTTTGTTAGTCGTATGTAAATGTGTTCTATGAGTTGTAGCTATTCGATTAGCTGCAAATTATTTATGTGTACCTCAAGCCGCAACTTCGAGTAAGTTACTCAAGGCCCATTGTATTGGCATGAAATTTTATTTTTATTCTTATGTATTTTGTGATTCAACATAGATAATGATTAAGTAAAATAATGCATAGTATCCAAAATTTGGAATTAGTGGATAGTCTGGATACAGTCATATTTCTAGCGTATATAAATGTAATTTAAGAGTATTTGGAATAAATAGAAAAAACTTCTTGACGCGTAACGTAATACTTGGTATTATATTTGTTGTCGTTAAGAGATATGAATGCTTAGGTGAAACAAATGTTTGAATAATTATTAGTTCTTAAGAATTTTTATTCAAAAAAAGTTATTGACTTTAGCGATCAACGATGGTATTATTGAATAGTTGCGTTAAGCAATTAAGTAGACCTTTGAAAACTGAACAAAGTTTCGACAAATCA